>JAUXNQ010000005.1 GCA_030682715.1 Methylotenera sp. | reverse complement strand
TTACTCGATAACTTTAGCAACTACACCAGCACCAACAGTACGGCCACCTTCACGGATAGCGAAGCGTAAGCCTTCTTCCATCGCGATTGGGGCAATCAATGTTACTGTGATTGATACGTTGTCGCCTGGCATTACCATTTCTGTTCCTTCTGGTAATTCAACTGCACCAGTTACGTCAGTAGTACGGAAGTAGAATTGTGGACGGTAGCCTTGGAAGAATGGTGTGTGACGACCACCTTCATCTTTACCCAACACGTAGATTTCTGCTGTGAATTTTGTGTGTGGTTTGATAGAACCAGCTTTTGCCAATACTTGGCCACGTTCAACTTCTTCACGTTTCGTACCACGTAGCAATACGCCTACGTTGTCGCCTGCTTGACCTTGGTCTAGCAGTTTGCGGAACATTTCCACGCCTGTACAGGTTGTTTTTAGTGTGTCTTTGATACCTACGATTTCGATCTCGTCACCAACTTTAACGATACCGCGCTCGATACGACCTGTTACCACAGTACCACGGCCTGAGATAGAGAATACGTCTTCTACTGGCATTAGGAATGTGCCATCGATTGCGCGCTCTGGCATTGGGATGTAGCTGTCTAATGCTTCTGCTAAGCGGAAGATTGCTGGCTCGCCGATTTCTGATTGGTCACCTTCAAGGGCTAGTTTTGCTGAGCCTTTGATGATTGGTGTGTCGTCGCCTGGGAAGTCGTATTTGCTTAGCAAGTCACGCACTTCCATTTCAACGAGTTCTAACAATTCAGGATCATCTACCATGTCTGCTTTGTTTAGGAACACTACGATGTATGGTACGCCAACTTGACGTGCTAACAAGATGTGCTCACGTGTTTGTGGCATAGGGCCGTCAGCTGCTGAACATACCAAGATCGCGCCGTCCATTTGTGCTGCGCCTGTGATCATGTTTTTAACATAGTCAGCATGGCCTGGGCAGTCTACGTGCGCGTAGTGACGTGTTGCTGTTTCGTACTCAACGTGTGCTGTGTTAATGGTAATACCACGTGCTTTTTCTTCTGGTGCTGCGTCAATTTGGTCGTACGCTTTAGCTTCGCCGCCGTATTTCTTTGTCAATACAGTGGTGATCGCTGCTGTTAGTGTTGTCTTACCATGGTCAACGTGGCCAATCGTGCCTACGTTAACGTGCGGCTTGGTCCGCTCAAATTTACCTTTTGCCATGATTATTTCCTTTTATCTAAACTTTAAAATTAATTAGTGATGGACTATTTTTTATTAATAATGGCATCAGCCACGTTTCTTGGTGCTTCTGTGTAGTGCTTGAATTCCATGCTATAACTAGCGCGACCTTGTGAAAGTGAACGCACAACAGTTGAGTAGCCAAACATCTCTGCCAATGGCACTTCCGCACGAATCACTTTACCTGATGGACTATCTTCCATGCCTTGAATCATACCGCGACGTGAAGATAAGTCCCCCATCACATCACCCATGTAATCTTCAGGCGTTTCAACCTCAACCGCCATCATAGGCTCAAGCAAGATTGGATCAGCTTTACGCATACCATCTTTAAAGCCAATTGATGCAGCCATCTTAAATGCATTCTCATTCGAGTCAACATCATGGTATGAACCATCAAACAAGGTTACTTTTACATCAACCACAGGGAAGCCTGCCAAGATACCAGATGGGATCGTCTCACGAAGACCTTTTTCAACCGCAGGAATAAACTCGCGCGGCACTGTACCACCTTTAATCTGATCGATAAACTCAAAACCTTTACCAGGTTCGTTTGGTTCCATTTTCAACCATACGTGACCATACTGACCTTTACCGCCAGACTGTTTAACAAACTTACCTTCAACTTCAACAGATTTCTTAATTGCCTCACGGTAAGCAACTTGAGGTGCACCAACGTTAGCTTCAACGTTGAACTCACGACGCATACGATCAACCAAAATCTCCAAGTGCAACTCACCCATACCAGAGATGATTGTTTGGTTTGTTTCTTCATCAGTTTTAACACGGAATGAAGGATCTTCTTGTGCCAAACGATTTAAAGCAACACCCATTTTTTCTTGGTCAGCTTTAGTTTTAGGCTCTACAGCAACGTGAATCACTGGTTCTGGGAATATCATACGCTCTAGGATGATTTCAGAACCTAATGCACACAAAGTATCACCAGTGGTTGCTTCTTTCAAACCAACCGCAGCAGCAATGTCGCCTGCACGAACCTCATCAATAGGCACACGGTTATTAGCATGCATTTGCACAATACGGCCAATACGTTCTTTTTTACCCTTGATTGGGTTGTAAACAGTATCACCAGCATTCACCACGCCAGAATATACGCGGAAGAAAATCAACTGACCAACAAACGGGTCTGTCATAATTTTAAACGCTAATGCAGAGAACTTTTCTTCATCAGAAGCTTGAAGTAGGATTTCGTTACCATCTTCATCTTCAGCACGCGTTGGTGGGATATCTGTTGGCGCAGGCATCAGTTCGATCACCTTGTCCAACATGGCTTGCACACCTTTGTTTTTGAATGCTGAACCGCACATCATTGGCACGATTTCAGATGCGATGGTACGTGTACGTAGACCCAAAAGAATATCAGCTTCTGACAAGTCACCTTCTTCAAGGTATTTGTTCATCAACTCTTCACTAGCTTCAGCAGCAGCTTCAACCATGTTTTCACGCCACTTATCGCAATCAGCTTTAAGCTCTGCAGGAACTTCACGGTAATCAAACTTCATCCCTTGAGATGCTTCATCCCAAAAGATAGCTTTCATTTTGATCAAGTCAACAACGCCTTCAAACTTCTCTTCAGCACCGATTGGCACTTGCAAAGGAATTGGGTTAGCTTTCAAACGTGAACGCATTTGATCGTACACTTTGAAGAAGTTAGCACCAGCTCGGTCCATTTTGTTAACGAACGCTAAGCGTGGCACTTTGTACTTGTTAGCTTGACGCCATACAGTTTCTGACTGTGGCTGCACACCACCTACCGCACAGTAAACCATACATGCACCGTCAAGCACACGCATTGAACGCTCTACTTCAATCGTAAAGTCAACGTGGCCTGGGGTATCAATAATGTTGATGCGATGTTGATCAAATTGACCAGCCATACCTTTCCAGAAGCAGGTAGTAGCAGCAGAAGTAATGGTAATACCACGCTCTTGCTCTTGCTCCATCCAGTCCATGGTTGCAGCGCCATCATGCACTTCACCAATCTTATGATTAACGCCTGTATAAAATAAAATACGCTCTGTCGTAGTTGTTTTACCTGCATCGATGTGAGCAGAAATACCAATGTTACGATAGCGATTAATAGGGGTTTGACGAGCCACGTTTATTACCTTTACTTAATTTTCTTAAAGAGCGATTCTGTTAGTTAAATAACTAATTAGAAGCGGAAATGTGAGAACGCTTTGTTAGCTTCAGCCATACGGTGAACTTCTTCACGTTTCTTCATCGCTGAACCACGACCCTCTGAAGCTTCAACCAACTCAGCTGCTAGACGCAAGCCCATTGATTTCTCACCACGCTTACGCGCTGCATCACGCAACCAACGCATCGCTAAAGCACTACGGCGGCTAGGACGAACCTCTACTGGCACCTGGTAGTTTGCACCACCAACACGGCGACTCTTAACCTCAACCAATGGGCGTAGGTTAGATAACGCAAGTGTAAACACCTCTAAAGCATCTTTGCTTGTTTTGCTGGTCACTTGATCAAATGCACCATACAAAATACGCTCAGCAACAGATTTTTTACCACCTGTCATTAGTACATTTACAAATTTAGACACCTCTTGGCTACCAAATTTTGGATCTGGCAGAATGTGGCGCTTGGGAACTTCTCTACGTCTTGGCATAATCTTCTCTATTCTCTTTTATGTTTTGCTAGCAACTGCTCAGCAAGGCTTTTGGTTAGCCGCTACATTAACAAAACCGATGACCGGTTATAATTTACATTACTTAGCTTTAGCTTCTTTAGGACGCTTAGCACCGTATTTAGAACGTGATTGCTTACGATCTTTAACACCTGCAGTATCCAAACTACCACGCACCATATGGTAACGCACACCTGGCAAGTCTTTTACACGACCACCACGTAGCAACACTACGCTATGCTCTTGCAAGTTATGACCTTCACCGCCGATGTAGCTAATTACTTCATAGCCGTTGGTCAAGCGAACTTTAGCCACTTTACGCAAAGCTGAGTTTGGCTTTTTAGGTGTTGTAGTATAAACGCGAGTGCAAACACCACGTTTCTGCGGACAAGCTTCAAGTGCAGGCACTTTGCTCTTCGTGACCACTTTAACGCGTGGTTTACGTACTAACTGATTGATGGTTGGCATTGCCTGTAACCTCTAATGATGTTCTCTAAAATTAATTTCAAAATCTAAAAATAGATTAGGATGGCGTTAAAGACAATAACACCATCCTGAAAAACTCAGCATTCTATTTAGCCTGACTTTTATTGTCAAGACTTAATTATCTGATTTTATTCTGCATCTATCTCACTGCTTACTTCTACTGCTGCATTTACTACCACCTCTTCTGCCTCTGCTACCGCTTCTACTACTGGCGTTTCATTTCTTGAAACTCCGCCAGCAACCGCAGCACGCTTACGCGCTTCGTGATATGCAAGACCAGTACCTGCTGGAATCAAGCGACCAACAATTACGTTTTCTTTCAGACCACGCAATTCATCACGTTTACCTAAGATTGCTGCCTCTGTCAGTACGCGTGTTGTTTCTTGGAACGAAGCCGCTGAGATGAATGAGTCAGTAGACAATGATGCTTTAGTAATACCAAGCAATACATATTCAAACTGTGCAGGACGTTTGTCTTGCGCAATCACCACTTCATTTTCAGCTAACAAATCAGCACGCTCAACTTGCTCACCTAAGATGAAGCTTGTATCACCAGCATCAGTTACACGTACACGACGCAACATTTGACGTACGATAACTTCAATATGTTTGTCATTAATCTTAACGCCCTGCAAACGATACACGTCTTGCACTTCGTCAATGATATAACGTGCTAAAGATTCGCGACCTTGTAAACGTAAAATGTCTTGTGGATCAGCTGGGCCGTCAACAATTGTTTCACCTTTAGTCACTACTTGACCGTCATGCGCTGTCACGTGCTTGTCTTTTGGTATCAAGTATTCGTTAGAAATACCGTCCAAATCAGTAATGACTAAACGTTGTTTACCTTTAGTATCTTTACCGAATGAAACGGTACCAGTTACTTCAGCTAACATACCAGCATCTTTTGGTGAACGCGCTTCGAACAGCTCAGCAACGCGTGGTAGACCACCAGTAATATCACGTGTTTTAGATGATTCTTGTGGTACACGAGCCAATACTTCACCCACACCCACTTCTTGACCATCTTTCACGGTAATAATACAACCGATTTGGAACGTAACGTTCACTGATTGATCACCACCAGCAAGTTTAACTTCATTGCCATTTGCATCTAACAATTTAACTTGTGGACGCAGGCCTTTAGTTTGGCCAGCACGTTGTTTAGGATCAATAACTACCAATGATGACAAACCAGTTACATCATCAATTTGTTTAGCTACCGTGATACCTTCTTCAACGTTTTCAAATTTAACAAAGCCTGCATACTCAGTAATAATTGGACGCGTATGCGGATCCCAAGTTGCAATTGCCTGACCTGCTTTTACAGTTTTGCCATCGGTAATTTGCAAAGTAGCACCGTATGGCACTTTATGACGCTCACGCTCACGGCCGTTCTCATCTGCAATAATCACTTCACCATTACGTGAAATCACCACTTGCTCATTACGTACGTTAGTTACGTAACGCATCGTTGAGGTAAAGTTGAGTACACCGTTAGATTTACTTTCAACTTGTGACACTGAAGCTGCACGTGATACCGCACCACCGATGTGGAACGTACGCATCGTCAACTGTGTACCAGGTTCACCAATAGATTGTGCAGCGATAACACCTACTGCTTCACCCATGCTAATCAGTTTGCCACGACCTAAGTCACGACCATAACACTTAGCACAAATGCCGTAGCGCGTATCGCAAGTAAGTGCTGTACGCACTTTCACTTCATCGATACCTAAAGCGTCGATATGCTCTACTTCATCTTCAGTCAGCAATGTACCCGCTGGGTAAATTACTTCTTGTGTTTCTAGGTTGATTACATCTAGAGCTGCTGTACGACCTAAGATACGGTCGTGCAATGGCTCGATCACTTCACCACCTTTAACCAAGGCTTTAGTCACCAAACCATCGCTAGTACCGCAATCGTGCTCAGTTACTACTAAGTCTTGCGTTACATCCACCAAACGACGTGTCAGGTAACCAGAGTTCGCTGTTTTCAACGCAGTATCGGCTAGACCCTTACGAGCACCGTGGGTTGAAATAAAGTATTGCAACACGTTTAGGCCGTCACGGAAGTTCGCTTTAATCGGCGTTTCAATAATAGAACCATCTGGTTTAGCCATCAGGCCACGCATACCAGCCAACTGACGTACTTGCGCTGCAGAACCACGCGCACCTGAGTCAGCCATCATGTAAATCGCATTAAAAGATTCTTGACGGATTACTTTACCGTTAGCATCTTTCATTTGATTGCCATCAGCATCTAATACATCTTCTTCTTTTAGCTGTTTCATCATCGCATCAGCGACTTTGTCACCAGCACGGCCCCAAATATCCACAACCTTGTTGTAGCGCTCGCCTTGAGTCACTAAACCAGAGACGTATTGGTCTTCAATTTCTTTCACTTCAGCATCAGCTGCGGCGATTAATTGCTCTTTTTCTGCAGGTACTAACATATCGTTAATGCTAATAGAGATACCAGCTTTAGTTGCATATGAGTAACCAGTATTTTTCAATTGGTCAGCAAAGATTACTGTTTCACGAATACCAACTTTACGGAAGCTAGCATTGATTAGTTTTGAAAGCTCTTTCTTTTTCAATGCTTTATCAATGTGGCTAAACGGCAAGCCTGCTGGCAAGATGTCTGACAGCAATGCACGACCTACGGTAGTCTCGTAACGTGTTGTTTTCTCAGTTTTTACACCATCCAAATCAACGTCGTATTCTTTGATACGCACAGTCACTTTAGCGTGTAGATCAATTAAACCTTGATCGAACACACGTTGCACTTCTTTCACGTCCGAGAAGCGCATGCCAGTTCCGCGTGCGTTAACTTTCTCACGTGTCATGTAGTACAGACCCAGCACGATATCCTGTGAAGGCACGATGATTGGCTCACCGTTAGCTGGTGACAATACGTTGTTTGAAGCCAACATCAAAGTACGTGCTTCCATTTGCGCCTCTAAGCTCAATGGAACGTGAACAGCCATTTGGTCACCGTCAAAGTCGGCGTTGAATGCCGCACAAACTAACGGATGCAATTGAATGGCTTTACCTTCAATCAAGATAGGCTCAAACGCTTGAATACCTAAACGGTGCAATGTAGGCGCACGGTTCAATAGTACTGGATGCTCGCGAATCACGTCCTCGAGGATATCCCATACTTCTGGTCCTTCTTCTTCTACTTTTTTCTTAGCAGCTTTAATCGTTGTCGCTAAACCTAACACTTCCAATTTATGGAAGATGAATGGTTTGAACAATTCCAACGCCATTTTCTTAGGCAAACCGCACTGATGCAGTTTCAATTGTGGACCAACCACAATCACTGAACGACCAGAGTAGTCCACTCGCTTACCAAGCAAGTTTTGACGGAAACGACCGCCTTTACCCTTGATCATGTCAGCTAATGATTTTAATGGGCGTTTGTTAGCGCCTGTCATTACTTTACCGCGACGACCATTGTCTAATAATGAGTCTACCGCTTCTTGCAACATACGTTTTTCGTTACGTACGATGATTTCTGGTGCTTTTAACTCTAACAAACGTTTCAAACGGTTGTTACGGTTAATCACACGGCGATATAAATCATTCAAGTCAGACGTTGCAAAACGGCCGCCATCCAATGGTACTAATGGACGTAGCTCTGGTGGTAACACTGGCAAAATTTCAAGAATCATCCACTCTGGTTTAATGCCAGATTTTTGGAAAGCTTCTAACACTTTTAAGCGTTTAGCGATTTTCTTGATTTTAGCTTCAGAACCAGTTGCGCCTAAATCATGACGTAATGTCGTGATTTCACGTTCAATGTCCATTGTACGTAGCAGTTCACGAACCGCTTCAGCACCCATGACAGCATTGAATTCATCACCGTATTCTTCTACTTTTGCCAAGTAGTCATCTTCAGTCAATAACTGACCGCGTGTTAGCGGTGTCATGCCTGGATCAACCACGATGAATGCTTCAAAGTACAATACACGTTCGATATCACGTAAAGCGATATCTAACACCATACCTAAACGGCTTGGTAATGACTTCAAGAACCAAATGTGCGCTACTGGTGATGCTAGGTCGATATGACCCATACGCTCACGACGCACTTTTGACAATGTCACTTCAACGCCACATTTTTCACAAATCACACCACGGTGTTTTAAGCGTTTGTATTTACCGCATAAGCATTCGTAATCTTTGATAGGGCCAAAGATTTTTGCACAAAACAAGCCATCACGCTCTGGTTTGAACGTACGGTAGTTAATGGTTTCTGGCTTTTTCACTTCGCCATATGACCATGAACGGATTTTTTCAGGTGAAGCTAACGCAATCTTAATTGCATCAAACTCTTCTTCTTGCGTTACCTGTTTAAATAAGTCTAATAGAGCTTTCATGTGAATTCTCTCCTCTATGCGCCGTTTAGGCGCATAAGTTATAAGTTAGTTGCGATCTAGGTCGATGTCGATAGCGAGTGAACGAATTTCTTTCACTAACACGTTAAATGACTCAGGCATACCTGCATCAATTTTGTGTTCGCCTTTAACGATGTTTTCATATACTTTTGTACGTCCAGTAACGTCATCAGACTTCACTGTCAGCATTTCTTGCAATGTATATGAAGCACCATAAGCTTCAAGCGCCCAAACCTCCATCTCACCAAAACGCTGGCCACCGAATTGTGCTTTACCGCCCAATGGTTGTTGTGTGACCAATGAATAAGGACCAGTAGAACGAGCATGCATTTTGTCATCAACCAAGTGATGCAGTTTCAATACGTGCATATAACCTACAGTCACTGGACGCTCAAATTTGTCGCCAGTGCGGCCATCAAACAGCGTTACCTGTGTTTTACCTGCATGGAACTGCAATTGTTTAGTACGTGCATCATCATCTGGGAACGCCAAATCAAGCATCGCTCTAATATCAGACTCAGCCGCGCCATCAAACACTGGTGTTGCGAATGGCACACCTTGTTTAAGATTTTCTGCTAAATCTAAAATCTCAACATCGGTGAAAGATTTAATATCTTCATGCTTACCTGTGCTGTCGTTGTAGATTTTTTCCAAGAACTTACGGATATCAGCCACTTTAGTTTCTTCACGTAGCATTTCTTCGATACGTAAGCCTAAGCCTTTAGCAGCCCAACCCAAGTGAACTTCTAAAATCTGACCGATGTTCATACGTGATGGAACGCCTAGTGGGTTCAACACGATATCCAGCGGTGTACCGTCTGCCATGTGTGGCATATCTTCTACAGGACAAATTTTTGAAATCACACCCTTGTTACCGTGACGACCAGCCATCTTATCGCCTGGCTGGATACGACGTTTAACAGCCAAGTAAACCTTAACCATTTTTTGTACGCCTGGTGGCAATTCGTCACCTTGCGTCAATTTACGTTTTTTCTCTTCAAAGCGGTTATCAAACTCAATACGAGCTTGTGACAAACTGTCTTTTAATTGCTCTAATTGACGCGCAGCCTCTTCATCAGCCAAGCGAATGTCAAACCAATCGTAACGACCTACAGACTCTAAGTACTCAGCAGTCAATGCTTCGCCTTTTTTCAGTTTGTTAGGGCCGCCAGTAGCCACTTTACCTTCAATCAAGCGACGGATACGACCGAATGCATCGTCTTCCACAATACGCATCTGATCAGCCAAGTCTTGTTTGTAGTGCGCTAATTGGTCATCAATAATTTGTTGTGCACGTGCATCACGGTCAATACCTTCGCGTGTAAACACTTGTACGTCAATCACGGTACCGCTCATGCCAGAAGGCACGCGCAATGACGTGTCTTTAACATCAGATGCTTTTTCACCGAAAATCGCACGTAGCAATTTTTCTTCTGGTGTTAGTTGTGTCTCACCTTTTGGCGTTACTTTACCAACCAATACATCACCAGCTTCAACTTCAGCACCGATGTGAATAATACCTACTTCATCCAGACGCGCTAACATGCGCTCACTCAAGTTTGAAATATCTTGTGTGATTTCTTCTGCACCAAGTTTTGTATCACGTGCAACCACTGACAACTCTTCAATATGAATAGATGTGTAACGATCATCAGCCACTACGCGCTCTGAAATCAAAATCGAGTCTTCGTAGTTATAACCATTCCATGGCATAAAGCCTACCAACATATTTTGACCAAGCGCTAGCTCGCCCATATCTGTTGACGCACCATCCGCAATCACATCGCCGCGTGATAATTTATCACCGACTTTTACTAATGGACGTTGGTTAATGTTCGTATTTTGGTTAGAACGCGTATATTTAGTTAAGTTGTAAATATCTACACCAACTTCACCAGCTTGCGCCTCTTCATCGTTTACACGAATCACAATACGTGCAGAATCCACATAATCAACCAAACCACCACGGCGTGCTGTTACGACAGTACCCGAGTCAACGGCCACTGTACGTTCAATACCAGTACCTACCACGGCTTTTTCAGCACGTAAACATGGCACTGCTTGACGTTGCATGTTTGCACCCATCAATGCGCGGTTCGCGTCATCGTGTTCCAAGAATGGAATCAATGATGCAGCTACAGAAACAATCTGACCTGGTGCAACGTCCATATATTGAACGCGCTCTGGCTGTGTCATCGTAAACTCGTTGTGATGACGTGATGAAATCAAATCATCCACAAATAAGTTCTTAGCATCTAAATCAGTATTCGCTTGCGCGATCATGTACTGACTTTCTTCAATCGCAGATAGGTAGTCAATCGTATCTGACACTTTATTAGCTTCAACACGACGATATGGTGTTTCCAAGAAACCATATTCATTAGTACGTGCATACAACGCTAAAGAGTTGATCAAACCAATGTTTGGACCTTCTGGCGTTTCAATCGGACAAACACGACCGTAGTGAGTTGAGTGCACGTCACGTACTTCAAAACCTGCACGTTCACGTGTCAAACCACCAGGGCCAAGTGCTGAAATACGACGTTTATGCGTAATCTCAGACAATGGGTTCGTTTGGTCCATAAATTGTGACAATTGGCTAGAGCCAAAGAACTCACGAATTGCACTAGACACTGGTTTCGCATTGATCAAATCATGCGGCATCAAGTTGTCAGACTCAGCTTGTGATAATCGCTCTTTAACAGCGCGCTCAACACGAACCAAACCAGTACGGAATTGATTCTCTGCCAACTCACCCACTGAACGGATACGACGGTTACCTAAGTGATCAATATCATCGATCTCACCGCGACCATTGCGCAACTCAAGCAACACGCCAATTACCGCTAAGATGTCGTTATTGGACAGTATATTTGCACCTTCGTCGCCTTGAGCACCAACTGATTCGTAAAACTTACGAATCCAGTTAGATTGACGCTCTTCCGCTTTTTCAGGGAAAGCACGACGGTTAAACTTCATACGGCCTACGCGTGATAGGTCATAACGATCCTCATTGAAGAACAGGCCTTGGAACAACGCCTCAACTGACTCTTCAGTTGGTGGTTCACCTGGACGCATCATGCGGTAAATAGCTACACGTGCGCTATATTGGTCAGGGATTTCATCAATACGCAATGTTTGTGAAATGTAGTCACCGTGATCCAAATCGTTTGAATACAATGTGCTTACAGTACGGATGTTTGCGTCAATCAATTTATCTAATAAAGACTCTGTGATTTCGTCATTTGCGTTTGCAACAACTTCACCAGTTTCTTGATCAACGATTGTGTTTGCTAATGCACGGCCAAGAATAAAATCTTGTGGCACTGCAATTTCGCTAACACCAGCTTTTTCCATATCACGGATATGCTTAACGGTAATACGCTTATCTTTAGCAACAATGACTGAACCGTCTTTAGCAACGATATCAAATTTAGCCACTTCACCACGTAAACGTTCAGGCACAATGGTAAATTCAACACCAGTTTTACCGATGTTGAATGTATCAAAATCATAGAATGTCGAAATGATTTGCTCTGGCGTATAACCAAGGGCTTTCAACAAAATTGTCACTGGCATTTTGCGACGACGATCGATACGGAAATACAAGTAATCTTTTGGATCGAACTCAAAATCCAACCATGAACCACGGTAAGGAATAATACGAGCTGAGAATAATAATTTACCTGAGCTATGTGTTTTACCACGATCATGCTCAAAGAACACGCCTGGACTACGATGCAGTTGAGATACGATTACGCGCTCAGTACCGTTAATCACAAACGAACCATTCTCAGTCATCAAAGGCAATTCGCCCATGTACACTTCTTGTTCTTTAACTTCTTTAACCGTAGGTTTAGAAGCCTCTTTGTCCATAATAGTTAAACGAACGCGCACACGCAAAGGTGCAGCATAGGTTAAACCACGCTGTTGACATTCTTTAACGTCAAATGGCTCAGCGCCAAGTTGATAACTCACGTAATCTAAACGCGCGTTACCTGAATGGCTAACGATAGGGAAAATAGAACTAAATGTTGATTGCAGACCTGATTCTGTTCGTTGATCAGCAGGAACATTAGACTGCAAAAATGCAGCATATGACTCTAATTGCATTGCCAGCAAATAGGGAATTTCTTGAACGCTTTCTCGCTTGGCAAAACTTTTACGAAGGCGTTTCTTTTCGGTGAAGGAATAGCTCATTGCATCTCCTAGATATTTTGAGGGCAGAAATTAAAATACTTTTTTGCACTACATCCATTACGTAAGTATTTTCACCTCTAACCTCAGTTACTGTTGAACTGAAGGCTTATTGCAGCATTTTTACTACAAATTACATTTTGTTACATTGCACACCATTACAAATGGCGAAGGCTGACGGTCTCCCGTCAGCCTAATTTATACACTTAAAGATGTACTATTTGATTTCGCCAGTTGCACCAGCTTCGATCAATTTTTTCAACGCTGCATCAGCATCAGCTTTTGAAACGCCCTCTTTAATTGCTTTAGGTGCGCCATCAACCATGTCTTTAGCTTCTTTTAAGCCTAAACCTGTTAATTCACGAACTGCTTTAATTACAGCAACTTTTTGTTCACCAGCGCCTAAAAGCACAACGTTGAACTCTGTTTGCTCAGCTGCTGCAGCTGGAGCTGCACCACCTGCTGCTGACGCTACTGCAACTGCTGCAGCTGATACGCCAAATTTTTCTTCGATTTCTTTAATAAAAGCTGTCAAGTCTAAAACTGACATTGAACCAACTGCTTCTAAAATATCTGCATTTGAAATTGCCATTTGAATATTTCCTAAAATAAATTAATGTTGCTTTAAATAAGTGATTTGATGAATTAAGCAGCTTCTTTAGCGTCACGAATTGCCGCGATCGCACGAGCGAACTTAGTAGGCACTTCGTTAAGCGTACATGCAAATTTGGCAAGTAACTCTTCACGACTTAATGTAGATGCTAACGCCTGAACCCCAGCAACATCCATCAATTGATTTGGCACTGCACCTGCTTTAATAACGAACTTGTCGTTAGTTTTAGCAAAATTGTTCAGTACTTTAGCTGCTGCCACTGGGTCAGCAGAAATGCCGAACACCAACGGACCAACCATTTCGTTTGCTAATGCTGCAAATGGTGTACCTTCAACCGCACGACGTACCAACGTGTTTTTCAACACGCGTAAGTACACGCCTGATTTTCTGGCATCTGCACGCAATACCGTCATATTGGCTACGCCCATACCACGATACTCAGCAAGAACAATCGCTTGTGCTTGTGCAACTTGCGCACTTACTTCAGCAACTACCGCTTTTTTCTCTGTAAGATTTAGACTCAAGGTCTTTCTCCTTCCGTTAAAATCTCCGCTTTATTTCTAAAGCAGAATCAGCTCTTATAACTATTATTATAAAAACCACTTTTACGGCGACCTTTTATCAGGAATTACCCTGTTTTAGGGATGCGCCATCTGCGTAGGCATGATATTTATGACAACCATTAAAACCGATAAAGTTTTAATATCTGCATAAAAATCACATTAAATCTAAACGACACCTACGGTCTTTGATAACCTCATATCTGTATAACGTTAGTTAACTGATAATGAGCCCAAAGCACTATATGAGGGGGGTAAAACTTACCCCACTCAATATTCTAATTAAGCAACCAAACTTGCTTGATCAACACGCACACCTGCACCCATCGTACTAGATACAGATAATTTTTTCAGGTAAACACCTTTGCTTGCTGCTGGTTTTGCTTTATTCAAAGCTTCTACCAACGCTGCCAAGTTACCTTGCAATTGCTCAACTGTGAAAGATGCGCGACCGATTGTACAATGAACAATACCGCCTTTATCTGTACGGTACTGCACTTGACCAGCTTTAGCATTTTTAACTGCAGTTGCTACATCAGGAGTCACAGTACCTACTTTTGGGTTTGGCATCAGACCACGTGGACCTAACACTTGACCTAAAGCACCAACGATACGCATTGCATCAGGCGTTGCGATCACGACATCAAAATCCATTATGCCAGCTTTAACTTGCTCAGCCAAATCTTCAAAACCAACGATGTCTGCGCCAGCAGCTTTAGCCGCTTCAGCTTGTGCACCTTGCGCGAACACAGCAACGCGTGTAGTTTTGCCTGTACCGTTAGGTAACACGATAGCACCACGTACTAATTGGTCAGATTTACGTGCATCAATACCAAGATTGATCACCGCATCTACAGATTCGTTAAATTTAGCAGTTGCGTTTTCTTTAACCAAAGTTAAACCTTCAGTTACAGGGTACAACTTGTTACGATCAACTTTTGCGCGTAACTCATTAATTCTTTTAGCCATGTTATACACCCTCCACTTCAATACCCATACTGCGAGCGCTACCTGCAATAGTGCGAACTGCAGCATCCATATCAGCAGCAGACAAATCAGCTTGTTTAGTTTTTACAATATCTTCAGCTTGCGCACGAGTGATTTTGCCAACTTTATCAGTGTGTGGACGTGGTGAACCTTTAGTAATACCAGCGGCTTTTTTGATCAAAATAGTTGCTGGAGGAGATTTCATCACGAATGTGAAGCTCTTATCAGCAAACGCAGTGATTACTACAGGGATTGGCAATCCTGGCTCAACACCTTGTGTTGCAGCGTTAAACGCTTTACAGAATTCCATGATATTCAAACCACGTTGACCCAATGCTGGACCTACTGGTGGACTTGGATTAGCTTTACCTGCAGGAATCTGCAGCTTAATATAGCCAATAACTTTCTTTGCCATGCTATTACTCCTAATGTGGGTACTAACGCTTCAAACTAAATCAAAGCTCCCCGTTAATAAAAACGAATGCTTACTACTAAACTTCTTTTTCTACCTGACTAAACTCCAACTCAACTGGTGTAGAGCGTCCAAAAATAACCACTGAAACACGCAACTTGCTTTTCTCGTAGTTAATCTCTTCAACATTACCAGAGAAGTCTTTGAATGGGCCGTCTGTAATACGAACAGACTCGCCTTTTTCAAACGTAAGCTTTTGTGTAGGATTACTTTTGCTATCATCGATACGCTGTAAAATAATATCGACTTCTTTATCTTTAATTGGTGTTGGCTTTTGGGCACTTCCACCAATAAATGCCGTTACACGCGGTGTACTTTTAACCAAGTGCCACGTGTCGTCAGTCATATTCATTTGAACCAAGACATAGCCTGGGTAAAGCTTGCGCTCAGAAATAGTTTTTTGGCCAGCCTTCATTTCAATCACCTCTTCGATAGGGACTAAAATTTGACCAAACTGATCTTGCAGACCCGAACGCACAACGCGCTCTTCAATACCTTTTTGCACTGACTTTTCAAAACCTGAAAAAGCTTGCACCGCGTACCATTTCATACTCATTACGCGCCCCGTCCTAGTAACCACTTAACCATAAAAGCAAATCCGATATCAACCACAGCTAGAAATGCAGCCATTACAACCACCAATGCAAACACAACCAAAGTAGTTTGTATTGTTTCCTTACGTGTTGGCCAAACCACTTTACGCGATTCAGCAACCGCCTCACCAATAAAACTGAAAGATTGCTGCCCGATAGGCGTAGTCCATAGAACGGCGATAGAAGCAGCCAAACCTGCAAGCACAGCCAATATACGCACTACAGTAGGCTTATCTGCCAAAAGGTAAAAACCAGCAATCCCTGCCACTAGCAACAGAACAGCCAATAGCAACTTAATTTTATTGAGCATAATTGTCTTAATTTAAGAACTTACTTAATGGTGACTAAAATAACTTCAGGTCTTACTAACGCGAATAACTAGAAATATTAATATTTCTAGTTATTCATCAGATTAATAAATCCATACTATAAATCTGGCAGGCCAAGAGGGTCTCGAACCCCCAACCCTCGGTTTTGGAGACCGATACTCTACCAATTGAGCTATTGGCCTGTACTTAAAACTTTTAACAAGAACTGCGCAGGGTTGTTTGCACAGATCTTAGTCTAAATTATCTTACTCGATAACTTTAGCAACTACACCAGCACCAACAGTACGGCCACCTTCACGGATAGCGAAGCGTAAGCCTTCTTCCATCGCGATTGGGGCAATCAATGTTACTGTGATTGATACGTTGTCGCCTGGCATTACCATTTC
>JAUXNQ010000057.1 GCA_030682715.1 Methylotenera sp. | reverse complement strand
TTAGGTTTCAAGAGAGTATGAGCCACTTACATCCAAGAATATTACCTCGCCTAGATTCCCGCCTGTCACGTGAGAATAATGCATTTTAACGCATATATTCCACGGGGATGACCTTTACGGTTACGCGGGAATGACGGGGTCAAATGGAAAATCTCGGATTAAAAAAAGGGCGCCAATCAAGGCGCCAAAAGGGGAGAAATCGGCTTAGGAGAAATAGGTAAGCTTGATTTTATATAAGCATCAAGCATGCCAACTTTCATCCCCCTTTTTTGTTTGAATGGTTTTAAATCAGCGATTGATATAAAGCCAGATATTCCTGCGCACTTTTATCCCAACTCAAATCTTGAGACATCCCGTTTTTTTGTAATTGTTTCCAAGTTTTTGGCGCGTTGATAAACATATCCAATGCACGATGAATGCTGGCAATTAAACCATCTGCACTTGCCTCCACCATGACAAAACCGTTTGCAGTGTTGTTAGCTAAGTGCGCTGTATCCGCATCAATAATAGAGTCTGCAAGGCCGCCAGTGGCGTTAACGATGGGTGGTGTGCCATACGCTAGGCCATATAACTGATTCAAGCCGCACGGCTCAAAACGTGACGGCATAATAAACATATCACTACCAGCCATAATTTGGTGAGATAAAGGCTCATTGTAGCCAATGGTAGTGCTGACGCGAGTAGGGTTCTTTGCTGCAATCTCTAGAAACGCTAATTCTAATTCAGACTCACCTCCGCCAAGTAAGGCAAATTGGCAGCCTTGGTCAATCAGGCTTTGTAGATGGGGAAGCAACATATCTAAGCCTTTTTGATGTGTCAAGCGGCTTACTACGCCCAACAATGGTGCGCTCGCATCGATATCGAGCCCAAGTTTTTGCTGTAATGCTTTTTTGACTTGTTTTTTGCCAGCTAATTTAGATGCGCTGTAATTCTTGATTAAATACTGATCAGTTTCTGGGTTCCATTCATCGGTTTCAATCCCATTTAAAATGCCTTTAATTTCATCGCCCCGTTTACTGAGTAGACCTTCTAATCCAAAACCAAAGGCGGTTGTTTGAATCTCTTGCGCATAGCGAGGGCTGACAGTTGATATACCATCAGCGTAAAATATGCCAGCTTTTAAAAATGATAGTTGGCCGTGATACTCAAAACCCTCAATACTAAATCCTGCACTAGGTAAGCCTAAACTCGTCACCCAATGTGGTGGGTAGCAACCTTGAAATGCCATGTTATGCAAGCTGATGATTGATTTAGCCTGAGCGTGTTCTGTGAGCCTCATGTATGCAGGAGTTAGCCCAGTTTGCCAATCATTGCAATGCACAATGTCTGGATGCCAGTCGTCGATAGGGGAGTGGTTGCTTGCCAATATTGACGCAACTTTTGATAGCACACCAAAGCGGATTGGATTGTCTTGCCACTCTAACCCGAGTCTGTCTGAATAAGGCCCGCCATCTCGTTCATAGATATCAGGTGCTTTAATTACCAACACTTTGACTTGTGTATCCTCTATTGTGCCAAGCTGTAGCTCCGCATGGCCGATATGCGGTAAGTTGTCTATGCGTGCCAATGTTTTGAGGCTATCTAAAGATTTTAATACAGCAGGGTATCCTGGTATCAATATGCGAATATCAACCCCCAACTCTTGTAATGCGCTGGGCAAAGAGCCGCTTACATCAGCCAATCCACCTGTTTTAATCAGTGGAAAAACTTCGGAGCTCACAAATAATACTTTCATTGCCATGATTTTCTCGCTAAAGTTCTTATGTTTATTCTAGTATGGGCTAAATTCATTAAAAGATTTTACTATACGACGATACTAATCTGGGTTAAAGAATATGAATTCCGCGATAAATTTTACAAATACGTTTGCTGTCGGTGTTGGCGCTGCATTAGGTGCTTGGAGTCGATGGGCGCTAGGGATTGCATTTAATACAGTTCTGCCAAACCTGCCACTTGGTACTTTAATAGCCAATCTTAGTGGCGGATTGTTGATGGGCGTTGCAATGGGTTTAATTGGTCTAGGTAGTTTAGACCACCCAAGTTTACGATTATTTATCACGACAGGTTTCCTAGGTGGATTGACAACCTTCTCTGCTTTTACTGGTGAAAGTTTATCTTTATTACATAAGCATGAGTACCACTTGGCCGTTTTTCATACGTTTACTCATCTATTTGGAGCGTTGCTGATGGCTGCGTTAGGGGTTGCTGCGGTGCAGTATTTTAAACATTAATTAAATTTGGTGGAATTTTGTATTAGGGAATTAGTCGTAGTGTTATCAATATTTTTTATATTCTACTGCGAGTGAAAATGCGACTATTAACTAATAATTTAAGCGCAAGCTTATCTATATTACTTTTATTAATTCTTTCATCGGTGGCTAACATGGCAAATGCTGCTTGCTCTGACCTGTACAATCATCAATTTTCAACCTTACAAGGTGAAAAAGTTAATCTTTGTGATTATCAAAACAAACCAATTTTAGTTGTAAATACAGCAAGCAAGTGTGGGTTTACGCCACAGTTTGAAGCTTTAGAAGATTTGTATAGTCAATACAAAGATCGAGGTTTGCTGGTCATTGGTTTTCCTTCAAATGATTTTAAGCAAGAATTAAGTGATGATAAGCAGATTGGTGACTTTTGTAAGTTAACTTATTCAGTTAGATTTCCGATGATTACTAAATCCTCTGTGAGTGGTAAAACAGCTAACCCATTTTATAAGCAATTAATCGCAAAAACAGGACAGCCACCAAGCTGGAATTTCTTTAAATATGTCATTTTGCCAGGTGGCAATGATGTTTATGCCTTTAGTAGCGATGTAAAACCTAATGCGGCAGAAATTGTGAGTAAGATTAAATCTGGCTTGAAATAGAAGTTGCTTAGATGAATACAATAAAAAAGGTGCTACAAGCACCTTTTTTATTGTATTGAAGAGTCTGAGTTGCTAATTGCTAATTGCAGGATGCCTCATTTTTTCCAGAATAATCGCTGAAAGCTCTTCAACAGAGCGACTGGTGGAGTCTGCCCATGTGATTCCTGCCGTTCGCATCAAATTCTCGGCCGTTGCAATTTCTTGGCGACAGTTATCTAATGAAGCATAAAAACTTCCAGCTCTACGTTCATTACGTACAGCATGAAGTCGTTCAGCCTTAATGGTTAACCCAAAAATCTTGCCTAAGTGTTTATGCAGTACTGCGGGTAATGTGCCACGCTCAAAGTCTTCAGGGATAAGCGGGTAGTTTGCTGCCTTAACCCCAAACTGCATGGCAAGATAAACGCTGGTTGGCGTTTTCCCGCAGCGGGATACGCCAACGAGTATCACTTCGGCTGCTTCCAGACCGTTGTTGGTCATGCCATCATCATGGTTAAGCGTAAAATTAATCGCCTCCATGCGCTCATTATAGCTACTGCCCATGACGCTATGCGCAATACCAGCGCCAGTGAGGGGTTTTTGATCCAACTCTAAACCAAGAGGGTCAATAAAAGTATTAAACAAGTCAATAAAGTAGGCGTTGCATTGCTTTAATGCATTACGCAAAGCAATGTCGCCTAAGGTCATAATCACTACTGGTCGTCCACCGTCTTCTTCCGTTGCTAGCGCAATTGCCTCTTGCGCTAGTTTTATCTTCTCTAGCGTATTGGTAAACGGGAGGCGCACCAGCTTGAAGTGAGTGCTAGGAAAGTGTTCCAGCAACTTACCTAATGCGCCTGCCGTAATACCAGTGCCGTCCGAAATGAAGAATGCGGTACGATTGATCATGACAGTTTATCCATATTGACTAGCTTTTGTTTTTAGTGAGAAGCTGCCAAGTAGCTACAACTGTATCTGGGTTTAGTGAGATAGATTTAATACCTTCATCTACTAACCATTCCGCAAAGTCAGGATGATCTGACGGGCCTTGACCACAAATACCTACATATTTACCTAAACGGTTGCAGGTGCTGATAGCCATTTTGAGTAACACCTTTACCGCATCGTTACGTTCATCAAAGCCATCTGCAAGAATGCCAGAGTCACGGTCCATACCCAAAGTTAGCTGTGTTAAGTCGTTTGAGCCAATTGAGAAGCCATCAAAGTAAGCAAGGAACTGTTCTGCAAGCAATGCGTTAGATGGAATCTCACACATCATAATCAGGCGCAAACCGTTTTCACCACGTTTAAGACCATTTGCAGCCATGATTTCAGTCACTGCTTTTGCTTCAGCAATAGTACGAACGAAAGGAATCATTAGCTCAACGTTGATTAAACCCATTTCATCACGTACTTTTTTCATGGCAACACATTCCATTGCAAAGCACTCTTTAAAGTCTTCTGCCATGTAACGAGCGGCACCGCGGAAGCCAATCATTGGATTTTCTTCATCTGGCTCGTAAATTTCGCCACCCACCAACTTTTTGTACTCATTAGATTTGAAATCTGAAGTGCGCACAATCACTGGTTTTGGATAGAACGCAGCTGCAATCGTTGCAACGCCTTCAGCTACTTTGTCGATATAAAATTGCTTAGGTGAGGCGTAGCCACGTGAGCGGTTTTTAATAGTCGCTTGAATTGCACTTGGCATTGCATCCATATTTAAAATTGCTTTTGGATGAATGCCTACCATGTTGTTAATCACAAACTCTAAACGTGCTAAACCAACGCCGTCATTTGGTGTTTTTGCAAAGCTGAACGCCATATCAGGGTTGCCAACGTTCATCATAATTTTACATGGGGCAGGTTTAAGTGTCGCTGCTGCTTGTGTGCTTACGTTGTATTCAATTTCACCGTGGTACACAAAGCCTGATTCGCCTTCGGCACATGATACGGTAACGATTTCGCCTTCACGTAATACATCAGTAGCGTTAACAGCACCAACAATTGCAGGGATACCTAGTTCACGCGCGATAATCGCTGCATGACAGGTGCGACCGCCGCGGTTAGTGACTAAAGCACTAGCACGTTTCATCACTGGTTCCCAGTTAGGGTCTGTCATATCAGCCACTAATACGTCACCTGGTTGCACTAGGTGCATGTCTGCTGGATCTAGTACGATACGCACAGGGCCTACGCCCACTTTTTGCGTAACAGCACGACCTACCACTAGTGGTTTCTCGCTATGTTTGTTAAGTTTGAAAGTCTCTGTAATGTTGTTCACTGCTTCTTGTGATTTTACGGTTTCAGGACGTGCTTGCAAGATGTAGAGTTTATTGTCCACACCATTTTTACCCCATTCGATGTCCATTGGACAGCCGTAATGTTGTTCAATCGTCATTGCGTAACGTGCAAGTTCTAACACATCTTCATTCGATAATGAATAGCGGTCGCTATCAACTGGATCAACTTCAATGGTATGCGTACTTTTGCCAGCACGTGTTGCATCACTGAATATCATTTTAATCAATTTAGAGCCCATGGTGCGGCGTACAATTGATGGTTTACCTTGTGCTAAGGTTGGTTTGTGTACGTAGAACTCATCAGGGTTTACTGCACCTTGTACTACAGTTTCGCCTAGGCCGTAAGATGATGTGATAAACACAACGTCTTTAAAGCCTGACTCAGTGTCAATCGTAAACATGACGCCTGCACAGCCAATATCGCTACGTACCATTTGTTGTACACCCGCTGAAAGTGCAACATCAGCGTGTACAAAGCCTTTATGAACGCGGTATGAAATCGCACGGTCATTATATAAAGAAGCAAACACTTCTTTAATTGCGTGCAAGATGTTATCTAAGCCTTGAATATTTAAGAACGACTCTTGCTGGCCAGCAAAAGATGCATCTGGTAAGTCTTCTGCGGTCGCTGATGAACGAACAGCAAACGTAGCACCGTTACCTGATTTAGCTGTCAAAATTTCGTAGTTTTCAGCAATTGCTTTTTCTAATGCCGCAGGGAATGGTGCCGCCATAATCCACTCACGTACTTGCTTGCCACATATTGCAAGTGCCTGTGTATCATCAACGTTTAATTTATCAAGTTCAGCATTGATTTTGGCATCTAAGCCATTTTGTGCTAAAAACTCACGATATGCATCGGCTGTCGTCGCAAAGCCAGTAGGCACTCTTACACCTTTTGCAGTTAGCTGAGAAATCATTTCGCCTAATGATGCATTCTTACCGCCGACTGAAGGTACGTCTACGTTGCGTAAATTTTCAAATGGAATAACGTGGGCTGACATGATAGTTCCTTAGATGTTTCTAACAAATGATTAGTTTTCTAACTTTAAACTCACGCTTCATTAAGGCTTAATTCATTTCACTGAGTATGCCTTATGAGCAGAAGAGGAGATGACATGCGTTAGATTATTTTAATAATTCCTTATTCTGCCTAATTATGTTGGGGTTGTCACCTGAAAAACTACACATTGAATAAATTCTTTGGTTTTTAAATATACTTTAACCATTAATGCTTGGAACATTGTGTTGAGAATTATGAAAATTGCTTAGGCTAAGCTAATATGTTGTATATAGCTAAAATTATCATCACTAACGCATTCATTACTCAGTCTTATCATTATGCAATCTTACAGAGAACAAAACGACCTAATTAGTATCGGTCTTACTAAAATTCAGTTTAGTAGGCACCATCAATGACCGCAAGCATTGAAGTGTCAACCAGTGGTCGTTTGCATATGGGTTTTTTTGATTTGCATGGTGGCTTAGGTCGCAAATTCGGCAGTATTGGCTTGAGTCTAACTGAGCCTAGCTTCGTAATGAGTGCCAAACCATCAAAGGTACTTAACGTATCTGGTGCAAATTCTGTACCTGAGTCTGTGATTTCAAGGGTTTCTGCCGTTGCACGACAGATTTTAGGTGCCATGAATATTGCAGGGGCTGTTGAAATAAATATTAGAGAGTCCTTGCCAGAGCACTCTGGCTTAGGTTCTGGCACACAAATGGCGCTGGCTACTGGTGCTGTTATCAATTATTTATATCAGCTTAACCTCAATACGATGCAGCTTGCTACATTGACGGGACGTGGCAGGCGCTCTGGTGTTGGTATCTCTGCGTTTGATTATGGTGGGTTATTGATTGATGGTGGTCGAGCGCTCTCTGCGACACATGTAAGCCCGCCACCGATGCTGGCAAGGTATGATTTTCCTGAAGAGTGGGCTATATTGTTAATCTTTGATACAAGTGAGCCAGGTATTCATGGTGAGCAAGAGAAAATTGCATTTAACGAGCTTCCAGCTTTCTCAGAGAGTTTAGCCGCACATTTATGTAGGCATGTATTGATGCAGGCGATGCCAGCTTTAGTTGAGCGAGATTTAATTGCTTTTGGGCAAAGCATACAAGTGTTGCAGCAACATGTAGGAGACTATTTTTTACCTGTGCAAGGGGGGCGTTACGCGAGTAAATTGGTCAGTGCAGTGCTTGAGCGACTTGATGCAATGGGAGCACCATGTTTTGGCCAGAGCTCATGGGGCCCAACAGGTTTTGCTATATTCGCTAATCAACATGAAGCGGATCTACATTTGCAACAGCTAAAAACAAGTTTTACTGATCATGCGCTTTCATGGAAAATTTGCAGTGCATGCAATCATGGTGCAAAATTCAATAAATTCGACATAACCATATAAACTTTACAATAGTTAGGTTTATAAGTTAGGTTTATAAAATTAACACAAACATACAACATTTAAGGAAAGTAACAATGGAAAAAGCCAGCATTTTGCATTTATTCACAGCCGCGAAGAACGCTAGTCCGTTTGATGTCAATATGGCTTTTGACGCTGGCTTTGATAAGGTTGTACCTTATACCAATGTTGAACTCTCTGAGGTCACAGGGTTAACACAAGATGCAATTTTTTCACGAGGTCTCTCTGGTGTGAAACGTGAAGGTATTTTTATCGGTGGCCGTGATATTGATTTAGCGATGGATATGCTAAGCGCAGCTAAGAAAGCGATGTTTGCACCTTTTGCTTGTTCTGTATTTGCTGACCCATCTGGCGCTTTTACTACAGCTGCGGCAATGATTGCAAAAGTAGAAGCTCACCTTAAAGAAAACTTTGGCGAGAGCTTAAGCGGTAAAACCTTAAGTGTGTTTGGTTCTACAGGTCCAGTTGGAAGTTGTGCATCAATTATTGCAGCACAGCAAGGTGCTAATGTACAAATGGTTGCGCATAGTTCTGTTGCTCTAGTGGAACCTAAGGCCGCTGCCTGGAACGAAAAATATCAAGTGAATATGAAAGTAGTGGACGGTACAACAGAAGCTAAAAAAGAAGAGATTCTTGCGCAGTCTGATATCGTGATTTGTTCTGCTGCTGCTGGTATACAGGTGATTAGCAAAGAGCAGTTGGCACTTGCAAAAAACCTTAAAGTTGTTGCTGACGTTAACGCAGTTGCACCCCTTGGCGTGCAAGGTGTGAGTGTAAGTGATGATGGGGTTAAGATTGAAGGCACTAATATTTACGGCATTGGTGCAATCGCAGTGGGGCAATTGAAATACAACACACAGCATCAATTGCTAAAACAAATGATGCCAACGGATCAACCTTTTGAAAAACCTAAATACTTGGAATTTTCTGCAGCATTTAAGTTGGCGCGAGAGTTATTAAAAGTACAATCTTAATTATTGCTTTGTCAGCGCGGCCTTTTGTTGAGGCTGCGGTAAATGCTGGGTATAGCGTTGTTGCTATTGATGCCTTTTCCGATGTGCAAACTGTTGCATTAGCAGAGAAAACGCTGATTGTAAGTTATGATGATTTGGGATTTCGTGCAGATGATTTGCTACAGACGCTCGAGCAGCTAGATAAAGGGGTAATGGCGCTAAGTCAGTTTGTTGGATGTGTGTACGGAAGTGGATTTGAAGCGCAGCCTGATTTACTGAAAAAAGTGGCTGAGAAAATTCCTGTAATTGGTAATTCATCAGCTACTTTGGCCGCAGTCAAAAATGCGAGTGTTTTTTTTGCAAGAATGCAAAAGTTGAATATCAGGTATCCTGAAACTTTTGAGACATTACCTGCTGATGCTGACTTAAGCTTGTACATTCATAAGTTTTCTGGCGGTAGTGGCGGTGTTCATATTAAACCTGCAAAGTTGCTACAGGCTCGTTTAGCTGATAAGCATTGTTTTTTTCAACATAAGATTGAAGGGTTGTCTGTTTCACTGTTGTTTATTGCCAATGGTGATGATATTCAGGTCGTTGGGTTTAATGGACAGTGGGTATGTGCTGACGAGCAATCACCATTTCGCTATGGCGGTGCAGTGAGTCACGTGAATTTATCCATGGATGTGCAGCAGCAACTAATAAGTGCCGCTAAGCAGTTAACCTCTGCATTTGGTCTGGTGGGCTTAAATAGTTTAGATGCAATTGTAGAGAAAACCAGTGCAGGTGATGCGCAAGTATATGTACTGGAAATTAACCCTAGGTTAAGTGCAACGGTTGATTTGTATAGTGCTTCTGATGAGGCTTTGTTTGATCGCCATATGCAGGCATGCTTGTTTAAGCAATTGACATGCGACATTGAGAACCAGTCTCAAGGTAAGCTACGTTCAGAGTCTAAAGCGCATGCAATTGTATATGCGGATATTGATGTAGAACTCATGGCTGGAATGGTTTGGCCAAATTGGGTGACAGATAGTCCCACCCAGGTAAATGCGCCATTGAAGATTTTTGCTGGTGCGCCAGTTTGTAGTGTGCATGCGTTTGCAGATAATGCTGATGCAGCAAAAAAAGAAGTGCTGACTAGAGTGCGGCAAATTAAAAATTTATTACAATCTACTCATTAAATAATCTTTGTCGAAACTAGTTAAAGTGAGTAGAACAAAGGAAAAAAATGCAAATTACCCCTTCAACACAAATATTGGCAACAAAACCTAGCGTTAATCAGCTTAGTGCGCCATTAGTAAAAAGACTGATAGAACAAGCTGATACTTTGCATGTTGGTGTGTCAAAACACGCATCAGGCTGTACCTTAGTTGATGCAGGTATTCAATTTTCAGGGTGTGCCGAGGCTGGTCGTTTAATTGCAGAAATCTGTATGGGTGGCTTGGGTGTGGTAACACTGCAAGCTGATGATCGTTTTGCTGATTGGCACGATGCGATTGCCGTCACTTCAACACAACCTGTGTTTGCGTGCTTGGCTAGCCAATATGCAGGCTGGGCATTAAGTCATGAGAAATTCTTTTCATTAGGGTCTGGTCCAGCGCGTGCATTGGCACAACGTGAAGACCTGTTTAAAGAGCTTGAATATGTAGATAGTGGCACTAGTACTTGTATCGTATTAGAGACAGATAAAGTGCCGCCTGTTGAGGTTATCGAAAAAATATTGCGCGATACTAAAATGTCAGCAGAGCAGCTAACTATCATCTTAACGCCAACAACAAGTATTGCTGGTGTAGTGCAAATTGTAGGTCGAGTATTAGAAGTTGCTTTGCATAAGGCACATACTTTACATTTCCCACTTGAGAACATTGTAAGTGGGACAGGTATAGCCGTATTGCCACCAGTTGCAAATGACTTTATGACAGGGATGGGGCGCACCAATGATGCTATTTTATTTGGTGGCTTTGTGAGCCTGCAAGTGAAAGGTGATGATGCCGCAGCCGCTAAATTGGCGCAAGATCTGCCAAGTAGCGCTTCTAAAGACTACGGTAAAACTTTTGCTGAAGTATTTAAATTTTACGACATGGATTTTTACAAAATTGATCCAATGCTATTTAGCCCAGCTAAAGTGGCTGTTACAAACGTTGATACAGGTAATGTGTTTGAAGCTGGTCAACTAAATGCGGATTTAATTAATTTGTCATTTCGTTAAGTGCTTGAATTTAATTTAAGTCCTGATTTAATTTAAGCCCTGAGTTAGTTTAATCTTTAGTAAATTTCACATTTGAAAATACCTATTTTTACCGATGACGCTGGTTGGCAGGGCAGCCAGCTAAAACTGGCATTTGCAAAACGTGGTGTCGAAGCCACGTTTGTATCTCTACAGGACTGCGTGATTAATCTAGCGCAACAAAGCCCACATATCCAGATTCCACATTTTGATGCTAATCCACCAGCGGCATTTGTACGCGGTGTGGCTGGCGGTACTTTACCTCAGGTCATCACTCGTTTAAATGTGTTGCATATGCTTACCATGCAAGGGGTTCGTATTTACAACCAAGTGCGCGCAATTGAACGCACCGTTGATAAAGCGATGACGAGTTTTTTGTTGCGTGAGCATAATGTGATGACGCCAGCTACTTGGGCTTGCGAATCCAGATCGCAAGCAGAGATGGTGCGGGAACAAGCTCAGAAAAGTCATCAACAGCTAGTATTAAAGCCGCTTTTTGGGTCTCAGGGTCAAGGCGTGCGTCAACTCAGTGCTCAAGAGACATTGCCTGTGCCGATGCAACAGTATGTAGATGGTGTTTATTACTTCCAAGAATTTATTGAAACAGCAGATGCACCGCATGATTATCGCTTATTTGTGGTGGCTGGCAGGGTGATTTCAACCATGCGCAGGCATGGTAGTGGGTTTGTCAATAATGTTGCTGCTGGTGGGCGCTGCGAGGCCGTTCAAGCCAATGATGCAATGATAGAGATTGCCCTAAAAGCAGCTAAAGCTGTTGATATCGATTATTGCGGTGTTGATGTGATTCAGGCTGCTAGTGGTGAATGTTATGTGCTGGAAGTGAATAGTATTCCCGCTTGGCGTGGTCTTCAAAGTGTGACTGATTTTAATATTGCTGAAGTGCTAGTCGATGATTTTTTGCATAAACTTTGAAGTAAATATATTGAATCATGACCAATAAACTAACACGAGAACAATTGGCACTAGCCTATAAAAATGCATGTATGGCGGAATTGCAAGCGTTGAAGCCAGGCAACGTACATGCATTTTCAGATGGGCACGGCATGACGATTCAGGACTTTATTCAAAGTGCTGATGTCACCGCAGAACCCATTACTAGGCCTGATCTATCTGTAGGTGAGCGTGTTTTTTACTCAGTAGAGGCGACAAAGAATGCAGTTGGGCAAAATACTAATTTGGGTATGCTTTTGCTGTGTGCGCCGTTAATGCATGCAGCCTTAAATCTGCAAGCTGAGCAGTCTTTATGGAGTCAGTTGAATGCAACATTAAATCAATTGACAGTAGATGATGCAGCGCTTGTTGCCAAATCAATTGTTTTGGCTAGTCCAGCGGGCTTGGGTACATCTGATCAACATGATGTACATGAAATACCTAAAATAAATCTGCTTGAAATGATGCGTTCCGCACAAGATAAGGACCGCATTTCTTGGCAATATGCAAATGCATTTCAAGATGTTGTGAGTTTTGGCGTTAATTTATATGCTGATGCTTTGCTTAAGTGGGAAAACCCAGCTTGGGCAACAACAGGATTGTATTTGGGATTTTTAACTAAATATGCCGATACACATGTACAGCGTAAACATGGGGCAGAGATTGCTAATAGTTTGATGCAAGAGGCTAAAGAAATTGACTCCAATTACAGGGCCACGCATAATCCAAAATTAATGCAGAAACAGTTGCTTGCTTGGGACGCTTCACTTAAAGCAAGAAAAGTTAATCCAGGCACAAGTGCTGATTTGACGGTAGCCACTTTGTTGGCAAGTAGTTTAGCGCTTGCAACATAAGAAACTAATCATCGTATTGTCTTGCTCCAGTTCTTGCTATTGATTGTAATGAGTTCAAAATATGCGTGACATTTAATTCATTGTGCCGAAAGTTATTGACTAAGGCCTTGGGATATCAGCAAAACATAACAAGAGTATTTAAATGATTTAGCCGAGCATCAGGCGCAAGAGGGTGGTGGTTTGGGTCTATATTTTGTCAATATGACCATCAAGATACATCGTGGCAATGTTTCAGTCCATCGTGAAGAAGAGTGAAGGGAACCTTTCATCACTTCACTACCGCTTGAGCGCCGTAAAAGTAATAATCCAGTTGAAAATGATAGAAGAAAGCATCATGTGTCGCCATTTAATGACACCATATAGTTTTTAACATCACCACTTTTAAGATATAATCTTGCACTTGATTTTGTATAAGACTGTTGTATTCAGATAATTTTACGGAGGCATGTAATGGCTACTTTATTAGACCAATTAAAAACGATGACCACTATTGTGGCAGATACAGGTGACGTTGAGGCAATCAAGGCAGTTAAGCCTGTTGATGCAACAACAAACCCATCATTAGTGTTGAAAGCAAGCCAATTGCCACAATACGCACCTTTAATTGAAACTGCGATTGCTTATGCAAAAGCACAAGGCGGCACTAAGGCAGAACAAATTGACAATGCAGCTGACAAATTAGCGGTATTGATCGGTACAGAAATTACTAAAGAAGTGCCAGGTCGCATTTCAACAGAAGTGGATGCACGTTTATCTTTCAATTTAGATGCAATGGTGGCTAAAGGCCGTAAATTGATCAAGCTTTACGAAGATGCAGGCGTGAGCAAAGACCGCGTGTTGATCAAATTAGCATCAACATGGGAAGGCATTAAAGCTGGCGAAATCCTAGAAAAAGAAGGCATCCAATGTAACCTAACATTGTTATTTGGTTTTGGCCAAGCACGTGCTTGTGCTGAAGCTGGTGTATTCTTAATTTCACCATTCGTTGGTCGTATCTTAGACTGGTACAAAGCTAAAAACCCAAGTACTGAGTACACACAAGAAACAGACCCAGGCGTAGTTTCAGTACGTGCTATCTATCAGTATTACAAAGAGCATGGCTACAAAACAGTAGTAATGGGCGCTTCATTCCGTAACACTGGTGAGTTAATTGCTTTGGCTGGTTGCGATCGTTTAACAGTTTCACCAAACTTGTTGCAAGACCTTGCTGCTACAGAAGGCACATTGACTCAAGTGATGAAAGATACTGGCGCGACTAAAACACCTCCAGCAAAAATGACTGAAGCTGAATTCCGCTTTGAATTAAACCAAGATCCAATGGCAACAGAAAAACTTGCTGAAGGTATTCGTGGTTTTGTCGTTGACCAAAACAAACTTGAAGCAGCATTAAGCGAAAAACTTTAATACTTTGGTATTATTTTTGTAATTAAAGCGTAATGATGTCGCTTTAGAATTGACATAATTGAGCTGGGCATTTAACATAAGTGTCCAGTTTTTATAAGGCCGAATTTAGGCACTTAAATTCGAACTAGTGGAATTCGCATCACATTCAACCTTAGTTGAGTATCTCGTAGTAAATTGCGAATGTTAGTTAAGTTTGATGTGGGACGAGTTTCGCAAAATAGCAATAAATTGTAATTCTTAAAATTATTAAACGGAGAAACACCATGGCTTTAACCCAAATGGCATTAGATTCATTAGATTTTGACGCAACAGTTGCATTAGCAACAACAGTTGCTCCACACGTGGACATTCTTGAAATCGGTACACCATGCATTAAGCACAACGGTATCAAATTGCTTGAAACATTACGTGCTAAATTCCCTAACAACCAAATTTTAGTTGACTTGAAAACAGCTGACGCTGGTTTCTACGAAGCTGAGCCATTCTACAAAGCTGGTGCTGATATCGTTACTGTATTAGGTATTTCTGATATGGGTACAATCAAAGGTGTAATTGATGCTGCTAACAAATACGGCAAAAAAGCACAAATCGACTTGATCAACGTTGCTGACAAAGCTGCTGTTACTAAAGCTGCTGCAGCTGCTGGCGCACACATCATTGGCGTGCACACTGGTTTAGATCAACAAGCTGCTGGTCAAACACCATTTGCTGACTTAGCATTGGTTGCTGCTTTGAACCTAGGCGTTGAAATCTCAGTTGCTGGTGGCGTTAAAGCTGCTACAGCTAAACAAGTTAAAGATGCTGGCGCAACAATCATCGTTGCTGGTGCTGCAATCTACGGCGCTGCTGATCCTGCTGCTGCTGCTGCTGAAATCACAGCTATCGTTCACGGTTAATTCAACCTATTTTCAATAAGTTTTTTATTGAAATGAACGATTAAAAAATCCTGACTCAGTAATGGGTCGGGATTTTTTTTGGTATTTTAAGTGTTCACTAAAATCATTGATTCGATAAGGAAATATCATGAGTAGTAGTCAAAAATTAATTTTAGACAAGTTAACGAGCATCTTGGCTGAAACAGACAATTCTAAATCAGCAGAGCTTTTAAAGTTAGTTGAAGGTGCTGGCCGTACATTTATCGGTGGCGCTGGCCGCTCTTTGCTTGTATCACGTTTCTTTGCAATGCGCTTAGTACACGCTGGTTACAATGTAAGTATGATCGGTGAAGTGGTAACACCAGCAATTAAAGCGGGTGATTTGCAGATTTTGGTTTCAGGCTCTGGTGGTACAGAAACTTTATTGCCATTTGTTAAAAAGGCAAAATCAGTGGGTGCTAAATTAGTGGTGATTTCTATGAAGAAATCTTCACCAATGGCTGATGCAGCTGACTTAACGATTCAAATCGGTAATGACAGCAGCTTCCCATTGACGAACGGTATGCCAATGGGCTCACAGTTTGAACTTTCAACGCTTATTTTCTTAGAAGCTACGATTGCTGATTTGATTTTTGCAAAAGGTTTGACTGAAGAAGGTATGCGCGCTATCCACGCTAACTTGGAATAGTCGCAAGCTGTACTTAATTTATCGGTTAAGCAGTTTAGCTATTAAAAAGGTTAGCTGTTAAACATGTAGCTGTAAAAAAGCCCGACTAGTCGGGCTTTTTTATTGTTGAAGTGATGATAATTGTTCGTGAGATAACTGCTTATCGTGTAATGCCGTGGCAATCAGTGCGCCATGAATACCTATAGACTTTAAAGTATATAAATCTTCGATTCCACGGACTCCACCAGCAGCATATAAGTGGAAGGTGCTGGCTTCTTGCTTTATTTTGGTGAGTAGTTGTATGTTTGTGCCCTGATTTGCACCTACATGCGCAAGTGACATGATAATGACCTCTTGCGGCCAGTATATAGTGTTCTCTAATAGCGCTAATGGCCCTTGGTAGCCATTCGGCATAAAATCAAGCGATAGAATATGTTGGGTATTGCTTTCAGGATAAGAAATTAGATATTGCTCGATACTTGAAAAGTTTTCACTGCCCAGAATGAGTTTTACATTTAGTGATGACCATAATGTAAATTCTGCAATATTGCTGATACCGGCATCTACCCAAATGGTGAGATTGGGGTAGCGAAGTGAAATTGACTCGATGACGCTAAAGTTGTTACTTTGAGAGGTGGTATTAGGGTTGCTAAGTTTTTGTATCGCATTCAAATCTGCGATGTAGAGTTGCTCGAAAGGGTGGAGCATGAGTAGCGCGGCGACAATATCTAAAGGCTCGCTTGACGATGTAAGTTGCGAAGTAATCGGTTGGTAATGCTGACGATCACCTTTCTTTGCGTGAACGACTATACCGTTCAATAAATCAATTACTGGAATTATCTGCATCAATTTCTCAAGAAGCGTAAAAGTTAGTATGTTTTTTCAGCATATTTATCACGAGTCACTTTGTTTAACTTGAATGTTAGCCTACACTTTCAGTGGCTATAGATAGCTGTGACTACGCTGTATTATCTCAGCTTCTGTGTGTATTGGCTTGAGTCTTATGTCTAGCGTTATTGGTCGGCAACATATTTTATCCAGGCAACCTGCCAAATAGTGTAATTAAAGAGGAATTTTGATCATCGAACCATTAAAAAAAATATTAGTCTGTGAGTATCTTACTGGTGGAGGTTTGAGTACAGAGGTGTTATCTGAGTCATTAGTGAATGAAGGATCACTTATGCGGGATGCTTTGTTGTGTCATTTAGCTGAGATGAATCAATTCGAAATCGTGACATTACATGATGCTAGGCTTACACCATCTTCATTGGCGAATCACAGCGTTGAAGTAAACTCTGGACAGTTTAATCATGTGTTTACAGAAACACTCGCAACAGTCGACTTGGTGTGGTTAATTGCGCCAGAAGCCAATGGCGTTTTGCTTGAGCTAAGTGAGTTGTGCTATGCGAGCCATGAAAAAGGCGCGTTATTTTTGGGGTGCGGATTTGATTCGACCTTAATTGGCACAAGTAAAACTTTGTGTTGTGAAGCATTACAGCAGGCCAATATTTACACCTTGCCCGTGTATGCAGGTGAAGATCTCGTGCAAGACAAATATCAAGTCTCAGGCACGCAAAATATTAATCAATGGGTAGCTAAGCCAGAAGACGGTGCTGGTTGTGAGGGAATTCAGTTATTTGGCTCATTAGATGATTTAAAAAGTTGGATTGCGCAGGATGAGCGATATCTCACGTATTTAGCTCAGCCTTATCAAGCTGGACTAGCTGCCAGTTTCTCTATGTTGTGCAGTAACGGAAAGGCTTGGTTGCTAAGTTGTAATGAACAGCATATTGAGCATGATGGTAGCCATTTTAAATTAACAGGGATCACGGTTAACGGCATGTCAGCCTACTGGCAACGCTTTGAAGCGATAGCGAGGAAAATTGCCAAAATGTTGCCAGACGCACTAGGGTATATCGGTGTTGATGTGATTGTAGACACCGAAAATGATAATAAAATTTATGTGATCGAAATTAATCCGCGATTAACCACGAGCTATGTAGGGTTGGATCAGGCCTTAGATTATAATCCTGCCAAGTTGATTTTAGATTGTGTGTTAAATGATAAGTTCTCTATGCCAAATTTAGCTAAAAAGCAGGTTGTCATTCAACTATGAGTCAAAAACGTATGATAGGTTGGGATGTAGGTGGCGCGCATCTCAAAGCAGTGTTAATGAATAACCAAGGACACGTTTTAGACGCCAAGCAGGTCTATTGCCCTTTATGGAAAGGGCTCAATGAGTTGGAGTCTGCAATAGATGCCATATTATTAGAGATGCATGCCGAGTCACATGCGGTGACGATGACTGGTGAGCTAGCGGATATATTTGCAGACCGCCACACGGGCGTGTTGGAAATTTCGCAGACAATGCAGCGCAAACTTAGTGCGGGTAAGCGTGATGTAGACATTGAGTTTTTTGCTGGGAATAAAGGTTTTGTTGCCATAGATGCAGTTGCGCAAGTGACGGGTGACATTGCATCTATGAACTGGTTGGCGAGCGTCTACTATTTAGCAAAAAAAGTACCACAGGCCATTTTTATTGATATTGGCAGCACAACAACCGACATTGCCTTAGTGTGTGATGGCAAGCCTCAGGTGCAAGGCTTAACAGATGCGACACGCATGCAGTTTGATGAGTTGGTTTATACTGGCGTTGTGCGCACGCCATTAATGGCTTTGGCCCAGAAAATTTCATTTTCTGGGCAGCTTGTAAATATTGCGGCTGAACATTTTGCCACAACGGCAGATGTTTATACATTAACAGGTGATTTAAGTCTTAGCGACAATATGGCAGATACCGCCGATGGCGCTGATAAGAATATTGCATCCAGTGCACGCCGCATTGCAAGAATGATAGGATGGGATGCGCAAAAAGCACCCTTAAGCGCGTGGATAAAACTTGCTAATGCGTTTAAACATGCGCAGCTTAACCTTGTACGACAGGCTGTGTTAACAAAATGGTCGTCTGAGCAAGATAACAATACTAGCCTGCAATTGATTGGGGCAGGTGCAGGAGAGTTTTTAACAGCGTCACTTGCTCAGCAATTAGGTATCCAATATCGTTCAGTAAGTGATTTTATTTCTGCAGAAAGTATATTGATTAAAAATATGGCAAAGGTTTGTTTCCCAGCATTTGCAGTCGCTTCGTTAAGGCTGTCTAGATGAGCTTTCTACAGCATCAATTGCAGTACCAGGCTGATAGCGCACATTATTTTGCGCGTATCGCACACATGCCATGGGCGATGTTCTTAGATAGTGGTCAGTTGCCAAATCCTGTGACGGGTAGGGCAGGTAGTCATTATGGGCATTATGATATTTTAGTGGCTAAACCTTTTATGACATTCTCTACTAATGCTCAGTATACGGAAGTGGTTAAGTCTGATGAAAAATACATATCGGTAGAAGATCCATTTAAGCTGGTGAATGAGGCTTTAGCACCGTTGCGAGCAACTAAATCTGCGTGGCCATTTACAGGTGGTGCGGTTGGTTATTTTGGCTATGATTTAGCCAGACGGTTAGAAAAGTTAGAAAATACTGCGACTGATGACGGTTTAGTTCCAGATATGCAGATTGGTGTTTATGATTGGGCGGTAGTGGTGGACCATCGTAACAAGACTGCTCATTTGGTTTCAAACGGTTTTGATCGCCAAACGCATGAAGCGTGGTTGGCGTTGTGTGCATTGTTTGACACAACGAATGACGTTGATGCTGAGCAATCTACCCCATTTGAAGTGACCTCTGCTGTGCATTCAAATATGGATAAAAGCGCCTATATCTCCGCTTTTAATGCAATTCAAACTTATATACATGAGGGTGACTGTTACCAAGTGAATCTGGCACAGCGATTTTCAGCTGCTGCACGAGGTGATGCATGGACTTTTTACCAGAAGTTAAGAGAAGTAAGCCCTGCACCTTTCATGGCATATATGAATTTTGGCGATATGCAGGTGATTTCTGGGTCTCCAGAGCGATTTTTACAAGTGGTCGATGGACATGTGGAAACGCGTCCAATTAAAGGCACTAGACCGCGTTCGGATGATGCCAAATTAGACGCACAGTATGCGAAAGAACTGCAAGAAAGTCTTAAAGACCGAGCAGAAAATCTAATGATTGTAGATTTGCTACGCAATGATATCAGTAAAAATTGTGTCACTGGTTCAGTCAAAGCAAATAACCTTTTTCAGTTGCAGAGTTTTGCGAACGTGCATCATTTGGTGAGTATTGTCACTGGTGAATTACAGACGCATAAAACGGCAATCGATTTATTGTGCGGTTGCTTTCCTGGTGGGTCAATTACTGGTGCGCCTAAGTTGCGATCTATGCAGATTATTGAAGAGCTGGAACCACATCGACGTGGCGTATATTGTGGTGCTATTGGTTATATAGGCTTTGATGGCAATATGGATACTAACATTGCTATACGCACGGCTGTTTATGTGGCAAACAAAGACGGTGATGGTGAAGTTAGTTTTTATGCTGGCGGTGGTATTGTTGCAGACTCAGAAGTAGAGAAAGAGTATGTGGAAACTTGGGATAAAGCCTCTAGTATGCTGAAAGTGGTAGAGTGTTTTAGTCGCAAGGCCGATTAACGGTAAGCCCTAGTTCTAAATCAAGGGGTCCTATATGTGGGTTGTTAAATTAGGTGGTAGTTTGTTGGGTTCGCCTGAACTGCCGCGTTGGTTAGACATGCTGGTAAAAATTAGCGATGGCAAAGTGATCATTGTGCCAGGCGGCAGTGTGTTTGCCGATGCCGTGCGTGAAGCACAACAACGTACTGGTGTTGACGATACCATCGCACACCAATTAGCTTTATTAGCGATGGACCAGTTCGGATTGCTGCTGACGGGGATTAATAAGCAATTAGTCACCGCCAGTAGCGAGTTAGAGATTGCTGAACGTGGCTGGCAGCATCGCGCGATTGTCTGGCTACCAAGTAAAATGGTGTTAGCTGACGATGCCATTTCTAAAAATTGGCAAGTAACTTCTGATAGCTTAAGTGCTTGGTTAGCAAAAAAAATTAGTGCGGATCGTTTGTTGTTGGTGAAATCTAAACCATTGAGTCATTACGCAAATTCAACATCGGTATCATTACAAATGTTGGTAAGCGATACTTTAGTTGATGAAGCCTTTAAGGATTTTTATCTAACGCAACATTTTCAAACCTACGTGGTACATAAAACAAACTATGATGCCGTGGAGCCGATATTAAGTAAACGTCATGCTATTGGTGACGTGATTGTTGCAGAGAACTTATTACTTGTTCATCATTAAAGTAGTCAGTTAATAGAAAGGTTCATGATGTCGTCTAAACTAGGTTTGTCTGATCAAGAAATTGAAACTAAGTTAGCCGCTGAACTACCTCATTGGTATTTAGAAAATGGCTGGATAAGGCGTAAATACAAAACCAGTGGCTGGAAAGCTACTTTAATGGTTGTGAATACCGTTGGGCATTTGGCTGAAGCGGCATGGCATCATCCAGATTTAACCGTTTCTTATGCGTTCGTTATTGTGAAATTATGTACGCATGATGCAAAAGGCATCACCGAAAAAGACTTTGAGTTAGCTAAAAAGATTGAGTCCGTCATTGCGTGGCAACCAGCCAAAGAGGGTGGGGTATTAGAAGGCACCCCAAATGAAGATGCCCGATTTAAATATATTAAATATGATTAATTTTAAAAGAGAATTTTTAAATTTAAACTTGTTCCATTGTAATTTAAGTATCCAACTGTAAGTAAGATTAGTAAAATTGGCAGTAAATATTTAATACTTTTTTGATCATGGCGTAAATTTAATGATTTACCTATCAAATATAACGCTCCCAAGTAAAAGGCGGAAATTATAATAGGGGCGCGCTCAAAAACCAATTGCAACACCTAGAGAGGTTAAGGTGTTGGGATGGAAAGAACAAGAAAGCAATACAAGCATTTGAGTGCTGAAGAACGTGCGACGATTATGTTGATGCAACGAGAAGGAAATAACATGCGTGA
>JAUXNQ010000056.1 GCA_030682715.1 Methylotenera sp. | reverse complement strand
ACTGTACGTTCATTGTCACAGGGTCGTGCTAGCTACAGCATGGAATTCAAGCACTATGCTGAAGCGCCAAGAAATGTGGCTGAAGCCATCATGAACAAGAAATAGTTCATTACTAATTAGTTTTTAAAGTTTAAATTAAAGGAAATAATCATGGCAAAAGGTAAATTCGAACGGACCAAGCCGCACGTAAACGTAGGCACGATTGGCCACGTTGACCACGGTAAAACAACATTGACAGCGGCGATCACCACTGTACTGACAAAAAAATTCGGTGGCGAAGCAAAAGCCTACGATCAAATTGACGCGGCACCAGAAGAAAAAGCACGCGGCATTACCATCAACACAGCGCACGTTGAGTACGAGACAGCAGCACGTCACTACGCACACGTTGACTGTCCAGGCCACGCCGACTATGTAAAAAACATGATTACCGGCGCAGCACAGATGGACGGCGCAATCCTGGTATGTTCAGCAGCTGACGGCCCAATGCCACAAACACGTGAACACATCCTGCTGGCACGTCAAGTTGGCGTACCATACATCATCGTATACCTGAACAAAGCAGACCTGGTTGACGATCCTGAGTTGTTAGAACTGGTTGAAATGGAAGTACGTGACCTGTTGAACAAATACGACTTCCCAGGCGACGACACACCAATCATTCACGGCTCAGCAAAACTAGCCCTTGAAGGTGACCAATCAGAAATTGGCGAACCAGCAATCTTCCGCTTAGCAGAAGCATTAGACAGCTACATCCCAATGCCAGAGCGCGCAATCGACGGCACATTCCTAATGCCAGTAGAAGACGTATTCTCAATCTCAGGCCGTGGTACTGTAGTAACTGGTCGTATTGAACGCGGAATCGTTAAAGTTGGTGACGAAATCGAAATCGTTGGTATCAAAGACACGCTAAAAACAACCTGTACAGGCGTTGAAATGTTCCGCAAACTGCTAGACCAAGGTCAAGCAGGTGATAACGTAGGCGTATTGCTACGTGGCACAAAACGTGAAGAAGTTGAACGTGGTCAAGTATTAGCAAAAGCTGGTTCAATCAAACCACACACAAAGTTCACAGCAGAAATCTACGTGTTGGGTAAAGATGAAGGTGGTCGTCACACACCATTC
>JAUXNQ010000013.1 GCA_030682715.1 Methylotenera sp. | reverse complement strand
AACACTCTTCAGTTAGATAGGCAATCATGTCTAGCATCATGGGGAAGTTAGCGCGATACCTTTGGTAGCGCCCCTCCTGCTCAACAGACACCATCTTTGCATAGGACATCGCCTTGAGATGAAAAGACAAATTGTTTGGGGGTATATCTAAAGCAGTCGCTATTTCACCCGCGACCATACCATCCAAACCCTTTTTAACTAAGAGTCTAAATACGTCCAAACGCACGCTTGAAGAAAGGGATTCAAAGATTGTTGTTGCTGTAATTTTATCCATGTGAATATATTACAACTGTTGTTGAAATATTGCATAGTAATTTTTTACTACGCATACAAAATATCAATCGGGAGATTAAGATGAGTGAACGTGAACTTGAGTAATACTTATACGAACATATTCCACTTTCACTTGCCATGCAAATCTGCGTGGTGGATGTGCGAGTGCGAGATGATAGCGTTACCTTGCGTGCACTATTGGCACCGAACGTCAATCACAGCAGCACTATATTTGGTGGTAGTGCTTCTGCGGTGGCGATTCTTGTTGCATGGTCACTCGGTTATGTGTAAATAAATAATGTAGGCGTTTCTTACAACATTGTTATCCAACGGAACATCATGGAATATAAAGGCAAAATAGTTGGAAAATTTGAAGGGGATTTCGTGGTTATAAAGGCAATTTGACTGACTTATAGTTTACCCATGGAATGTTGTTGGTAGGTGAAAAGCGAATAGGCAATAAAAAAGGGTTAAGCCGTTAAGCCTAACCCCTTGATATTACTACCGGTATTTGGTGCGCCCGGAGCGATTCGAACGCCCGACCCCTTGGTTCGTAGCCAAGTACTCTATCCAGCTGAGCTACGGGCGCATGCGCAGTATTATACGTTATACTGCCAATTTTTTAAAGATAAAATTACAATCTTTAAGTTATGTTACATTGGCGGAGAGCGAGGGATTTTCCCCTTTATTTCAATATCCTAGTGTTTCCGTGGCTTTCAGGGCATGTGATTTTAAAAACTACCACATCTTATACCACGATTCCTACCACACCAAAATTTTTGAAACCTCACTTCCGAACAGAGCCGCATATTAACATGCCGGTTGCGTCTATGCCACAAAATTGATACAAAAATTGTGAAATTTGTGATGGATAGATTGGTCTTCGAATTTATTGTAGGGTGCGCCGCAAAACAGGGATTCATATTGCACTTTAAGTGATTATTTTTTTACTAAAAAATACAAAATAAATATTGATTTTCACCCGACAGTACGGCCTACTGCTTGTGGCAAGGTGCTATATCTTGCTTAAAATTAGGTGATAAATTATGAGAAACTTTCTATTATGGTGTTTGCTAATGGCAACTTTTATCGCAGTAGGCTACTTAACTTCAAATATATTTTGGGGCTTTGGTTCAATGTTTGTTATGGCATATTTTATTAGACATTATGTAGTGCCTAGCCAAGGTTACTACTATGACAATAATGATGATGACTTTCAAATGCCTTCAACACAAACAACTTACATAAATCCCGCCACAGGGATTCCCTGTTTGGGCATAGGTTTTACTGATTTTGGAGGGCACTCGTGGGGAAGTTCTGATTAAAGTGCCTGTGGCTTGCTTAAAACTGCTTAAATATAGGGGTTAAATGCCCCTGCTTCAAAGTGTAGGCATCATTTACATTTAATTTAAGCATAAATATTTCCTAAAAAACATAAAATCCCACACCAATGAAAATCAGTTACCTGACAATAATCTGCATAAATTATGTTGATAGTGGGTTGCTATACTATAAATAGTCAATAAATAAAGAAAACCCCTATTCAATAGCAGCAGTTTTCAAACTATAAGATAATTAAGTCAATAGCGAGAATATACCGTGAAATCCGGACTGTAAGAAATAGCACCAGCTTGATTGATTAGTTATTAGTAGTCTTTAATTAGATTACGGTTGTATTAGTTTCAGGGTAGAGTAAGACCGTTGGCTGATATGATGTGATGCGCAAAATAGGGATACCTGAGGCGCAACCTGGATGAGCTGAATAAATAGCATGCTGAAAAAAGCCCTATTATTTAGAGTCCGCGGGGTGGGGATGTGGCTGTTTAATAGCTATTAGAGCGCGGATGAATTGTTAGTAATAAACTGTCTAACAAACCCAATTTTTAAAGGGATAAACTCACAAAGCTTAATTTTATTAGGCTATGGGATGTTTTTAACCAAAAGACCTAAAAACAAGGTCGCTGAATTCTATTCTACAGTAGCTAATAACACTGTTCTGTGTTGTCTAAAATCAATCAACTTAAGCTCCACCTATTAAAAACTATTTTTTTGGTTAAAGTCAAAGGCAATTGTATTTAATATAAAGCTCTTGTGAGCCTGCGGCTCCGTGTGCCAAGAAAAGAAATGGTCAGCTCATTGCTCTTTATTTGGCACATAGCTTTTAATCAGAACTCTGACAAAAAAATACCCTACCTAAAAACTTAGGCAGGGCAGAATCAGAATCATGTGTAAAAACTTACACTTTTTTAATATCAACTTTTTTCCTAAAATAAATTGCATTTCCTATTACTTAGCGATCAATTCTCTAGCCAGCAATACACTGATTTAGTATCCAGCTTTTGCATGTGCTGATAAACCAGCAACTACTTGCGCTAAACAATAAACAGCACCTGCTGAACCTAAAGCTAACTTTATAACTAAAAATACTGTCATAGCTATCTCCTATAATTAAAATATAGAAGATGCAAAATCAAATTTTGTCCTTGGGTGCTGAATACCCTAGGCACACTTAACTTTGCACCTAGAGGCAATTTCATACCCTCATAATCAGTATAGATAGCCAATGAAAAAACTATCAATTTTTTAGTTGTTTTTATAAATGCCTAAAATAAAACTCCCGCAACAGTTGTAAATACTGAAGCCTTTGATGTTGGAATCTTCATAAGCAGTTAAATGGTCTCTGCTGTCTTTAACAAACCATGCCCCACGAATGCCAAGCGTATTCGAAGGGTGAATATCATCGGGTAATATTCTCTGAAAACCTAAATCATCCACATCCCTAACCCCGTCAACCATCCCATCAAATTTTGATTTAACTTTTATTAGCAAATGCACTTTATTCTTGTTGATAAAACTTTTCACAGTTGCCAGTGTAATCTTGGTGCTGCCTTGTGCTTTTTTCATGATTTTTGTCCTAGTAAAGCAGTAAAAAATTACTGCATTCTAGGTATAGCTACTAATTTTTAAATGAGTCTTTCAAATCGTAACAATAGTCTTGGCAATCTTTCCACCAATTAGATTTTTTGGTGCAGAAACCAGATAACCTTCATTTGGTTGCTTTTGCAGATAGTAGAGCCTTGGAAATTTATAAATTGTTGCAATTTTCCTTCTTTTGAATTCTGCTTTAACCAGCTCTCTTAATTTCTTTATCTGTTCCCTAATACCTGAAAATTTAGGTTGCTGATACATTAAATGAACAACCTGATTTAATTGCATCGGGTCAGTGTTGTAGATTCTGGCAGATTTTACTACTTGAAACCTAAGCCCCTCATAGATTGAGGCTTGTAGCCTCCAAGTCCATTTGGATTTAGTGCAATGCAATTGAAAATCAGAATACTTGCATTGATCTATTGGATTTAACTTTTCTAATTGCTTGGCGATATGTGTGCCTTTTGTGAGTAACAAAATCCAATGAATTTCTTTGGTCTTTTCTGTATTGCAATAAGCAACCAGAATGCAACCTGCTTGACCCTTTAACTTGCTTCTGTACCTTTGCATAGGGGTTTGGTTTATATCATAAAGTTTTATGAATTTAGCGACCATTCTCAGGTAGCCTGGCAAGTCTGGAGAGATGCCTGAGCAATATGACTCATAGCCTCGCTGAGCATATTCAGCAATTCTTTGCATATATGTGGATTTATATTTTAGTAGTAGGTCATAGCTTGACATTAAGACTCCTCATTTATAGGTTATGGAACATATAAGGTATAGCTATAAATTGGATAAATAGTTATTGAACTACATAAAGGATTCCTAATGAAATGGAGGGTTTAGGTAAAAATTGCCTATACTAATTAGCTCAGTGTGTTCCAACATACTGGGGGTGATAATCCGCCATTTAGTTGAGGGTTTCCACCCCTCAGCCAATAAGTAATGTAAATAGTCTGGATAGACTAAGGGGGGAGTGCCAACCTCCCTGACTGTGGTAGCTCTATGCTTCTAATCAAGCTCGTAGAGCCGCAACGGGGCGCTTTTGTCTGTAATGACAAATTCGACCCCATTCTAAGGAAATAAATTTAGTGATTGGGCGACAAGGACACGGGTCTACTTTGGAAATATAGTAGACACCTGACAAATCTAAATTGGGTATTCAATCCCAACGAGGGGAAGTGGGCGACCATTTAACCTTTGACACCTGGTGGGCTTTTGAGATTGCAGTAATGCAATAGGGAATTGAGCGAGAGTGGATATTCCGGGCGGGTAGTAGGGCAACCTCTAACCCTCAATGTATAGCTTAAACCAGTAAGTGCACCCCTGAGGTGTATTGTGGAGATATGAAGTTTTTTGCAAGTGATAGGGCAATGCCCTATTAGGCTATTATCGATGAAGTAAAAAGAGAGTAAGTGAGGGGTCTTGGAATCCTGCCCCACTGAAAACCAATTGCATTTTTTGCAATGGGTGAGGTGCTTAGCACTGGATTAGTCTTTTTATGGAGATAGCTTGCTATATATCATTAGTAGATTTGTATAACTTGGGAAGCACCTACTCCGTTCCCTGTGGCAAGGGATTTTTAGGAGGGTGTGGGAGATCGATTGATTAGACTTTGAATTTATCTGCTGAATAGCTGTGGTGGATAAAGAATGGATTTGCAATGATTGTTTTTATTGCATTTTCAGGTTGAAAGATTGACACAGTCAATGTTGCATTAGTTTTGAATCTTGGCGGATTCTTATTGGAGTATTTTACTTAGCCCCTATGTGGAACATGGGTGGCTCTTAAATGACAATCAGGTGGAACTGAATTGGAAGTGAAAGGAGCAGAATAGAGTAAGGACAGGCTTAATGCTGTAATTATTCGACTAAGACCCTCAGTTTTGGGGGTCTTTTTTATGGATTGAGAGAGTGCTAATTAAACACTATGCAAAATTGTTTAGAGTGAACAAAGCACCCATTTTTATTTAAATTAATCATAGACTTCGCTGATTCTAAATTTAAATAGCCTATACCCATAACACACTAATTTCAATAAATCAACAAGTAATGCTTGACAAATGCAAATATTTATGATACATTACGGAAATCAGCTAATTCTTACAAAACAAATTGGCTGACATACCAAAAAAATAGGCACCAATGAGGTGGCAGAGCACTGTTATTCCTAATTTTTTGAGCTTAAAAGGAAATTTCTTTAAACTTAAAAAAATAGGAGACTCATATGTCTATTACCCCTGCATTACTATCACAAACACTACTAAATACTGAATTATTTGATCAAGGACTTATTGATGAAATGGTTTCAGATGTATCCCCTGGCTTAGAAAATTGTAATCATTTAGGCATTGTTGCAACAAGTGGTGATGAACTTCATTTTTGCTTGCTACATAATTTAGATGTAGCTGTAAGTCCACATGACATTTTTATTTCAATAAAGTATGTGGAACAAGGAGAAGATTGTCATTGGGCAACTCATGTTCAAAACATTTTTGGTGCTTTAAGTGAATTCAAGCCTGATTTATTAAAATGTATGCAAGCTATAAATCAGCTAACTATTATTAAAGCTGGAGCTGTAGCACATCTGCCAGCTTTTAAAAAACATAATAAAGCTGCAAGCAAAAAAGCTGCTAATAAGAAAAAAGCAGGTGTTGCATATGTCTAATAATAATGAAGTATTGCAAACACTACTCAATCTAAATCTTGGCCCAATAGCTGAAGAAATCTTGTCTAAGATTAGTTTAGATAATATCAATGGCATATCATCTTCTGAGCTGAAGTCAGAACATAAAATGTATTTGTGTTTGATGCACACAATAGCACCTGTATTAGACAGTCAGGATATTATTATTGAAATTCAAATGGTCAATATAAATAAAAAGGCTGACACATGTAATGTTGATTACAGGATACTAACTTTAGCAAGCATAGCTGAGTGTGCAGACAAAAATCAAATGATGCTAGATATGCTATTTCTACCATTTATCAAATTATATGCATTACAAAATATGAAGCATTTCAAAAAAGCTAATCAAGAACTCACAGATATGAGGGCTGCAGGTGAAACTAATATTCATGTATTTTTAGCTAAAAGAAATAAAAAGTCTAGCAAGAAAGCAGGTCATGCATATGTCTAAAGCTAAATCTAGATTAAGAAACATGCATCAGTATTTTGATAAGAAAACTAATCAATTTTTATACACATTTAAAGAGACTTTTGATGAAATTGTTAAAGTTTATGAAGAAAGTGGTCAATATTACGAAGCTGAATGTCAAGATTATGCTGACTTAACTTTAGAATTGATGCCAGGTGGAACTGAATTTCAATTCTACATTAATTGGAATGATTGCAATCAGCATTGGTTTACTTTGAAAGTTAGACATCCTGATTTATCAATTGAAACTCACACAATAACTATTGATGATTTGAAGTTTAACCACAAATGACTAGTTATTTAAAATAATAGCTAATGCAGTAATTATTCAACTAAGACCCTCAGTTTGAGGGTCTTTTTTATTGTGTGAATGGAATGATTGCTAATTAAATCAGGCTTACTAAAGATCCTAGTTATTAATAAATCCTGGTGTTACTCATCGTCTATAGACTTATAAGTCACTTTTAGACGACTATTACCTGCATGAAAATTCAACAAATATTAGGTTTTAACATCAAGCAAATTCGCGAACAAAAGGGCTGGTCGCAGGATAAGCTTTCTGAAGTATCAGGACTTCATCGCACATATATTAGCGGTATTGAGCGCGGAGTAAGAAATCCTACTGTAGATATAGTCCAGCAAATTGCTCGGGCATTTGACGTTCATATAACAGAGTTATTCAAAGATGTAGCAAAGGAATAGCTATCTGCCTACACAAAATCTGCTTATTTATATCAAAAGTCTTTGCATTCGCAAAAAATCGCTTCAATAAGTTCATCAACAGGAAGAAAAATATGGCGCGTGTTCTTAAAACTTATCATCCAAACTTTATCAAATACCAAAAATTTATTATTGGGCATCAAAACTATAAGGACTTCCCAGAAGCGGTTGATGCAACAGGTTCAATTAAGTGGGTAACGGCAGGAAAATCCGAGCTAGGTAAAAAGAGGGAACGGTGGTGGTTAGAAAAAGGCGCTGAACTAAAGTCAAAAGGTATAAAAGTTGCAGATCATGCAAGGCTAAGTCCAATAGCCTTAGCAAACCATCCTACAAAAATAAAGGCTTGCCAAACATGTGGAAGAGAACTGTCATTAGAATATGTCTATCTGGTGAAAAATAGTATTAAGTCAATAAATAAAGCCTCAGCTTTGATTGATAAGCTAGACGAAAACGGCATCGTAAATGTATTTGAATTAGCAAATGAGTTATTTGAAAAAATAGGTATTAAAACTTTTGCTATATTAGATCTTGCTTTCCCTGGCTGTCGTAATATGTCAACTCTTCCAGAGTTAAATGCATACATTCAAACCAATTTTGTAGATGCATTTTCAAAACGGCTTGGGCCTGGAGCTATGTCAAATTGCCCTGATCGCTTAGACGGCTTTCATAGCTACAACAGATGCTGTAGAGGTGAGGAGGATACTGGGCGGCACACTTCAAACCTAGCTAGGTATGGTGAGGATAGGCGAGCTTATGAGAACTGGGCTGATGGCGATTGGAAGGCGGCAAGTTGGTTGATGAAAGTATATAGTCAGCATGATGTATCAGCAGACCATATCGGACCAATTTCTTTAGGTTTTTGTCATAGGCCATATTTTCAGCCAATGACAAAACAAGAGAACTCTAGCAAAGGAAACAGGCTTACATATGCAGACTGTTTGAAGTTGAAACAACATGAAGATGAAGGTGAACAAGTAGTTTCTTGGCATAGCGCACCGCTCTGGAATAGGTTGAAAGTTGCAATTAAAAATGATGCTGATGCTTTAGAGGCTAGCAAATATATGCGACGTAACATGCATTATATTTTGACCATCATGGCAAACTTAAAAGAAATAGGTCTAAACCAATTCCTAGAGTCATTCTTAAATCCTGATTATGCATACTACTCAATAGAGTTCATTGGCTTTGATCCTATAACTGGGAGCTACCAAGAAATGAAAAAAATTCGTGGGGATATTACGCAGTATTCACGAAATGCGGAACGATATAAAAAAATTGCATTCTTACAACTTGATGAATATTTAATAAAAGATAACAGAAAAGTTGCTGAACTAAAGCCTGAGATACTTAATAATATTTTAGAAAAAATTTCAAATGCTTACCATCAAGCAGGAAATGATATAGCAAAAAAAGTTCTACTTGATGAATTGGATTCTTTAGCACTTACCAGTTATAAAGAGTTTATTGCAGGAATAACTTTACAAGAGCCAGACTAAATATTCTTTGCTATAAATTATTTCAATAAAATCGTTTGTTTGGACCTCAATGTATCAAAATACTCTGAGGTGCTTACTTTACCTACAAGCCAGTTTTCATATAGTGAAACTGGCTTGTAGTTAGGTAACTCAAGCATCTCTATTCCATCACTTACTCCAAGCATTGGTAAATTATAAATAGCATCTTTAACCGTAATAGGGTCTGAAGTAACTGGCTCAGGGAATTGAAATTCAACAGACTCTTTGTGGCCTACTATAATGACTCTTCTTCTTAATTGTGGAATGCCAAATTCCTCAGCTTTTAGTTTTTTTACTTTCAAAAGATAACCTAGTTTTCCGAAGGCCAGTTTCATATTTTCTAAAACTGTGGATCCATTTTGCTTTGCAGTCAAAATTCCTGGAACATTTTCTATAATGAAATAATTAGGACTTACCCTTTCGACTATTGCTAAATAGTCATTCCACAACTGATTCCTTGGGTCAGCATCTTGCCTCCACCCAGCAGTTGAGAATCCTTGGCATGGTGGGCCACCTATTATTATGTCAACAGCACGACCAGCCAGAGTATCAAAAATTTCATCTTTAACTTCTGATTTAGTTATATCACCTAGAATTGGCTTGCCTTTATGATTGTGTGCCCAAGTATTCATTGCGTGTTTTTCAATATCAACCCCAAGCAATACATCAAATCCAGCAAGCTCAAAACCGTGACTCATCCCACCGCAGCCACAAAACAAGTCTAAAGCTGTTGCGCCTTTAATTTGTTTTGCAATCGAATACGCAAGCAATGGAGGCACTGCGTTTCCAATCTGATTGTATTGAGATGTCTTTGAGCCTAAGAAAACGAATGAATCAGGAAATGATTGCAACCTTGCCGCTTCTCTAAAGCTGATCAACCTGTTTTGTTGAGTGAGATTATCCGTTCCATCACTAGGGTGAATGTAGCAACCATTACCTGGTCTATTGAAATAGGTCGTAACTGTATATGATGGCTTATCCCAACGCAGTCGTCCATAGTATGTGGTCCTGCCACCTGATGCACGAATTTGCTCCAACCTTTTAGATGGGATGCTTTCAGGAATATTTTTCCAATTACCACCTTGTGGAACATGGCGAACCATTTCCATATCTCTTTCGCTTAATGAGCTAGTAATATGGTTATATAACTTATACATTTATAGAATTCTCGAATCATAAATAAAACTTCCAAGTCCATGATTTTCACGGAGATAGGGTAGAAATTTTGTAGCATTGTATGCTTCTAGAATGGCAAACTCTAGATTTCTTCTAATATCGTCATTTACGAGCTGTGATTGTGATAATTCCTCTGCTAAAAGAGAAATTTTAGTGATGATTGAATCATCACAATGCAATGGAAATGGTAAGTCGTCAACTTCATAATTGTTCACATGATTATTGCTACTAGTCGCATTAAATCGCCAATCCAAAAGAATAGAGTTAAAAATACCAAGGACTGCGAATATATTCCATTTAGCGTCTTCGTTTTTACTGACCGTAATGTAATTTAAAGAGTTTCCTAGAACCATCTCTGCAGGAATGTAAGAAAATTTCAAGCGCTTCTTTGAGTCGTTATTAGATATTTGCTGGCAAGCCAATCGCTCTGATGAAATATCTACTAACTTAGATGAGCCTTTTAAGCGAGATTTAAAGTCGTCAATTTGGACGCTATCATTGCCACTAATCCCATATTCTTGAATATGCCTACCACGTAACAACTTCCCATTTCCTGCACCAATATAAGATGCATACAAAGTTAAGTCTAACTCACCTCGTTTATTAAAAATAAAAGGGACTGAAGATACCTTTGGGAACGTATTCAAATGGCTAATTAGCTCATATCCGATATGATCAAGAACTGCTATATATGCATGTGATGGAAAGGCTTCTTTTGCCAATCTATATGGAACTAAATTGTATTTTTGGTTAAGGCTTGGAAATTTTGTTTCGGAGTAACCTACTTGAATATTATTCTTAGTAGGATTTTTATCTAGAGTGATTATACAGTAGGCTTGAGTGACACCTTCAAATGTCTTTAGTTTTTCTGGAATAATCAAAACTTTTTCTAGAAGATTTAAGTCAAGAATCCTTTTTCTTAATGTTTTTGCTGATTTGTCCGCCACGAAGGTTCTAGGGATAATCGCGCCTAATCGAGCCGCTGAGGTGGTTACATACAAACTTTTTTCGAGAAATAATCTATATAAATCTATACTTCCATTGATGTCACTAAATTGAAGTGATTGTTTTAAAGTATCCACATAAAGTTTTAAATTTTCTTTTTCCCCAGCCGATTCTGCGTCAGGTTTTAATCTGTCATACGGTGGATTCATAACAAGAAAATCATAATAATGTTCTATTTGATATTCAGAGCCTTCCCCATTACCCTCATCAAATAAATCTTTTTTTTGTTTCACTGAGCCAAAAGTTTTAGCTGTAATGAAGTCAAGGCACTTGGCATGATAAGGGTAACTATGATTGTCAATAAAGCTGAGATCCAGCGAAAACTCCACAGCAAGAACCAAACCAGAAATCTTTAGTGCAGTTTCGTCTTTATCAAATCCATGGATAATGGATTTAATTAGGCTGGCATCTAATGATCGTTCTGCGCTTAAGTAATGCGCTACTGCAGAAATGAAAGTTCCAGTGCCAACTGCAGGATCAAGTATTTTTGTAAGAGATGAAACTTCACTGTTGTCGAAAGTTTCCTTAACAATAAAGTAAGCTATAGGAAATGGTGTGAAATATGCACCTTGTTTTTTTCTATTGCTAGATACATGCCCATGATGTTTTTTGTTATCTAAAATTTCTTGATAGATATAATCAATTAAGTAACCGAAGTATTCTTTGTGGACAGATATAATTCCTGCCCAATTCGGATTCCATTGGATTGTTAAATCTCTAATACCTAGATAACTTAATACTCTAGGAAATAATTTTTTTAAATCTGAAGTTGAATCAACTTCATTAAAGTATTGGCTAGTAATAATTACGGCTATTATTACCAATCTCGCTTCAAGTGCCTCCCAAGAAGTTTTTTCATAAAAAACATTCATTTCCATGAGGAGTCCATCTGAAATCTCTTTTAGAGATTTACTACTCTTTTCTATAGCACGACTGTTGATTGGAAAATGAGTGGACATAATTATTGTTCAATATATTAGCGCTTAAAAATGCATTGATAGTGCATTTCAGATTCAGAGGATGATTATTCTTGCAGTTAAAATTTAGCAGTTGGTACACTAGCATAATTATAATAATTTCACCGCTCAAACTACCAGGATACATTCAAATTCTCATTTATATTTTTGATAATGCACATCAAAATTGACACTTAATACTTAACCTTTCCCATGGCGCAATAAGCTTGCAAAATTTACTGTATTTCAAAAGAAGGGCTTAAAAAGTGGCAAGAAAAGGTAATAAAATGCGCTTGTTATTGATTTTAATGTTGCTGATGAGCTTTAGTGTTGAAGCTGGACAGCATAGAAGCTATAAAGCAAAAGCAGAATTTAAGAAACTGCACTACTGCCCATCTACAGGTAAGCCAAAAGGCAGGTGTGCTGGTTATGTTATTGACCACATAAAGCCATTGGCTTGTGGTGATGCTGACAGCCCTAGTAATATGCAATGGCAGACCAAAGAGGCAGCTAAACTTAAGGATAAGTGGGAAAGAAAAGGTTGCTAACCAGATTATCAATTTTACAAAAAAAGCCCCTAATGAAAGGGGCTATTGAATCATTTTTTAGCCATAAAAAGGCTTGAATTATGTGTGTGTTTATAAACCATGTTCCTCTATAAGTTGTAGTGCCTGGTGCTCTGAAATGAATGCAATTCGATTTGCCAACTCATCAAAAGAGCAAGTTAAAGACTGACTTTCACCAGTAGCCAAATCGCAACCTAAAGCCAATCCCCTGCCTGCAAGAATGGTTGGAGCGCCTGTTGCTGGATAGACAACAAAAAAGCGCCTATCTTTGCTGCAGCAAAACATGCCTTCATCGTCAATGTAGATTCCATCGCCAGTATTATCATTAAATCTTGCTATATCAAAAATAGCGCAGCCAATGATTTTTTGAATGGTTTTGTAATTCCCATCATATTTAACTTCAGTAATTGTTTGATTGTATGGGTCTATGAGAAAAGCTTTCATTATGTTTGTCCTATAAAAAATGTAATTTTTGTATTACTAATTAGTATAGGAACGGTTAGATTATTCTGTCCGTTCAGGCAAAAAATAGCCCCAACTGTTTAACTTAGCCTGCAAACGCAGTTTGTAAGTTGTGCAATTGGGGCTTAACCTTTAAAGGGTTGGAGCTATAAAAGTTTCTTGGCTGATTCAAGTCTTTGCCCTAAAACTAGGGCTGGGGTGGGTATGAGCGCTAAATAATTTGGCTCAGAATTATTTGCATCTTTGAGTGAGAAAGCTCACTGTAGAGATGGCTAAATCAATGAATCAGACTTGCCTCAGTTTAAGAAGCTTCACTATCTTTGTCCTATAAACAGTATAGGTAGCGTTTTGGAAATTGTTCTAATTTTTGGCTTATTTTTCAAAATGATATTTCTTGCCATAAATTACCATCAGTTGGCTTTAAGATTTTTTTCTGTTTTAATCCATTAGGTGGGTTATATCTATAGGTAGTTTAATTTGATTTACACAGGCTACCAATGGCTCTAAGCCATGTATTTTAGGATAGTAATGCGTTCCTATGTCCGTATCCTTATGACCAGTCAAAGCGAAGCGGACAGCTTTGCCTGGGTCTGGTTTAATTTCTAATGCAGCTTTTACCAAATTGTAGCGAAATGAGTGAAAGCTTGTGTCAGGGTCAGTTACTTCCATTTGGTCGCTAAATCTAGCCCACCATTTTGATGCTTTCTCAGCAGGGTTGTTATATTTGTTATTAGGCTTTAATTCTGAAAAAAGCATTGCACTGGATTCAGTGTTGCGTAAGCGTTCTGCTTCTACATATTTTAGTAGCCCCATTTTCATTAAATCAGGGTGTATTGGCACTCTTCGCACTGAGCTTTGATTTTTTAGGCTTGCATCTTCAGCCTCTTCATTGATGTCAATAAAGTGATAACCATCTTCTACTTTAAAATCACATAGTCGCAGTTGGCATATTTCACGAAGGCGAGCGCCAGTGGTTAAGCCTATGGCTGGAATCCAGTGCTGGTATGTTTCAGTGTCTTTGGGTTTGTTTTGTTTTGTCCATGGGCGTTTGAACAGTTTTTCTAATTCAGGCGTGGTAAATGCTCTTTTAATCTTTGCAGGTGTTCCACGACCTTTGGTTTTCACTCTTGATGCAGGGCTGGATAAAAGCAGGCTGTTATCGACAGCTACAATGAACATTGCATTGATGGACTTGACCTTGTTCATTATGGTTTTGTTTGCATAATTTTCAGTAGCCAATTGAATAGCCCAATTGTTTATGTCTTCACGAGTAATGTTCTTAGCAGGTTTATCGTCCACAAAAGTAATAAATTGCTTAAGTGTGGCAAGGAAACTGTCAGAAGTTTTTAGATTGCGCACTGCATCCTTAGCCCAAAGTTCATGAAGTCGGATAAGGGTTAGGATAGGTTCAGGTTTATTTAGTGCCACAAATGGCGCTACAGCATCTGTGTGGCTACCCTCACCTGTATCTCGAGCAAATAATTCACGAGTGGCATCACGTTTAGCAAAAAGAATCTCTAGTTTTAGATGAAATAAATCAGCTTCAGAAGCAAACAGGCTTTTATCGCTGGCACTAAATGGCTTCAGTAAACTATTTAGGATAGGAGTTGTTATTGAGCTTACATCTCTTTTAATGCAAGCTTCCTTCAGTATCGCTAATTCTACTTCATGCTTATTTGAAGCTATTTGCCTGTTAAACTCAGGGAGTTGAAAGCCAGTAACCAAGTCGCGATATGAATCATCTGCTTGGAGTTGATTGCGTTTTGCAAAGCCAACTACAGCAGACTTTAGTTCTGGGGTAAGAACTACGGATGGAAAGGTAGGCCCTGCACTTTTGGGAATTACAGCAGGTATTAGTTCTGGTGTAAGTGCTACTTGAACTTGGACTGCTGGAAATTCTTGCTCTTTTGCAATTGATTCAGCCAATACAGAAAAAACTTTGTTGTATTTAGCTGACATTTCAGTGCAGCGTTTTTCAGCAGTTCTTAAATCTGTGGTTTGGAGTGATTTTCGTATTCGATACTGAATACATTTATTATTGCAATATGCGTCATTAAAATGCGCCACTAAAGGGACCGGAATAGTCCTAGTGAATTCGTATATGCCGTTAGGCCTTTTGGATAGATATTTGATAATAGCACCCCTTGATTTAAGAGGTACATTATCACAAGATTACCACACTTCCTACCACATAAAAATTTTATCAACACACTGCAATGCCAGTCTGCATCGAATGTCTTTTATATTCATGGGGTTGTGTGGTAGGTGGCGGAGAGCGAGGGATTCGAACCCTCGATACAGATTTAAGCCCGTATGCTTCCTTAGCAGGGAAGTGCCTTCGACCACTCGGCCAGCTCTCCGTTTTGTTACGCTTGCGCTTCAACTAAAGTTTCTTAATTGAGGGCGC
>JAUXNQ010000009.1 GCA_030682715.1 Methylotenera sp. | reverse complement strand
GTGCCGTCGATAGCACGATCTGGCATTGGGATGTAGTTGTCTAGCGCTTCTGCTAAGCGGAAGATTGATGGTTCGCCAATTTCTGATTGGTCACCTTCAAGTGCTAGCTTTGCTGAGCCTTGGATGATTGGGGTGTCGTCGCCTGGGAAGTCGTATTTGCTTAATAGGTCACGGACTTCCATTTCAACGAGTTCTAACAATTCAGGGTCATCTACCATGTCTGCTTTGTTGAGGAATACTACGATGTATGGTACGCCAACTTGACGTGCTAATAGGATGTGCTCACGTGTTTGTGGCATAGGGCCGTCAGCTGCTGAACATACTAGAATCGCGCCGTCCATTTGTGCTGCACCTGTAATCATGTTTTTTACATAGTCAGCATGGCCTGGGCAGTCTACGTGTGCGTAGTGACGTGCTGCTGTCTCGTACTCAACGTGTGCTGTGTTAATGGTAATACCACGTGCTTTTTCTTCTGGTGCTGCGTCAATTTGGTCGTACGCTTTTGCTTCGCCGCCGTATTTCTTTGTTAATACAGTGGTGATCGCTGCTGTTAGTGTTGTCTTACCATGGTCAACGTGGCCAATCGTACCTACGTTAACGTGCGGCTTGGTCCGCTCAAATTTACCTTTTGCCATTGCTTCAGTCCTTTACAATATTTTATTAACCATAAGTTTTATTAGAATTAATAAAACTTGTTCAAATCATCATGCCCGACATTTCACCATTCGGCTACTTATCATCAAGCACACTATACTAACAACCTCTAACCGCCACAGCAACTTGCCATTTACAAGCACACAAGCTTTATGGTGCCCATGGCGGGAATCGGACCCGCGACCTCTCCCTTACCAAGGGAGTGCTCTACCACTGAGCCACATGGGCGCTTAAATCCGCGACAGCCAACCGGTGGAGCGGGCGACGAGGTTCGAACTCGCGACATCTTGCTTGGAAGGCAAGTGCTCTACCAACTGAGCTACACCCGCGTACATGTTGCATAACGCCAACAAGCTCAAATTACCGCAACTTACTATATGCTTTAAAACTTTATGTTTTACAAACTGGTGGAGGGGGAAGGATTCGAACCTTCGTACTCTGAGAGAACGGATTTACAGTCCGTCGCCTTTAACCACTCGGCCACCCCTCCTCACCGAACCCGCGATTATGCTGAAAATTTGACTTGCTGTCAAATGTATAAAAGGGAATTTGCTAAGAATTCTGGTGCCGGGTATCGGAATCGAACTGATGACCTTCGCATTACAAGTGCGCTGCTCTACCAACTGAGCTAACCCGGCGTTTTCGTGAGATGCGTATTATACGCAGTTTTCGAAAAATGTTAAGTTATTTTACGATTTTTAATACAGGTTTTTTACCTTTTCTTAATTCTTCTTTATTTTCAACAACTTTTGCATCTACATCTGCATCAGCTTTTGAAACTCCCACATCTTCTTGTTCTGATTCGGCCTCAAAAAACATACCTTGACCATTTTCTCGTGCGAATATACCTCTTACAGCACTCATAGGAACATATATATTTTGCGACACTCCACCAAAGCGGGCAGAGAATACCACAGAATCATTGTCTATGTGTAAATCTTTAGTTGCGCCGTAATTAACATTTAAAACAATTTCACCATCTTTAACATACGCCATTGGCACTCGCGTTTGCGCATTCACTGCAACAATTAAATGTGGCGTTAGATTGTTATCTACGCACCATTCATGAAGCGCACGTAGCATATATGGTTTTGTTGGAATTAATTCAGACATTTAACGAACCTATTGGATAGCTTCAGTTACACACTTGGAGAGCAATGGCGTTTAATTTTAACAACTTTAATTAAACGCCACCCAAATGCCATTTAGACAGCTTACTTACGCATTGCTTTTTCTGAAGGTGTCATTGCATCTGCATACAATGGTCTTGAGAACAAACGCTCGGCATATTTTAAAATTGGCGCAGCTTGATTTGGCAACTCAATACCATAATGACCCAAACGCCAAAGTAACGGCGTCACCGCAACATCCAACATTGAATAATCATCCCCTAACAGATAATTCTGTTTAGAGAAAATTGGCACCAATTGGGTCAAATTATCACGTATCGTTGCGCGCGCTTTATCGGCCTTTTCTTGATCATCTGACTCAATGTCAACAATATGACTGAACAAGTCTTTTTCAAAACTATATAAGAACAATCTAGCACGTGCACGCATCACAGGATCAGGCGGCATCAACTGTGGATGCGGAAAACGCTCATCAATATACTCATTAATAATATTAGCCTCTGATAATACCAAGTCACGCTCAACCAACACTGGCACATGGTTATATGGATTAATAACCGCTAAATCTTCTGGTTTATTTGCCAAGTCGACATCAATCACCTGAAAATCCATGCCTTTTTCAAATAAAACAATTCGGCAGCGGTGGCTATAGGGATCTGTTGTCCCTGAGTACAAAGTCATCATAATTTAATGTATTTCCTTCCAGTAAGCTTTTTTAAGTTTGTATGTTAGTACTAACAACACACCCAAAAATAGCAAGACAAACCAACCAAGTTGGTTTCTTTGATGCTTTGCTGGTTCAGCCATGTAAGCCATAAAGTTTGTTAAATCACCCACCAAAACATCGTATTCTTCGACAGACAGCTTGCCAGGTTTAACAAGTTTTAGCGCGTGAGTTTCATGATTCAACTCTTGCTCACCCTGTAACTCATAAAGCACATGCGGCATACCAACCTTATCAAACACCGTGTTATTCCAACCCGTTGCTCTAGTGCTATCACGGTAGAACCCGCGCATATAGGTATAAACCCAGTCTGCACCACGCGCACGCACCTCTACTGACAAATCAGGTGGCGCAGCACCAAACCATTTCGCCGCATCTTTCTTATTGATAGCCACTTTCATCGTGTCACCAATTTTTTCGCCTGCCAGCAACAAATTATCTTTGATTTGCTTTTCAGTTAACCCAATCTCCAACAATCTGTTGTAGCGCATGTAGTTAGCGCTATGACAGTTTAAGCAATAGTTAACGAAAGTACGCGCACCACGCTGCAATGACTCATGATCAGCAGCATCAATCGGCGCTTTATCCAAACTAACACTTTCACTTGCACTCACTGCCAAAGGCATCGCAAGGAAAGGCATCAACAACAAAGTTAACAATAATTTTTTCATGGTTATTATCCTGTTACCCTTTCTGGCACTGGTTTAGTCTTATCTTTTTTCGTATACCAAGGCATCAAAATAAAGAACAAGAAATAAACCGCTGTAAAGATACGCGCAACTACTGTAGCGCGATCAGCACCACCCATCCATGCACCGAACTGCCCCCAAATATTTGATGGCACAGTACCAAGGTAGCCAAGCACCAAGAAACTGACAACAAATGCAACCAGCCATTGTTTATATAACATCCCGCGATAACGAATCGATTTCACTGGACTCCTATCCAACCAAGGCAAGAAAGCAAACGCCACTACTGATAGCCCCATTGCGGCGACACCTGGAAATTGTGAGTTCAAGATGGGTGGAACAGCACGCAAGATAGAGTAGTACGGTGTGAAATACCAAACAGGCGCAATGTGTGATGGCGTTTTTAGTGGATCAGCAGGTACAAAGTTATTTGCCTCAAGGAAATAGCCACCCATTTCTGGTGCAAAGAAAACAATCGCTGAGAAAACAATCAGGAACACTGATACACCGACCAAGTCTTTTACCGTGTAGTAAGGATGGAAAGGAATACCATCTAATGGAATACCCGTTTTTTTATCTTTCAGTTTCTTAATCTCAACACCATCTGGGTTGTTTGAACCAACTTCATGCAAAGCAATTAAGTGAGCAACAACCAAACCAACCAACACAAAAGGTAAAGCAATTACATGGAAAGCAAAGAAACGATTCAAAGTTGCATCAGATACCAAATAATCACCACGCAACCACTCTGAAACATCAGGCCCAATCAATGGAATCGCAGAGAACAAGTTAACAATTACTTGCGCACCCCAGTAAGACATCTGACCCCATGGCAATAAATATCCAAAGAACGCCTCACCCATCAGCACCAAGAATATCCCAACGCCAAATAACCAGATCAACTCACGCGGATTGCGATAAGAACCGTAGATAATGCCGCGGAACATGTGTAGATAAACCACAACAAAGAACATAGATGCGCCAGTTGAGTGCATGTAGCGAATCAACCAACCCCATGGCACATCACGCATGATGTATTCCACTGAACCAAATGCCAAATCCGCATCCGGCTTGTAATGCATGGTCAGAAAAATTCCCGTCAATATTTGTAGCACCAACACCAACAACGCCAATGAACCAAAAAAGTACCAGAAGTTAAAGTTTCTTGGTGCGTAATACTCGGTCAAATGCGCCTTAACATTACTAGTCAACGGAAAACGTGCGTCAACCCAATTTAAACCGCCATTTAAAGCGCTTGATAGCGCTGATTTATTTTTATCAGTCATGATTATGCTTTCTCTTCAGTATCAACACCAATCAGAAGTAGATTCTCACTCAAATATTTATGTGGCGGCACTACCAAATTGATAGGTGCAGGAGAGCCCCTAAATACGCGACCAGCTAGGTCGAACTTAGAACCGTGACATGGACAGAAGAAGCCGCCTGTCCAACCTTCACCCATATCACCACCACGCTGTAATTTTTCGCTTGGCGAACAGCCCAAATGCGTACAAATACCAACTATCACTGCAAGATTAGGCTTAAGTGAGCGACCCTCATTTTTACAGTATTCTGGCTGCTGCGATGTCACATCAGACGCAGGATCTGATAATTGATCATCATATTTAGCTAACTCAGCAGTCATTTCATCAGTACGATTGATAATCCAAACTGGTTGACCACGCCATTCAGCTGTGATCATAGCACCTGGTTCAATCTTGCTAATGTCTACCTCTACCGGCGCACCTGCAGCTTTTGCACGCTCACTTGGCGTCATACTTTTTACAAAAGGCACTGCTACCGCAGCACAACCTAATGCACCCACCGCAGAGGTGGCGATTAAAAAGTTACGCTTATCTAAATCTACTTGAGAACACTCGCGCGCTTGCGAGTCAGCCTGCTGATTGTCATTTTGGTTGTCTGACATGTTTTCCTCTTGCTCGAAAGGATTGACTGGATACAGACGCCGCACCCACTCGAGGTAACAACGTCAACTTTACTAAAACACTTAACTACAGCCAAAGCAATTAAAATGTAAGCGAGGCTTCATGTTTAGGCGCCAGATTATACAATTTTTTGACTACCAATTAAAGCTTTATTTATTAAGTTACTGAAATAAAACGATTAAACAGGATTATGAATATCTATAAACTCATGTTCTAAGTTAAATTTTCCCGCCAAATGGCGCCCTAACGCCTGCACCCCATAGCGCTCTGTTGCGTGATGCCCCGCAGAAATATACGCAACACCCGATTCGAGTGACTGATGTGTAGTTTGCTCAGAAATTTCGCCACTGATAAATAGATCTACATCTAGCGCTATCGCTTGATCTATATAACTTTGCGCTGCCCCAGTACACCAAGCTATTTTCTTTATTTTTTTAGCTGGCTCACCAATAGCCATTACTTTACGACCTAAACGATGCTCTACCAACAAAACTATTTCCGATAGAGGCAACTCTATTTCAAGTTCAGTGTATGCAAGCAAGCTATCTGCCCCCACGTAACTTTGCGTCTTAAATCCCAACAAATTGCCAAGCTGCACATTGTTACCCAACTCTCCATGTGCATCCAACGGTAAATGGAATGCCATTAAGTTAATATCATGTACCAACAGGAATTTAATGCGCCTTTGTTTAATGCCAACAATCTCAGATACTTCATTTTTCCAGAAATATCCATGATGCACCAAAATCAAATCAGCACTGGCTTTTTGTGCAGCCTCTAATAGCGCCATACTGGCAGTTACACCAGTAACAATCTTATTAACTTCAACTCGCCCTTCTACTTGCAGGCCATTAGGACAGTAATCTTTGAAACGCTCTACTTGCATCAGTTGTTGGGTATAATGCGTTAACTCATTGATTTTTACCATAAGCTTGAGACCTTTAAAATGTTAGGCTATTGATTTTCAAGATTACTGCCGCAATATCAAAAATCATTAGGTGAGATGTATTTGAGATACTAAAGCAACTTTGATTAAATTTAATTACCATACTAAGAATTATAAAATGAACAATTCGCTACATAAAAGATTATGGCTAATTTTTGCGCAAGCAGCCACCATATGCATGGCTTTAATATTTGCTTCACGCATTTTCTACCCCAATCTCCTTAACTTCAGAGAGCCTGTGGTCGTTGTAAAACAAGCAGAGCCTGCTTCAGCCACCACCCCTTCCAACTCATACAGCCTAGCAGCGAAAAAAGCCATGCCTGCTGTTGTGAATATCTTCACCAGTAAAAAACAGCGCGTTAGTCCTCATCAGGATTTTCTAGATGATCCTGCATTTCGCCACTTTTTTGGCGATCAGCTAGATGAGCTAGAAATTCCATCACAAACTGAAAATAGCCTTGGCTCTGGCGTTATCGTTAGTACACAAGGCTTGATTTTAACCAACAACCACGTGATTGCCACCGCTGATGCTATTGAAGTCGCTTTATCTGATGGCAGAAAAATGACCGCTAAAGTAGTAGGTACCGACCCAGACACAGACCTAGCGCTTATTAAAGTAGATGCCAATAATTTACCTGCAATTACTTTTGCCAGCTCAGACTCATTAAATGTCGGTGACGTAGTATTAGCGATTGGCAATCCATTTGGCGTAGGGCAAACAGTGACTCAAGGGATTGTTAGCGCACTTGGTCGTAGCCATCTAGGAATTAATATTTATGAAAACTTCATACAAACAGATGCCTCGATTAACCCTGGCAATTCAGGCGGTGCATTAATCGATACAGAGGGAAATCTGGTTGGTATCAACAGTGCAATCTACTCACGCAGTGGCGGCTCTATGGGAATTGGGTTTGCAATCCCAACTACATTAGCTAAACAAGTGATGGAACAAATTGTAGCGCAAGGCAATGTTACTCGCGGATGGATTGGCATTGAGGCACAGGATATCACCCCTGAGCTAGCAGAGTCATTCAGATTAAACAAAGCACAAGGCGCTCTAATTGCGGGCGTACTGAGAAATAGTCCAGCAGATAAAGCTGGTCTCCGTGCTGGAGATATATTGGTGGCAATTGAAGGTAAAGCGGTTAAAGACAGTGGAACCATGCTTAATTTAATCGCAGCATTAAAACCAAATCAAAAGGCGACGGTGCAAATTATTCGAGCTGGCGCTATGGTTGACATTACAATCGTGATCGGCAAGCGTCCAAAACCTGCAATGGCGATGGAATAAACCGACTCAAGCTGGCGGTAAAATTTTAGGTTCACTTTCCTTTGTAGTGAATCTTGCCACAACGATACCCAACTCATAAAGCAGCCACATTGGCACTGCAAGCATGAATTGTGAAATCACATCTGGCGGTGTCACTACAGCCCCAATGACAAACGCGCCGACAACAATGTAACCTCTCGCCTCTTGTAGCGCACTTATTGTTACCCATCCGAAACGCACTACTATTACCACGGCAATAGGCACTTCAAATGCCAACCCAAACGCAAAGAACAGCGTAATGACAAAATCTAAGTAATTACCTATATCAGTCATCACTGCAACCCCCTCAGGCGCAGTGCCCACAATAAACCCAAATATCACTGGGAAGACGAGAAAATAGGCAAAAGCCATACCGGCAAGAAACAAAAAGCTACTGGCCACAATGATAGGTACCATCAACTTCTTTTCATGGGCATATAAGCCTGGTGCAACGAATGACCAAACTTGATATAAAGTATGCGGCAATGAAAGTACAAAAGCAGCCATCATCGCAACCTTCATTGGCACAAAGAACGGTGTAGTGACAGCCGTCGCAATCATCTGACCGCCAGACGGAAGCTTGCTTAACAATGGCGCAGCAAGTAATGCGTAAATTTCATTTGCAAATGGGAACAGCAGAATAAAAACAACAATAAAACCTATTACGATACGTAGTAAACGGTTTCTTAACTCGATTAAGTGGGAAATGAAATTTTCTGTAGGTGTCACAGCGGGCGCTAATCTTTAATTGGAGAGTGGGGTTCTTGAGGTTTTATAGCAGAGGCTGTCGTGTCATCAACTTCCTGAATTGTATTCTGGTTATCTGTGCCAACTGTGTCCGCCAGATAATTAGCACCACCCTTAAAACCTGACTGCGCACTGTCCGTTGCTTGCTGAATCTCTTGCTGAAGCTTCTGCAACTCAGCAAAACGCGACTCACGATTCACTTCATCTTTAATTTGTGTCATATACCGTTGCATACGTCCGACCACTGTACCAATCGTGCGTGCTACTTTAGGTAATCTTTCAGGGCCTATCACGATAAGTGCAACAATCGCAATGACAACTAACTCAGAAAATGCAATATCAAACATTCTGCCTAGATCCTATTACGAATGATGCGCCCATAGCTTAATATTCCATGCAGCTATTTAGCGGCAGTAGTGGCTTTAGCTTTTGCGGGGGCCTTTTTTACAGTTGTCGACTTTGCTTTAGGCACTGCCTTACTAGCTGCGGGTTTTGCTGGTGCTCTTTTTTTAGGCGCTGGCTTAGGTGCAGCAACCTCAACAGCCTCACCCTCAATTAAAACTGAACTATTTGCAACTTGCGCTTGTTCAGGTGTATCAGCAGCAGCATTTTTACCATCATTAACCGCATCTTTGAAGTTTTTTACTGCGCCACCAACATCACTACCAATATTACGAAGTTTTTTTGTACCAAACACGAGCACCACAATGAGTAAAACTACTAACCAATGCCACCAAGCTCCGATTCCCATTGTAAATCTCCTTAATAAATATGTTTAAACTATGTTTTAGGTAATGTATTGCCGCCACCAAACACATGCATGTGTATATGGAACACTTCCTGACCGCCCTCGCGCCCAGTATTAATCATCGTGCGGAAACCAGTCAATCCTTGTTGTTTAGCTAACTCAGGCGCTAGCAATAACATCTTACCCAATAGTGCCTGATGTTGCGAACCGCAACTTATCAAACTTTCAATATGCTGCTTGGGTACAATTAAGAAGTGTACTTTAGTAATAGGATGTATATCATGAAAAGCAATCACATCGTCATCTTCATAAATTCTCTTTGACGGGATGTCGCCTTGAACAATCTTACAAAAAATACAATCAGTACTCATCTTTATTCTTTCAATTTTCAGCTTTATATCAACCAAAGAATCATGGAACTTAAGCTATCTTTTGAATAAGTCGCACTAATCTTCATTGCGACTGGCTTTTTCATCAATACCCGACAAACCTTCTCGCCTAGCCAACTCCAACAAAACATCTTGTGGCTTTAAGTCTGCTTTCGCCAGCATAATCATCGTATGGAACCATAAGTCGGCTGTTTCATAGATAATCTCATCTTTATTACCACCTTTGGCGGCAATCACAGTTTCCGTGGCTTCCTCGCCTACTTTCTTAAGAATACTGTCCATTCCTTTAGCGTACAACTTTGCAACATAAGACGATGCAGGGTCTGCAGATTTGCGCTGCTCCAACAACTCTGAAAGTCGAGTTAACACATCATTCATATCATCACTCATGCTTATATATTTCATCAGGGTTTTTAATGACAGGCTGGTCTACCACCCATGTATCTTCTTTTAAGATTTTAAAGAAGCAACTATGCCTACCAGTATGACAGGCTATGCCGCCAACCTGCTCAACTTTAAGCAAAACTACATCCTCATCGCAATCTAAGCGAATTTCGTGTATCTTTTGAACATGGCCAGACTCTTCGCCCTTATGCCACAAACGATTACGCGACCTTGACCAGTAGACGGCTCGATTGGTTTCACTACTTAACTGTAAAGCCTCACGGTTCATCCATGCGAACATCAACACACGGCCAGTGTCATACTCTTGAGCAATAACAGGAACAAGACCATTGGCATCCCAAGTAACTTCATCTAACCAACTCATCCGATACCTTACCTATTGAAACTTCTGTTTAATTTACATGTTTAGAGTACAACCTAAGTAAGGTATAACTCTGAAAGTATTTAACTTTAAGACTATTACAGCCTAACTTCAATGCCATGTTGTGCCATGTACTCTTTTGCCTGCCTTACCGTATATTCACCATAGTGAAAAATACTTGCAGCTAACACTGCGTCAGCACCACCTTCTTTAACCCCATCAACTAGATGCTGCAAATTACCTACACCACCTGAAGCAATAATCGGCACTTCTACTGCATTACTAATGGCCTTATTAAGCGGATTATTAAATCCAATTTTGGTGCCATCTCTGTCCATGCTAGTGACCAGCAACTCTCCAGCACCAAGGCTCACCATATACTCGGCCCACTTAACTGCATCCAAACCCGTTGCCTTACGCCCGCCGTGCGTAAACACTTCCCACTCAAATAGTTGGTTATCTACCTTTTTAGCATCGATAGCTACAACAATACACTGTGAGCCAAACTTAGCAGCGGCATCTTGCACCATTTTAGGGTTAAGCACTGCGGTTGTATTGATACTCACTTTATCAGCACCTGCATTTAGCAGACGGCGCACATCTTCAACCTCACGCACACCGCCACCTACTGTTAGTGGAATAAATACCTGACTCGCCACTTCTTCAATGATATGCAGAATAAGGCCTCGGTTATCTGAGCTTGCTGTAATATCTAAAAAAGTAAGCTCATCTGCCCCTTGCTCATCATAACGTCTAGCAATCTCTACTGGATCACCAGCATCTCTTAGCTCTAGAAAGTTAACGCCCTTTACTACACGGCCATTAGTGACATCCAAGCAAGGAATAATACGTTTGGCTAATCCCATCAGCTAAACCTTATGCACTTAACTCATCAGCAAGCTTCTGTGCTGCCGCAAAGTCTAAGGTGCCTTCATAAATCGCACGGCCTGTAATGGTGCCAATAATGCCCTCACTGGCTACCGCACATAGCTTTTTAACATCTTCTAAATTTGTGACGCCACCAGAAGCAATGACTGGAATTGTCAAGGCTTGTGCTAGGGCCACAGTGGCCTCGATATTGACACCAGTTAACATGCCATCACGACCGATATCCGTGTATACAATCGACTCAACACCGTAGTCTTCGAATTTTTTTGCCAAGTCAATGACATCATGGCCTGTCAGTTTAGACCAGCCATCAATGGCAACCTTACCATCCTTAGCATCTAGACCTACCATAATCTGCCCAGGGAAAGCATAGCAAGCCTCATGTAAGAAGCCTGGCGTTTTGACTGCGGCAGTACCGATAATGACATAATCAATACCGCTATCCAAATAACGTTCAATAGTATCTAAATCTCGAATACCGCCGCCTAATTGGATTGGAATATCGCCACCGACAGCGCTGACAATAGATTTAATCGCGCCTTCGTTCACAGGCTTACCTGCAAAAGCGCCATTTAAATCCACAAGGTGCAAACGCTTGCCTCCAAGGTCTACCCAATGCCTAGCCATCGCGCCTGGGTCTTCCGAAAATACGGTTGATTCTTCCATCAAACCTTGCTTCAGTCTGACACAGTGACCATCTTTTAAATCAATTGCTGGGATAATTAACATAGTAAAAATTAATTTTATAAACGAAAAAGTTAAAAAGAAGAAAAGCTGCTATCTATTATGTATGGCTAACTTACTTAGGTGCCCAGTTGACAAAATTACTCAACAATTGCAAGCCAGCGTGAGCACTCTTTTCTGGGTGAAACTGTACTGCAAATAAATTATCTTTAGCCACAGCACAAGTGAACCGATTAGGATAATGGGTGAATCCAGCCACAATACTGTCATCTTCTGGCTGCACATAGTAACTATGTACATAATAGAATCTGGCACCATCTTCTATACCATGCCAAAGTGGGTGTTGATTAGCATCCGTGGCTCGATGTTGATACACCTGATTCCAACCCATATGAGGCACCTTCAACTTTTCACCTAGACTGTCAAACATATCTTCAGTGGCAAATCTTTTTACGCTACCTTTAAACAAACCTAGGCCAGCAGCGTTACCCTCTTCTGAGTGCTCAAATAGCATCTGAAGACCAATACAAATTCCTAAAAACGGTTTGTTTTGAGCCGCATCTAATACAGCCGCTCGCAAACCTCGTGCATCCAACTCCCTGATGCAATCTGGCATAGCACCCTGCCCAGGGAATACAACACGTGACGCTTTTGCAACATCATCAGGACTGCTAGTTACGACTACATTTTTAGTAGGTGCAACATGCTCCAGCGCCTTTGACACTGAGCGTAAGTTACCCATACCATAATCAACTACTGCAATATCAATTGTACTCATATTTTAAATACGGCCTAAGGTCATTTCTCAAGGTTGCACGATGGCAGACTTACAAACTACCTTTGGTCGACGGCATAATCCCAGCCATACGTGCATCTAGCTCTACGGCCATACGTAGTGCGCGCCCAAAGGCTTTAAATATGGTTTCAGCTTGATGGTGAGCATTGTGACCTTTTAAATTATCAATATGCAAAGTAACGTTAGCATGGTTAACAAAACCTTGGAAAAACTCATGTACCAAATCAACATCAAAACTACCAATGGCAGCACGGGTAAATGTACAGCCGAACTCCAATCCTGGACGTCCAGAAATATCTAGCACCACTCTTGATAGCGCCTCGTCCAATGGTACATAAGCATGCCCATAACGGCGAATACCTTTTTTATCCCCAACAGCTTGGGCAAATGCTTGACCAAGCGTAATACCAATATCCTCAACCGTGTGATGTGCATCGATATGCAAGTCGCCCTTAGCATTCACTTCAATATCCATCATGCCATGACGGGCAATTTGGTCTAGCATATGATCCAAGAAGCCTAAGCCAGTGTTAAATTGAGAAACGCCAGTGCCATCTAAGTTGATGCTCACTGCAATTTGGGTTTCTAAAGTGTTCCGAGTAATTTTAGCGTTACGCATAAGTCTAATGCTTTATATTATCAGCCTGCATTTTAACCCATTAAAAGGTTGTAACACATAGCTACATGATGAATTTAAAATCTAAAATAAAAAAACCCCAGTTTTAAAGCTGGGGTTTTTCATTTAACTACTTAGATTTACAGATATTAACTAAATAATTTTTTGATCCAGCCGAACAAACCACCTGTAGAGCCGCCATGAGCGATTGCAGTGATTTCAGCAGCAGCAGCAGCTGGGTCAGCAGCGCCGTAGATTGCAGCACCAGCAACGATGATTGTTGCGCCAGCGTCACGTACTTGTGCAGCTGTAGCAGCTTTAACGCCACCAGCAACTGAAATTTCAAGACCTAAGTTTAAACTAGCAACCAACTCTAAGTCAGCGAATGGTGTTTGACCAGCAGCTTGTTGATCTAAACCAGTGTGCACGCCAATGATATGCGCGCCTAATTTTGCAACTTCTTGTGTACGTGCTTTTTTATCAGCAACATTGATCAAGTCAACTTGTGCTTTTTTACCGTATTTATTAGCTACATCAATCACGCCTTTGATTGTACCGATGTCTGAAGTACCCAATACTGTACAAATGTCAGCACCAGCTTTGTAGAATGGCTCAGCTTCGTAGAAACCAGCATCCATTGTTTTCAAGTCAACTAAGATTTTGTTGTTTGGGAACTTAGCACGTAGTGTTTGAAGCAATTTGATACCGTTATGCTTAATGCATGGTGTACCAATTTCTAAAATATCCACGTGTGGAGCAACTTTAGCTGCTAAAGCAACAGTTGCGTCGAAATCTAATGAGTCTAATGCCATTTGGGTTTGTGCCACGATACATCCTCCAACTAATAATAAATCAAATAATGACTTACCTAGGTTAAAAATACAGATTGAAAATAGTTATTATATTGTGCACAAAACGCACATTTCGCTATCATAACCGCACTTCGTGTGAAAATTCAAACTTTTCGTGCTTAATTTGTATGTTTTATCTATCTTGCACGTTTAAATTGTTTAAATTATTCAGAAATCTCTCACGACAAGCCGATTTTAAGTATTTTTCAAGCACTTATTAAAAGTGATAACATTATCAACTTATGATTTTTCTCAGCGCTTTGAGTAACAACTCTGACTGTGCATCAGTACCAATCGTGATTCGCAAGTATGGCGCGATTCGACTAGGTGATTTAAAGTGACGCACAATAATATTGTGTTCACGTAATGCAGAACTTAATTCGGCACCATCACGTGTTTGATGTTTAGCAAATATAAAATTTGCACCTGATGGCAATACGTCAAAACCTAAGGCTCCCAAATCTTTAATCAACGCCTCACGTGTGGCTACAACCTTAGCGCACGTTTCATCAAAGTATTCAGCATCCAACATCGCGGCCACAGCGCCTGCTGAAGCAAAACGATCGATAGGGTAAGAGTTAAAACTATCTTTAACACGTACCAAGGCTTCTATCAACTCAACTGAACCAAGCGCATAACCAACGCGCAAACCTGCCAAAGAGCGCGCTTTGGATAAGGTATGTGTAACGAGCAAGTTAGGGTATTGATTAATTAAAGCGACGGCAGACTCTGTACCAAAATCTACATAAGCTTCATCTATCACCACGACTGATTCAGTATTGTGTTGCAATAGCCATTCAATTTTCGCAAGTGGCAACGGCATGCCAGTTGGTGCGTTCGGATTAGGAAATATAATGCCGCCATTGGGCTTTTTATAATCTTCTACACAAATACTAAAGTCTTCTGCTAGCGGGATTGTTTGATAGTTGATGTCATACAATCCGCAGTACACTGGGTAAAAGCTATAAGTAATATCGGGAAATAATAAAGGCTGGTCATGTTTCAATAGGGCTTGAAACACATGCGCCAATACCTCATCAGAACCATTACCTACAAACACCTGACTACTATCTAAATGATGCACCTTAGCAATAGCAGTTCTTAACGCATCAGAATTTGGGTCTGGGTATAGACGTAAAGTCTCTGTGGCCTCTACCATTAAGGCCTCAATTACTTTTGGACTTGGTCCATAAGGATTCTCATTGGTATTGAGCTTCACCAAATTATTAATTTTTGGTTGTTCGCCTGGCACATAAGGGGTGAGCTTATGAACTACATCACTCCAATATTTACTCATACTAAAACCTCGGACATATTCTTTGCCATCACATCATCCAACGTGAAATTAATCAATAGGTGCGCATCATCAAACGGCATACGCTTTATTGAACATTTAAGCACCGTCCATCAAAACCGATGCTTAGAATGCCAATCAAGACTACTTAAGACGATACTCCGCGGAGCGCGCGTGCGCTTGCAGACCTTCACCATAAGCTAACGTAGCAGCAACCTTACCTAGCACTTGCGCACCTTCTGAAGACACCATAATCAAGCTCGAGCGCTTTTGGAAGTCGTAAACACCTAACGGTGATGAAAACCTTGCAGTACGTGAAGTAGGCAAGACGTGATTGGGTCCTGCGCAGTAGTCACCCAAGGCCTCACAGGTATCACGTCCCATAAAGATAGCACCTGCGTGTTTAATTTTCTTACTAAAGGCTAATGGCTCTTCAACAGATAGTTCCAAATGCTCTGGCGCAATGTAGTTACTGATTTCTGCCGCCTCTTCTAAATCACGCACATGGATTAAAGCACCACGGTCTGTCAATGAAGTAGTAATAATATCTTTACGTGGCATTTCTTGTACCAACTTCTCGATACTAGCAGTCACTTGATCTAAAAAGTCAGCATCTGGGCTTAGCAAAATAGATTGTGCTAATTCATCATGCTCAGCTTGTGAGAACAAGTCCATTGCGATCCAGTCCGGATCTGTTTTACCGTCACAAATGACCAAAATCTCAGAAGGGCCCGCCACCATATCAATACCAACCACACCGAATACGCGACGTTTAGCTGCGGCAACATAAGCATTGCCAGGCCCTACAATTTTATCAACTTGGGGAACTGCCTCAGTACCGTATGCCAAAGCACCAACGGCTTGCGCGCCACCAAGACAAAATACGCGATCAACGCCACAAACAGCAGCAGCAGCCAACACTAACTGATTTCTCTCACCATTAGGCGTAGGTACCACCATAATAAGCTCTTGAACCCCAGCCACTTTCGCTGGAATTGCATTCATCAATACTGAAGATGGATAAGCAGCCTTGCCGCCAGGCACATATAAACCGACACGGTCAAGTGATGTTACTTGCTGACCAAGCAAAGTACCGTCAGCTTCCGTATAGCTCCAAGAGCTCATCAGCTGTTTTTCATGATAACTTTTTACACGGTCTGCCGCAGTTTGTAATGCTGCACGCTGATCAGCGGGTAAGCCATTTAATGCCGCGGTCAATTCAGACTGACTGATTTCAAGCTCACTGATTTTGCTAGCATTCGTTTTATCAAAACGATTGGTATATTCAAGCACAGCGGCATCACCACGGTTTTTAACATCTTTTAAGATATTAGCCACCACGACATCAATGCTATCGTCTTGCGCTGTTTCAAATGCAAGCAATTGTTTTAAGTTGGCTTGAAAATCACCATCTGAAGTAGAAAAACGTCTAATGTTCATATGACTAACCTATTTACCTAAATTCATTTATTGTTTGCAATGGCAGTTTGAAACGCATCCATAATCGGCTGCAACTTAGCTCTGTTGAGTTTAAGTGATGCCTGATTGACAACCAGCCTTGAGCTAATATCACCAACTTCTTCTACCGCTTTAAGTTTGTTAGCACGTAAAGTACCACCCGTGCTGACCAAATCAACAATCACATCAGCCAACCCAACTAATGGGCCAAGCTCCATTGAACCGTAGAGCTTAATTAAATCAACATGCATGCCTTTTGCTGCAAAATGTTCGCGCGCAGTTTTTACGTATTTAGTCACCACTTTGAGCCGCGCACCACTTCGAATAGAGCCAAAGTAATCAAAATCTTCACGCACAGCCACCATCATTTTACATTTTGCAATCTGCAAATCTATCGGCTGATACAAGCCATCACCGCCATGTTCATCTAACACATCTTTACCAGCAATACCTAAATCAGCAGCGCCATACTGTACATAAGTAGGCACATCGGTCGCGCGCACGATAATCAAACGTACATCTGGTCGATTCGTTTCTATAATCAGCTTACGAGATGATTCTGGGTCTTCAGCCGCATGAATCCCTGCTGCTGCAAGTAATGGAGCGGTTTCTTCAAAAATTCTGCCCTTTGATAGTGCTATCGTAATCATTTTTCAGTATTCTCTATGCTATTCGCTTTACGTTTGCGCCCAGGGCATTTAACTTAGCTTCCAAGTTTTCATAACCACGGTCTAAATGGTAGATACGCTCAATGACCGTATCTCCACGGGCGACCAATCCAGCCAACACCAAGCTTGCTGATGCACGCAAATCAGTTGCCATCACAGTTGCGCCATCTAAGAACGACACCCCTTTGACCAAGGCTGTATTGCCATCAATATCAATATCTGCGCCCAAGCGCTGCATTTCCTGCACATGCATAAAGCGATTTTCGAAGATTGTTTCTGTCACTTTCGAAACGCCAGTCGCAATGGTATTAAGCGCCATAAATTGCGCCTGCATATCTGTTGGGAAAGCTGGATGAGGTGCGGTACGAATATTCACCGCTTTCAATTGTCCATCACTTTTTACAGTGATGCTATCAGCATCAGATGTCACCGTTGCGCCAGCTTCGCGCAATTTCTCAATCACCGCATCCAACAAATGTGTTTGCACATTACGCAATATCACCTCACCACCAGTCATTGCAACGGCTACCATATAAGTACCCGCTTCAATACGATCACACACCACATTATGTGTAGCACCTGTGAGACGCTCTACGCCTTCAATGGTAATCACATCGGTACCCGCACCCGTGATTTTGGCGCCCATTTTAATGAGGCACTCCGCCATATCGACGACTTCTGGTTCTTTTGCTGCGTTTTCTAACACAGTGGTACCGTTCGCCAATGCAGCTGCCATCATTAGATTTTCAGTACCAGTTACCGTGACTAAATCCATGTAATAACGCGCACCTTGCAAACGCTGGTTTGGCAAGTGCTTAGTCGTTGCTTCAATATAACCATGCTCGATATGAATTTCCGCACCCATTGCCTGCAAGCCTTTGATATGCAGATCAACTGGGCGTGAACCAATGGCACATCCACCAGGCAACGAAACCCTCGCATGTCCAAAACGCGCTAATAAAGGCCCTAGTACCAAGATGGAGGCGCGCATGGTTTTAACCATCTCATACGGCGCCTCTTTTGTGTGAATATCACCCGCATCCAAAGACACCTTATCTGCATCACGCGCAACCTTTACGCCCATTTGCTCCAAAAGCTTAATGGTCGAACCTACATCTTTTAAAGCAGGTACACTAGATAGATGTAATGGTGTTTCAGCAAGCAATGATGCACACAATATCGGCAATGCCGCATTTTTAGCACCAGACACGACAACTTCACCATGAAGGCGATTACCGCCTGTAATCAGCAGCTTGTCCAATTATTTGGTCGCATTCAATAAAGTTTGAAGCTCGCCACTTTCGTACATGGCACGCATAATGTCTGAACCGCCAACAAATTCACCGTTAATATACAGTTGCGGAATCGTAGGCCAATTTGCATAAGTCTTAATACCCTCACGAATATTTTGATCTGCCAATACATCAATAGCGACGTACTCTACATCACATGCTTTAAGCATTTGCGTTGCCAAGTTTGAAAATCCACATTGTGGAAATTTTGGACTGCCCTTCATGTAAAGCACTACTGGGTTACCTGTTACCTGACTTTTAATTAATTCCTGCGTATCCATTATTTATCCTAATTACAAAACTTTTCACTAGTGTCTGTATAGACACTCTTTAAACTTAATCGTTATTTTTTAATTTCTGCCACGCTTCTGGGGTTAAGGTTTTCATGGATAAGGCATGTATTTCAGCCTTCATTCTTTCACCTAACGCTGCATATACAAGTTGATGTTGCTTCACCATGGCCTTACCTACAAACTCAGGACTCACGATAACCGCCTCAAAGTGCGTACCATCGTCACCTAAGACCTCTATATAATCACACGCTAAATTTTGTGTAATATATGTTTCTAATTGCTGGGCACTTAACACGCTTCACTCACCTTTTATTATCGAACCTGCTTTATTATTTAACTATGCATTATGACCTAAGTTTATAGCCAGATTTTAACATTTTTAATGTAATCAGTGCTAACACAACAAATGACGCACCTACGATTAACAAACTGAGCAACGGCGACACATCCCCCTTGCCAAAGAAACCATACCTAAACCCGTCTATCATGTAGAAGAATGGATTTAGATGCGACACTTGTTGCCAAAATGGTGGCAATGAATGAATTGAATAAAACACACCAGACAAGAATGACAAAGGCATGATAATAAAATTCTGGAAAGCGGCCATTTGATCAAATCGATCAGCCCAGATCCCAGCAATAATGCCAAAAGTACCAAGCAACGCACTACCTAGCAAGCCAAACGCAACAATCATCCACGGATTAGCGACTGTTAAATCAACAAACCACATTGCCACGAGATAGATACACAAACCGACAACTAAACCGCGAATAATTGCAGCAATTAAAAATGCCATAAAAAACTGCAAATGCGTCAGTGGGGTTAATAAAACAAATACGATATTGCCCATGACTTTCGATTGAATCAGGCTGGATGAACTGTTTGCAAAAGCATTCTGCAACACCGACATCATAATCAAACCAGGAATTAGAAACTCAGTGTAGGCAACACCATCATAAACCTGTACATGCTTATCTAACACATGAGAAAAGATCAACAAATATAGCAGTGCGGTAATCACTGGCGCGGCGACAGTTTGGAAAGAGACGCGCCAAAACCTCAACAACTCTTTTTTCAGCAACGTCCAAGGGCCAATCCAGCTTGATCGGCTATTAAGTGGGCCATTTACCTTTAAATCTTTCATAATGCCTGACTCGCTAATTGATAATCCGCATTCTCGTTGCCGACCAGCGATAAAAACACATCTTCCAAATCTGCTTCATTCAATTGCATATCAATCACCTTGATACCACTTGCGCGCAGAGATGCAAGTACAAACTCAATCTGAATCATATCGGTTAAGGCAAAGGTATAAATACCATTTTCAACGTGGCGCACTAAACGCTCCACATCATTAGGCAAACTTACATCACCCAATGTCAGTCGCAAATGTTTACCTGAGAATTTATTAAGTAAATTAGCCGTAGTATCTAATGCAACAATCTTACCTTGCTTCATCATTCCTACGCGACTACACAAAGTTTCGGCTTCTTCTAAATAATGCGTCGTTAAGATAATAGTATGACCATCACAGTTTAGCTTTTTGATAAACTCCCAAAGCATCTGGCGCAACTCAACATCTACACCAGCTGTAGGTTCATCTAGCACGATTACAGGCGGCTTGTGAGCAAGTGCCTGTGCGATGAGCGCTCGGCGCTTCATACCTCCAGACAACTTACGCATATTGGTGTGTGCTTTATCAGCCAAACCAAGCCCCTCCAACACTTCATCTACCCAAGTGTCATTTTCACGCCCAAGGCCGAAATAGCCAGCTTGAAAACGCAACATTTCTCGTACATTAAAAAAAGGATCAAACACTAACTCTTGAGGCACTACGCCTAATAACTGACGTGCTTGTTGATATTGCTTCTGCACATCAAAACCCATGACAGAGATACTGCCAGTAGTTGGCGCAATTAAACCTGCCAAAATATTAATTAATGTGGATTTTCCAGCACCGTTAGGCCCAAGCAGCGCAAAGAATTCACCTTGCTCAATAGTCAGGTCAATACCGTTTAGCGCATGAAGTGCACCAAAGCTCTTATGCACACCATTAATGTGAATTGCAGGATGATTCAAAAAAGTGACTTTCGATTAACAATTAAAACTTATTAAGTACTTAACTACAAGAAGCCTTAACTTTCAAAAGTAATGACAAATATGCACCACCAATATTATGCACCGCTAATATTTAGTGACAATTTGAAAATATCAGCTTACAAAAAACTACTATTTTTCAATGAAAAAAGCCTGACTGAATTATGAAATAAATCTGAAAGAACGGACTCAGGCCCTCACGAGGAATCAGACAACAAGAAGTTAGTCACTAAGAGGAATGAAATCAGCAACCCCGTAAAGAGTAGCCAAACTACCAAGACCATCAGGCAAGCTTTTAAATGTGATTTTATGATTAGATGCGGCCGCTCTACGCTGCCACTCCAGCATCAAGCTAATGGCGGCTGTATCTGTATTAGTCACAGCAGAAAAATCAATCTGAAGCGCATCATTCATCGGCAAAGCAACACTCTCGACGAGAATTGAATTAGCATTGTCCACCAGCACCTCGCCAGAGACTATCCATTTATTTTCTTGGGAATCGAAACTAATCATGCGCCAGACGCTTTGTTCTTATCTGCAAGTTTTTTATTTAAGCTATCCATACCATTTTGGCGAATCTCACTGCTAAACTGGCTACGATAATTAGTCACCAAGCTCACACTCTCAATCACAATATCATATACTTTCCAACCATTTTCGGCTTTCACCAAACTGTAATCAACAGATATCGGTTGACCGCCAGATTGTAAAATCTGCGTTTTAACACTCACGTTTTTCGCACCAGCCTCTGCACGCATAGGCTTGTATTCAATTACTTGATCTTTATACTTACCAAGTGCAGTAGCATACGTGCGCAACAACAAAGTACGGAATTCTTTTTGAAAAGCCGCTTGCTGTTCTGGTGTAGCGGACCTCCAGTTTTTACCAAGCACCATGCGACACACTCGGTCAAAATCGAAGTTTGGCAAAATCTTCTCTTCGGCCAGCGCAAAAATCTTTTTCTGATCGCCAGCCTGAATATCCTTATCACTCTTGATCACGCCAAGCACATCATCAGCAGTGCGTTTGACCAACTCATCAGCAGAAAGCTCTGCTTGAGCTAAGCTAACATTCACAAACATCGCGGTAATGAAAGCGGCGTTCGTTAGTAATTTCAAAAATATTTTCATTGAAACCCTTTATATTTTCATCAAAATGACCAAATAGTTAATTCAACATGAATACTGTTGCTAACCCAGATTAAAACGGGGCATCACCCAATTCGGTTGACTTGCCTTGTACGGGTTCAGCAGATGCAGGAGTTTTTGCATCTTTATTAGAGTCTGTTTCAGAAGCTTTACTGTACAAAAATTGACTAATCATTTTTTCTAATACAATAGCATCTTGCGTCTGTGTTATTTTATCACCACTTTTTAGCACATCCTCGTCGCCGCCAGCCTCTAAACCAACATACTGCTCACCCAACAAACCTGCTGTGTAAATATTTGCAAAGGTATCTTTAGGAAACTCATAACGCTTATCAATTTTAATCGTTACAATTGCCTCATAAGTTTTAGCGTCAAAGCCAATCTCAGCTACGCGACCGACGACTACGCCAGCACTCTTTACTGGTGCATTTGGTTTCAGGCCGCCGATATTTTCAAAGGCAGCACTCACATAGTAAGTATCTCCAATTTTATTTGAAGTTAAATTACCCACTTTCATGGCAAGACCAAGCAAAGCCGCTGCTCCTAAAGCCACAAAGATTCCTACCCATAAATCTATTTTTGTTCTTTCCACTTCACTACCCTCTCAACTATGCTTTTATGGACTAAACAACCAACATAAAAGACGTTAATACAAAATCTAACCCCAATACCGTCAGTGACGAAATTACTACTGTTCTGGTGGTGGCATGGCTAACACCCTCTGCGGTAGGCGGGGCATCAAAGCCTTCAAATAAAGCAATCATCGTACACGCAACACCGAACACAACACTTTTAATCACGCCATTAATAATATCTGCACGAACGTCTACATTAGCCTGCATCTGCGACCAGAACGCACCCTCATCCACACCTATCAAAGGCACAGCAACTAAATAACCACCCAGCACACCCACCATTGAAAACAGTGCAGCAAGGATAGGCATAGAAATCACGCCAGCCCAAAATCTTGGTGCAACTACGCGCGCAATTGGATTAACTGCCATCATTTCCATTGCAGATAACTGCTCAGTCGTTTTCATCAGACCTATCTCAGCGGTAATTGCAGTGCCCGCACGTCCAGCAAATAGCAAGGCAGTAACGACTGGCCCCAACTCCCGCACTAAAGCCAGCGCGACCAACACCCCTATCGCTTCTGATGAGCCATATTTCTGTAATGTATTATAGCCCTGTAGCGCCAACACCATACCCACAAAGAATGCAGACACAATAATAATTAGCAAAGACATCACACCCGTAAAGTAAATTTCACGCAATGTGAGGTGAAACCGCTTAAAACTTTCACCTGAATAAATAATCGCCAATATAAACAGCCGTGCGCCAGCACCTAAGCGCCAGACGCGTGCAATCATACGATGACCGATACCGCTTAAAAATCGAGAAATTTTATTGATTATTATATTGATCATTAAACTAAATCCATTGAACTACTATTGTGAGCGAAACGCTTAACCCAACAACTGTGCACGATAATCAGGGGCTGCATAATGAAAAGGCACTGGGCCATCTTTTTCACCATGAACAAACTGGTGAACAAAGGGAAGGGTGGACTGCATTAAATCCTCAGGAGAACCCTCTGCAGTGACCTCACCATTTGCAACAAAGTAGACGTAATCAGCAATCAAGAAGGTTTCTTTTACATCGTGTGAAACAATAATAGAAGTTGCACCTAATGCATCATTTAGACTGCGAATTAAGCCGCATACCACACCCATAGAAATAGGATCTAGGCCTGCAAATGGCTCATCATACATAATAATATTTGGGTCTAATGCAACAGCTCTTGCCAACGCTACGCGACGTGCCATACCACCCGACAACTCGGTTGGCATAAATTTATGAGCCCCGCGTAAACCTACCGCATTGAGCTTAAGCAACACCAAATCTCTGATCATGGATTCAGGCAGATCAGTTAACTCACGCATTGGAAATGCCACGTTATCAAACACACTTAAATCGGTAAATAATGCGCCATGCTGAAATAGCATACCCATTGTGCGACGTAACTTATAGATACCATCCCGGCTTTGCTCATGCACTACATGACCATCTACGCGCACTTCGCCTTTGGTAGGCTTAATTTGACCACCAATCAAACGCAACAATGTGGTTTTTCCGCTACCACTACCACCCATAATGGCTACGACCTTTCTCTTAGGAAAGGCCATATTAATGCCTTTATGCAATAAGCGACCGCCGTACCCAAAGGAAAGATTATCGATTTCTACTATATTTGATGTCATTTAAAGCACAATTTTTCAGTTAGTGTTCTTACTTTTATTCAAGTTGTCATTTTAGAACAATTAGGATTCTGCGCAAGCTTAAATGTCACATTAGCCATAGCCAGCACAAAGCAACCATCAACACTAATAAAAAAGCCCGCCATATAGCGGGCCTTTAAAATCAACTTAACTTAGAAGCTCATACAAACAGTGTATGGGTTGCCGTCAACTATAGCGAGTGTAGCCACCGCTGCCGTTGCTGGTGGTATTACCGCCCTTAACGATCCCGTTTCAGTGTTACCATCATCCATATTAATGTCTATCTGCTTGACCAAACGACCTGCAATATTATCTGAGCAAACTACATACAAACCTGTCATGTTTGCAATAGTTGCGAAACCATTAATACTTTGCACACCAATTCGCCCATTATCTGCGTTTCTTGGGTAGTAATTTGGATCATTCACCAAAGTAGGCCCCGTAGAAAACCCCGCCAAGCGCACATGCTGCCAAAATAATGCCGACTCAGAGGTGCCATCTTCCAAGTTCCATGCACCCTCAATACGTGCATTACCAACCGTACCGCCTGTCGTCGCCAACGTGCCTGCAACATGAGCCACTACACCCGCATCATCGCCTGGCAACGCTTTAAATTTATCTTGATATCCATAGATGAATATCTGCGCATTTTTAAAGTCGCTCGCTATACTTTTAGCTTTAGCGCTATTAATTAACTCCTGCCCTTTAAGTACACCCCCAAGCAATAAGCCAATAATTACTAGCACAATTGCCAACTCAATTAACGTAAAGCCTGCTTGTGTTCTTTTCATTTAGTTCCCCGAACTGTGCGCAATTTAATTACGCTATTTTAAACATGTAAATTAAAACACTCAAAGTGTTAATTTTAAATAGCAAAAAACATACCAGCTACGCTTGATTACACTCATTACCAATTTGCTTGTATTCTACAAGATGGAACATCAATTATGCAGGAATTATTGTCAATGATTGGACACTTATGTTCAAATCCTAACAGCAGGTTAATTTAACCAATTTGTGAACCATCTAAACTATGCGAACACTTTATCAGTTTTATCAGCTAGCCCTCAATAATCATGACCGCCTAATGGCACTCATGATGCTGTCTTTGCACGGCCTTTTAATCTGGGGCGCCAATGGTCACTTGCAAACAGCGTTGCTACTTTGCCATTACGGTTTCTTTTTATTATGGCAGCCAGTCATGCGCCAAAGCGACAAGCTATCATGGAAAATGATGGGGATTGTTCTCGCTGGCGCGTATCTCACTACTTTCCTCACTAACTGGTGGGTCACTGCATTCTGGATTGCAGGCCTATTTTCTCTGATTGGTGGGCGCGTGCTATCTAGCGAGGCCTCACATTCAAAAATCCCGAATATTCTGGCTGCTTCGTATCTGCTAGCCATATTATTGCTTTGGGTTGTACCCAAAATTCTTGACGCAAACAACGACTTACTCGCTGCAGAATTAATCCTTATTTATGTATTACCAATACTTCCACTCACTATTTTATTTTTATCCGCAAAAAAGAAAAGCTCCGCTTACACGCCCAATATTGACTTTTTTTACACCTTATTAATCTTTTTACTGACAATAATTGTCATATTAAGTAGCTTTGCGATTGGCATCATCTGGCAAATTCATTATGTAAAACTGTTGATTTTTACCGTTTTTGGCTTAGCAACCACTTTAGTTGCGATCAGCTGGTTATGGAATCCTAGCGCAACTTTTTCGGGCTTAGAACTCCTAATGTCACGCTACCTATTAAGCATAGGATTGCCATTTGAACAGTGGATTAGAAAAATTGCAGCATTTGCTGAAAATGAAACTTCTGCAGAGGGATTTTTACAAGCATCAATGCATGAATTAGCGGCATTAAACTGGGTTAGCGGCGTGTCATGGCAATCTAATAACACTCACCAAGAGATTGGCGAAACCACACGCTTCATTTCTACGTTTAGCTTTCAACAACTTCATTTAACGCTGTATTCACGCTGGCAATTCACACCTGCCATGTACTTACACGTGCAATTACTCACTCAAATTCTAGGCGAATTTTACGAGGCAAAACGTCGTGAAGAAACGATCAGCCAAAATGCCTACATGCAAAGCTTGTATGAAACAGGCTCTAGATTAACGCATGATATTAAAAACATTTTACAGTCGTTAGGCACACTTTCTGCCGCCGCGGCGCAGAGCAATCACGCAGAAGATGACGCTAGGCTAGTTGACCTCATCAAGAAACAACTACCAAGATTAAGTCAACGTCTTGCAAGTACACTACATAAACTAGAGGAACCTAGTGTTGAGAAAAAGAACCAAGCTAAAATTAGCCACTGGTGGAAGAACTTTAAACAACTTAACGCACACTACCAAGTGCAATTTGAAGCACCTACTCACTTGCCGAAGTCAGACATCGACCCTGATGTATTGGACAGTGTAGTAGACAACTTAATACAAAATGCACTAGAGAAAGCTAGGCTTGAAGCTGGCATTAGCATCAACGTCTCATTAATGCCATCTAATCACTTTTGCATAGAAGTCACTGATACTGGGGCCGCCATACCTAGCGAGATAGCACAAAGGCTATTTAAATCACATATCAGCTCAAAAAGCGGTTTAGGTGTTGGTTTATATCATGCGGCTCAGCAAGCTGAAAATGCAGGCTATTTATTGAGCCTGACCGATAATACTGATGGCGAGGTTAGGTTTAGACTTGAAAAAGTAAGTGAGTAAAACATCTGCTTTACTTATTACACTTAACTTACGATTTACGCAAGTCAGAGTTAAAAAACAAGGCATTGTGATTGGTCACAATGCCTTATAGAAATTAACCAGCAGCTATGTCTTATATCAACACATAGAATATTGGCTATAGCGTGCCGTATGAATGTAAGCCGCTCAAGAACATATTCACGCCTAAGAATGCAAAGGTGGTAATAATCAAACCGATCAATGACCACCAAGCTAGCAATGGTCCACGCAAGCCTTTAACCATACGCAAATGTAACCATGCTGCGTAATTTAGCCAAACAATCAGCGCCCAAGTCTCTTTCGGGTCCCAGCTCCAATAGCCACCCCATGCCTCAGCTGCCCACATTGCCCCTAAAATTGTTGCAATCGTGAAAAATGCAAATCCGACAGCAATTGATTTGTACATTAAATCATCTAATATTTCTAGATTAGGCAAACGTGAAGTAAGTACGCCCTTACTGGAAAGCAAATACGCCAACGCTACCATTGCCGCGAGAGAAAACGCACCATAGCCGACGAAGTTAGCTGGCACATGAATCTTCATCCAGTAGCTTTGTAACGCAGGTACCAGTGGCTGAATATTGTGCGCCTCACGATCAAAGGTATACCATAAAATGAAACCAACCGCGGCATTGATGACCAGCAACACAAAACCACCCAACTGTTTGGTGTTTAACTTTTGCTCATAATGCAAATACAACAAAGCGGTAATGAGGCAAAACAAGACAAAAACTTCATACAAATTACTGACTGGAATATGGCCAACATCTACGCCAATAAGATAAGACTCATACCAGCGCACCATCAAACCAACAAAGCCAAATAGCACTGCCACCCATGTTAAAGCCGAAGCTACGTTAGCTGTAAAAGCACTACGCCTATATAACGCAAACCAATACGTCACCATGGCAAGCACAAATAAAACGTTCATCCACATGATTGCAGATTGACTTGAAATTAAAAACTTAAGGAAAAATACTTCCGTTGCACGCGTTTGGTCACCCTGATACAAAGCGATAGAGGCAAGACTGAGCACACCAACAGCTATCACCAACTTACCCAGTGACTTCCACTGCCAGCCTAAATAACTAAATAGTGCTGCCGCACCAAATAAAAAAGCAACTTCGTATGCATCCATATAATGCGCATACTTAACAAAAGCGAATATTGAACCCGCAACGACAACCAAGGCATAAAGCCAATCTTGCCAATTCAACCGTTGCAACAATGTCTTTTGTTGGTAATCCAATGTATTGCTCATCTTTACTCCTTAACTAACAATGCCAGCAAGTTGTTCGCGGTACAAACTAAACTCTTTTTCAAAATCCAAATTCTTACGATTTGAAGCCATTGCAAAATGGACCTCGTTTGCACTTGGCTTCAAGTACAACCAAATTCTTCTTTCGCGAATATACATCATAGAGAAAATACCCAGCACCAAGATTACAGAGCCTAAATACACCCATTTCTGACCAGGCGATTTTGTCAATTGTAGTCCGCTAGCTTCCTTATGTTCAAACTGATTTAGCTGTAGATAATAAGGCGCCCCATAAAAGAACATATCACTGAAGGCATTTAGACTATCACGCATTAACGCCTCGGTTTCAGACGTATTTTTAAGCAAAGGCTTTTTGTTCAGCTCAAGCCCCATGTTATACGCTTCATACGCTGCGATATTCACCATTTTAATATATGTAGTCGCTGAAGCTTCACGCTCCTTTTCAGGCACGCTTTGCTCAATGACTTTAGCAACTTCACTATAGCCACCCTGTGCAAAGATAGTCAGCAATCGCACCAAGCTTAGTTCAAACTGTTTTTTGATTTCTGGGTTAGCACTGTCCTCTAAAGACTTTTTAGCGATTCGCTTCGCTATTTCCTGATATTTAGACGCATCTAACATCACCGCCCTGAAGCCCATAAACCCATCGATACTGAGATCCTCATCAGCAGGGATGCGCAAATAGCGGAAATCTTCTTGCACTGTTTCACGCATACCAGACAAGAAATAAAACTTGCCGTCAATTTGCATAGGTTGCATATAAGTAACATACTCAATCGCCTGACCGCGACTATCACGCAGCTTATACGTGACATTAGGCCCTACATTATGTGGCTTACCTTTGCCATCAGGCGACATATTAATAATATTAAACTTACGGAAGTCGTTATATTCAACACGCAAAAGGTCATCACCCTCACCTAATGCACCTTCATCAAAAATTGCACCAGACAACTCACGTGATTTATCGCTCGGAGAAAACAGGTTCCACACATTGAATTTAAGGCCAGTCCCGCCATCTTGGAAGTCTGATTGATAAATCGCGATGCCTTTATAGGTTAATGGGTGATTAACGCTAATTGTTTTAGTAATTGGCTCTTTTAACTCTGGGTCAAAAATCACCAAATCACTCTCGAATGACTTTGGTTGGCCTGTTGCGTAATGTTCTATACGGAAATCTTTTAAGCCGACAGCAAACGGTAGCTCCTGCACCAAGTAACCATCGCGCACGCGTAAAAAGGCCACGTTGTGCGTTGAACCTTCTGCCAAGGTCATGTTGCCGCGAAACGAAGGATTGCTAACAGACATACGGCTCTCAGCGGGTACTTTCGAAACAGGCAGATCTAACGTTTCGATACGTTTATAGCCCAACATTTCCTGTACTTTAAAAGGCAAATTACCATCTAGCAAGCCGCCAAATAGAATCACTACCATCGCCACATGGGTAAATATATAACCCCAGCGCTGATGAGTACCTGCTTTGGCCGCGATCAGTTCACTGCCATCTTCTTGTGCTTTGATTTTATATTTAAAACCTTTTGCATTTAAAAAATGTAAAAGGTTTTGCTTAGTATCAGCATAATCCGCTGTTAAATTAAACGTAGCTTGATGACTAAACGCGCGCAGTGATTTTTCAGTTGCATGATCTTTAAATGTGCGCCATTCTTTAAGCATTGCAGGCGTATTTCGATAGATACATAAACTGGTGGATATCACCAAAAACAACAAAATGACTAAAAACCAAACGCTATGGTAAACATCATATAAGCCAAGATATTCAAACAAAGCGAACCAGAACTGCCCAAATTTTACTATGTAGTTCTCATATGGCTCATTTTGCTTAAGCACCGTACCAATAACAGAAGCAACACCCAATACACTTAGCAAGCTCACTGCAAAACGCATAGAGCTGAGCAAATCTAGGAAGTTTTTAGTAAATGATAGTTTAGGATTCAAAATACGGCACTCTGAGGATGAATTTAGTTTAACGCTCGTGGATGATGCTGTTACTTATGACGTTAACTGAGCCGCAATAGTTGCCAACTCTAACAAAAAAGGAGACTTTCCAAAATGTTTTAGCGTTAAAAAAGGGTAGCATCGCCACCCTTTTTTTCGTCAGATATAATTAGCGCAAGCCTTGGATATAATCAGCTACAGCCGCCATTTCAGCATCGGACATTTTAGCAGCAATCGCCATCATCATCGGCGCATTTGCACGCTCACCTGAACGGAAAGCTTTTAATTGTGCTAGCGTGTAATCAGCATGTTGACCACTTAAACGCGGAAACTGTTTTGGCAAGCCAGCACCGTTAGGGCTATGACAAGCCGCGCAAGCTGGTACATTAGTTGCCGCATTACCTGCACGGTAGATTTTTTCGCCAACTGAACCGACACCATTTGATTTTGCCTTAGCCAAGGTGATAGGTTTAGCTGCAAAATAAGTTGCTAGCTCTTTCATTTCAGCATCGGACAAACCAGCAGCCATGCCTGACATAACAGCGTTTGCACGCTTACCAGACTTAAACTCCATTAATTGCTTTTCTAAATACTCTGGGTGCTGACCTGCTAACTTAGGATTAAGGCTAATCGCGCTATTTCCATCTGCTGCATGACATGCCGCACAGACATTGTTCACAGTTTGCTGTGCTGATTTTGTCGCAGAATCTTCTGCTTGTGCATTAATAGAAATCCCCAACATTAAACCAGATATTAACCAAGCTAGATGACGAAATTGCATTACCGCTCCTAAATCTAAATTATTCAACCAATTAACGTGCTATTTTAGCGAAAAACAACTATTCGTGATAGCATTTTTCACCATTACATCAATTCCTTTAATAATTCAAAAAAACTGTAACAACCTGTCATGCTAAATTCATGGCATTGATTTGAAAAATATATTGAATTTAACAGGGAGTTTGCTTTATCAAAATCAGGACCAATATGCCTTTATTTCAAAACGCCGCTTTCTTTATCTCCGCTCACCATCTGCGCGACTTACCACCTGCCAGTGGCATTGAGGTTGCATTTGCTGGCCGCTCAAATGCAGGAAAATCAAGCGCACTCAACACCTTAGCCAATCACAATCGATTAGCGTTTGTCAGCAAGCAACCTGGGCGCACTCAGCTCATTAACTTTTTCACACTAGGTAACGATAGGCACTTAGTAGATTTACCTGGTTACGGCTACGCTAAAGTACCAGAAGCCATGCGCGCGCACTGGCAAAATGTATTGGCGCGCTACCTAGGTGAGCGTACGAGCTTAGGAGGCTTGGTATTGGTGATGGATAGCCGTCACCCGCTAACTCCACTCGACCGCCAAATGCTGGATTGGTTTTGCCCTAGCGGGAAGCCAGTACACGTTTTACTGACAAAATCAGACAAACTGTCGCGTGGTGAAGCCTCTTTAACGCTAAATCGGGTGCGCAAGGAATTGATAGAAACATGGGGCAACCACTATCACAGTGAATGCACGATTCAATTATTCTCTAGCCTAAAGAAACAAGGCGTAGAAGAAGCCGAGAAAGTGATTGGGAAATGGCTATTTGCTGAGGATGAGGCTGCAACTGATGCTGTTTAATCAACTCCGTTAAAAATCTTAGCTACCTTTACAACCCAATTTTCCCAATAACGTTTAGCCAAATAACTATAACTGTTCCATCAAACAATCCGATGCTGTGTCCATCGTACAACATCATCATGCCGACGAGACCGTGAGCCAGTGCCTGGCTTCACCAATTTGCTACCCGCAAAGGGCATCACCACCAATCTAAGTAGCTAAAGCTACAAGATTGGTGCGATAAGCAAATAATCCGAAATTTTCCATTAGACCTCGTCATTCCCGCGCAGGCGGGAATCTAGGCGAGGTAATATTCTTGGATGTAAGTGGCTCATACTCTATTGAAACCTAACTGGATTCCCAGAATTCGCGGGAATGACGCTCAATTTAGACAAAGCTAAGTTTCTGCAACATT
>JAUXNQ010000002.1 GCA_030682715.1 Methylotenera sp. | reverse complement strand
GTGGTACATGATTCTGAATATATGATGGGTATTTCTCCGTATGTCCATGAGCTGGATACCTCACAATGGCAAACCCAGCCATTGTACGCTATCCAACTCGGGGGCAAGCCCCCGAGATTTTCGCTTTGCGGTTAAAATTTTCAAAACATATATAGCTAATCCTATCAATAATGACAGCCATATATCAGTTTTTTGTGGCAGCAGCGCCCCATCGCGATTTCTTGCATTGCTTTATGACTACAGAAGTTGGCTTCTATATGCCATGACTTTATTTAGGGGATTACTATAGTTTTTTCTGGCTTATAGGTTTGATACGTGGTGTCAATCGACACCACGTATTTTTCAATATTAAGCAGATAGATCTGCTATCACACCTTCTGGACCATTCTTTTTCACAGACTCAATACCGTTATCACGTGCTGCTGCACTTTCATACATTTTGCTTTGGCCAAGCACCTGATGATTAGCCTCTTTAAGTACAAAGTATGGCTTCTCGGCTTTGGATACTAGGCGCTCATAACGTGCATATCACCAGCATTTTTCTGAATAGATGCAATACCATTTAGGGTACTTGCCTTTGTTTCGTACATTTCAGACTGCATAATAATTTGGCCGTTTCCAGCTAATAAATTAAAAGGTTTTTAAGTGGATAATAAATGGTGTGTGGTTGTTTCACGTGGAACATGTGTCAGTCTGTATTTTGTAATCAAGACGTAAGGATTACTCTGATTCAGGGTTTAGTAAAATCCAAAATGACTTGTCTATATAGTGCCTATGTAGCTTATATCTAAGGTTTATGTAAAAGAAATGTTTTGATTTAATTTAATACGTTAAGTGATATTCTTTAAGGTGAGTTAATGAGTTGGTAATAAACTTTGCTTAATAGAACATATTGTTGAGTGCAATGGGTTCAATATGATTTGCAGCAATTTTGCACAAAAAAAGGACCTCAAAAGAGGTCCTTTTTTATCGTAATATATTAATTATTTCTTAGCTGAAGGTGTTCTTTCAGTTAGTAAATAAATAATGTAGTTTGCTTTTTCTGCAGCCGTGCAATCTGTACCGATAATTTCGTTGCAGTGTTCTGTGAACTTTTCTTCAACTTTATCTAAATCTTTGAAGCGTTTGTTATTTACTGCAGGAGAAAGAGGTTCAATTGCTTTACCAGTTAAAGCATGCTTACCTGGATTTGCAGGGTTAGTTGTGTGACATGAAGCGCAAGCCATTTCTTTACCATTAGGCATTTTAATCTTGCGATTAAAAAACATCTTGCCGTCAGTCACAGAAGATACAAATTCTGGGTTAACAGTTTGTGCAATTCTGATGTATTTTTTTGTTAACGCTTCGGCATTGGTAACATTTGCTTGTGCAGAAAGTGTAGCTAAGCCTAATAACGCGGCCAAAATAAGTTGAGTGTGTTTCACTTGCGACTCCTTAGTAATAAAACCAATAAAACCAAATTTTTCTAAACAAAGTATATTGATTGCGGTTGTTATAAATTATGGTTTAATTCTAAACCAATTCTAGCTTGCATGATATCGATTAACATACATTTTATGCCAATATTGTTAAGAAATTATGGCTATGTTGTAAATATGCTGTTGTTTCACGTGAAACATTGATTATAAGTGGCGTTGTGCATGACCTAAACTTGAGTTTAAGTTAAACTTCTACCTCTTGAGTAATAACGTTTTTTTGTGATTAAAATATGAATTTTCCTGATCTTTTTGATGTAATTGTAGTCGGTGGCGGCCATGCAGGAACGGAGGCGGCGCTTGCGAGTGCAAGAATGGGACAAAAAACCTTATTACTTACGCATAATATCGAAACTTTAGGTCAGATGTCCTGTAATCCAAGTATTGGCGGTATCGGCAAGGGGCACTTGGTTAAAGAAATTGATGCATTAGGCGGTGCGATGGCTGCTGCTACGGATGAAGGTGGCATACAGTTTCGTATACTAAACTCCAGCAAAGGCCCTGCAGTACGCGCAACTCGTGCGCAAGCGGATCGAGTGTTGTATAAAGCGGCGATACGACACAGGCTGGAAAATCAAGAAAACCTTCGGTTGTTTCAGCAAGCGGTAGATGACATTATATTGGAAGGTGAGCGTGCTGCAGGTGTGGTGACGCAAATAGGTTTGCGTTTTGCTGCCAAATCTGTGGTGCTCACAGCAGGAACATTCTTAGGTGGTTTAGTGCACGTTGGTCTGCAAAATTATCAAGCTGGCCGCGCCGGTGACCCCCCTTCTATTTCGCTTGCTGCACGTTTGCGTGAAATAGGCTTGCCAGCAGGTCGGCTAAAAACAGGTACGCCCCCGCGTATTGATGGCCGTACCATTGATTATTCAGTGATGACAATGCAGCCAGGTGATGACCCTGTGCCTGTGTTTTCATTTTTAGGTAATGTGTCGCAGCACCCAGCGCAGATGCCTTGCTGGATTACGCATACCAATGAACGTACGCATGACATTATCCGTAGTGGTCTGGATCGTTCGCCGATGTATACTGGTGTGATCGAAGGTGTGGGCCCAAGGTACTGCCCTAGTGTAGAAGATAAAATTCACCGCTTTGCAGATAAAGAGTCACATCAAATATTTTTAGAGCCAGAGGGTTTGGCAACCAATGAGATTTATCCAAATGGTATTTCAACCAGTTTACCCTTTGATATCCAGCTGGCTTTGGTGCGCTCGGTAAGGGGGTTGGAAAATGCTCATATTCTGCGTCCAGGTTATGCGATTGAGTATGACTATTACGACCCGCGCGGTTTGAAATCAAGTTTAGAGACTAAGGCGATTAAAGGCTTATTTTTTGCTGGGCAAATTAACGGTACGACTGGTTATGAAGAGGCGGCTGCGCAAGGTCTGCTTGCAGGGGCAAATGCCGCATTGTATGCACAAGGTAAAGAGTCGTGGTGCCCAGCGCGTGATGAGGCTTACTTGGGTGTGTTGGTGGATGATTTAATTACACGAGGGGTTAGTGAGCCCTACCGTATGTTTACCAGTCGTGCAGAGTACCGTTTGCAGTTGCGTGAAGATAATGCAGATATGCGGTTAACTGAAATTGGCCGAAAACTTGGTTTGGTTGATGATGTGCGCTGGGAAGCTTTTAGTCGCAAAAAAGAAGCGATTGAGCGTGAGCAAGAGCGCTTGAAAAAAACGTTTGTACAACCAGCTAACTTAAGTGCTGAAGTGATGCAGGCGGTGTTTGGTAAGCCACTTGAGCATGAGTACAGTTTGTTTGAGTTGTTGCGTCGCCCAGAGGTGAGCTATGAGGCCGTACTTTCTCTTGATGGATTAGGGTTGGGTGAGGTGGAACCTGCGGTACGTGAGCAAGTGGAAATTGCGGCCAAATATCAAGGCTATATTGATCGCCAAATAGAAGAAGTGGCACGTAGCCGAGGGCAAGAAAATACATTATTGCCAACCGACTTAGATTATCGAGAAATTCATGGTTTGCCAATAGAGGCGCAACAAAAATTAAATGCGCATAAGCCAGAAACAATTGGTCAGGCTGGGCGTATATCTGGCATTACGCCAGCAGCGATTTCTCTCTTGCTGGTTTACTTAAAACGTAAGTCACGCGCGAAGGTTTTAAATAACACCAATACAGATATGGGTAATGTAGCATGAGCATAACAGGCAACATGCCAAGAAATTTAAAACAAGAAGATCGTGCGCAGTTACAGACAAAGTTAGAGCTTGGTCTTCAGGAGATGGGGCTGGAGATACTTCCAGAGCAAAAGCAAAAATTGCTGGATTATGTTGCTTTAATCTATAAATGGAATCAGGTGCACAATCTTACTGCAGTACGTGAGCCTATTGAAATGGTGACGCTACATATATTGGATAGCTTGTCAGTGCTTACGCATATTGAATGTAAACACTTACTTGATGTCGGTGCAGGAGCGGGTTTGCCGAGTATCCCATTGGCTATTTGTTTGCCCGAGCTGCAAGTGACAGCTATTGATGCCGTGCAAAAGAAGGTAAGTTTTATGCGGCAGGTAAAAGCGGAGCTAGCTTTGGCAAATTTCACTGTGATTCATGGGCGCATCGAAGAGCAGGCTGTGCCGAGTAAAGAGATGGCTCAGAAGTTTGATGTCATTATCTCCCGTGCATTTTCAGAGATTGCCCTATTCATCAAGTTAACTAAACATTTGTTGGCAGACGGTGGTGCATGGTTAGCGATGAAGGGCGTTGTGCCTGAGCATGAGTTTAAAAAGAGTGAAATTAAACCTGCTGAAATCCGTGTATTAAAAGTTGCTGGTTTAGATGCAGAGCGTCATTTAGTGGTGTTAAAGCAAGATAACGGCTAATTAACTGAGCGGCTTTGTAAGTGCCACTGATGCACGAGCGTAATAATTAAAAATGCAAAGAAAAATATAATGAAAATATTGGCAATCACAAATCAAAAAGGTGGGGTAGGTAAAACTACAACTTGCGTCAATTTGGCAGCAAGTCTGGCTAGCTTAGGTAAGCGTGTGTTGCTGATAGATTTAGACCCACAAGGAAATGCCAGCACAGGTAGTGGTATTGATAAAGCGCATCTTAAGTTAAGTATTTATCATGTATTGATTGGTGAAAAGACTTTAAAAGAAGTGATTGTAAGCAGTGAAAAAGGCGGTTTTGATATTGCCCCGTCTAATAGAGAGTTGGCAGGTGCTGAGGTTGAATTGGTCAATGAGTTGGCACGTGAGAACCGCCTAAAAGCAGCGATTGCTAAGTTAGGTGATGCCTATGATATGGTGTTGCTGGATTGCCCCCCTGCCCTCAATCTTGTGACGGTTAATGCGTTAACTGCCGCAAACGCAGTGATGATCCCGATGCAATGTGAATACTATGCTTTAGAGGGCTTGTCTGATTTAGTCAATACCATCAAAAAAGTACGTGCTCACCTGAACCCAACTTTAGAGATAGAGGGATTGTTACGCACTTTGTTTGATAATCGGAACATGCTTGCTCAGCAAGTTTCAGCACAATTAATTAGTCACTTTGGCGACAAAGTATATAAGACCGTGATACCGCGCAATATCCGATTAGCAGAGGCGCCAAGTTACGGAGTGCCAGTATTAAATTACGATAAAAGTTCTAAAGGTGCTGTTGCGTACTTGGAGTTGGCGCAAGAAATTACCAATAAAGATAAAAACTGAAACAGACTCAGCATTTATTCTAAAAATATAAAGAGAAGCAAATATGGTTAAGTTAAAAGGATTGGGGCGCGGCCTTGATGCCCTGCTCGCTGGGGATATGGGTAGTGTTGGTGAGGCCGATTCGCTCATGATGTTAAAAGTTGAACAGTTGCGTCCTGGTAAATATCAACCAAGAAGTTATATGGATGAAGCTGCGTTAAAAACGTTGGCTGACTCGATTAAAACGCAAGGCATTATGCAACCTATTCTTGTTCGCCAATTGGCAGATGAGCAATACGAAATTATTGCTGGTGAACGTCGCTGGCGTGCAAGCCAACGCGCTGGTTTGGCTGAAGTGCCAGTGCTTGTGCGTGAAATTGGTGATGAATCAGCGCTGGCCATGGCTTTAATCGAAAACATTCAGCGTGAAAATCTGAACCCGCTTGAAGAAGCTCAAGGAATCAAGCGATTAATCGATGAATTTTCTATGACCCATGAAAAAGCTGCTGAATCTGTTGGTCGATCACGTGTGGCAGTGTCAAATTTATTACGATTGCTCACTTTGACGGATGCAGTTCAAGAAATGCTGATGCATGGCAAGTTGGACATGGGGCATGCGCGTGCACTGGTAGGATTGGAAGGCGCGCAACAAGTCATGCTAGCAGAGCAGATTGCTCATGACAGATTATCTGTACGTGAAGCAGAAGCGCTTGTGAAAAAATTAGGTGAGCAAGTTGAAAAGCCAGCTTCAAAAGCTAGCCAAGCGCCGAAAGAAGATCAGGATGTAATAAGGCTGCAAGAAAGGTTAAGTGATACGTTAGGCGCAAGCGTTAGTATAAAAGCGAGTTCCAACGGAGCGGGCGTATTAAAAATTAACTATGCAAATTTAGATCAGTTGGACGAGATTATTGGCAGAATTACACGCTAAGTGTTTCATTTACTTACAACTTAGCTATTGACTAAAAAGCGCTATTAATTCAAAATCGCGGTCTTTGCTACTTAATGGTATTTAAGTAGCAATATAAATACCATTAAGCCAAGCATGATCCGGCATTAAAAGAGCTTTTAAATTAATTGGATTTAAGTCATTGTCAGCATTAAATACATCAGATGTTTTTAGTAAGATGCTTAAAATTCAAGTAATTGCTACGATTGCGGTTGCTGTGATAATGTTTTTCTTTTTTGATGTTCATGGGTTGATTTCAGCCACATTAGGTGGCTCAAGCGTGGTAATTGGTGCTTATGTAGCATCATTAATTGCAAAACGCGGTGCAAATAAAACGGATGCTTCAGCAATTTTAATTAACTTGCTCAAAGCAGAAGCCGTTAAGATTTTAATGATAATTGTAGTTTTGGTTATCGTATTTAGTTTTTATAAACAATTAGTGCCGTTTGCACTAATTGCAGGGTTGGCGGCTGCGGCATTGTTTTCTGGTGCAGCCCTCAGTAAGTTAAACGTGTAATTTAAACAAACGTCAGTTAGAAAAATATTAGATTATGGCTACAGAACACGCAGATAACGCACAACACGCACTCACTCCTTCGGCTTATATCGAGCATCATTTAAGTTTTAATGCACAACCGCTTAACGAAAGCGCTGGTTTTTGGACGTTGCATGTAGATACCTTTGTGATGTCAGTTGCACTTGGTTTCATTGTGATGGGTTTGATTTGGTTGGTCGCGCGTCGCGCAACTTCTGGTGTACCAACAAAAACACAGGCGTTTGTAGAATTAGTGTTTGGTTTTATTGATGATCAAGTTAAAAATATTTTCCACGGTAATCGTCATAGTTTTATTGCACCAACAGCATTGACAGTGTTTTTATGGGTGTTCGCAATGAACTCCATGGACTTTTTACCAGTTGATTGGGTAGCTGGTATCGTTTCATTCTTTGGTGGCGAGCATGCTAAATGGCGTGCGGTACCAACATCAGACATTAATACAACATTCGCATTAGCTTTAACGGTTTGGATTTTAATGATTTTCTTCGCAATCAAGGTTAAAGGCTTTGGTGGTTGGATTCATGAGCTTTTCTGCGCGCCATTTGGCAGCAAAATCTGGGTGTGGCCAGCTAATTTCATGTTCAATTTGATTGAATATGTGTCAAAACCACTTTCACATTCATTACGTTTGTTCGGCAACATGTATGCTGGTGAGGTTATCTTCTTGCTATTAGGTATGTGGGCTGCTACAGGCTTAACAGGTACTATCGCAGGTGCAATTTTAGGTGCTGGTTGGTCTATCTTCCATATTCTGATTGTTGCATTGCAAGCGTTTATTTTCATGATGTTAACGGTTGTTTATTTAGCCATGGCACATGAAGGTCACTAATTAGGTTTTGTTTGGTATTTTAAGTAGTTCTTATTTTTTGTAGTTGGTTGTAAGTTTAATTTTAGAGAGGGTAATAACATGGATGCATTAGCATTGATTCAAGCCTACACAGGCGTTGGTATTGGTTTAATTATTGGTTTGGGCGCTGCTGGTGCTTGTATCGGTATTGGTATTATGTGTGCAAGTTTCTTGGAAGGCGCAGCGCGTCAACCAGAAATGATCCCAGCTTTACAAGGTAAAGTGTTCTTACTATTAGGTTTGATTGACGCTTCATTCATTATCGGTGTTGGTCTTGCAATGATGTTTGCATTTGCTAACCCATTATTAAGCGTAGTTACTCAGTAATTAGCAAATTAAGCTAACTAGTCATTGAACGTCTGTTTAATGACTAGTGCTTTTATGATTAACAAAATGGATCAAAAATGAACATTAACTTTACACTTATCGCACAAGCTATCGCATTTGCTGTGTTGATTTGGTTCACAGTGAAATTCGTTTGGCCGCCGCTTTTAAAAGCGATTGAAACGCGCCAAAAAGAAATTGCTGATGGTTTGGCAGCAGCGCAAGAAGGCCGTAGTGCTTTAGAAGTTGCAGCTAAGAAATCAGAAGTGACATTGGCTGAAGCAAAACAAAAGGCAAGCGAGATTATTGCGCAAGCTGAAAAACGCGGCACACAAATCGTTGAAGAAGCTAAAGGCAATGCTAAGGTTGAAGGTGACCGCATTCTAGCTGGTGCTAAATCTGAGATCGATCAAGAAGTAAACCGTGCTAAAGAAGGTTTACGTGCGCAAGTGTCAGCATTGGCTATCGCCGGCGCTGAAAAGATTTTGCGTAAAGAAATTGACGCAAAAGCACATAGCGAAATGTTGTCTAAACTAGCTGCAGAACTTTAAGGCTAAGGGATAAAGGAAATCACATGGCTGAAATATCAACCATCGCAAGACCTTATGCAGTGGCGGCTTATAAATTAGGTCGTGAGCAAAAGGCACTTGGCAAATGGTCTGAGATGTTGGGTTTTGCCGCTGCCGTTTCAAATGACGCGCAAATTAAAGCCTATATTCAAGACCCTAAAGTTGTGAGCAGTGATTTGCAAACAACTTTCTTGAAGGTGTGTGGCGATCAACTTAATGAAAACGGACAAAATCTTGTCAAAGTTTTGGTTGAGTATGGTCGTTTATCCATTTTGCCAGAAATTTCAAGCGCATTTGAAGCGTTAAAAGCACAAGATGAAGGGTCATTAGATGCGCAAATTGTCGCAGCAGCTAAACCTAGTGCGGCAGAGGTTAAAGACCTAGTAAAACGCTTAGAAGCAAAGTTTGGTAAAAAGATTGAGGCTAGTGTTTCTGTTGACCCAGAACTCATTGGTGGTATCAAAATTATTGTTGGCGATACCGTAATCGACGCATCCGTCAAAGGTCAGTTACAAAATTTAGCCTATACGCTTACGGCATAAGACGCAGGCAATAGCCTAACTTTAGGCAAAGAAACTATTAGGAGTTTACATGCAGTTATCTACATCAGAAATCAGTGAACTGATTAAAAGCAGATTAGAAAATTTTTCTACCAGTGCTGAAGCGCGTACACAAGGTACTGTTATTTCAGTAACTGACGGTATTGTTCGTATTCATGGCCTATCAAACGTAATGGCTGGCGAGATGATCGAGTTCCCTGGCAATACATTTGGTTTGGCACTAAACTTAGAGCGTGACTCTGTTGGTGCTGTGGTATTGGGTGATTATGAGCACATTACTGAAGGCGACATCTGTAAATGTACAGGTCGTATTTTAGAAGTGCCAGTAGGTCCAGAATTGATTGGTCGTGTTGTGAACGCGCTAGGTCAGCCAATTGATGGTAAAGGTCCAGTTAATGCAAAAATGACTGACAAAATTGAAAAAGTTGCACCAGGCGTGATTGCACGTAAGTCAGTTTCACAACCAGTGCAAACAGGTTTGAAATCAGTTGACTCTATGGTGCCAGTTGGCCGTGGTCAACGTGAATTGATTATTGGTGACCGTCAAACAGGTAAAACAGCCGTTGCAGTTGATGCAATCATCAACCAAAAAGGTCAAAACATGACCTGTATCTACGTTGCGATTGGCCAAAAGGCTTCTACAGTGGCTAACGTGGTACGTAAACTTGAAGAAAACGGCGCGATGGCTTACACCATTGTTGTTGCCGCGACTGCATCTGACTCAGCTGCATTGCAATTCTTGGCACCATACGCTGGTTGTACAATGGGCGAATACTTCCGTGACCGCGGTGAAGATGCATTGATCGTTTATGATGATTTGACTAAACAAGCGATTGCTTACCGTCAAATCTCATTACTATTACGTCGTCCACCAGGCCGTGAAGCTTACCCAGGTGACGTGTTCTACATTCACTCACGTTTGTTAGAGCGTGCAGCGCGTGTTAACGAAGAATATGTAGAAAAATTCACTAACGGTGCGGTTAAAGGCAAAACTGGTTCATTGACTGCATTGCCAGTGATTGAAACAGCGGCTGGTGACGTTTCAGCATTCGTACCAACTAACGTAATTTCGATTACCGATGGTCAGATTTTCTTGGAAACTGACTTGTTCAACGCTGGTATTCGTCCTGCGATCAACGCTGGTATTTCAGTATCTCGCGTTGGTGGTGCAGCACAAACTAAGGTAATTAAAAAACTTGGCGGCGGTGTACGTCTAGCTTTAGCGCAATACCGTGAATTGGCTGCGTTCGCGCAGTTCGCTTCTGATTTGGATGAAGCAACACGTAAACAATTAGACCGCGGTCGTATGTTTACTGAGTTGATGAAACAAGCGCAATATGCACCTTTAAGCGTATCAAACATGGCAATTACCTTGTTTGCTGCTAACAAAGGTTACTTTGATGATGTAGCAACAAACAAAGTATTAGCATTTGAAGGCAAATTGCACGGCTTTATCGCTTCTAAATACAAAGCACTAGCTGATGCGATTGAAACAAGCAAAGACTTAAGCAGCGATAACGAAAAAGCACTTGATGCAGCAATTCAAGACTTCAAAGCGACAACTGCTTACTAATATCTAACTATTAGGACACTAAAATGGCTGGTAGTAAAGAAATTAGAACCAAGATCAAGAGTGTAGAAAATACACGCAAGATCACCAAAGCGATGGAAATGGTCGCCGCTTCTAAAATGCGTAAAGCGCAAGATAGAATGCGTGCATCACGTCCATACGCTGAGAAAATTCGTAATGTTGCCGCTCACCTTTCGCTAGCGCATTCTGAATATAAGCACCCTTTCTTAGTAAAGCGTGACAATGTTAAGAATGTTGGCATTATCGTTGTGAGCTCAGACAAAGGTTTGTGCGGTGGCTTAAATACCAACGTATTGCGTTTAACTCTTAACCAAATGAAAACTTGGGAATCAGAAGGCAAGAAATTGTCTGTAAGCGCGATCGGTAATAAAGGCTACGGCTTTATGAACCGCGTTGGTGCAAATGTTAAGTCACACATTATCGGTTTAGGTGATGTGCCACATTTGGAAGCACTCATCGGTACGATTAAGGTAATGCTTGACGCTTATACAGCTGGCGAAATTGATCAGTTGCATATTTGTTACACACGCTTCATCAATACCATGAAGCAAGAGCCAGTGATTGAGCAACTACTACCTTTAACAGCTGAGCGTTTAGGTACAAATCCAACGGAAGAGAAATCTGAAGCGTTGAGTGCTAGCGCTGTTGTTAAGAGTGCCCTTCAAATTGGTGCTGCTAAAGGTCATTGGGATTACATCTACGAGCCTGAAGCTAAACCTGTGATTGACCAATTGATGGTTCGTTACATTGAGTCACTAGTGTATAACGCAGTGTCTGAGAACATGGCATCAGAGCAATCGTCACGTATGGTAGCTATGAAGTCAGCGTCTGATAATGCGAAGAACGTGATCGGTGAATTGAAACTGGTTTATAACAAAGCACGTCAAGCGGCAATTACCAAAGAGATCTCAGAGATCGTTGGTGGTGCTGCCGCAGTTTCATAAGCGATAAAGAATTTTATTAAAGTTATATCTGACTAACAGTAGTACGTTTGAGTCGAGGAAAAAAGATGAGTACAGCAAATATTGGTAAAGTAGTGCAATGTATTGGCGCGGTGGTTGACGTTGAGTTTCCACGTGATCAAATGCCAAAAGTATTTGAAGCGTTAATTATTGATGACGCATCAAGCCAAGCGGAAGCTGGTTTGACATTGGAAGTGCAACAACAATTAGGTGACGGCATTGTGCGTACTATTGCCATGGGCTCATCTGATGGTCTTGCACGTGGTACTGCGTTTAAATCAACTGGTGCACAGATTCAAGTGCCAGTAGGTACAGGTACTTTAGGTCGTATTATGGACGTGTTGGGTCGCCCAATCGATGAGGCTGGTCCTATCGAGTGTGATGAGCGCCGTTCTATCCACCAAAAAGCACCTACTTTTGAAGAGTTATCTCCATCAGTTGACTTGTTAGAAACAGGTATCAAGGTGATTGACTTGGTTTGTCCATTCGCTAAGGGTGGTAAAGTGGGTCTGTTCGGTGGTGCTGGTGTAGGTAAAACCGTTAACATGTTGGAACTAATCAACAACATCGCTAAACAACACTCAGGTTTATCAGTGTTTGCAGGCGTGGGTGAGCGTACTCGTGAAGGTAACGACTTCTACCATGAAATGGCAGAAGCTGGCGTTATTAAACTAGACGACATGAAAGAATCAAAAGTAGCGATGGTGTTTGGTCAAATGAACGAACCACCAGGCAACCGTTTACGTGTAGCTTTGTCAGGTTTGACAATGGCTGAGAAATTCCGTGACGAAGGCCGTGACGTGTTGTTCTTCGTTGATAACATCTACCGTTACACATTGGCCGGTACTGAAGTATCTGCATTGTTAGGTCGTATGCCTTCAGCTGTAGGTTACCAACCTACCCTAGCTGATGAAATGGGCCGTTTACAAGAGCGTATTACTTCAACTAAAACTGGTTCTATTACTTCTATCCAAGCGGTTTACGTCCCTGCGGATGACTTGACTGACCCATCACCAGCGACAACATTCCAACATTTGGACTCAACAGTTGTGTTGTCACGTGACATTGCTTCTTTAGGTATCTACCCAGCGGTGGATCCATTGGATTCAACATCACGTCAATTAGACCCATTAGTGGTTGGTGAAGAGCACTACAACGTAGCGCGTTCAGTACAACAAACACTACAACGTTACAAAGAGTTGCGTGACATTATCGCGATTTTGGGTATGGATGAATTATCTCCAGAAGACAAATTAGCTGTTGGCCGTGCACGTAAGATCCAACGATTCTTGTCACAACCTTTCCACGTTGCTGAAGTGTTTACTGGCGCGCCAGGTAAATACGTACCATTAAAAGAAACAATCAAAGGCTTTAAAGCGATTGTTGCTGGTGAATACGATCACTTACCAGAGCAAGCTTTCTACATGGTTGGTGGTATTGAAGAGGCAGTTGAGAAAGCCAAGACTCTTAACTAAAGTTACTTAACTAGGCTTTGCTTGGTTAACTAGTTAAACGCTTTAAGGAAAAATAATGGCAAATACTGTTCATATTGATGTAGTTAGTGCAGAGGCAAGTATATTCTCAGGTGATGCTGAGTTTGTAGTTGCACCTGCAAGTGCTGGTGAAGTGGGTATTTACCCTAACCATGCGCCAATGATTACTACCATCAAGCCTGGCGCTTTGCGTATCAAGCAAGCGAATGAAGCTGAAGAAACGTTAATCTTTATCTCAGGTGGCCTGTTAGAAGTGCAACCTGGTGTGGTGACTGTATTGGCTGACACAGCGGTACGTGGTCACGACCTAGATGAAGCAAAAGCGATTGCTGCAAAAGAGGCTGCTGAAGAAGCGCTTAGAAATAGAACTTCAGATATTGACTATGCAACAGCACAGGCAGAATTGTCTGAAGCGGTAGCACAGATTCAAACAATTGAGCGTCTACGCAAGAAAACGCATTAATTGCAGTGAAGATGGTGTAAAAAAGCAAAAAGGCAACTTAGGTTGCCTTTTTTGTTATACTTTGTGAATAGAAACAGACATTAATAACACATGAATAAATTAAATATCGTGATATTGGCAGCGGGTAAAGGCACCCGTATGCATTCTGATTTACCTAAAGTCTTACATGTGGTTGGTGCAAAGCCAATATTGGCACATGTGATTAACTGCGCGAAGGCGTTGCAGCCAAATAAGATTATCGTGGTCTATGGCTTTGGCGGGGAACGTGTAAAAGAAGCATTTAGTAGTGAAGAGATTACTTGGGTCAACCAAGCTGAACAAAATGGAACAGGCCATGCAGTACAGCAGGCATTACCTTACCTAGAAGCTGATGCAGATACGTTGATTTTACTGGGTGATGTGCCGTTGGTTGATGTTGAGGCGTGTCGCAAGTTGATTGCTCAAGCCGATAATAAGCTGGCAATCCTGTCGTTTAATAAAACAGACCCAACAGGCTATGGGCGTATTGTGCGCGATGTTAGCGACCAAGTACATGCTATTGTGGAGCATAAGGATGCAACAGAGGCGCAGCGCGCCATTGTGGAGGTAAATACTGGCATTATGGCAATGCCGAATGTGCATCTTAAAAGCTGGTTATCTAGAATCACCAACAATAATGCACAGGGCGAATATTACTTAACAGATATTGTGGCGCTAGCTGTGCAAGATAACATTAGTGTGGTGGCCGAAATAACGGAAGATGAGTGGTCTGTGACTGGTATTAATGCTAAAACAGATTTAGCACAAATTGAACGCGTGCATCAAAACAGAATTGCACAAGCTTTATTACAACAAGGCGTTACCTTAAAAGACCCTGCACGTATTGATGTGAGAGGTGAATTACGTTGCGGGCGTGATGTAGAAATAGACGTAAACTGTATATTCGAAGGTAATGTTACTTTAGGTGACCGCGTTAAAATAGCTACAAATTGTGTTGTTAAAAATGCAATGATTGCCGCAGGCGCACAGATTGCCGCGTTTACGCATATTGATGAGTCAGCTATCGGTGAAAATAGCCGTATTGGCCCTTTTGCACGCTTGCGCCCAGGTACATCATTGGCATCAGGGACGCATGTGGGTAACTTTGTTGAGCTTAAAAATGCACAGGTAGATGTGGGTAGTAAAATCAATCATTTAAGTTATGTGGGTGATAGTACTATAGGTAAGAATGTGAATATTGGTGCTGGTACCATTACATGTAATTACGATGGCGCTAATAAGCTTAGAACTGTGATTGAGGATGATGCTTTTATTGGGTCAGATTCACAGTTAGTTGCGCCTGTCACTATCGGTAAAGGCGCGACAATTGCCGCTGGCTCTACCATTACGAAAGATGCGCCAGCTGGACAGCTCACCTTTTGCCGTGCAAAAGAGCAAAAATCTATTGCGGGTTGGAAGCGACCTGTGAAAATTAAAAAATAGCAGATTAATTAATTTGTAGGCGTCCAATTTATTGGACAAATTTAATAAATATTTGCGCAATCAATCGCGCTCCTACAAAAATATGAGAAAGAAATAATATGTGTGGCATTGTAGGGGCAGTAGCTAATAGAAATGTTGTTTCAATATTAATTGAGGGCTTAAGCCGCTTAGAATATAGAGGTTATGATTCGGCTGGCATTGCCGTATTAAACGACACTGGCATTGCGCGCGTACGTGCCGTTGGCCGTGTTTCTGCGATGACAGAGAAAGCGAACGAGACAAAACTAAGTGGTTTGGTTGGGATTGGCCACACGCGCTGGGCAACGCATGGCGGTGTAACTGAAAGTAATGCGCACCCACATATGTCACCAAGCCAAATGAGCGGTGAAGTGGCGGTTGTGCATAACGGCATTATTGAGAACCATGATGAACAGCGCGCGCACCTAAAAACGTTGGGCTATGTGTTTGAATCTCAGACAGATACTGAGGTAATTGCACATTTAATTCATCATTATCATCAAACACTACCTTTGCTAGCAGCGACACAAAAGGCTGTACGTGAGCTTACTGGCGCATTTGCGATTAGTGTTATCTCTAAAAAAGAACCAGAACATATGGTGACAGCGCGTTTAGGTTGCCCGTTATTGATTGGTTTAGGTGAAGGCGAAAACTTCATTGCCTCCGATGTTTCTGCGGTGCTATCAGTAACACGCAAAGTAATTTATTTAGAGGATAGCGATGTTGCGGATATTCGCCGTGAAGGTGTCACTATTTTTGGACGTGATGGCGCGCAAGTAAGCCGTAAAATTCATATGAGTGATGTGTCACTTGCCAGCCTAGAATTGGGCCCATATTCGCACTTCATGCAAAAAGAGATTCATGAGCAACCGCGTGCGTTAACCGATACGATAGAGGCGTTGATTGATGACAATCAATTCTCACCTGCATTATTTGGTGAAGGTGCAGCAGGCGTGTTTGAGCAAGTAGACAGCATTTTAATATTGGCTGCTGGTACTAGTTACTACGCAGCGCTTACTGCTAAATACTGGTTAGAAAGCATTGCCAAGCTACCTACTAATGTAGAAATTGCCAGTGAATACCGTTATCGCCAATCTGTGCCAAATCCACGTCAATTAATCGTAACAATTTCACAGTCTGGTGAAACACTGGACACGATGGAAGCGTTAAAGCATGCCAAGGCCTTAGGTCAGCACCTCACCCTAGCGATTTGTAACGTGCAAGAGAGTGCAATACCACGCGCTTCAGAGTTGGTGTTCTACACGCGCGCAGGGGCCGAAATCGGCGTGGCCTCTACCAAGGCATTCACTACACAGTTAGTAGCCTTATTTACACTAGCTGCAACACTGGCAAAACAGCGTGGCTTATTAGATAAAGAGACTGAACAATCGCACTTAAACGCATTGCGCCAATTAGCTGGTAGCGTACAACATGCGCTGAACCTAGAGCCGCAAATTCGCGAGTGGGCAAAATCATTTGCTAATAAACAACATGCTTTATTCTTAGGACGCGGCATTCACTACCCTATTGCCCTAGAAGGCGCATTGAAGCTTAAAGAGATTTCATACATCCATGCCGAAGCATATCCTGCGGGCGAGCTTAAACACGGCCCCTTGGCGCTGGTAGATAGCGATATGCCTGTCGTAGTGATTGCACCGAATGATGCATTGTTGGAAAAAGTAAAATCAAACATGCAGGAGGTTAAAGCGCGAGGCGGTGAGTTGTTTGTGTTTGCTGATGCAGATAGCCACTTTACAGAATCAGATGGCGTGCACGTGATACGTACACCGCGCCATGTCGGCGTGCTCTCCCCTATTTTACATACGATACCAGTGCAGATGTTGGCGTATCATGCGGCGTTGTTGAAGGGGACGGATGTGGATAAGCCTAGGAATTTGGCGAAGAGTGTGACTGTAGAATAATTATGACAACTAATACCTACCGTTGTACAAACAAAATAAAGTCGGAACGTACCAAATAAAGTTCGACCCTATTAAATAAAGTTGTATCGTATAAGCTCTTCTTCGCATCAATAAACTATCAATTTACCCATAGGTAGCAACCGGAGTTGGCGAAAATAAAGTTCATTCCTGAGTATTATAGTAATTTACTAAAATTGAAGTATGCTAAGAATACCTTTAGATTAATTTCATTAAATCCGTATTTCTTTGCTTTTGTTCAAGATGTCATCGAATATTCATATACGCATGAAACTATAAGCAATAATTTTGCTTGCTTATGGAGTCATGGTGACCGTCACAACTGACATAGCCCATGTTGAGAATACAGCTGACATTGAGATACCCGTCGCACAATATGTGCGAATGTCGACTGAGCATCAACGTTACTCTACTGAGAACCAACAATTAGCCATTGCGGACTATGCTGTAGTTCATGGTATGCGCATTGGTTTTAAACCCAGATTTTCCATTAGGATTTTTCAAGGCGTAAAAACGGGGCTGAATGTGACGGGCAGGTCGAAGGACTTTGACTTATCCCATACCCCTTCAAACCACTGACGTTGGCGCATGGCAACTGCCAGTCTCAGCACAT
>JAUXNQ010000051.1 GCA_030682715.1 Methylotenera sp. | reverse complement strand
AAGTGGTACATGATTCTGAATATATGATGGGTATTTCTCCGTATGTCCATGAGCTGGATACCTCACAATGGCAAACCCAGCCATTGTACGCTATCCAACTCGGGGGCAAGCCCCCGAGATTTTCGCTTTGCGGTTAAAGTCTGCCTAGAAATTTTGGATTTATGCAGAAAAATCAGTAAACCACGCTACCCACTGATCGCGGAAGGAAGACGTGGTCAGAAAATTGGTGGTTTTATCCTACTGGCCGCTGGCGGATTGATGGCAATCCCTTTTGGGGTATTGCCATTCAATAACTTTCTCCCTGGCTTGGCCATCTTGTTTTACTGCATCGGTGAACTTGAAGATGATGGGCTCATGTACTTGATTGCATTCTTTTGGCTCATCATCACGGTGATTTATTTCACTGCGTTCTTTTTTGCACTATGGTATTTTGGTGAAAAGGCCTTAGGGTATTTCGGTGAAAAGGCATTAGCATTTTTTAACATTCTCTAAATACTAATGCCCTGACAATGCTAATGTCCTGAATGCCCTGAAGGTTTGCGCACCTGAACCTCCACTGCTGGTTGCCCATCAGTCGCTGGTGATCTAGTCACAGCAGGTACTTCACCAATATACTCGTAAGCCACCGACCCTTTAGGATGCTGATAGGGGCCAGGGTCTTGATAGTCATTTTTAGCAAGCCCTTCTCGCACTTTTAGCGTTGTGAACATGCCGCCCATATCAATCGCACCATATTGCCCCATTCCCGTCATCATTGGCAATGTGTTTTCTGGCAAAGGCATTTCCATCATGCTCGCCATCTCACTCATTTCCGCCATGCCAGTCTCACCCATCGCCATATAATCTGGCAATAAATCACCAACCTTTTTTACAAGGTCGTGCTGTTTAACCCCTATCATGTTTGGCACATCGTGGCCCATTGCATTCATGGTATGGTGACTTTTATGGCAATGAAAAGCCCAGTCACCCAACGCATCTGCAACAAACTCAATCGCCCTCATCTGCCCTACTGCAATATCTGTTGTGACTTCTGGCCACCTTGCAGATGGTGGCACCCATCCACCATCTGTGCCTGTCACCTGAAACTCGTGACCATGCAAATGAATAGGATGATTGGTCATAGTGAGGTTTCCCACCCGTATTCTTACCCTGTCATTTTTATTCACGACCAAAGGGTCAATCCCAGGAAAAACACGGCTATTAAATGTCCACAGATTAAAATCCAGCATGGTATTAGTTTTCGGTGTGTAGCTACCAGGCTCAATATCATAGGCATTGAGTAAAAAGATAAAATCACGGTCAACTTGCATAAGCTTAGGATTTTTGGGGTGTGTCACCCAACTTCCCATTAAACCCATCGCCATTTGTGTCATTTCGTCTGCATGAGGATGATACATAAAAGTACCCGCCCGCTTTGCTTCAAACTCATACACATAAGTTTTACCTGTTGGTATAGTGGGCTGCGTTAAACCACTTACGCCATCCATACCGTTAGGTAAGCGCTGACCATGCCAATGCACACTGGTTTTTTCAGGCAGTCGGTTTGTCACAAAGATTCGAACACGATCACCCTCAACCACTTCAATAGTCGGCCCAGGGCTTTGTCCATTGTAACCCCACAAATGTGCTTTCATTCCTGGCGCCATTTCACGTATGACAGGCTCAGCCACAAGGTGAAACTCTTTAACGCCATTTTTCATGCGCCAAGGCAGGCTCCATCCATTTAGCGTTACCACAGGGTTGTATGGTCGCCCGTTATTAGGCTGCAATGGCGCTTGGGTGTTAGCTTTTTCAGCCGTCACTATTTCAGGTAATGCGGCTAGGGCAACTTTATTTACCGCAGCTAATGCGATACCTGCACCAGCCACCTTAAAAAAATCACGCCTTGTTAGATTTTTTGTTGATTTTGGAGTATCCATTATTCATTTCCTTCAATCAAATTAACACTCGCCACCATGCTCATTTGCAGACCTACCTCTGCCAACCAAAATGCATGTAATTTTTTAATATAGGTATTGACGCTATCTACCTGCGCACGCGCACTTGAGAAAAGCTCAAATGGGCTCACCAGCATACCGTTGTAACGTAGCTGGTTCTCATCCAACACTTTTTTACGCAAAGGCACAATCTCATCTCGGTATTGCTTAGCAATTTCATAACTGGCTAAGTAGTGATTATGTGCCACCCTAATTTCAGATTGCGTATCAATCAGCATTTGTGCGGTACGATTAACCGCCTGCATATAGCTCGCTTCAGCACGCGCAACTTTTGCCCCACCCCAATCAAACAAAGGTAGCTCAAAGGACAAATCAACGCCTTTTTTGTAATCATCGCCTCGCCTACCTTCCAAAACTCTGGCAGGGCCTATTTCAAAAACGTTAATGAATCTTGTCACCTTAGTTAAGCCTAAACGACTTGCCAAGTTTTGCGTTTCTAACCGCATCGCTTGTAGGTCCAGCCTTTGTTCAAAAGCACCTTGCTCAAACGCCATTAATTCAACCGTCGTTTTTGGCAGATCAGGTAATCGTTTCTGTAGTTTTATTTTTTCTACAGACACCCCTAATAATCGAGACAATGCCTCATGCGCACGTATCTGCTGATTTTTAGCTTCAAGCACACCCAAAACCGCATCAGCTAAGAAACCTTGCTCCCTTGCCAGTTCAAGACTATTCCAGTTACCAGCGCGTTTCATACGCTTTGCTAACTCTGCACTAGCCTCTGCAGACGTTTTCACCTGTAAGCTATAATCTAACTGTTGATGCGTGGATATTGCATTGAAGTATACAACCCTTGTTTGATATGCCAAGCGCAATACGTTAAGCGCGACATCTTGTTTGGTTTTCTCAAAATATTGGCGCTCAATTTCTAACACTTTAGGCATCGTCACTAATGAAAAAATATTAAACGTGAGCGCTTGCTCAATTTTATACTCTCCATTATTACGCGCATAAAACATTGAAAACTTGGGGTTAGGTAAACGGCCTGCTTGCACGATATCAGACTCGGCAATACCTAAATCATAAAGTGAACTCTGTAAGGATTTATTATTGAGTAATGCAATCTGCACGGCATCATCAACGCTTATTGGCTTCGCCAAAATGTCATCAACGCGTGTGGAAATAGTGGTTTTCTCATCCGCTGATTTTGGCCAAACAACTTCTTGTTTGATATGCTTTTGAACGACAGACTTCACATCACCCAGACCGCCATCTTGAGAAAAAGTGGCACATCCTGTGAGCAATAAACCAATAAAAACACAGGCAATAAACCTGTAGGGGGAGTGCAATTCATTCAAGAATTTTTGTTCCCTATTCATACAACCTCCATATTCAGTCAGAAGCTTGTGGTGAAAATCCACAAACATCAATACACACTTGTTAAAGTGCGCTAAAACGATGAGCATAGCTAAAACAGCCTATGCTCATACGCTAGGCTGTAATCTCAAAGAATAGGGGGTTTTTGCGGTTGGATAGTAACTGGGGATAAATAGATTGACGCAAATGTAACTGCCAAAACCATTTTAGGTTTAATGGCAACTGCGCTTAATTGCGCTTGTGGAAGCGCAGAAAAACAAGCAAAACAATGATGGCATTGATTACAACGACTATGTACATCAACACCTTGATCAACACTTTTATCTTGGTCATGGCAATGTGCTACATCTTGGTCATGATCCTGATGTTGTACAGCAATACTTTCTTGTACATCTGCAAAAGGTTTAGACGTCATCACTCCTGCCGCGTAAACTGTGTTTGTAACAAATACAGTAAGTAGCAGAACTACCAAAGCCCTTAAAAAAGGTGGTCTAAACAATGTCATTAATATGTATGATTACCCAATTTTGAAATTCAAATATTTAAGACTTACGTTTGAATACTGTATCTAAAATAATACACTTAAAGTATTACACCACTAGCATAATACGAATAAGACAAGAGAATCAAGACTAAAGTTTATGAGCCACGGATATTATCAACTACCCAACGGTCGAGTTGCCAGTATTGACGGTGATTGTGACTTTCCACCACTCACCGAAGCACTGACAGACCCCAATGGTTTAATCGCGATTGGCGGAGATTTATCTTTACCGCGTTTACTCACGGCCTATCATCAAGGCATCTTCCCATGGTTTAGTGATGGCGAACCCATTATGTGGTGGAGCCCTAACCCACGCATGGTGTTATTTCCAAACGAGCTAAAAATATCAAACTCGCTACAAAAAACATTAAAGAAAAAAGTTTTCGAAGTTCGATTCAACACTGCATTTCGCGAGGTCATCACAGCGTGTAGCGCCACGACACGCACTCAACAAGCTGGCACTTGGATTACACAAGATATTATTGAAGCCTACTATGGATTACACGAAGCAGGGTTTGCAGTTTCAGCAGAGGCTTATTTCGACAATCAATTAGTCGGCGGTTGCTATGGTGTGTGCATAGGCAATATGTTTTATGGTGAAAGCATGTTTCATCACAAAACTGATGCCTCCAAGGTCGCTTTTGTAAGTCTTGTGCAGCACCTCACAGCGCAAGGCGTAGCGCTGATTGACTGCCAAATGAAAACAGCTCACTTAGCCACTTTTGGCGCACGTGAAATTAATCGTGCAGAGTTTGCATCTCAGCTAGAAAAATTGACCATTAGCTAAGGTTACTAATACTAATTTTGGAAACACGTAATAAGTGAGCGAGCGGGATGAAGTGTACCCGTAAAGGGCATGTCCGTGGAATATATGCGCTAAGCCAGCATTTGGCTTGTCCGTGAAATATGCCAATTGAAATTGGCATATTTCACGGACAAGCGCATTATTCACACGCCAGAGGCGCACGGAACGCAGAAACCGAGATAGTATGTGTTATACAGCGAGGTTGCGAGTACCGCGCAACGAAGCAATTCGCCCGCGTAGCCACTTATTACGTGTTTCCTTAGCAACATCGATTAAAAATAGAATTATACTTTTGCCATGAGTTTACCTAGCGATACGCCCCTGCAAAAACTGCAATTTTACGTCACCACAGGCTATGCTTGCGGCTATTTGCCAAACAAAATGGCACAAAGTTTAATTGCTGCACCACAGCACTTAGTCGATGCAAAAGTATATAGCGGCTTAATTCAACAAGGCTTTAGACGTAGCGGTAAGTTCTCGTACAGACCGCATTGTGAAAACTGCCAAGAATGCGTACCAGTCAGAATCATTTTAGATCAATTCAGCCCAAACCGTAGCCAGAAGCGCGCTTTTAAACAACACCAAAATCTCACCACCGCCATATTGCCAGTAGGCTTTCATGAAGAGCACTACACACTGTACGCAAGCTATCAACGTGCTCGTCATAGTGATGAAAAAATACCATCTGAAACAACGTTACTAGAGAGCGATATTGAGCAATACCAAAGCTTTTTATGCCAATCTAACGTAGATAGCGTCATGGTTGAGTTTCGAGAAAATGGCCAACTTAAAATGGTGAGCGTCATCGATGTTGTTCGGGATGGCATATCCGCAGTTTATACCTTTTATGAAACTACCGACACCACAAGTTGTGACGGCGACCCTTCTAAACGTGCCAGTTATGGCACTTATAACGTTCTCTGGCAAACACTTTGGGCTAAAGAATTAGGTCTGCCCTACCTGTATTTAGGCTATTGGATTAAAGACAGCAAAAAAATGGCTTATAAACAAAACTTTAAACCGCTAGAAAAACTCATCGATGGCGAATGGATCAAATAAGCACATCAACTTTAGCTAAAGCAGAAAAATAAGGTTCAATGCTACAATTAGGCATATTAATAAAAGAATGAATATGCTTTGAAAAATCAGGTTCTAAAAAAACTCGTTATTTTTGGCGTAGGTCTCATCGGCGGCTCTGTTGCATCTGCACTAAAAAAAGCAGGTAGCTCGGCAGAAATTGTAGGCGTTGGTCGATCTAGCGAAAGTCTGCAAACAGCAATAGATTTAAACGTCATCGATACGGCAACCAGCAACATCGCTGAAGCACTTTTGCACGCTGACATCGTATTGATTGCCGCGCCAGTGGCACAAACACCGCTGATTCTAAACGCCATCAAACCACACCTGCATGTAGATACTGTGGTGACAGACGCTGGCAGCACTAAAAGTGATGTCCTCGCCAGTGCTCAAGAAATTTTAGGCGAGCAATTTACTCAGTTTGTCGGTGGGCACCCAATCGCGGGTGCCGAAAAAAGTGGCGTTACGGCAGCAACTGCAGATTTATACAGTAATAAAAATGTAGTACTAACGCCAACTCACAACACTGACGAAAACGCAGTTCAACGTGTGCGTGAGCTATGGCAAAGCTGTGGCGCAAATGTCACTGAAATGCCAGCAGAAACTCACGATGGTATTTTTGCCGCCGTTAGCCACCTTCCACATTTACTCGCTTTCGCGCTGGTAGACGATATTGCATCACGCGCTAATGCAGAACAGCTATTTGGATTTGCCGCCAGCGGTTTTAGAGACTTTACGCGCATTGCAGGTAGCCATCCTGAAATGTGGCGTGATATTAGCTTAGCCAACAAAACTGCATTGCTGAATGAAATCACAGCATACCAAGATGAACTATCTCGACTAAAACTAATGCTGGAACATAACGACGGTGATGCTTTGCATGCCTTGTTTGAGCGTGCCAGTACTGCCCGCAATAACTGGGCAAAACTTAAAGAGCAATAATTTTTAAAGAACAAAAATTTTTAAGCACTGTGAATTTCAAAAATTACAAACTTAAAGAATTACAAACTTAAAATGCGTAATCACCTAAAGCTAAAGAATTAACCATGGAACAACTTACACTCGAAGCCAGTAGCCAAGCACAAGGCACCATTACTCTACCTGGCTCAAAAAGTATTTCAAACCGCACATTATTGCTTGCGGCGCTATCTAATGGCACTACCGAAATACGCGATTTATTAGCATCAGACGACACATCACGCATGCTGGAAGCTTTGCAAACCTTAGGCGTAAAACTAGATAACTTTGCTGAAAACGCATGGCGCGTAACTGGTTGCGGCGGCAATTTTCCTAACAAAAATGCAGATTTATTTTTAGGCAATGCAGGCACTGCGTTCCGTCCGCTGACTGCTGCCTTAGCTTTCAGTGGTGGCAATTATGTCCTGTCTGGCGTGCCGCGTATGCATGAGCGCCCAATTGGTGACTTAGTGGATGCCTTAAAACAGGCAGGTGCCGATATTCAATACTTAGGTAACGATGGTTTTCCTCCGTTAAAAATTGCTCAGCCTCAAATTGACTTATCCAAGCCGATTAAGATTCGTGGTGATGTGTCTAGCCAGTTTTTAACCGCCCTACTGATGGCATTACCATTGACGAACCAACAAGCCACGATTGAAGTCGTAGGTGAGTTAATTTCCAAACCTTACATTGAGATTACACTCAACCTCATGGCAAAATTTGGCGTTCAAGTTGAGCGTAATGGTTGGCAAAGTTTCACCATTCCAGCCAACAGCAACTACACATCACCCAAAGAAATTTTTGTAGAGGGCGATGCGTCTAGCGCCTCATACTTTTTGGCAGCAGGTGCAATTGCAGGCAATGTAACGGTAGCAGGCTTAGGTAAAAGCAGCATTCAAGGCGATGTACGTTTTGCAGATGCACTTGCACTGATGGGCGGCAACATCAGCTACGGTGATAATCATATTACTGCAACTAAAGCCGCGAATATCAAGACTATAGATATTGACTGCAATCACATTCCAGATGCAGCGATGACACTCGCAATTGTGGCCTTATTTGCAAAAGGTACTAGCACATTAAGTAATATCGCAAGTTGGCGCGTTAAAGAAACCGACCGCATTGCCGCCATGGCAACTGAACTGCGCAAGGTTGGCGCGATTATAGAAGAAGGTGCTGATTACATTAAAATCACACCGCCAACGCAATTGATTCCAAACGCGGTAATCGACACCTATGACGACCACCGCATGGCCATGTGTTTTTCACTAGTGAGTTTAGGTGGCGTACCGATTACCATTAACGACCCTAATTGTGTGGCTAAAACGTTCCCTAACTATTTTGCCGAATTTAAGAAATTAATCGCTTAAATCTAGCTTCCAAATCAACAATGGCTTCATTGCAACTAATGTGATCTTTCACAATTAATGAATATGAAGCCAACCAGCTTTCACTGCGTTTGCATGCAAATTAGGCTCAGCCTCAGAAAACTTTTTCCAAGCTTTTTCATGAAAGTGAAATACCACCGTGTTACAAGCTGGCTCAATCACAGCGAGCATACCGCCTACCATAGCGCTACCAGTCAATAAATAACCTACCGTAAATGCGACGGTAAAGTGTAAAATCGCGAATGAAAATGTTTTAGCCATGTTGCTCTCCATATATTGCTCACTGCAATGAGGCTATCATCCACCCAAACAACAATTAAATCTAATTGATTGTTATTAACACTACGATAAATTTTATAAATGAATAAAATGCAAGTGAACACAACGCAAGCACAACAAATCCCAGTGATTACTATCGATGGGCCATCTGCCTCAGGTAAAGGTACTGTTGCACAACTGGTTGCAGATAAGCTTGGGTTTGCCTATTTAGATTCTGGCGCACTATATCGGGTTGTTGCTTATGCTGCGCAACAAAATAACATTGCATGGGATGATGCCAATGCCGTGGCTCAGTGTGCAAAAACACTCAATATCAAATTCAAAAACGATCAGGTATTCTTAAACGATCATGACATTTCAAATGAGATTCGCACAGAACTAATGGGTAAAGGTGCTTCACAAGTCGCAGTACATGCGCCAGTAAGAGCTGCCTTAATTGACTTACAGCATAGCTTTCATCAAGCACCTGGTTTAGTTGCTGATGGCCGTGACATGGGCACGGTGATTTTTCCATTTGCACCGCTTAAAGTATTTCTTACTGCATCAACTGAAATTAGAGCAGAACGCCGCTACAAACAACTGCTAGGCAAAAATCAGCCAGCTAACTATGAAAATATTTTGCAGGATTTACAAGAGCGCGATGCAAGAGACAAAGGTCGAGCCAGCGCCCCCTTAGTGATGGCAGAAAATGCAATGTTGTTAGAAACAGACAACTTAGGCATCACAGACGCCGTCAATACCGTTTTAAATGCATATAAGAACGTTAACCCCCCCTAAAAACAGCCTATCTAAACCTAAGTTTAGAGCGTTTCACTTAAAACTTAAGGCTACTGATATTAAATTTAAGGCTATTCATATTTCGAAATAGAATCAAGTTTACATTGCAATATCTTGATTTCACCAAAAATAGTACTTAAAAGTATTATTTATAGCAAAATTATTAGTAAAAATTCGTAAATAGTCTTTTATTTTTCAATGTTTTAGTTATAATTCCATCTTTGGGTTTCTAAAACTCGGCATCGTCCTACGCATCGCACCGATTCGTAGCTTTTTAACTACCCCACTGCTAGGTGGGATATTTTAGGTAATTTTAATTAATGGCTTCTACTTCTAATTCTACTGCTTCATCTATGGAATCTTTTGCTGCGCTTTTTGAAGAAAGCTTAGCTCGCCAAGAAATGCGTTCTGGCGAAGTGATCACCGCTGAAGTTGTTTCTGTTGATAATGATCATGTGATCGTTAACGCAGGTCTTAAATCTGAAAGCGTAATCAACGCTGATGAATTCCGTAATGCTCAAGGTGAACTTGAAGTTCAAGTGGGCGACTTTGTTAAAGTAGCAATTGAGAAGCTAGAAGACGGCTTCGGTTCAACTGTACTTTCACGCGAAAAAGCTAAACGCATGGAAACATGGTTAGACCTAGAAGATGCAATGAACGAAGGCCGCATCATTAAAGGTTTCGTAAGCGGTAAAGTTAAAGGCGGTTTACGCGTATCTGTAAACGGCATCATGGCATTCTTGCCAGGTTCATTGGTTGACGTACGTCCAGTAAAAGACACTACTCCATTCGAAAACAAAGAATGTGATTTGAAAGTGATCAAACTAGACCGTAAACGTAACAACATCGTTGTTTCACGCCGTGCTGTTATGGAAGTTTCTGCTGGTGCTGACCGCGAAGCTCTACTTGGCACATTGGCTGAAGGTGCTGTGGTTAAAGGTATCGTTAAAAATATTACTGACTACGGCGCGTTCGTAGACTTAGGTGGCATCGATGGCTTGCTACACATTACTGACTTGGCATGGCGTCGTGTAAAACACCCATCTGAAGTATTAACAGTAGGTGAAGAAGTTGAAGCTAAAGTATTGAAATTCGATCAAGAGAAAAACCGTGTTTCATTAGGTATCAAACAATTAGGCGACGACCCATGGGTTGCATTAACACGCCGTTACCCAGTAAGCACACGCTTGTTCGGTAAAGTGTCTAACTTGACTGACTACGGTGCTTTCGTTGAAATCGAACCAGGTATCGAAGGTTTAGTTCACGTTTCAGAAATGGACTGGACAAACAAAAACATTCACCCAGGCAAAATCGCTCAATTAGGCGACGAAGTTGAAGTAATGATTCTTGAAATCGACGAAGCTCGTCGTCGTTTATCATTAGGTATGAAACAATGCCAAGCTAACCCTTGGGATGATTTCTCTGCAACTCACGCTAAAGGCGATAAAGTTTCAGGCCAAATCAAATCTATCACTGACTTCGGTGTGTTCATTGGCTTGCCAGGCGGCATTGATGGTTTAGTTCACTTGTCAGACTTGTCATGGACACAAACTGGCGAAGAAGCAATCCGTAACTTCAAAAAAGGTGACGAGTTGCAGGCTGTGATCTTGGCAATCGACGTTGAGAAAGAACGTATTTCTTTAGGCGTTAAACAATTGTCTGCAGATCCTTCAGGCGCAACTTCTGAAGAAAAATCAGATGCTAAACCTAAAGCTAAATCTGCTAAAACAAAAGAACCTGCTCCAATGCCTGATGACGGTGCTGCTGCTGGTACAACTAACCTTGGCGCATTATTAAAAGCCAAATTAGACAGCAAGAAATAATTAGCCCGTTATTTAGTATCAAGAAAAAAGGCATATAAGCATGACAAAATCTGAGCTAATCACACTACTTGCAGAACGTTTCCCGCAATTAGTGATGAAAGATGCAGAGCTTTCAGTGAAGGCAATATTAGACGCGATGTCTGATAACCTAGCGACAGGCGAACGCATTGAAATAAGAGGCTTTGGCAGCTTTAGCTTAAATTATCGTCCACCACGTTTGGGTCGCAACCCAAAAACTGGTAGCAAAGTTGAGGTGCCTGAGAAACATGTACCTCACTTTAAAGCTGGTAAAGAATTACGTGAACGTGTGGATTTAAGCTAGCATTTGCTTTTAAGTTCCAGTCTAAACGGCAACCACTTGGTTGCCGTTTTTTTTATGATGGGATATACAATTAAGGTAAAATAATGTTAACGCTAGATTAAACCTCTTAATCAGACTTAAATGTCGCATGTTATATGTATTAAGCACTCACACTTAACGCAACATCATTAATCAATTAATAAAGTAGAATAAAATGGAATTCGAGTTTTGGTGGCTATTAGCATTACCTTTATTCTTTAGCTTAGGCTGGATAGCCGCTCGCGTTGACCTTAAACAACTCTTAGCTGAATCAACTGCCCTGCCAGCCGCCTACTTTAAAGGCCTTAATTTTCTCATTACCAATCAGCACGATAAAGCGATTGAAGCTTTTTCAGAAGCTGTGCAAGCTAATACAGATTCGCTAGAGCTACATTTCGCATTAGGTAGCTTATTCAGAAGACGTGGTGAAGTGGACCGTGCAATTCATTTACACCTTAATTTACTCTCTAAAAAAGAACTTGAGCCACAGCAAAAACTTGCCGTAACAGCAGAACTCGCACAAGATTATCTGAAAGCTGGCTTGCTTGACCGTGCTGAAGAGCTTTTTGAAACATTAGATGATGACCGCTATCGCCAACCAGCACTGCGCGCTTTACTTGAGATTTACGTACGTGAACGTGAGTGGGAACGTGCAATTAAAGCTGCAACCGAGCTAGAGCGTCTTTCAGGCGTGCCGTTCCGTGTTGAAATCTCACACTACTATTGCGAAATGGCAGTGAAATCCAAACTCGCCAATGACACACATAGCGCAAGATTTGAACTGGACTTAGCGCTGAGTGCCAATAAAAACTGCGTACGCGCGAATGTACTACTGGGCGACTTAGAGGCTGAGGCTGGTGAGCATAAAGCGGCCATCTCTACTTGGAAGCGCATAGAGTTCCAGCAACCTGAATACTTAGGTCTTATCGCACCCAAACTGCTAACAAGTTACCGTGCTTTAAATGCAACATCAGAAGGCCTTGCTTTATTAAGCACTTACTTACAAACATACCAACTCAACTCATTACTCAACGTGTTGTATGAGGCTACTTTAGTAGAAGAAGGTGCTGAAAACGCAGCTAAACTGGCACGTACTGAACTGATCAAAATGCCAAGTTTAAACACCTTAGATTTACTACTACAGGCGCGTGCGATTGTTGAGACCAGTCAACCAGAACTTAGCACTATTCAAGATACGCAACTCATGCAACAGGCAGTCCGCCATGCGATAGGCAACAAAACCGCTTACCATTGCGGACAATGCGGCTTTAAAGCTAAATACCACCACTGGCAATGCCCTGCTTGCAACGCGTGGGAAGCGCTTCCATCAGAACCGACTGCCATTTAATTACCAACTTACACCATGACTACATCACTAAAATCACCCAAACAACCTGACCCAAAAATCATCGTCGCACTCGATTATGCTGATAGTGCAAGCGCGCTAGCTCTTGTCTCACAACTAGACCCTGCGCTTTGCAGATTAAAAGTTGGCAAAGAGTTGTTTACAAGTGCAGGTCCGCAATTTGTTGAGACCTTAGCTCGCTCAAATTTCGGTGTATTTTTAGATCTAAAATTCCACGATATTCCTAACACCGTTGCTAAGGCCTGCACCGCAGCAAGTAATTTAGGGGTGTGGATGCTGAACGTGCATGCAAGTGGCGGCATGGAAATGATGCAAACAGCTAAACAGGCTGTGAATGACACGCCAAACAAGCCCTTACTGATTGCGGTGACGGTGCTCACTAGCATGAACCAACAAGCATTGAGCCAAATCGGCATTCAAACAGACTTAACAACACATGTATTGAACCTAGCGACACTGACACAACAGGCTGGCCTTGATGGTGTGGTTTGCTCTGCGCTTGAAGCTGAAATACTAAGAACAAAGTTAGGTCAGGACTTTTGCCTTGTTACCCCTGGCATTCGCCCTGCAAATGCAAGCAAAGATGACCAATCACGCATCGTAACACCCGCTGACGCGTTAAAGCTTGGCTCAAGCTACTTAGTCATAGGCAGACCTATTACCAAAGCAGCCAACCCACTAGCTGCCTTAGAAGCAATACACCAAGAGTGCCAAACAGTGAGCTAATACCAAACTATGAAAAAATTTCTACTCGCTTTATTTCTGTTGTTAAATTTCAGCTTATCAGCGCTTGCGGCGGTTAATCTGAACACTGCTACACAAGCTGAACTTGAAGAAATTAAAGGCATTGGCCCAGCCAAGGCAAAAGCCATTATCGACTACCGTAAGCAACATGGTGATTTCAAAACGATCAATCAGTTAGATAATGTAAAAGGTATTGGCGAAGCAACCGTGGCCAAACTTAAAAAACAACTATTCGTGTCTAATGATAAAAAATTAACCAAAAATACGAGAACCAACACCACACAGGCATCTGCATCAAACAAGAATTTCTCCGTAAAATCGATTAAAGCCGACCGCCCAGCCAAAGAACCTAGCGCTACAGTCAATATCAAATAAATGCGCGGCAATAAAGCAAAAGCCCGCGTAAGCGGGCTTTTGCTTTTGTGTTTCACTTATTATTTCACTTTCATCCCTGCTGCGGCACCTACATCTGGGCTCAGAATAAATGGGCCGCCGCGCTCATCACTTGCAGCTAGCACCATACCTTCGCTCATACCGAACTTCATTTTTCTTGGTGCTAAATTAGCAACCATCACCGTCAAGCGGCCGATTAAAGTCGCTGGATCATAGGCAGATTTAATACCAGCAAACACTTGACGTGGTTTATCTTCACCAATGTCTAAAGAGAGCTTAAGTAATTTCTCTGCGCCTTCCACATGCTCTGCATTGACGATTTTTGCAATGCGCAAATCTACTTTAGTAAAATCATCAATACTAATATATTCAGCTTCCGCCGCTTCTGCACTCGCTGCTTGCTGATGCTCTGCGTGGCGCTGTTGAGAATGTGGCGCTGGTGTTAGCGTTGGTGTTGCCTGTAAATTCTCTTTGTTCGCCTCAGTCATCGCTTCAATTTGCTTACCATCAACACGGGTAATCAAATGTTCATAAGCATTGATACGATGTTGCGATAATAATGAAGTAGCAACAGCATCCCAACTCAGCGGTGCAATATTTAAGAACTGCTCAATTTCACCAGCCAATTTTGGTAACACTGGTTTTAAATACAGTGTTAACAAACGGAACATTTCTAAAGCATCTGAACACACTTCTTGTAACACTGCATCTTGGCCTTCTTGCTTTGCCATGACCCACGGCGCTTTATCCGCAACAAAACCATTGGCAAGGTCAGCCAAACGCATAATTTCACGTAACGCCTTACCGTACTCACGCGCTGTATAACTCTCAGCAATGACATTGGCCGATGCTTTGATTTCTGACACCACAGTGTTATTGGCAGATGGATTTAATTGGCCTTCAAAACGCTTATTAATAAAACCAGCGGTTCTACTTGCGATATTGATATATTTACCCACCAAATCACTATTCACACGCGCCACAAAGTCCTCTAAATTCAGGTCAATGTCTTCCATCGTGCTGTTTAGTTTAGCCGCATAATAATAGCGTAAATATTCTGGATTTTTAATATGATCCAAATAACTACGTGCAGTAACAAATGTACCGCGTGACTTACTCATTTTTTCGCCATTTACGGTTAAGAAACCATGTGCAAAAATTTGTGTAGGTTTGCGGTGACCACTAAACTCTAACGTTGCAGGCCAGAACAAAGCATGGAAATATAGAATATCTTTACCAATAAAATGATAAAGCTCAGTCTGACTATCCTTTGCCCAGTACTCATCAAAATTCAAGCCAGACTTTTGATTTTCATCACCCGATGGGTGATTTTCTGCACACAGCTTTTTAAAGCTAGCCATGTAACCAATTGGCGCATCTAGCCACACATAGAAATACTTACCTGGCGCATCAGGGATTTCAAAACCAAAGTAAGGCGCATCGCGTGAAATATCCCAATCATTCAGGCCATTTTCAAACCACTCACCCATCTTATTGGCGGCTTCACCTTGCAATGTGCCAGAGCGCGTCCAATCTTTTAAGAACTGCTCACATTCAGATAGTTTAAAGAAATAATGCTCAGTCTCTTTGCGCACTGGTGCAGCGCCAGAAACAGCAGAATATGCATTAATCAGCTCTGTCGGGTTATAAGTTGCGCCACAAACTTCACAACTATCACCATATTGGTCTTTAGCATGGCACTTAGGACACTCGCCTTTGATAAAACGATCTGGCAAGAACATGTTTTTGACAGGGTCATAAAACTGCTCAATTGTTTTGGTTGAAATCTTGCCTGCTGCTTTTAGTTTTTTATAAATACTTTGTGAAAGCTCTTTATTTTCAGGCGCGTTCGTAGAATAGTAGTTATCAAACTGCACTAAGAATTCTGAAAAGTCTGCTGAATGCTCTTTATGTACATTCGCAATCAATGTTTCAGGTGTAATGCCTTCTTTTTCAGCACGCAACATAATAGGCGTACCGTGCGTGTCATCTGCACATACATAATGCACCTGATGACCTTGCATTTTATGAAAGCGCACCCAAATATCAGTTTGGATGTACTCCACTAAGTGACCTAAATGAATGCTGCCGTTAGCGTACGGAAGTGCTGAAGTAACAAGAATTTTACGAGGATTATTTGCTGTTGCCATGAGATAAATGAATCTATTGAGCTAAAAACCACATTCTAACAAATGCGGCATCGTTCACACAGCAATGATTACTTTTTTTAAGAATGCATAAGAAATTAAGCAATATTGGTGTGCAGTTTATGCAAAAGTTTGATGCAAAACATACAAGGCAACACCACAATCAGTTAAAATAACCTATTAAATTACTCAAGTTATAAACACTTGTAGCGCTACCCCATATTAAATCAGGAATTTACAACATGGCAATTTCAGAACTACTCATTCAAAGCACCTTAAAACTATGCATAGACCCTAATACTGGCAAAGACTTTGTGAGCAGTAAATCAGCAAGAAATATTAAAATAGATGGCAATGATGTCAGCTTAGATATCGTACTTGGCTACCCAGCAAAGTCGGTCATGGCGGACATACAGAATCACGTAGCACAAGCACTGTTAGGGATAGATGGCATCGGTCGCGTTGCCGTGAATGTCAGCAGCAAAATCGTCGCGCATAAAGCGCAACAAGGCGTGAGCTTACTGCCAAATGTTAAAAATATCATTGCGGTAGCTTCAGGCAAAGGCGGCGTAGGTAAATCAACTACATCCGTTAACCTGGCATTAGCGCTAGCCGCAGAAGGCGCAAGCGTTGGTTTGCTAGATGCTGATATCTATGGACCAAGCCAGCCACAAATGTTAGGCATTAGCGGCCGACCAGAAAGCCATGATGGCAAAAGCATGGAGCCAATGGAAGCGCATGGTATACAAGCAATGTCTATCGGCTTTTTAATCGACACCGACACACCAATGGTGTGGCGCGGCCCCATGGTGACAGGCGCATTAGAGCAACTATTGCGTGATACAAAATGGCGTGACTTAGACTACTTAGTGATTGATCTCCCACCAGGTACTGGCGACATTCAACTAACGCTAGCACAAAAAATACCTGTTACTGGCGCAATCATCGTTACAACACCACAAGATATCGCCTTATTGGACGCGCGTAAAGGCCTTAAAATGTTTGAGAAAGTCAGCATTCCTATTTTAGGCATTGTTGAAAACATGAGCACGCACATATGCTCTAACTGCGGTCACGAAGAACATATCTTTGGTGCAGGTGGTGGTGACTTGATGGCAAAAGACTACAACGTAGATCTATTAGGGGCTTTGCCGTTGGATATTAATATCCGTATGCAAGCCGACAGCGGACAACCGACTGTGATTGCAAATCCAGAATCAAAAGTGGCCAATATCTACAAGGAAATTGCACGTAAGGCAGCGATTAAAATCGCTAACTCAAGCTTGGATCACAGCGTAAAATTCCCTAACATTGTGATCCAAAATACATAAATAAACCTTAGAACACTTTAAGTTATTTCTTGTAAGTTATTTCTTAAAGTATTTTAAATCTTGAAGGATAGCGCACGATAAACATCGGGCGCTATCCTTCAATTTTTAACCTTCTATTATTTTAGGTACATCTATTTTGGACAGATTGAATTAAAACTCAACGCCAAAACTATACACATCCACACCACAACTTGGTGCAATCAAGGTTGCTGGAATCGCAACCCCATTCAACCAGTGATTCACTGCATCCTGCTTACCAGCGCCAGTCACCAGAAAAATCACGCCGTGTGTGTTATCAAGACGGTTTTGACTAATCGTAACACGCTCAGCAGGTGGTTTTGGAGAGTTAAATACAGGCACCGCATCAGCACTGTTATCAACAGGCTGGTTTGGGAACAAGCTAGCCGTATGCCCATCTTCACCTAATCCCAAAATCACCAAATCAAAAGTACGTACACCCGCTAACGTTTCAGCGTAAGCTTTTGCGCCTTCAATATTGCCTAACTCAGCAGGGATATCATGAATCTGATTTTGCGGAATCGCCACATGGTTTAACCAAGCATCACGCGCCATTTTACTATTACGATCTACATGATCAACAGGCAAACAACGGTCATCATTATGGTAAACATGCCAATTAGCCCAATCTGCATTTTCCTTGGCAAGCAACTGATAAACACTTTTTGGTGTGCTACCACCAGCCAGCACAATTAAAAAATTACCATATTTTTGAATCGACTCGTCAGCAGCTTGCAAGATGCGTTTTAAGGTCGCCTGATTGATTTCATCTTGCGAATTAAACCGATACCAACGTGTATGTTGATTGTTAGCTAAAGTGAGAGATTTAACTTCAAGTGTTTGTGTTGTTTGCATAAAACAGTGCTGCCTTTTTCGGTATAATTACGTTAATTCAATTAAAGGTGCTATTTTAACCTGAGTGATTCATAAAGTTGCGAAATTATGAATCAATCTAGCAAATGTAAAATAGCCACAGTATTTACAAAAACCTATTAAGAAAGTTTGAAATAATGGCAAAAAAAATAGATCCTTGTACCTTGGTGCTTTTTGGCGCGAGCGGTAACTTATCTCGCATCAAACTAATGCCTGGTTTGTTTCGCCTAGATGCAGCTGGACGCTTACCTGAACACATGGTCATTCTTTCAGTTGGCCGCGGCGAAGTATCTCGCGAAGCATGGCAGGCGGATGTTAAGGGTATGTTAGATGCCAAATTTAAAAATGGTTACGACCAAAAAGTGTTCGAGCGCTTTATTGCACGTAACCACTACCATGCAAACCCACCGACAGACCCTGATGCTTTTAAAAAGCTACAAGCAAAACTATCAGATGAATCAGTATTCCCACAAAACTTGGCTTATTTCTTATCAGTACGCCCTACTGACTTTGCAACGATTGTTGCGCAACTTTCAGAAGTTGGCTTGGTTGATGAAAGCAAATATTGGCGCCGTGTGTTGATTGAGAAACCATTTGGTACAGACTTACCAAGCGCACAAGCATTGCAAGCTGAACTCACTAAATACCTAAAAGAGAGTCAAATCTACCGTATTGACCATTACTTAGGTAAATCTGCATTGCAAAATGTGATGCTGACGCGCTTTGCTAACGCAATGTTTGAGCCGCTATGGAACAATGAGCATATCGATCACATACAAATCACCAACAACGAAACATTAGGCGTTGGCGACCGCACCACATTCTATGATGCAACTGGCGCACTACGCGACATGGTGCAAAGCCACTTGCTTCAAACGCTAGCACTTGTTGCGATGGAAAAACCAGCAGACATTAGCCCAGAGAGCATTCGCGCTGAAAAAATCAAGTTGCTAGAATCTATTCGCCCTATCCTGGTCGCTGAGTTGAGCAAACACGCTTTCCGCGCACAATACAAAGCTGGCCGTGTAGAAGCGGGTGATGGTCATGGTGAAAAAGTGCCTGGCTACTTAGAAGAACTAGCGCGTGATGGCGTTTCAGAAAGCGTAACAGAGACTTATGCTGCGCTAAAATTATTCATTGATAATCCACGCTGGAAAGGCGTGCCATTCTACGTGCGCACTTCTAAACGCATGCACGAAGGCAACACCGCGATTTCTATTCGTTTCAAAAAAGCACCGATGCAATTAGTAGAAGGCCAACATCAAAACTGGCTAACCCTCAACATTCAGCCGCGCGAATGTATCAAAATGGAAATCGAATCTAAGATTCCAGGTTTAGATATTGCAACACGTACGCTCAGCATTGATGGTCCACAACGCCAACAAGGTGATGAAACCATCGACTCTTATGAATCTTTAATGCTTAACTTGATGGAAGGCGACCCATCACTTTATCTACACATTAGTGAAGTTGAAGCGCAATGGCGTTTAGTTGACCCTGTCGTAAAAGCTTGGATGGCAGATAAGTCACCTGTACACCAATATCCAGCAGGTAGCCGTGACCCTCAAGAATCTAGCGTGATTTTTGAATCTGAAGATCAATTTTGGCGCTACAGTATTGAATTAGGTGGCGACAAGCACTAACAAATTAGCGTGTAGTAAAAGCCTCAAAAAAAACCTCATAGCTTAGTAATCTGCTGTGAGGTTTTTTTACGTCTAAATACTTTAAAAATTCATCATAAATTAGTCTTTAGGCCTTATAATTCGATTCACTTTAAACCTCTAAAATTTAATTACTTATGAGCATTAAATCAGACAAATGGATTCGCCGCATGGCAGAACAACACGGCATGATAGAGCCATTTGAGCCTAATCAAGTCAAAATGAATGCGGCGGGCGAGCGCATGGTGTCTTATGGCACTTCTAGCTATGGCTACGATATTCGCTGCTCAAAAGAATTTAAGTTATTTACTAACATCAACAGCACGATTGTGGATCCGAAAAATTTCGATCCCAACTCATTTATTGAAGTTAACGCAGACTACTGCATTATTCCACCAAACTCTTTTGCACTGGCGCGCACTGTAGAATACTTCCGCATTCCGCGCAATGTGCTCACTGTTTGCTTAGGTAAATCAACTTACGCACGTTGCGGCATTATCGTGAACGTAACGCCATTTGAACCTGAGTGGGAAGGCTATGTCACATTAGAGTTCAGTAACACAACACCGTTGCCAGCTAAGATTTATGCCAACGAGGGTTGTGCGCAAGTGCTATTCTTTGAAGCAGATAAAGACGACATTTGTGAAATTAGTTATAAAGACCGTGGCGGCAAGTACCAAGGCCAAGTTGGTGTGACACTGCCAAAAATCTAACATTACAAAATCCTTTTTGACATTGGATGCTAGAAGATTAGGCAAGAAAACACCAAGCTACCAACCTAGGCGTATCATAAAAATTGATAAGAGTAAGCGAGTCGTCATGCAACGATTCGCGCTCAATATATATTAAAGGCATTTGAATGAAATTTCGCTTCCCTGTTGTCATTATCGATGAAGACTTCCGCTCAGAAAACTCATCAGGTTTAGGTATTCGTGTGCTTGCTAAAGCGATTGAAGAGGAAGGCACCGAAGTACTTGGTGTTACTAGCTATGGAGACCTCACTTCATTTGCACAGCAACAAAGTCGCGCTTCTGCATTTATTTTATCGATTGATGATGAAGAGTTCATCGAAGAAAAACCAGAAGCGATTGAGCAATTACGTAAGTTTGTAACTGAAATACGCCACCGCAACGAAGAAATTCCAATTTTCTTACATGGTGAAACTCGCACTTCACGCCACATCCCTAACGATGTTCTAAGAGAGTTACATGGTTTCATTCATATGAATGAAGATACGCCAGAGTTTGTTGCTCGCTTAATTATCCGTGAAGCAAAAGCTTATTTAGAAAGCCTACCGCCTCCTTTCTTTAAGGCGTTAACGCATTACGCGGCAGATGGCTCTTACTCATGGCACTGCCCTGGCCACTCAGGTGGCGTAGCATTTTTAAAATCACCAGTTGGGCAAATGTTTCACCAGTTCTTTGGTGAAAACATGCTCCGTGCTGACGTTTGTAACGCTGTAGATGAACTTGGTCAGTTGCTTGACCATACAGGCCCTGTAGCGGCATCAGAGCGCAACGCAGCGCGTATATATAATTGCGATCACCTTTATTTTGTAACCAACGGCACCTCTACTTCTAACAAAATCGTATGGAACAGCACAGTTGCACCTGGCGACATTGTTGTGGTTGACCGTAACTGCCATAAATCTGTATTGCACTCCATCATCATGACGGGCGCTATTCCAGTATTTTTAATGCCTACCCGTAACCACTTCGGCATTATTGGCCCAATTCCAAAAAGCGAATTTGCTTGGGAAAACATTCAAAAGAAAATCGCACGCAACCCGTTTGCAACGGATAAATCAGCTAAACCACGCGTGCTAACTATTACACAATCCACCTATGATGGTGTGTTGTACAACGTAGAAGAAATCAAAGAAATGTTAGATGGCAAGATTGATACGCTACATTTTGATGAAGCTTGGCTACCACATGCAACATTCCATGACTTTTACGGTGACTATCACGCGATTGGTGCAGACCGTCCGCGCTGTAAAGAGAGCATGGTGTTTTCTACTCAATCAACACATAAATTATTGGCTGGCTTGAGCCAAGCCTCACAAATTTTGGTGCAGGATGCAGAAGGCATCCAACTTGACCGCGACGTATTTAACGAAGCGTACTTAATGCACACATCAACCAGCCCTCAATATTCGATTATTGCAAGCTGTGACGTAGCCGCGGCCATGATGGAAGCGCCAGGTGGTACAGCATTGGTAGAAGAATCTATCATGGAAGCCTTAGATTTCCGCCGTGCGATGCGTAAAGTAGATGAAGAATGGGGTACTGACTGGTGGTTTAAGGTCTGGGGTCCAAACGACCTTTCAGAAGAAGGTATCGAAGAGCGCGATGCATGGATGCTAAAAGCCAACGAAAGCTGGCACGGGTTTGGTAATCTAGCAGAAGGCTTTAACATGCTAGACCCTATCAAAGCCACCATCATCACACCAGGCTTGGATATTCACGGTGACTTCTCTGATGAATTTGGTATTCCAGCAGCGATTGTGACCAAGTACCTTGCTGAACATGGCGTGATTGTTGAAAAAACAGGTTTGTATTCATTCTTTATCATGTTCACTATCGGCATTACCAAAGGCCGCTGGAACACCATGGTAGCCGCGTTACAACAATTTAAAGATGATTACGACAAGAACCAGCCATTATGGAAAGTGCTGCCTGAGTTTGTCCAAAAACACCCACGTTATGAACGTTTAGGCTTGCGTGATTTATGTACGCAAATTCATGGTGTATATAAAGCTAACGATGTAGCACGCTTAACCACTGAAATGTACCTTTCAGACATGGTGCCAGCAATGAAACCAACTGATGCTTTCGCAAAAATGGCTCATCGTAAAATTGACCGTGTGCCGATTGATGAACTTGAAGGCCGTATTACTGCTGTATTGTTAACCCCTTACCCACCAGGTATTCCGTTATTGATTCCAGGTGAGCAGTTCAATAAAATCATTGTGAATTACCTCAAGTTCGCACGCGAATTTAACGAGCGTTTCCCAGGCTTTGAAACTGACGTTCATGGCTTAGTTAAAAAAGTGGAAGATGGTGTAGCAATTTACTACGTGGATTGTGTAGAACAATAATAGCTACAATAAAAACTACTTACGATCATAAATCAAATCACTATATTCAAGACCACTTCCTGAGAGGTGGTCTTTTTTTTCAACTAATTGCCAGTGATTAAAATCTACAGCAGGAAAAAATGCATCGCCTGCAAACTCCGCATGCACTCTTGTGATATACAGCCTAGTCGCTAATGCTAAGCCATGCTGATATAGTTCAGCGCCACCAATTAAAAACGGTTCTGTATCACCGTTGCATAGTGCTATTGCGGCCTCTAATGAGTTTGCAGTCAGCGCACCTTCAATTTTGTAATCTTTATTGCGCGTCACGATCACTGTGGTGCGATTTGGTAGCAAGCGCCCCAGTGATTCATAGGTTTTACGCCCCATGATAATATGGTGACCAGTCGTTAACGCACGGAAACGTTTAAGATCTTCAGGTAAATGCCAAGGCAAAGTGTTATTCACACCAATGACATCATTATTAGCTGTAGCAACAATAATTGATAATGAATTCATAAGACTATTATACTGTATGTTTACAAGAGAAACTCTTAGAGAAAATCTATGCGTTTTCGTTATCCAAGTTCATTTTTAAAGCTATTGCTGGTTGGCTTTTCCTTTGCAATTGTGCCGCTTATATGGGTATTTGTGAATGCAAATATTGCATTTGATAGCCTGTCAAAACAAAGTCAAATCACCATTTTCAATGCGGTAGAGGGGACACGTGCAGGTCGCGTGTTACAAGAGCAGTTACATCTCATGGAGCGAAGTAGCCGTCAATATTTTGTACTGCATGATGATGCATTATTTAACAATTACAACAAAGCAAATATTAAATTTAATGAAGCTTTAACTCAGCTAAAACAATTAGCGCCACAAAAGACAAATCTAAATTTATTGAGCAATCAAATTTCACAATTAAATTTATCCATCAACAATGCCAAACAATCACACGCATCCGAAATAGAGTTTCTTAATTACTTTAGTCAACTCGATAAACAAATTGAAGTGATTATCGAAGAGAACAACACTACTATTGATGCCGCGTCCAAGCAACTAGCACTGAACGCACAAGTCACGCAAAGAAAATTATTTCTACAAAGCTTAGTGTTAATTCCATTAGCGCTACTCATTGCTGCAAGCATTACCTATTTACTCGCTGTGCCTATACGTCGCATGGATGCGGCAATTAGGCATCTTGGCACAGGCCAGTATGATGAGCCTATTAGCATTGATGGGCCAGGTGACTTGCGTATTTTGGGACAGCGCCTTGACTGGTTACGTACAGAGCTTAAAGAGTTAAACGAGCAGAAACATCAGTTTTTAAGGCACGTTTCACATGAGCTGAAAACACCACTAACTGCCATTAGAGAAGGTACGGAATTGTTACATGACGGCATTGGTGGCACTCTTTCAGCACAACAATCAGAAATCATTAGTATTTTGCGTGACAATAGCATTAGGCTACAAAAAATGATTGAGAACTTGCTCAACTACACTCGCATTGAGACTACGCAACTCAAGTTAAAGTTAAGTCGTATAGACTTACCCAGTACGATTAATAAAGCACTGAATATCCACGCGCTTAGCATACAGAATAATACACTACAGATTCAAACTGATTACCAAGTAGATGGAGTCGTCGCTGATGATGAGAAACTTGCCATTATTTTAGATAATTTAATCTCTAATGCGATCAAGTTCACACCAGCTAATGGAAAAATCACACTCTCCACACATCAAGATAAAAATAAATGGTGCATTGATATCTCAGACAATGGCCCTGGCTTCTCTAAAATAGACCAAGATAAATTATTTGATCCGTTCTACCGTGGCGACACTTTACACAAAAGTCTGATTAGCGGAAGTGGCTTAGGCTTAACCATTGCAAAAGATCTTGTAGAGGCGCATGGTGGTTACATTGCACTTATTCCATCTTCAGAAGGTGCGCACTTCATCATCAAAATGCCCCAATTGGAACTTAAATGACTAAAAGCAATATATATGTTTTGCTTATCTGCCTAAGCCTGTTAAATGCTTGTGCAGATAAACACTTACTCAGTAGCAAAAGCGTTAAACAAGATGAAACAAATAGCATCTCTCAACAAGACGAAATGCAGCGTGAAAATGTAGTTACGCTCATTCAATTTTATGACAGTTACACTACGCTCACACCAGATGATCAAAAGACTATATACGCTAATACCAATGAAGCACTCATAGGGAAAAAAAGCGATACATTCCAGCGTATCAAACTGGCTATGATGCTTTCACTCCCCTCTAGTCGCGTGAGAGATATCAATAAGGCACAAATATTGCTACAAAACATCTTACAAGAAAATAACCTGCACTCGACAGAATATGCATTAGTCAACTTGCTGTACGAATACACTTTAGACAGCACTAAACAGATGCAAAAAAATCGAGACGAAGCCAAAAAACTCGAAGCCGCACAAACTAAACATGACAATTTACAACAAAAATATGACGCCCTAGAGCAAAAACTTAACGACTTAAAAGACATAGAAAAAACCATGAATGAGCGTGATGTTAAACCAGCCAATAAGCCATGAGTATGCCTAAGCCCAATATACTCATCGTGGATGATGACAAGGATATTTTAAAGCTCATTAGCATGCGCTTAATCGCTGCTGGCTATCACACACATTTAGCCAATAATGGTGCTGAAGCAATGTCTGCCATTGCATTGCAGCGCCCTGACCTTGTCATTAGTGATCTGCGCATGCCAGCGATGGATGGTATGGCGTTGCTAGAGGCAATCCAACGCTCTCAGCCTAGCCTACCCCTCATATTGCTCACTGCACACGGATCTATTCCTGATGCTGTCCGAGCAACACAGCAAGGCGCCTTTAGCTTCTTAACCAAACCCTTTGATAGCCAAGAGTTATTACAACAAGTAGCGTCCGCACTACATTTAAGTGGCTGCCATCAAGATAATGCAACTGAACAAGATAGCACTTGGCGTGCCGACATACTTACCCGTAGCCCAATCATGGAAAGTCTGCTCACACAGGCCAAAATGGTTGCCAATACAGATGCCAGTGTTTTTATTCAAGGTGAAAGCGGGTCGGGTAAAGAGTTACTAGCGCGGGCCATTCATCATAGTAGCCAACGTCATACAAAACCATTTATAGCAATTAATTGTGGTGCAATCCCTGAGAACCTGCTTGAATCAGAATTGTTTGGGCATAGCAAAGGTGCCTTTACTGGCGCGGTAAATAACCATGTTGGCCTATTTCAAAGTGCAGAAGGAGGCACGCTATTTTTAGATGAAATTGGCGATATGCCGTTAAATCTGCAAGTAAAAGTACTACGTGCACTACAAGAGCGTGTAATTCGCCCAGTTGGCAGCACTAACAATATCAATATAGATATACGTTTAATTTCAGCTACTCACCGTAATCTAACGTTTGAGATGAGCGAAGGCCGCTTTCGCGAAGATCTGTTTTACCGCATCAACGTAGTCAGTTTAGACATCCCCTCTTTAGCTAATCGTCGTGAAGATATTAGCTTATTGGCTAATCATTTTTTACATTTGTTTAATCAAAAATATAAAAAATCCCTACGCGGCTTTGCCCCAGAAGCACTGGAAATATTAATCTCGGCACCATGGCCAGGCAATGTAAGGCAATTACAGAACATCATAGAACAAACGATAGTGTTAGCAACCACCCACATTATTACAGCAAGCTTAGTGCAAAAAGCCTTGCAAGATACAGAAAACTCGATCGTGCCCTTTGAAATAGCTCGTCGACAATTTGAACATCAATATTTGGTCACCTTGTTAAAAACAACTCAAGGCAATGTCACCCAAGCAGCCAAGCTCGCACAACGTAACCGTACCGAATTCTATCGACTACTAGAGCGGCATCATATTCAGGCTAATGCCTTCAAAAAAACATTAGAAGACTAATGAAATCAAAGCGTTAAATCATATGTTGGGTATTATGGCCCATCGTGACCAGTCAAAACGGCCTATCGTGACCACTGATTACGGTCTATCGTGACCAGCCAAAACGGTTTATCGTGACCGATTTTAGGGTAAGACCATAATCAGCGGTCACGATGCCATCATGACC
>JAUXNQ010000050.1 GCA_030682715.1 Methylotenera sp. | reverse complement strand
CTAAGTTTCTGCAACATTGCATAGACTAAACAGCTTGACACCTTGCACTAAAAATTTCCACAAATAAAAAAGTTACATACCCTAAATCCATTATAAATCAATCTATTGTGCTAATGGCTTCCATTAGAAATTTTGTCTAATAGTAAATCTCGGATAATCACTGCTGAATCACATACCCAATAAAAAAGCACGCAGATAGCGTGCTTTTTTATTGATAATACCAGCGGTGCACCGCTGATATTATAGGTTATTGCGGTTCTGAATCTGCAAAGCTTGCAACTTCACCAGCTGATGCCGCAGCTGCCGCTTCTGTTTCAGCAGCTATTTGTGCTGGATCTAAAGTAATACCAGGAACGCGTTCATCCGCAGATGGCTCATAACCGCCAGATACTGGCGCTGCTGGTGCTGGCGCTTCTACTGAATCTGCAACAGGTGTTTCTACAACTGGCGCAGCTTCCTCTTTCTCGCCACAACCTACTACCAACAAACTTGTCATTCCCAATACCAATAATGAGCGCAATAGCATAGACATAAAATCTCCTTTTATATTTAGATAGTTTAAACAGATGTTCATTGTTTTATATTCAATGATTTAAGCTGTTTTTTTTAAACCAAAGGTTATTCTAACGCATTCAAGATTCTCTGCAACCTTAATGCAACATATGGCTACGATCAACAGTCATAAATCTCTCATTTCTTACCGTAACTTAACTTCAACCATTTAAAATGGTTATACATTAAGCACTTTTCAATGCTAGAAACGATTAATCACCAATTAAATGGAAAATAACCCGTCGATGACTAGGCACATGTCGATGTTCATATAAGAAAATACCTTGCCACTGACCTAACGCAAGTTTACCTTCTAATAGCGGAATGGATAAATGGGTTTGCGTGAGGGCTGATCGCACATGTGCAGGCATATCATCAGGCCCTTCAACTGTGTGAACAAATAGTGGGTCTCCATCAGGTACCAGACGATTAAAGAACGACTCCATATCAACCAATACATCATGGTCGTAATTCTCATTAATCAACAAACTCGCGGAGGTGTGTTGTATATAAAGCGTGACCATGCCTGTACGTAATCCACTTGATTCAGCCCAATCAATGACTTGCGGCGTAATATCGTAAAGTTTACGTCCCTGTGTGTGAATGCTAATTTGCCCTGTTTTTTGTTGCATTGACCGCTCCAAACTCAATCATTAGTTGCTTAAGGAAATGTGAAATAAGTCGTCGAGCGAGATAAAGTGCACCCGCCAAGGGGGGGGCTAACTTGCAAGGCGATGTTAAGCCACTGAACGTGGCGGCCGAAATCAAAAAACCGCGCAACGCGGCAATTTGCTCGCGCAGGCGCTTATTCCGCATTTCCTTAGAGTATATCTAAAAACTTAAGCAGTACTCAATCCAAACTTACCAGCAGCCCCACGGCGAAAAATATCCTGCCCCCATTCCAAAGCGCGGACCAAATCTAGACCCATATGCACCAAACCCATAAGGGCTAAAACCAAAACGCTGGTATCGACAAAATGGATCGTCGAAACGCTGACGATTAATCATCTGTTGCTTAAGCTTTGCTAACTCAGCACGTTTATCTTGCTCGCGCTTGTTGATTTCTTCTGCAAGCTTATTTCTTAACGCAAGCTCTCGACTGGTATGAATATAATCAAGTACTTTTTTATCTACACCTCGATGACTTAGATCGACACTTTGACTAGGCGTAAGCTCATAGCTTGAATCTGTCTCTTTTATTTTTTGAATAATCTGCTCGTGGTTGAGGCCTTGTTTAGACAAAGCGACAATTTCATCCAAGCTCAGCACAGGGTGAGGCTGGGGCATGATCTTCTCTAAGTCCTCGGCAGAGATTCTATCAATTTTGGGTTGTGCGCCTGCTTGCCTACCATCGGTGGCACAACCAGCAGCCAAACTCACCAGCATAAGCAATGCAAAATAAGTATGCTTTTTACTATTAAGCATGATTATCCCCTTCGTTTAAAAATAGGAGACGGCTCAGTAATTGTGTCGTCAAAACTATGATTCTTGATTGGGTAGCGAGCCTGTACTTTTTTCACGTACTGACGCGTCTCAGGAAAAGGCGGAATGCCATTGTATTTATTCACAGCCCCTTCACCCGCATTGTATGCGGCCACAGCCAAGGCAACATCGCCTTTAAAGTAAGAGAGCAGCCAACGCAAATAAGCCACGCCACCCTTGATATTCTGGCTTGCATTAAATGCATTTTTTACGTTAAACCGCTCGGCAGTATCAGGAATCAATTGCATCAAACCTTGTGCTTGCTGGTTTGATTGCGCAGTAGCGTCGAAGTTGGACTCTACTGAAATAATAGAAAGCACTAACTTAGCATCTACCTTATACCAAGCTGAAATCGTATCGACCAAATGCAAAATCCAGCGCTTATCTTTTGGTAGACCCGCAACGTACTGGTCAATGGTCGCCACATGAGCATGCTCTAATGGTGCTTTTTCTGGCTCAACCTCAGCAAGCACACAAGGAGGCAAATCAACTATGCTAAGCGCTACCGTATCCAGCATCTTTTGGGACTCGTAGTGCCCTTGTAAAGATGCCGTTGCAAACATGGCAGCGGCTAAGTCCCGATTAGCAGGAACACCTTTGCCAGAGGCATACAACATGCCTAGCCTAAACTGCGCTTCCGCACTACCTAAGCGCGAAGCTTGACAATAAAACTTCGCAGCCTGCCAATCACTATCCACATTTTTCATATCTCGCTCTGCGTTTACTGCACGCAACAGCAAGGACCGAATCACTTCGGGCTCATGACTAAATGTCTCCTGCTCATGTTGACTGAGTTCTGCATAGGACACATTTGCCATCGTAACAAGCATGGCAAACATGATGCGTCTCAACTTACTTATCAATAGATTGCTGATTAACCCACTCCTTTAGCCTAGGGCATTTCATCGCGCCAATTTAGACATTCGCTTTGGTAAATACAAGCTTACCTGCTTTAACGTCAATTTTGACAACGTCTTTGGCGATAAAATTCCCTGCTAAGATTTCACGCGCTAGTGGATTCTCAATTTCACTCTGTATTGCACGTTTAAGTGGTCGCGCACCATAAACGGGGTCAAAGCCTGCATTAGCAATTTCCGTCACTGCTACATCGGTCAATTCCAACTGCATATCCATTGCCGCTAAACGTTTAGCAAGATATTGCAACTGAATTGCCGCTATTGATTTAATGTTAGCTTCACCCAGTGCATGGAATACCACGACTTCATCAATGCGGTTCACAAACTCAGGTCTGAAATGTGTTTTCACTTCACCCATCACCGCCAGCTTCACCAACTGATAATCTTGGTCGCTCATGCTCTGTATCATCTGGCTGCCAAGGTTAGAAGTCATAATAATCACGGTATTCTTAAAGTCTACAGTGCGACCTTGCCCATCGGTTAAACGACCATCATCTAGCACTTGCAACAATACGTTAAATACATCGGGATGCGCTTTTTCCACCTCATCTAACAAAATAACGCTATAAGGCTTACGACGCACCGCTTCAGTGAGCGTACCGCCCTCTTCATAGCCCACATATCCAGGTGGCGCACCTATCATGCGCGCAACAGAGTGCTTCTCCATAAACTCACTCATGTCGATGCGAATCAAATGGTCTTCTGAATCAAACAAAAAGTTAGCGAGCGATTTGCATAGCTCGGTCTTACCCACACCTGTAGGCCCTAAGAATAAGAAGCTGCCATAAGGTCGGCTTGGGTCACCCAAGCCTGATCGTGAACGGCGGATTGCATCTGAAACCAGACGTACGGCTTCATCTTGCCCAACCACGCGCTCATGTAGTTTCGCTTCCATGGTTAGCAATTTCTCACGCTCGCCTGTCATCATTTTGCTTACAGGGATGCCTGTTGCGCGGCTCACTACTTCGGCAATCTCATCGGCACCTACTTCAGTGCGCAACATTCTGTGTTTAGTTAAGTCAACACTCACTTCTGCTGTCGAAGCTTGTTTCAATTGCATTTCAAGCTGAGGTAATTTTCCGTATTGCAACTCTGAAACTTTCTGCCAATCACCTTTACGCGTGGCTTCTTCCATCTCATACTTTACTTTCTCAATTGCCTCTTTAATGTGCGCAGAACCTTGCACCTGCGCTTTTTCTGATTTCCATATTTCCTCTAAATCAGCATATTCTTTTTCAAGCTTGCTAATTTCCTCTTCAATCAGCTCAAAGCGTTTTTTACTACCCTCATCTTTTTCACGACGGACCGCTTCACGCTCAATTTTGAGCTGAATCAGGCGACGCTCCAATTTATCCATCACTTCAGGTTTGGAGTCGATTTCCATTTTGATGCGGCTTGCGGCCTCATCAATCAAATCAATGGCTTTATCGGGTAAAAAGCGGTCTGTAATGTATCGATGTGAAAGCTCTGCGGCGGCCACAATCGCTGGATCAGTGATTTCTACCCCATGATGCAATTCATATTTTTCTTGCAAGCCTCGCAGAATAGCAATGGTTGCCTCTACACTTGGCTCATCCACCAACACTTTTTGGAAGCGGCGCTCTAACGCGGCATCTTTTTCAATATATTTGCGATATTCATCTAAAGTGGTAGCGCCTACGCAATGCAACTCACCGCGCGCCAATGCTGGCTTCAGCATATTGCCAGCATCCATGGCACCCTCTGCCTTACCCGCACCCACCATGGTATGAATTTCATCAATAAAGACAATGGTTTGGCCTTCATCCTGCGCCAGTTCTTTCAACACAGATTTCAAACGTTCTTCAAACTCACCACGGTATTTTGCACCCGCCAGTAAAGAAGCCATATCAAGTGACAGTACTTTTTTACCTTTCAATGACTCAGGCACTTCACCGTTGACAATACGCTGTGCCAAGCCTTCTACAATCGCAGTTTTACCCACACCAGGCTCACCAATCAGCACTGGGTTATTTTTAGTACGGCGCTGCAATACTTGAATCGCACGACGGATTTCATCATCACGGCCAATCACTGGGTCTAATTTACCTAGGCGGGCACGCTCGGTTAAGTCAATAGTGAATTTCTTAAGAGATTCACGCTGACCTTCTGCTTCTTGGCTATCTACATTTTCGTTACCGCGCACTGCTTGCACAGCAGCTTCTAAAGCGGCCTTAGTTAAACCATTTTGCTTAAGCAGTTTGCCTGCTTCGCCTTTATCATCTGCCAAAGCTAACAAAAACATCTCACTAGCAATGTAAGCATCACCGCGCTTTTGCGAGAGCTTGTCCGTTACATTGAGCAAATTATTCAAATCGCGTGAAATAGCCACCTCACCGCTGGCGTCCGCTGATTTTGGTAGGTTTAAAATTGCAGCACTTAAGCCCGTTTTAAGTTGATTAAGCTGTACACCAGCACGCGCTAATAAAGAGGCTGTGCCTCCATCGTCTTGTTGCAACAATGCTTGCAGTAAATGTGGTGGTTCAATTGCGGTATTATCAGCGCCCAAAGCAAGGCTTTGTGCATCGCTAATTGCTTGTTGAAATTTAGTGGTTAATTTATCAAAGCGCACAGGTTTCTCCTATCATGATCTCGCTAATGTTTAAATACTTATACATGTTCAACGTGGGGCTGAATCTTTACTTTTCAATATATAATACAAAGTATTAATTCGTTATTTAAATGGCAATGGAATTAACCGTCTTGTTGACGATGCCGTTGCATGGAGTGGATTTTTGCTAACCGATACTTTGAGCGCTGAAGACACACTACCCAATCCAGCTTGGGCGATTTTAGATACCGAAGACCAATGGCAAGCATTTAGCCAACCTGTTGAAGCCCAAGACGTGCAGTCTACGTCAGAGCCATTGGTGCAATCCAACCTATTACTTGACGGGTTGCGTTGCGCCGCTTGCTCTGGCATCATTGAACAAGGTCTGCAAGCCACACCTGGCATTGTCAGTGCTCGTGTCAGCATGTCAAAGAAACGCGCTGTGGTTGTGTGGTCACCTAGTGCGACCTTACCCTCAAAAATATTAACAGCGATTCATGATTTAGGTTACAGCGGTTTTCCTGCAACCCAACATGAAGATGACTTAATCTCCCTACAAAAACAAAGAGCTGCATTCTGGCGTTGGATGGTGGCTGGCTTCTGCATGATGCAAGTCATGATGTATGCTAGCCCAACTTACTTTACGGCCCCAGGCGAAATTTCTAGTGATATTTTGCACCTACTCAACTGGGCATCATGGTTACTGAGCTTACCAGTCCTTCTATTTTCAAGCAGATCTTTCTTTAGCAATGCATTGCGTGACCTAAAGCAAAAGCAAATCAGCATGGATCTCCCCGTTGCCCTCGGTATTATCATCACATTTATTGTGAGTTCAGCCGCAACATTTGAACCCAACAGCTGGTGGGGCAATACTGTCTATTTTGATTCACTCACCATGTTCGTATTTTTCTTACTTTCTGCACGCCTGATTGAAGTAAAAATGCATCGTAAAACGTTAGGTGCACTTGAAAGCTTAGCAAGCCGCATTCCAGAAAATACTGAACGACAAAATCCAGACGGCTCATTTACACGGGTACTGAATACAAAGCTTAAGATTGGCGACATTGTGCGCGTGCAAATTGGCGAGGCATTTCCCGCTGACGGGAAAATCATGTCGGGCAACACCAGTGTCGATGAGTCTCTACTCACTGGTGAATCTACCCCCATCCAAAAAAATGTTGACGATGATGTGATTGCTGGCAGTTACAACTTACGTCAGCCAGTGTGCATCACACTCAATACCATTGGTGAGTCTACAAAGTACGGCCAAATTGTTAACCTTATCAACAATGCAGCAGTAGAGAAACCACGCCTATCAAAACTCGCAGACCGTGTTGCGCGGCCATTCTTAATTTTTGTTATCTTAAGTGCAGCAATTGCAGCAGCCTTATTGTGGGATGTTGACCGTGGGCGCGCACTGATGACTGCGGCGGCCGTGCTAATCGTTACCTGCCCATGTGCGTTATCTTTAGCAACACCTGCGGCAATGCTTGCTAGCGCCAGCGCTTTTGTGAAACGAGGCATTTTAATCAAGCGATTACAAGCCATTGAAAATATTGCAGATATTGATACTGTCATTTTCGACAAGACAGGCACGCTCACTGAAGACCACATTCAGATTAAAGCGATAGAACCCAAAGCTGGGTTTACTCAATCCGATGTATTAACACTTGCTGCTGCCATTGCTCAACATTCGATGCATCCTATTTCACGCGCACTTTTTAACGCCAATAAAATAGGCAATTTAAACGCGCTAAACTTTGAGTCAAGCAATGCCGAATTAAGTAATAGCGAGTTAAATAATACCAAGCTAAGTAATATTGAATTAGATAATATTCAAGAAACTGCTGGCGCAGGGATCAGCGCAACCCTCAAGACAAGCACACTCGATACGCCATTATCTGACTTTAATCTTGCAGGTGGCGAGCTAAAACTTGGCTCAGCAACATTTTGTGGCATCTCTGAGAGCAACACAAATTTACAACAAGTCTACTTAGCTAATCATCAAGGCTGGCTAGCGACATTTACCTTACAAGAAGCGATCAAGCACAACGCCGCGATTGCAATAAAGTCATTAAAAGACGTTCAGCTAAGTATCGAACTACTCTCTGGCGACCGTTCAATCGCGGTAGAAAACACCGCAAAGCAGATTGGTATTACACAATTCCAATCTGCATGTAGCCCAGAAGATAAACTTTTACGCTTACAAACACTCAAACAACAAGGTAAGAAAGTATTAATGGTAGGTGACGGCTTAAATGATGGCCCTATTTTAGCTAGTGCTCATGTGTCTATCGCCATGGGCAAAGGAGTGCCGCTCACATTAGCACATGCGGATTATGTATTCTTAAATGGTGACATTAGCCAGATTCCTCATCTCATTCTCCATGCCAAGCAAACCATGAAGATTATTAAAGAAAATATCGCATGGGCAATTGTTTATAATTTAATCAGTATCCCACTCGCTTTTTTCGGCATACTATCTGCATGGCTGGCGGGTCTAGGCATGGCAGTTAGCTCACTTATTGTGGTGGCTAACGCATTACGTTTAACTAAATTTGCATCATCAGAAACTGACACTAATAGTCATCAATAAAGGCTCTTATCATGGACATATTATTTGTACTTATTCCACTCTCAGTCATCATGGCACTCGTTGTGCTTGGTGGATTATGGTGGGCAGTGTATCGTGGTCAATTTGAAGATATCGAAGATGAAGGCAAGCGTATTTTAGAAGATGACGACTAAAATAATTTGTAGTTAAAAGAAATAACTGTTGCACACACATAGATTTGTTTGCAACTCACTGCCAGCATAATCCCAGCTTCAAACTGTGCTTTTTTCCAACAGCACATACACTGAAAAAATCTTTCAAAAATATTTCTATTTGTTTCAAATCTGTAACAAATTCTCTTGAGTAATTAATTTTTTTATGCTAGTTTCTGACATGCGTCAAATTGACGCATGTGAAATTGTGTTGGCAAATCATCAATTTAACGTAACGCTTGGATGATGCATGACGGTTTCTGGCTCAAACGGCAACATACTGATTGCAAAGCCAAATAACTCGCTATCCCCAACAGGATTTGTCTGGTTGTTTGTTGGTGTTTTCACCATCACCTCGACAATTACAGTAGGGTTTGTTTTAGCAGGAGCTTGGTTGGTACTGCCATTTGCAGGGCTTGAGATTCTAGCGCTTGCCTGCGTGTTAGTTAATGCTTATTTGCACTATGGTGACTTTGAAAGCATTAAGTTAGTCAATGATGATGTAGTGGTTGAGCAACACTGTTACAAAAGTTCTAAGAAATACACTTTTCAACGTTACTGGGTTAGGGTGACATTACGTAAGACCCTAGACGGTACGATCGCGATTTTCATTGGCTCTCATGGCAAGGAAATCGAGTTTGGCAGTCGTTATATCAACAAAGAAGAGCGAGAGTCCATCGCCAAGCAACTGAAGCAAGATTTAAAAATCGTTTAATGGTTTTTGTTTTGGGAGAAGGTATGTTGAAGCAGGCTATGAAAAAGATTGGTTTCGGTTTATTTTTGTTACTTACAGCGCCCCTAGCGCTTGCTGAGTATCGCTGGAACTTTCCTGAACCAGTAACACCGATGGCGCTTGATACGCTACATGTTCACAATAAATTCATGCTGATTGTTGCAGTGATTTTTGTTGTAGTACTCGCCATCATGATTTACTCACTGATCAAGCACCGCAAAAGTATTGGTCATCAAGCTGTGGCAGACAAAGCACCGTCAACCGCTACAGAAATTTTCTGGACACTCATCCCATTCGTTATTTTACTCGTCATTGACTTTGTAATCATGGGCATTCCTGCATATCACAGCGTGGTTATGATGGAAGACACCAGAAACGAGTCTGACATGGTGCTCAAAGTCACGGGCTCACAATGGCGCTGGCAATATGAGTACATGGGCAATACCGACAAAGGCAGCCAAGATGGTTTGGTCGATGCAAAAGGTATTAAGTTTGTCAGCAACCTTTCCACTCCTCAAAACCAAGTGGATGGCACAACACCTCCTGTAGACACCCCCGACAGCCCTTATCTATTAGATGTAGACAACCGACTTGTGCTACCAGTCGGTGCAAAAGTCCGCATATTAATGACATCGACCGATGTATTGCACAACTGGTGGGTGCCACAATTTGGCTCCTCACGTCTGGCAGTGCCAGGGTTTATCCGTGAAACTTGGGTACAAGTGGATAAAGCAGGTACTTATCGCGGTCAATGTAAAGAGTTGTGTGGCAAAGGCCACGGCTACATGCCTGTGGTGGTAGACGCGCTACCTAAAGAAGAATACGCCGCATGGGTCGCGCTTAAAAAGAATGAGATTAACGAACAAGCTGCGGGTGCAGATAAAGAGTGGACTAAAGACGAGTTAATGGAGCAAGGGAAAGTCGTCTACGAGAAAAACTGTGCAGTATGCCATATGGCATCGGGTGCAGGCCTACCACCAGCCTTCCCTGCACTAACGGGCAGCAAAATTACAACCTCACAAATATTTGATGCGGATGGCAAATATCTACCAGATAGCCATATGGATCGAGTACTAAACGGTGTGCGTGTCATGCCCGCATGGAAAGCACTATTAAATGATACGGAAATTGCCGCTGTCATTACTTACGAACGTAACGCGCTGGGTAACAGCGTAGGTGATGTTGTTCAGCCTGCGCAAGTTAAAGCTGCGCGTCAATAAATATAGGTACAGGAGATAATTATGAGCACTACAACAGTCGCACATCATGATGAGCACACTGACCATCCCACTGGGATTATGCGTTGGCTCACCACGACCAACCATAAAGACATTGGCACCATGTACCTGACATTTTCACTTATTATGTTCTTGGTAGGTGGCTCAATGATTTTGGGCATTCGTGCAGAGCTATTTCAGCCTGGTCTACAATTGATGAACCCAGATTTCTTTAACCAGCTCATCGGCGTGCATGCCCTTATTATGATTTTTGCAGCATTAATGCCCGCTGCTACAGGCTTTGCCAACTGGATGATTCCGCTGCAAATTGGCGCACCAGATATGGCTTTGCCGCGTTTAAATAACTGGGGTTTCTGGTTATTGCCACCTTCAGCAATTTTACTTACACTTCCATTTGCCTTAGCGCTATTTGGGATTGGTGATGGCGCGTTAGCTACTGGCTGGACATTCTACCCACCACTATCCATTCAAGGTGGCATTGGTGTGGACTTTGCGATTTTTGCAGTTCACTTACTCGGCATTTCATCTGTATTAGGTTCTATTAACATCATTGTTACTTTATTTAATATGCGCGCGCCTGGCATGACATTTATGAAAATGCCGATGTTTGCATGGGGCTGGTTAATTACAGCGTTCTTGTTGATTGCAACTATTCCAGTGCTCGCTGGTGCCGTGACGATGCTACTTACTGACCGTCATTTTGGCACACACTTTTTTGACGCTGCGGGCGGTGGCGACCCCATCATGTTCCAGCACTTATTTTGGTTCTTTGGTCACCCTGAGGTCTATATCTTACTGTTACCAGTATGGGGCTTTATTCCACAAATTTTACAAACATTCTCACGCAAACCGATGTATGGTTACAAAGCACAAGTTTATTCATTCTGGGCAATTGGAGCTTTATCAGTAGTTGTTTGGGCACATCACTTTTTTACGGCTGGGCTTCCTGTGCCAGCATTGCTCTACTTTATGTATAGCACGATGGCAATTTCACTACCGCTTGCCGTGCTGTTTTTCTGTTGGATTAAAACCATGTGGCGCGGCTCTATGAGCTTTGAAACACCCATGTTATTTACTGTCGGCTGGATTATTCTATTCGGTATCGGCGGCTTAACTGGCCTAGTACTAGCAGACGTTGCAGCAGATGCGCAATATCACAATAGTTACTTTGTAGTGGCGCATTTCCACTACACACTATTTGCTGGCGGCATCATGGGCATTATGGCTGGCGTTTATTACTGGCTACCAAAAATGACTGGGCATATGTATAACGAGAAACTTGGCCAACTGCACTTCTGGCTAACTGCAATTTCGTTCAACCTGACATTCATTCCACAGTTCTTCTTGGGCTTAGCTGGCATGCCACGTCGCATACCAGACTATGCATTACAGTTTGCTGAGTTCAACATGATCTCTTCAATCGCTGCGTTTGTACTTGGGTTATCACAACTCATCTTTGTGTATAACATTATCAGCACAGTCAGAGGTGGCAAAAAAGCTACTGACCAAGTGTGGGAAGGTGCTGAAGGGCTGGAGTGGACATTATCATCACCTCCTCCTTACCATAGCTTTTCAGAGCAACCGACTGTTAAATAAGATAAGTTAAATAGGATAAAAGTGATTGCTACGATATGAAAAACCAAGAAACTACTAGACGCAATAAAAACAAAAAAGTGGCCATAGTTTTGGCCGTGATTGCATTTATTTGGTATTTGGCATCAATGTTTACCGTATGGAAATAGATGCCGACAAAAGAGAACCCAGCTCAACAGAGCTAAGATCGATAGCCAATAAGAAGTTAGGCTACAAAATGCTGTGGATTGTAGCTGGGTCTCTATTGTTTGCGTTTGCGCTAGTGCCACTTTATGACGTGTTATGTACGATTACAGGACTAAATGGCAAAACAAAAAGTACAGCAAGTGAACTAAGCAACACCAAAGTAGATGAAACCAGATGGGTAACAGTGCAGTTTACGTCAAGCACGATGCCAGGGTTAGGCTGGAACTTTTATCCTAAACAATCCAGTATAAAAGTGCGCCCAGGTAAAGTTGAAACAGTATTGTTTGAAGCCAAGAACATTACAAGTAGAGTAGTTGCAGGCAGAGCTGTACCGAGCGTTACGCCAGGCGCCGCTGCTGCCCATTTAAAAAAACTGGAATGTTTTTGTTTTGAAAGGCAGGCATTAAATCCAGGAGAAACAAAAGTAATGCCTTTACGTTTTTTTGTTAGTCCAGATATACCCGCAGACGTAAAAGAGATGACCTTATCCTATGCGTTTTTTAGTATAGATTAACATCATCAAAACAAGTAATACCAAAACAGATAATAAATAGATAAGCAGTGAATAGTTTACAGATAATAAATCTGAGAAATAACGAAAATTAAACCTCGAGATAAATCAATTAAGCATCATTATTGATTTTATTTTAGCTACAAGTAAGTTAATAATGTAATGGGGAGCTTATGCATGACAACACATTCAAATAATCATTACTATGTCCCACATGGTGCTTTGTATCCTGTGACGATATCAGCAGGGTTACTGGCGCTCGCGTCAGGCTTTATTTTTAGTGTCGCTACTGATACCAACAAAGACCTTGCCTACCTGCAAACACCAGGAAAGTGGATGATGTATATAGGCGCAGCAATCATCATTCTCATGACTTTTAAATGGCTCAGCGCGGTGGTGGTTGAAAGCATTACTGGTCAATATAAACAATGGGAAGATAAATCTTTTCGCATCGGGATGATTGCGTTTATTTGCTCAGAACTTGCCTTCTTTGCAGCATTTTTCGGCGCACTATTTTATATGCGCATCATTTCAGTACCCGATCTTGCTGCATTCGACCCCTTATTTACTCCCTATAAAGACTTTCTGGGCACATGGCCATCTGCAGGTCCTGGCGGCGTAGTATTAGGAACAGAATATGTCCCAGGCAAACTCACACCAATGGGTGCGTGGGGCTTGCCAGCAATCAATACCGCACTACTGCTAACCTCTGGCGCCACGATTACTTGGGCACATTGGGGCTTACTTAAAGACAACCGTAAACAGTTAATATTAGGTCTATTCCTAACCGTTGCATTAGGTACTGCATTCTTAATCTGCCAAGCATTTGAGTATTATGAAGCATACACCCACATGGGCTTAACGATGGGTAGCGGTGCTTATGGGGCAACATTCTTCATGCTGACAGGCTTTCACGGATTTCATGTCACATTAGGTACCATCATGCTGATTGTCATTTTGCTACGCTCAATGAAAGGTCATTTCTCTGCCAAAAATCACTTTGGCTTTGAAGGCGTTGCATGGTACTGGCACTTTGTAGACGTAGTCTGGCTAGGTCTATTCATTTTTGTGTATTGGCTATAACGTAATAAGAATAAGCGGTGCATTTGCACCGCTTATTTAAATGAACACTAATGCATTAAGACTTGAGCATTAAACATTTGCTCAATAATAAACTACACAGAAGCATGTGGGATCCAATTGAAGTAATACCCTATCAACAAGAAAGCAAACAATCCGATTGAAAGACCAATACGTAAGGTCAATGCTTTTGCAGTGCGGACACCCGCATCTTTGTCTTTGGCTAGAAAATATAACGCCGAGAACAGACTAGCGATAATAACGAACAGTACCAACACAATAACAACTTTGAATATCATAATTATGTCCTATCAGTTTAGTTGAGTCATTATGCGATGCACGTCACACAAATGCAATTTAGATTAGGAAATTACTTATTTTGCCCATCTTGGCTAGGACTCATCATCCTCATGATTTGCATTCCATTATTCATCAAACTAGGCTTGTGGCAATACAACAAAGCGGAGTTAAGAAAAGAAATCCAATCTAGCTACAATGCCTCTCTAGATCACGATGCATTAACTTTACCTAACAATCTCAACAACCTAGATGCTTGGAAATACAAAAAAGTAAAAATAAAAGGTCACTACGAAACAAAATATCAAATCTTGCTCGACAATCAAGTTGAAGCCAACGTTGCAGGTTTTCATGTGATTACGCCATTAAAATTGGATGGTAGCAATGATTATGTATTGATCAATAGAGGTTGGGTGGCAGGCGGTGCTAATCATTCAGATATACCAGCAATCAGCACCCCCAATGAACCACTTGAAATTATTGGATTGGTTTGGGTTCCAAGCAAAAAGATTTTCACACTTGAAAGTGATGCTGAAAAAAATAACTGGAATACCGTCTGGCAACACATGGATATGGATCGCTACCAAAAGAACGTGCCTATTCAGATATTACCGCTGGTGATTAAATTAGATGTTAAAAGTGATGCTGGTGGCTTTGTGCGTAACTGGCAACTACCTGCCAGCAAAATTGCTACTAACATAGGCTACGCTTACCAATGGTTTGGGTTCACGATTGCAAGCATTCTTATCTTTTTATTCACCAGCATTAAAAAAGCCAACAATACAAAAACATAGGCAAAGTGACATGATAAATACTGACACAAGCAATATTGAGCACTTTGATCAACAGCGCAGAGGCCGGTTGATCCTTCTGTGTATGTTGATCTTTTTCATTACCCCTGTCATTGCAGTCATTGCAATGTACAAACTGGACTGGCGCCCCAAAGGTGAAAGCATAGGGGAGCTGGTAACACCAGCAAAAGCGCTTACCATGAATCAGTCTCTTATTGATAGCAATGGCAATGTAGTCGCCATCGACCTTTTGAAAGAGAAATGGAGCATGGTTTACATCACTACCGACTGCGATACGCAATGTAAAGACAAACTGCATCAAATGCGCCAACTGCATGTATCTTTATACAAAGAAATTCCACGCATGCAACGTGTTCTCTTCACCACCGCATCAGAAGTTACTGAGATCAAACAAAACTACCCAGACCTCTTGATTGTGAATCAACCTAGAACAGACATTATTTCATTCGGCGAGCAATTCAACATTCACGATGAATCATCCACAAGTGCAGGCAGAATCTATCTCATTGATCCACTAGGCCACCTCATCATGAGCTATAGCGCATCAACATCACCAGCGCTAGTTCGTAAAGACATTACGCGGCTAATGAAATACTCTTGGACAGGCTAACCATGAGCTGCAAGCTATTCAAGAGCCTGTCACTTTTTGGCGCAATACTCGCACTCTGTGTTGTGGTGCTAGGAGCATACGTACGGTTATCTGATGCGGGGCTTGGCTGCCCTGATTGGCCAGGATGCTATGGAACACTCACCGTTCCCCAAAGCGAGGCCGCCATCCAGCAGGCACAAGCGCTGCACCCAGACAGCCCAATTGAAACAGCTAAAGCATGGAAAGAAATGGCGCATCGCTACTTAGCTGGCACATTAGGCTTAGTAGTATTGGCAATATTTGTGTTGGGATGGCGTAATAAAAACCAATTAAAAGTAGCGCCTAGCCTCACCACCGCATTACTCGTCATCATCATTTTTCAAGCACTACTGGGGATGTGGACGGTAACCATGCTATTAAAACCAGTAATCGTAAGCGCACATCTTATTGGCGGACTCACCACGCTAGGCCTACTTACATGGATAGCGCATCGGCATACCGTCAATCATCAGCAACACTTACCATTATCACCAGCACTAAAGCTGATGGTACGTGGTGCAATATTCGTCCTGCTTGCACAAGTGCTACTAGGAGGATGGACTAGCACCAATTACGCAGCGCTGGCATGCACCGACTTTCCAACCTGTCATGGTCGCTGGATGCCTGACATGGACTTCAATGATGCATTTCATCTAGTCCGCGAGCTTGGACAAAGTGCGAATGGTGGAAACCTAACGCTAAGCGCACTTACCGCCATCCAATGGACTCATCGAGTTGGTGCACTCGTGACCTTTATTTATATTGCAACGCTAGTGTTCTTACTTTTTAAAGTATCAACCTTCAGAAAAATAGCATTAGTGCTACTCACCCTATTAGTCGCACAAATCGCCATCGGTATCGCTAATCTAATTCTACAATTACCGTTAGTGTTAGCGGTTTCTCATAACCTAGGTGCTGCATTACTGATCATCACTATCATCGTTCTTAATTCCAAAATCACGGAGCATCAAAATGAGCACTCAAAAACTTAAAAGTGAGCTACACATGCACGTTAACCTCATCAACCAAATCAAAGCACTCGCTCCGCGATTAAAAAATTTCTTTCCACTGTGCAAGCCAAGAGTCACTTCTCTGATTGTTTTCACCGCGCTGATTGGTATGTTTTTAGCAACACCAAACATGGTACCGCTTCCATTACTGTTAGCCACCACACTCGGCATTGCATTTGCATCAGGCGCTGCTGCTGCATTTAACTGTTTAATCGAACACAAAATTGATGCAAACATGGCACGTACACGCGCTCGCCCTCTACCCACTGGCCAAGTATCTTCAAATGAAACCATGATATTCGCCACATTACTCGGCGGCACTGGCCTTGCAATTCTATATTTCTACGTGAACCCGCTCACTATGTGGCTAACCCTTGCTACGTTTGTAGGTTACGCCGTGATTTATACCATTTTCCTTAAACCTGCCACGCCAATGAATATCGTCATTGGCGGTGCATCGGGCGCTATGCCCCCGATCTTGGGTTGGACGGCTGTCACCAACACTGTCTCACCTGAATCACTGATTATGTTTTTAATCATTTTTGCATGGACCCCTCCTCATTTCTGGGCCCTCGCATTGTATCGCCGAGAGGAGTATGCCAAAGTCGGCATGCCGATGCTACCTGTGACACACGGCGAGGCATTCACCTTATTGCACATCCTGCTCTACACTGTAATTTTGGTGGCAGTTTCACTGATGCCTTACGGTTTAGGCATGAGCGGCATATTTTATTTAGTATCCGTCACTATATTAAATGCAATCTTCATGACTTATGTCATCAAACTTTACTTACATTACTCAGATGATTTAGCAAAACGCACCTTTAGGTACTCAATTATTTACTTAACACTATTATTTGCAGCTTTATTAATCGACCATTACTTATAATCGACCATTACTTACCACTTTGATTTTCAAATACATTTACTGCAAAAATAATCTCTAAAATAATATTTAGATTGATTCTGAACCATATAAAAACTCAGGTTTCAAATGTAAAATTAAAGATTACGTTGTATAATCCCGCGGTTAAAGCACGTGCATTATTGTTTAGAATTGAAACAGATGCTGGTATGACTGAGGCGCAACAATAAACCTCTACTCATCAATATGATTTAGTTTTATTTAAGGATGAAAGTAATGAGCACTAATAATGTAGAAACGTTTTACGACGACTACGTCATACGCAGATTTAGCGTAATGGCCGTAGTCTGGGGTGTGGTAGGGATGTTGCTGGGTGTTATTGTTGCAGCGCAACTTGCCTTCCCAGAATTAAACCTTGGTTTACCTTGGACAAGCTTTGGTCGCTTGCGTCCGTTACATACAAATGCAGTGATTTTTGCATTCGGAGGCTGTGCATTATTTGCAACATCCTATTACGTAGTTCAACGCACCAGCCAAACCAAACTAGCGTTTCCATTGCTAGCGCGCTATACGTTCTGGGGCTATCAAGCTGTGATTATTGCAGCTGCCATATCACTACCTTTGGGCTACACTCAAGGCAAAGAGTATGCAGAACTAGAGTGGCCTATCGACTTACTATTACTAGTCGTTTGGGTCATGTACGCAATTGTATTCTTCGGTACGATTGCACAAAGAAAAATTAAACATATTTATGTTGCTAACTGGTTTTATGGCGCATTCATCATCGTTGTGGCAATTCTGCATATTGTTAACAGTGCTGCAATTCCTGCAGAATGGATGAAATCATATTCAGCATACGCTGGTGTACAAGATGCGATGGTGCAATGGTGGTATGGTCACAATGCAGTTGGTTTCTTCTTAACAGCTGGTTTCTTAGGCATGATGTATTACTTCGTTCCTAAACAAGCAGAGCGCCCAATATATTCATACCGTCTATCTATTGTGCATTTCTGGGGTTTGATTTTCACTTACATGTGGGCAGGCTCACATCACTTGCACTACACAGCACTACCAGACTGGACACAATCTGTAGGTATGGTGCTATCTTTAATCCTATTAGCGCCAAGCTGGGGCGGTATGATTAACGGCATGATGACCATGTCAGGTGCATGGCATAAACTACGTGATGACCCTATCTTACGCTTCTTAATCGTTTCATTATCTTTCTACGGCATGAGTACGTTTGAAGGCCCAATGATGGCAATTAAAACGGTTAATGCACTATCGCACTACACAGACTGGACAGTTGGTCACGTTCACTCAGGTGCTTTAGGTTGGGTTGGCTTCATTTCAATGGGCTCACTATACTTCTTAGTGCCTCGCTTATGGGGCGTAAAACAAATGTACAGCAAAAAAGCCATTGAGTTGCACTTCTGGTTAGCTACCATCGGTGTAGTGCTTTACATTACCGCGATGTGGATCTCAGGTGTTACTGCTGGTTTGATGTGGCGTGCAATGAATGATGACGGCACATTAACTTACACATTTGTTGAATCTGTTAAAGCAATGCACCCATTCTATGTAATCCGTATGATTGGTGGCTTAATGTATGTGAGCGGCATGATCATCATGTTGTGGAATGTCATCAAAACAGTGCAAATGGGGCAAGCAACTCGCGCCAGAATCCCTTCAACAGTTGTTCATGCTTAAGAGATCAAAAAATGTCAGATAAAGAACAAAAAGGCTTTACCCACGAAAAAATTGAAACCAACAGTTTTCTGATGGTAATTTTGATTCTAGTCGTGGTCTCATTTGGTGGCTTAGTAGAAATCGTGCCACTTTTCTTCCAAAAATCCACGACACAGCCTGTGGAAGGGTTAAAACCTTACACTGCGCTAGAGTTGGCTGGTCGAGACATTTATACACGTGAAGGTTGCTACAACTGTCACTCACAAATGATTCGCCCTTTTAAAGCTGAAACATTACGATATGGTCACTACTCTGTGGCTGGCGAGTTTGTTTACGACCGTCCATTCCAATGGGGCAGCAAACGTACTGGTCCAGATTTACACCGCGTAGGTGGCCGCTACAGTGATGAATGGCACCGTATTCACTTGATTAATCCACGTGACTTGGTACCAGAGTCTGTCATGCCAGCTTACCCATGGTTAGAAAAAAACCTTGTAGATGCGAAAAATATGCCAGCACACATGCGTGCTTTAAAAATTGCTGGTGTTCCATATACTGATGAAGAAATCAAAAGTGCAGCAAATGACGTATACGGAAAAACAGAAATGGAAGCAATGATTGCCTATTTACAAGTGCTGGGTACAGCACTTAAACAATAAATAAGTAATTAATCATGGACATTATAGATTTACGCAGCATAGCCACAGTCGCAGCCCTAGTTACCTTTGTAGGCATCTGGGTCTGGGCTTGGTCTGGGCGGCATAAAAAAGACTTTGACGAAGCGGCAAAATTGCCGCTTGAGGGAGATGAAGAATGAGTGATTTTACAAGCGATTTCTGGCCGTACTTTATTTCGGCCATAGTGATTGGGGGTATCGTATTCTGTATGACGGTACTGTTTATTACCAGCAAGTCGCATGATCCAGCGCATACTGGTGAATCAACTGGCCATGTATATGACGAAGACATCGTCGAAATGAACAATCCCATGCCAAGGTGGTGGATGTGGATGTTTATCATCACCTGTGTATTTGGTGTAATTTACCTATTTCTTTATCCTGGCTTAGGTACCTACGCTGGCAAATTAGGCTGGACTCAAGTAAAGCAGTATGAGCAGGAGGTTAAAGAAACCAACGATCGTATCGCACCTATTTATGCAAAGTTTGCATCTATGTCAGGTGAAGAAGTTGCACAAGACCCTAAAGCGATGGCAATTGGTGAGCGTTTGTTTATGAACAACTGTTCACAATGTCACGGCTCGGATGCCCACGGCAGCAGAGGCTTTCCAAACCTAACGGATAATGATTGGCTATATGGTGGTGCGCATGAAACCATTAAAGAAACCATCACTAACGGCAGAAACGGTATGATGCCTCCAATGGCTGCAGCAGTAGGTAGCCCTGAAGATGTTAAGAACGTAGCGCACTACGTACTCAGTTTATCAAACAGTGAGCATGAAGCAAGTCGTGCCGCTTTAGGTAAAGAGAAGTTTGTAGCATGTGCAGCTTGCCATGGTCCAGATGGTAAAGGTAACCAAGCAATTGGTGCGCCAAACTTAACTGACGACATATGGTTGCATGGTGCTGGTGAAGCAGCGATTATTCATCGCATCAATAACGGCTTAAACAACAAAATGCCAGCACAAGGTTCACGCCTGACACCTGAGCAAATTCATGTGTTAGCCGCTTACGTATGGCTCTTCTCTAATGCTAAATAGTCTAATGGCTAAATAGTTTCATTTAGCGCTAAATATCTAACTTAGCGTTATTGAACAAAAAGCATCTTAACGCCCACTATTTAGCTTATGCTAAAATAGTGGGCGTTTTTTATTTTAGTCACAATTTTTAATTAAGTCTGAATTAAGTGTCCACCCAGAAAAGTAAATCCAAAAAAACGATTCAGATCGTCAATGATCCTGCGCAACCAGTTACCAGATCACTTTACGAACCACATCAAAAAATTTACCCTCGTAACACCTCTGGTCTGTATAAGAACTGGCGCTGGGCCATGATCTGGATTACACAAATTGTGTTCTACGGCGTCCCTTGGTTACAATGGGGTGAGCGACAAGCTGTATTATTGGACATTAGTACCCACCGGTTTTATGTTTTTGGTTTAGTACTCTATCCGCAAGATCTCATTTATTTAGTGGTGATTTTAATCATCGCCGCGTTAGCACTTTTCTTATTTACTGCGGTAGCAGGCCGACTTTGGTGCGGCTTTGCCTGCCCACAATCAGTCTACACAAAAATATTCTTGTGGATAGAAAGACAAGTAGAGGGCGACCGTGCAGCACGATTACGCTTAGACGCAAGTAAACTTAACCGAAACAAAGTATTCAAAAAAACACTGAAACACAGTCTTTGGATTAGCTTCTCCGTATGGACTGGTTTCACTTTCTTAGGCTACTTTGCACCTATCCGCGACCTAACTCAAAGCATTTTGCAGTTCCATTTAAGCCCTTGGGAAACATTCTGGATATGTTTCTATGGCTTTGCAACTTACGGTAACGCTGGCTTCCTGCGCGAACAAATTTGTAAACACATGTGTCCTTATGCGCGCTTTCAAAGCGCCATGTTTGACAATGACACGCTGATTGTGACTTACGATGAAGAACGTGGTGAACCGCGCAGTGGTCGCTCACGTAAAGTAGATGCCAAACAAAGTGGCTTAGGCGATTGTATTGATTGCAACTTTTGCGTACAAGTATGCCCAACTGGCATTGATATCCGCAATGGCTTGCAATATGAATGTATTAGCTGTGGCCTATGTGTGGATGCATGCAATAGCATTATGGACAAAATGGAATACCCTCGCGGTTTAATCCGTTTTTCTACACAAAATGCGCTAACTAATCACTGGACACAAGAACAAGTCGTGAAGAAAATTTTACGCCCTCGAGTGCTCATTTACACAGGCTTACTCCTGCTTATGAGTGCAGGCCTTGTGTACTCACTAGTAACTCGCATTCCATTTAAAGTGGATATCATTCGTGACCGCGGTGTGATGTCACGCTTAGTAGCGGGTGGAAAAGTTGAAAATGTCTATCAAATGCAAATTACCAACGCTTCAGAACAAGTAGAAACTTTCAAAATTTCCGTATCGGGAATTGACGGTTTATCACTGGCTTCGAGCAAGGAGTTCACAGTCAATGCAGCTGAAACAAGAATGGTTGCGGTCAGCTTGCAAATTACGGATGGCTCGATCAAAAGTGGCTCACATCCAGTGATATTTGAAATTGTTGCAAACAGATCAAACGAACGCCTGTTTGAGAAATCTATTTTTTACATGTCACGCTAAAAGGTCTACAGATGTCAACAAAGCAAAGCAACAATCAAAAACCAAAATGGTGGAAGTCTGGTTACGCATGGCTAGTATTTGGCGGCCCTGCCATCGTAGTCGTCGCTAGCCTAACCACTGTTTATATTGCAGTGAATGGACAAGATCCATTAATAACGCGTGATGAAAATGTAGGCATGACCACCAAGTCACTCACCGATGCAGAGAAGAATGCACTTGAGCCAGCGATTCGAGCGCGTAATCATGCGGCTACTGGCGTAAATACCCCAGAACAATAGGCATGCAAACAGCACTTATTTACAGCTCATTACTCATGGGCATTGCAGGTGGGCCACACTGTGTTGCGATGTGTGGCGCGGCATGTACTGCACTGACACAATCGCCTCAAACCCCTTACGCAATTTACCATTACCATATCGGTCGGCTCTGTGGCTATGCCTTGCTAGGTGCAATTGCTACTTTTGCTATCCAAAGCATTGCTTGGCTGTCTAGTTATAGTAGCGTGCTTCACCCGCTATGGACTTTTTTCCATGTGCTGATATTTTTCTGGGGTGTTCTATTGATTATTTATGCACGTCAGCCAATTTGGGTGGATCGTGCGGGGCGCAATATCTGGGGACATGTTAAGAAGCTCAGCACTAAACAAGGCGGCCATTTTTACATTGGAATGCTTTGGGCGCTGATGCCGTGCGGCTTGCTGTACTCGGCATTGATTATTGCCTCATTTAACGGCAATCCTCTAGATGGGGCATTAAGTATGTCTGCTTTTGCCTTAGGCTCTAGCGTCTCTTTATTCTTAGCGCCGTGGCTTTGGTTGAAGCTCAAAACAAAAACCATTGAACCTTATGGCATGCGCTTAGCAGGCGTGTTGCTAAGCGCGGCAAGCGCTTGGGCGATATGGATGGAACTGACCCACAACACGAAAGTATGGTGCGCGACATAGCCCATGCTTTACGTACATAACAATTAATATTAAATAGCTAAAGCCTTCAAACCCTCCGTTGATGTATTCCACATCAAAAACATCTGCGTATCTTTTGGTAGCAATACTGGATAGTCAGCATTACCAGTGGTCTCTGCAATCATAGAGGGCACTGCCCAACTTTTACCGTCATCCTCAGATTTCATTAACCATATTTGACTTTTACCTGCGTCTTTTTCACGCCAAACTAACCAGGCAGTATCGCCAATTGCAGCTAAAGCTGGGTGCCCAGCTTGCTTTTTCATATTGCCAAATTTTTTAGTGGGTGATGACACCCAAGCTACACCATCCATACGGGCATAAAACAAGGTAGCATTTTGACCAGCTTCGTCATTGCCTCCATCAAACCAGGCCATGTGATAGCCCCACCAGCGCTCAGCCTCTCCACCACTCGCAAGCGCCGCCCCATGATGTGGGCAACCGTCTACTTTCCAGTGACCAAATGTTGCGCGCGTGGGCTGTGGTAGAGTTTGATTGGCTGGGATCTCAGCCATCATATGGTCGCGCTCGCTTCCTTCAAACACGTGCCGCCACATTGCTGTCACGGTGCCGTCTGGTTTATTGGTAAGCGCAATTCTGCAACATTCGCAGCTGCTATCTGCAAGCTTCTGTTCCGCTGCAAAACTTACGCCTTTGTTCTCTGATACGGCGTAATAAATTGCCGCGCCCTCATATGGTTGATTGGCGGCTTTAGCGGCTAATAAATCTCGCTTATCCACCCAAGTTACCGTAATTTTGCCATCTGCACTGACATTTAACGAGTCAAAACGATGCGTAATTTCACTGCGGTCCTGATGCACGATATAAGGTTTCTCAAACGTTTTACCTGCATCAATGGAGCGTGCAAACCATATATAGCCGGAAAATGGTTTTTTTAGCGCCTCTGTCCATGTCAGGTAGATATAGCCTTCTGATGAAATAGCAATCTTAGGGCGAGCTTCTCCATCTGCGCCAATTTTATGTGGTATTTGATTAACGACCACAGGCTTTGAGAAGGTTCGTCCTTGATCTGCACTCTTACTGACCTGTAAGAATTCATCATGCACGGAGGCTTTCCACAAGTTGCCTCGCGCATCAAAAGCAACACTTACCGCGATTGCTACGTTTTGATGCTTAGTATGCTCCTCGTGAGCATTTGAAACAAAAGCGCAACAAAGTAAACTTAACGCCAATAAATATTTAATCATCAATAGTCAAATTTCATTTGCACATAAGCCGTGCGTTGTGGGTAAGGGTGAAATACATAGGATTTATAATTATTCAAGTTATCTACGCCCAAACTAGCAGTATAGCCTTTAGCAAACTTGTAATTAGTTTTAAAGTCTACGACAAAAAACTTACTTGCAGCGCCGAACGTACTGTCATTCACATCACTATTATCAAGTGCATTATATTGGCGGCCGCTATAACGTGCAGCAAGGCTATACGTGAGATTGTTTCCGCTGTGGTAAGTGGCTACCGCTTTCAACATATTGCGGGGGATACGCGGTGGTTTATTGCCAATCGTACTAGGTGCAGCTTTATTACTTAACACCTCAGCCTCTGTAAAAGTAGCACTGCCTTGAACATCTAAACCATGGATTAATACATCCTGCCACTGCGTAGCCAACTCTAGCCCACGGGTGCGAATATGATCTACATTCTGTACAAAACCACAGCCGCCTGACCTAGTACATGACCCTGTGTCGTAAGGAATAGCCCCGTTAATAGCAATATTTTGTGAGATGAGCGCATCGTACTTATTCTCACTAAATAAACTAGCTCTAATCAAGCCATTATCGTAGCGACGTTCAACTGTAAATTCACTTGCAATTACTTCTTCTGGTTTTAGATTAGGGTTAGACTCAACAAAGTAAGCAGGGGCGCCATTTTGCAATGGCTGAAACATTTCGCTTACTGTCGGGAAGCGAAACGCCTGCCCTAGCGCCGCACGAAATCCCCAAGCTGGCGCAGGCTCAAAACTGAGGGAGATTTTGGGCGAAAATTTAGTTTCAGATCTATCTTTATAATTTGCAGTTTGTAATACATTTGAAATCGTTGTTTTATTTTGACCATCATTAGCTTGCCAATACTCTGCACGACCACCTAAAGTGAGCGCCCACTTTGGATTAATCTGCCATTTATCTTGCGCATAAATCGCATGGGTGACAGTTTCGCCACGTGCGGATGTATTTAATACGCCTTCATTGCCAGCTTTCCAATCCGCAGTATTATGCGTATCGCTTTTTAGCGTGTATCTGTCAACATGATAGCCAAAATCAACAGTATGCTCATGTGGTCGTAAAGTAGCGCGCGCATCGAACACTGTCCAGCCTGTTCCTGACAAATTAGTAATGCGGCCAGTTCTTGTGATGTAAGGGTTGCCCAAATCAATATCTAATGAGGTTGATGTGGAGAGATTAGAATTACTGTTCACGTCTTTCTGATAATTGTAATCAGAGAGTGTCAACTGCCAATCAAAAAAGCCTTTAGTATTGGATTTAAGGTCTAACGCTTGCATAATATGTAAGGACTGCGCCTCTCCTGGGTTCATACCAGACACTTTATAAACCACTCCTCCTACACGTACATTTTGATTATATATGGGATTACCTGCATCATCTTTTATATAACTCTCCACATCGGTTCTGCCATTCATATCCCAAATACCAAGCGTATAAGTAGCTTTAAGTATTGGATTGATATCGTAACTTGCCTTGAATTTGACATTAGTCTGTTTAGTAGTATCAATACTATTTGCACCAAATATCAAACGGCTCTTATTCGTTTCACTTAAATCTTTGTGAGCTCCAGTGACAGATGCAGGATTATTACAATTACTGGGTGGATTAGGTGGGTTTGGATTACAGGAGGCAGTAGCCGTTGAAAAATTCATCGGTTGCCCTTCATTTTCCAAATAATCTGCACCTAACCAAAATGAAAAGTCATTCACCTTATTACCAAAAGAGGCAGTCAAGTGATTGCCTTGATAATGTTCATCCGTGCCATAAAGCTTAAAACGCTGTGCAAACGCCTGCGCACTTGCGTGCGCCTCAAACTTCTCTGGCATGCGCGTAGCGATACTCATCACACCACCAAACGAGTTACCTGCATACAGCGCAGAGAACGGGCCGTACATCATACTAATGCTTTCAATTTCTTCAGGGCTCACCATGCCCCAACGCGGCGGAAATGCGAACGAGTTACCGAGTAAGTTAGAGAGTAATACGCCGTCTGCGTAAAGCAGACTTTGTGCACTAGATAAGGTACCAATCGTGCGCGTAGCAATAATGCCGTTTCTGTCTCCGATATAGCGCTCTCGCACTTGAATGCTAGGCAGATACTTCAAGGTTTGCGCAGGTGTTGCTGCGTTAATATTTTCTTCAATTTGTTTTTTATCAAAAGTCTCTACAGTAGCAGGGTGCTTACTGATTCGACTATCAATCATGGGCGCACGCACTTCAATTGTTTCTAAGTCGATGGCTTCATTATGCGCTGCAAGGGATGTCATGCTGAAACTTGCCATAACAAATGTAAAAATAAGCTTTATGCGCATACCATACCCATGATTTTATTAATATTAATTATCTGCGCGGCAATCCAAGTTAACTGTATCTTAAATTGCCAATCTCCATAGCTAGCAAGTATATTTTAGATATTCAGGATGTGTAATGTGACAAATTGTCGCAGATACCAAGAAATCAGATAACTAGGAAGCATAAGCGCGACAATTTGACGCAATGCAATTTAGCAATCGGCACGTATAATAATCAAGGTATGAATACGCCATTTCCCAATTTAGAGAACCCTACTCGCCGTAACTTACAGCGTCTGTTTTTACTGCGCAGTGTCATGGTTGCTTTTATGCTGGCGGCAACACTGACATTGTTTTACTTAAATATCCCACTCCCAAAAATGCCAATCACATTTGCAGTTGGCGGCATGTTGCTACTAAACTTCATGACATTCTTGCGCCTACAGAAATTTAGCAATGTCACAGACCAAGAGTTACTGTTACAGCTCTTGGGTGATTTAGTAGCACTCACCGTGCTATTTTACTTTACAGGGGGTTACAGCAACCCTTTGGTATGGATGTACCTACTACCGTTAACTGTTGCCGCTGTTGCATTGAAGCGTGAGTATGCGTGGTTGCTTGCAGCAATTGCCGTCACTTGTTACTCAACATTAGTATTTTATTACGTGCCGCTTTCTCATCTCCACATGCACTACTTGGCGGGGAAGTCTCTAGATATTCATTTGGTAGGCATGTGGCTTGGCTTTGTAGTGAGTGCAGGCATTATTGCTTTTTTTGTCACCCGTATCGGCCAAAGCTTACGTGATTATGATCAGTTGATGGCTTCAATTCGCGAAAAGTCACTAGAAAGTGAGCGTGCACTATCACTAGGCACCTTAGCAGCTAGCGCAGCGCATGAACTGGGGACACCCTTGGCGACCATGGCAGTCATCAGTAAAGAACTCGCACAAGACCTCTCGAATCAACCAGACCAATTACAACAGCTAGAAATCATCCGTACTCAAATTGGACGTTGTAAGGAAATACTATCCTCAATTACTCATCATGCGGGCCAAAGCCGTGCTGATGCTGGACATGGATTGACATTAAGCCAGTTTTTACAAGAAGCAATCCAGCGCTGGCGTGATACACGTCCAGCAACTGAGTTAGTCGTTGATTTAAACAATGGTAGCAACGACCCATTAATTTTTACTGACAGAACACTCACCCAAGCAATACAAAATTTGTTAGACAACGCAGCAGACGCTTCACCTGAGCGTGTGTTACTCAACGCAAGCTGGGATAACGATACCTTACAAATTCAGATTAGAGACTTTGGCAACGGCCTCAGTGACGAAGTTAAAAAGCAGCTTGGAAAGCCATTTTTTAGTTCAAAAAATGGCAATGGCATGGGGCTAGGTGTTTATCTCACAGAAATTATTCTCGCAAAATTCGGTGGGACACTCACGCTAAGTAACCACAGCGAAGGTGGCGCGCTTACTGCCGTGAAATTGCCACTACAGAAATTACGTATCGCGCACTGAGGGCACTACGATGAGTGATTACAATACTGATACGAAGAGTAGCGACGAACAACCCACACTTCTGCTAGTTGATGATGACGAGGCGTTTTTAAACGCACTCGCGATGGCAATGCGTAAACGTGGCTTTTTAGTCACCCTTGCCAATAGTGCAGAAGCCGCCTTTGAACTTGCACAGGCTGACCCACCAGAGTTTGCGGTGGTTGACCTAAAAATGTCTGGTAACTCGGGCTTAGTATTAGTGAGGCAACTTGCAAGCTTACAAGCTGGAACAAAAATTGTGATTCTTACTGGCTACGCTAGTATTGCAACAGCGGTTGAAGCAATCAAGCTTGGCGCTACTCACTACCTAGCAAAACCTGTAGATGCCGATGAGATTGTCGCCGCTTTTGAGAAAGAGTCAGGTGATGCTGAAGTTGAGCTTTCTTCTAATCCACTCCCTGTTGGAAGGCTAGAATGGGAGCATATTCAGCGAGTACTCACAGAGAATGATGGCAATATCTCAGCTACTGCTCGTAGTCTTAATATGCACAGACGTACGTTACAAAGAAAATTGGGTAAAAAACCTAGCATTAACCCAACCATCATCTAAGACTGTACGGCACATCACTTCGCTACAATAGCCTCCGAACAACAGCCTCTAACTATTTAATCGTCGCTAAACCGCTCCTCTTTCCACGGATCCGCTTCATTGTGATATCCACGCACCTCCCAAAAACCAGGGCGGTCAAACTCATGTAACTCAATGGCTTTCAGCCATTTAGCGCCTTTCCATGCATAACGTTTGGGCACAATGATACGAACAGGGCCACCATGTGCTGGTGTTAAGGGCGCACCCAATACACTATGCGCAACAATCACATCATCATCCAACAGCGCATCTAAAGGTAAATTAGTGGTATAGCCGTCATAGCCATGCAAGGTGACGTACTTTGCTGTTTGCAACGGCTCAGCCATTGCGATAATCTCACGTGCTGGTACGCCCTGCCAATCCATATCTAGCTGGCTCCAGCGCGTCACACAGTGAAAATCAGAAACCTCAGTGACTTGTGCCATCGCCTGAAATTGAGCCCAATTAATATTAAGCTCTTTCTCAACCAACCCATAAATACGGAGGCTCCAATTTTCTGTCGTCACATCAGGACGAATGCCTAAATCTAGGGTGGGAAAGTTTTTAACCTCAGTTTGACCAGCAGGAATACGCGCATTCTCATTAGCTTTACCTGGCTTTGCGCCACGCGTTGCTAATGCAATTTTTCCTTCAATGAGTTTTTTCCAATCTGGCATAACTGATCCCGAGATTAACTTTTAAATATCTACGATACTTTCGGCTTTTTAAAACTATCTATCAGTAGCAATCCAACACCAACACAAATTGCACTATCCGCCACATTGAATGCTGGCCAGTAGAGCTGGTCAATGTGAAAGAATAAAAAGTCCACCACATAGCCCAAGGTCAGCCGATCATATAAATTACCAATCGCGCCACCTAGTACTAATGCCAAACCTAGGCTAAATAGCTTTTCATGATGGTGTTTTTTAATCAGGGAGGTAATCACAACAACGGCTATCGTTGTGACAGCGGTAAAAAACCACTTTTGCCAACCCCCAGCATCTGCTAAAAAGCTAAATGCAGCACCTTCATTATGAAAACGCACTAAATCAAAAAAACTAGTGATGGTTAAATGCTCACCGTACACAAAAGCATTTTGAATTAAATGCTTAGTGTACAAATCTAGCGCGACCACAATGGTACTGATAACAAACCATTTACGCATGTGAGCGTGCCTCGCCTTTACCAAACAAATTGCTTACACAACGTCCGCAAATATGCGGATGCGCAGCATCAGCACCGACATCTGCTCGATAATGCCAGCAACGGTCACATTTAACGTGTGCACTTGGCGCCACTTGCACCTCTAATGCACCAGCACGCTGATGCATGGTGGCGCGTGACGTAATCAATACAAAACGCAAATCATCATTAAGTCGGTTTAATGCCTCAAAAGTTGCACCATCCGCATAAATATCTAGCTCAGATTGTAATGACGACCCTACTAAACCAACAGCGCGCTTCTCTTCTATCGCTTTATTTACAATCACGCGGACTTCAAGCACTGTTTGCCAAGATTGAATATCAGCATCACTTAAGCCATGTGCTGGCAAACTGTACCAAAGTTCCTCAAACACTGTTTTATCTGCATCTAGGCCTAACGTTTGCCAAACTTCATCCGCAGTAAAACTTAAAATCGGCGCCATTAAACGCATCATGGTGTGGGTAATATGATGCAAAGTACTTTGTGCAACACGACGTGCGTGTGACGCCTCACCTGTTGTATACAAGCGATCTTTAAGAATATCTAAATAGAACCCGCCCAAATCTTCAGAACAGAAACTGACAAACTTTTGTACCGCTAAGTGAAACTCATAGCGATCATAGCCTGCCAAAATCTCCGTTTGCAACTTGTCAGTTAAATGCAGTGCATAACGGTCTATTTCTAACCATTCGCTCACAGGCAATAAATCTTTAGAGGCATCAAAGTCAGCCAAGTTCGCCAATAAGAAACGTAAGGTGTTACGAATACGTCGATAACTTTCCGCGACACGTTTCAAAATTTCATCTGAGATGGTGAGTTCACCTGAGTAGTCAGTCGAAGCAACCCATAGACGTAAAATATCAGCACCATAAGTATCCATCACTTTTTGTGGCGCAACGACATTCCCTTTAGACTTACTCATTTTATGGCCACTGCCATCCACCACAAAACCATGTGTTAGCAATGCTTTATACGGCGCATGGCCATCAATCGCACATCCAGTTAGTAAGCTAGATTGAAACCAGCCTCGATGCTGATCTGAGCCCTCTAAATACAAATCAGCTGGGAAAGCCAGCTCAGGGCGACGCTTAAGCACTGCAGCATGCGTGCTGCCAGAGTCAAACCATACGTCCAAGGTGTCAGTCACCTTCTTGTACTGCTCGGCGCTCTCAGGCGCATGCTGTGCCAAGAAAGCCGCACCATCCAAGCTAAACCAAGCCTCTACCCCTGTTTTTTCTGTCAGTAAGGCTGCCTGCTCTAACAACTCCGATGTTTTTGGGTGCGGCTCGCCTGTTTCCTTATGCACAAACAATGGCATCGGCACACCCCAGTTACGCTGGCGTGAAACACACCAGTCAGGGCGGTTTTTAATCATGGCTTCTAAACGCGCACGACCCCAACTCGGGAAAAACTCGGTCTCATCCACGGCTTTGTTGGCATGCTCTCGCAACGCTTTACCATTGATGTCCTGTGCATTCATCCCAATAAACCATTGATGTGTCGCCAATTGCATTAATGGTGTTTTATGACGCCAGCAATGTGGGAAGCTGTGGTTTAAACGCGCGCTTGCAAGTAAGTGACCACTCTCCTGCATTTTTGCCAAAATTACTTTGTTAGCATCTTGCCTGGTCAATCCACGGATTGCCTCAAACTCAACCAATTCACTCGTAAAGAACTTACCATCACCACCCATTAACACTCTTGGTTTTTGTTCTGGGAAGTTAGCACGCATGACCAACCAGTCATCATTACCATGAGCAGCGGCTGTATGCACTAATCCAGTACCAGCCTCTGTCGTCACGTGATCTCCGCATATCACTGGTACTTGGCGGTTGTCGAACGGATGTTGTAACTGTAAGTGCTTTAAAGCCTCGCCTTTACAAGTGGCAAGCACTTTAAACTCTAACTCGCCATAACGCGCCAACGTAGCTTCAGCCAAAGCGTTTGCAAGTATGAGTAAACCCTTGCTTGTTTGAATCAGATCATAATCAAGTTCAGGATGCACACTGACCGCTTGGTTTGCTGGCAATGTCCAAGGTGTCGTTGTCCAAATCACCGCATAAGCATCAGCTGTCACATCTACGCCAAATGCCTTGCCCAATGCAACGCGGTCCACCACCTTAAAACCAACATCAATCGCTGGTGAGTTCACATCCTCATACTCAACCTCTGCCTCTGCTAATGCAGAACCGCAATCCACACACCAATGCACAGGCTTGCTACCCTGATACAAATAGCCATTTTTATAAATATCACCCAAAGCACGCATGATGTCAGCTTCAGTTTGATAATCCATCGTTAAATACGGATTATCCCAATCCGCCTGCACACCTAAACGAATAAAGTCTTTCTTTTGTTTTTCTACCTGCTCGGCGGCATATGCACGGCACAACTCACGAAACTTAGCAGGGTCGATATTCTTGCCGTGATTTTTCTCTACAACCAGCTCAATCGGCAAACCGTGGCAATCCCAACCTGGCACATAAGGCGCATCAAAGCCTGAGAAAGTTTTAGATTTTACAATGATGTCTTTTAAGATTTTATTAACAGCGTGACCAATGTGAATATCACCATTGGCATAAGGAGGGCCATCATGCAAAATGAATTTTTTCGCACCTTTACGCGCATTGCGGATACGCGCATAGAGCTTTTTATCCTGCCAAGCCTTCAACCATGCAGGCTCACGCTTAGCTAAATCTCCACGCATCGGGAAAGCAGTCTCAGGTAGATTTAATTTATACTTACTTTGTTCTTTGTTATCTTCAGTCATTTAAAATCTCAACACATTTCATTTTGATTATTTCAACCCATCCAGTGATTGACTAGATAGCTATTTGGCTAAATTCAGCCGATTAATTTAGCTGGTTATATTTACCGCGAAGCTGGAACAGCCGCTCCAAAAAAATTTCTTGCCAATTTTACATCATTTGCAATTTGCGCTTTCAACGCATCCAAACTTTCAAACTTCATTTCATCACGTATTTTATGTAAAAACTCTACATGCACGTGTTTGCCATACAAATCACCTTCGAAATCAATCACATGCACTTCCAACGACAGCTTAGGCACGCCAACAAGGGTTGGACGCACCCCTAAATTCGCAACGGCATTCAAACCATCTAATTTTACTGCATACACCCCTTTTAACGCAGGGCGTTCGTGACGCATATGTACATTAGCAGTAGGAAAACCAAGTTGCCTACCGCGCTTTGCGCCATGCACAACCTTACCACTAATGCTATAACCCCTACCTAAGAGCTGTGCAGCCTCATCTAAGCGCCCATCTGCCAAGGCAGAGCGTACGCGCGTGCTAGACACCCTAACATCCGCCAAATTTACTTGTGGCAAACTAACGAGGTTAAAGCCTTCTGCAACAAAATCACTCACAGCGCCAGCACGCTTTGCACCAAAACGAAAATCCTCACCCACCAAAATCACTTTTGCATTAATTGAGTTGCGTAACATATCGTGCATAAAAGCTTCAGCAGTCACCTTTGCAAAACGCTGATTAAATCGACACACATACACACGCTCGACACCAGCCTGTGCAAAATACTCCAACTTTTCACGCAAAGAACATAGCCTCGCTGGCGCACTTTCTGGCGTAAAGAACTCACGCGGATGAGGTTCAAACGTCATCACAGCAACTTCTAAGTTCAATGCTTGAGCAGACTGCTTAAGTTGCGCCAATAGCGCTTGATGCCCCAGATGCATGCCATCAAAATTACCAATAGCCAAAGCACAAGGTTGTTGCAGCGTTAGCGGTATGTGTCTAAAAACCTGCATCTATCGATTCACCCTACGCATATAGTCGCGAGGTCTAAAACCTAGTAACAGCAACATCGCAAAATAACTCACTGCGCCCAACGCCACTAAACCACTAAGATAACTTAATCGCTGCATTAAACCAAAATCTAACCATAACGCGGGATCACCCATCGCAAAAAACAATACCAGCCCCATGACACTCAAAGCAATCAACAATTTAAACATAAACAACAGCCAACCTGATTGCGGATGGAATATCTGTGCTTTACGTAAATGATGGTACAACAAGGCAGCATTAAGACAAGCAGCTACGCCAATTGCCAACGCTAAACCAACATGCTGTAAATCCAACACAAATACAAAAAATAGATTCATCAGCTGTGTCATCACTAGGGTAAATATTGCAATCTTCACTGGGGTTTTGATATTTTGCCGCGCATAAAAACCTGGCGCCAGAATTTTAACCAAAATCAAACCAAGCAACCCCACACTATAGGCAATCAAAGCTTGCTGAGTCATCAAAACATCTAATGGCGTAAATTTGCCATAATTAAACAACGTGGAGACCAATGGAGTTGCCAACACGGCAAGCGCAACCGCAGCAGGTGCGGCTAAAATAAAGGTTAGCCTTAAGCCCCAGTCTAATAACTGTGAATACTCACCATCATCCTTACCTGCATAAGCTTTAGATAAACTCGGCAACAATATCGTACCTAGCGCAACACCCAACACGCCTGTAGGGAACTCCATCAAGCGGTCTGCATAATAAAGCCAACTGACGCTACCTGTATCTAAAAATGAAGCGAAGATTGTATTCAGAATAAGCGATATCTGCGCCACAGACACGCCCAGCACAGCCGGCCCCATTAACTTTAGTATGCGCCATACCCCTTCATCATCTGGCTTAAAATCAAACTTAGGTAACAAGCCAATCTGTTTCAAAAATGGAATTTGGAATATTAATTGTAAGAACCCACCAAAAAATACAGCCCACGCCAACACCTTAACAGGCTCATCAAAATAGGGTGCAAAGAACAGTATGGCAACAATCATAGACACATTCAGCCATACTGGGGTAAACGCTGGAATACCAAATTTATTATAGGTATTAAGTACCCCACCCGCCATTGACACTAAAGATATAAAGAAAATATAAGGGAACGTAATACGCAACAACTCTGTGGTGAGCTGCATTTTCACTGCATCCGCTCTAAAACCAGGCGCCACCAAACTAACAATCCAAGGTGCGGCCAACATCCCAAGTATAGTAACTACAACTAAAATCAAACCTAACCAAGTGGCAACCCGATTAATGAGACGATGCGTTTCATCGAACCCGCGCTGGCTTTTATATTCAGATAAAATGGGCACAAACGCTTGGCTGAACGCACCTTCAGCTGAAATTCTACGTAATAAATTAGGGATTTTAAAAGCAACAATAAAGGCGTCACTCAACATACCAGCACCAAATACGCGTGCAATTAGCGTATCACGGACGAATCCTAAAATACGCGAAACAAAAGTCATGCTGCCGACTTTAGCCAGCGCGTTGAGTAAATTCATGCTTTATCGTTATAATGTAGTGGTGAAAAGTTTAGTATTAACAACATATTGCGTAATTTTAACACGCCAATAGTCACTAGGTATTATTTACAAACATATTTGCATTATTTTAACTTGCAATATATTTATAAAATAGCTATGATTATGGGCTTCGAATTTTGAATAGCTTTTTAGGAAAAACAGATGGCAAATACCGCACAAGCAAGAAAACGTGCTCGTCAAGCAGTTAAGCAACGTGCTCACAATGCAAGCTTGCGTTCTACTTTGCGCACAGCAATTAAAAAAATCATTAAAGCTGTAGAAGCTGGCGACAAAGCCGCTGCTACTGCTGCATACAGCGAGAATGTAAGCGTAATTGACCGCATTGCGGACAAAAACATCATTCACAAAAACAAAGCATCACGCCATAAAAGCCGCTTAAACGCAGCGATTAAAGCAATGGCATAATTAACCTCTTAAGTGTTCATACACTTAAGTAGTTGTTGTTAGTTATTAAAATAAATAAAAAGCCGAACATTTGTTCGGCTTTTTATTTGATATTGCCATCAGAACTATATTCACCAGCAAAGTCTTAGCAAAAGCTTTGCATCAGATCACGATTAAAAATTACTTAACATGCAACACCATCATAACAATGACACTAACAGCGACAAAACATTAATATTGGTTCTTGTAGCCAATCTAAAAATATAACACGCAAAGTAAGTATCAAAAAAATGGCATTAATTTCAAGAAACAATCAATGCCATTAATCACAACACATCTTAAACAGACTTTAGTTACCGATATTTAACTCAGATCGCACTTGTAGCGCTAATTTAATAGCGTCATCTCGGCTTGTGTTCAACACAGTAAAATGTCCCATTTTCCTACCCGGGCGCGCCTCGTTCTTACCATAAAGATGCATCTTTAGTGTAGGTACGCCAAAAGCCAATTGCCAGTCAGGCTCTGTTTGCTGAGTCGCTTTAGCATCTGGCCAGATATCCCCTAATAAATTCACCATCACAGCAGGGCTATGCTGACGACTACTACCCAAAGGAAGACCTGTCATTACACGTACTTGCTGTTCAAACTGATTAGTAACACAAGCATCCAGCGTATAGTGACCAGAGTTGTGAGGCCTAGGTGCAATTTCATTGACAAGCAACTCACCATCGCATACAAAAAACTCCACGCCTAAAACACCTGTGTACTCCAACTTCTCAGCAACACTAATAGCTAGCTTTTGTGCTTGATGATTCACAGCATCACTACCTCGAGCTGGCACAATGGATATATCCAAAATACCATTCAGATGACTATTTTCTGCGGTAGGAAAAGTTGCGACATGACCATTCACATCACGCGCAAGCACTACGGAAACTTCATAATCCAATTTCAGCATTTTCTCCAGCACACACTCCTCTTGTGAGAATGCAGAAAAAGCTGCTTCAGCTTCGCTCAAGTTCGCAACACGCGCTTGCCCCTTACCATCGTAACCAAATCTCGCCACTTTAAGAATTGCAGGGTAAATTTCGTTATCATCTGCCGGCAAGTCAGACTCGGCATTAATCACCAAATAGGGCGCGACTGGCAAACCAGCATTTTTAATAAAATTCTTTTCACTCACGCGATGCTGCGCAATGGCTACGGCTTCAGCCGATGGATGCACAGGTACAGACTGTGCCAACGTGCTTAATGTAGCAGCAGGAACGTTCTCAAATTCAGTGGTAATTGCCTGACAAGTCTTAGCAATTTGCGCTAGCGCTATCTCATCATCATATTTAGCACAAATATGCACGTCTGCAATTTGGCCAGCAGGACTATTTTTATCAGGGTCTAACACCGTGACTTTGTAGCCCATTTCATGAGCAGCAATCACAAAAAGACGGCCCAATTGACCGCCGCCCAACATACCCAGCATAGCTGGTGGAAGAATCATAGAAGGTTGACTCATGGTTTGTCGCTTAACTCCATGTTAAATACTTTTTCTGTTTGTTTAGTACGAAATTCTGCCAATTTATTAACCAGCGTAGCGTCTTGGTTCGCCAGTATAGAAACGGCAAATAAACCCGCATTAGCAGCACCAGCATCGCCAATAGCAAAAGTCGCCACGGGAATACCTTTTGGCATCTGCACAATAGACAATAATGAATCTTGGCCTTGTAAATGTTTAGATGGCACAGGCACACCTAAAACGGGCAACGTTGTTTTAGCCGCCACCATCCCTGGCAAATGGGCAGCACCACCAGCACCAGCAATAATCACTTGAATGCCTTTGCTTGCCGCAGTTTCGGCAAATTCAAACATCAAGTCAGGTGTACGATGCGCAGAAACAACCTTCGCCTCGTAAGCCACACCAAAATCGGCAAGCATTTGTGCTGCATTTTTCATTACTGGCCAGTCACTGTCTGAGCCCATAATAATGGCTACCAATGGTTGATTATTTGCCACATGCGTTCCTTTATGTAATCTGTATTAAAACTAAAGTCTCAATTAAAACTTACCATTTATTTTACAACGGCCTCAGCCTGCCTTAACAACACAAGGTTATCGCGATGAATCAACTCAGACTCGTCCACATAACCTAATATTGATTCTATCTGCTGGCTAGGCTTGCGCATCACCCTCGCAGTTTCACTTGCAGAATAGTTCACCAGCCCTCGAGCAACCTCATTGCCATTTATATCAACACAGGCAACAACATCTCCACGCTCAAAATAACCCTCTACAGCAGTGACGCCGATTGGTAATAAGCTTTTACCCTCAGCCACCAGCACGCGCACAGCACCAGCATCCAACACCACTTTGCCCGTGGTGCGTAAATGATCAGCAAGCCACTGCTTACGCGCCGCTATTTTCAATTGTGTCGCCTCAAGATGTGTGCCAATCACCTCTCCAGCACTGAGGCGCACTAACACATCACTCTCACGGCCAGAGGCAATCACCGTATGCGCACCACTACGTGCGGCACGCTTTGCAGCCAAAATTTTGGTGAGCATTCCACCAGTACCAACGCTGCTACCTGCACCACCAGCCATCTGCTCTAAAGCCGAATCGCCAGCAGTCGCATGTTGAACAAATTGAGCATGTGGGTCTTTACGTGGATCAGCAGAGTACAAACCTTGTTGATCCGTTAAAATCACCAAGACATCCGCCTCGATTAAATTAGCAACTAAAGATCCTAAAGTATCGTTATCCCCAAAGCGAATTTCATCGGTAACAACGGTATCATTTTCGTTGATAATCGGAATTACTTTTAAATCTAGTAAGGTACGCAATGTAGTGCGCGCATTCAGATAGCGCTTTCTATCGGCCAAATCGTCATGCGTAAGCAGAACCTGCGCGGTATGCAACTGATGCTGACTGAAGCAGCGCTCATACATTTGCACTAGCCCCATTTGCCCTACCGCCGCAGCCGCTTGTAGCTCATTCACCGCGACTGGACGCTTTTTCCATCCCAGCCTCTGCATACCCTCAGCCACCGCCCCACTTGAGACCAACACCACCTGTTTACCCTGTTGCACAAGCGTCGCTATTTGTGAGGCCCATTCTGCAATTGCAATGTGGTCTAGACCATTACCATTGTTCGTGACAAGGCTTGAGCCTACTTTCACAACAATGACTTTTGCAGCCGATACTAGAGAGTTAAATTCAGGCGACTTCATTCCCAGCTTCTTTATCTTCACTAACGCTTGCTACAACATCACGATTAGGCACAATCACCTCTTCATCATGCTGCTTATTGTCTTCGATATGCTGCATGATGGCGTAAGTAAGCTCCTTACAGCCAATACCACTGATTGCAGAAATAGCAAATACACGACCATCCCAACCATAAGCCTTCACAAAATCCTTAACGACCTGTTTAGACTCTGGTAACATATCAATCTTATTCAAGACTAGCCAGCGCGGCTTATTGTAAAGCTCTTCATCATACTTTCTAAGCTCTTCCACAATCGCTTTTGCTTCATGCACAGGGTCAACCGCCTCATCAAATGGAGCAATATCAACCAAGTGGAGCAATAATGACGTGCGTTGCAAATGACGTAAGAACTGATGACCTAAACCAGCACCTTCTGCCGCACCCTCGATAATCCCAGGAATATCAGCGATCACAAAACTACGCTCGGTATCTACACGCACCACCCCTAAATTAGGGTGCAATGTGGTAAATGGATAGTCTGCAACTTTCGGTTTAGCCGCAGAAACAGAGCGAATGAACGTAGATTTACCAGCATTAGGCATCCCTAACAACCCAACATCAGCCAACACCTTAAGCTCCAAGTAAAGCTCAAACTCTTCGCCTGGATCACCTTTTGTACACTGACGCGGCGCACGGTTCAAACTAGACTTGAAATGCACATTACCCAAGCCACCTTTGCCGCCTGTCGCCATTTGTGCACGTTGCCCATGCTCACTTAAATCCACCAGCATTTGTTCGCTAGACTTATCTGAAATCACGGTACCTACCGGAACACGCAAAATCATGTCTTCGCCTTTAGCACCATAACATTCAGCACTACGGCCATTTTCTCCGCGCTGCGCTCTAAAGCTGCGCGTATAACGATAGTCAACCAAAGTATTAATATTACGATCAGCTTCAATAATAATAGAACCGCCACGGCCACCATCACCGCCGCTTGGCCCACCCATTGGCTCGTATTTTTCACGACGAAACGTGGCTACGCCGTTACCGCCGTCACCCGCATAAATTTTGATAGTTGCTTCGTCAATAAATTTCATAATACCTAGAGTGTCTTATCAGTTCATGTAATTATCGCGCAGGATTCTGTTTTGTAGGAGTTTTTTATAAAAAAGTAAGCGATAACAGCATGACAAATCTACAAAAAACCTCAACTCAACATAAAACTAGCAAGAACGCACGAATTGATAAAACATTCTGCCAGCGCGAACCAAATAAAAAAGCCCTATCAAACGACAGGGCTTCTTAAATTAGCGTAAAAAAACTAAGCTGGAATAATATTCACAGTTTTACGTTTTAATGCGCCTTTAATTGTAAAGCTCACTTTACCGTCTGCTTTAGCGTACAAGGTATGATCTTTACCCATACCTACGTTTTCACCAGCGTGCATTCTAGTTCCACGTTGACGCACGATGATGCTACCAGCTGAAACAAATTGCTCACCGAATGCTTTAACGCCTAAACGTTGGGCTTGTGAGTCGCGACCGTTACGTGAACTACCGCCTGCTTTTTTGTGTGCCATGATTTAATCCTTAACTTAACGATAACTGCTTATTTAGCAGCAATTGCTTCAATTTTAATTTCTGTAAAACTTTGGCGATGGCCTTGTGTTTTACGGTAGTGCTTACGACGGCGGAATTTAAAAATCATTACTTTGTCGCCACGGCCATGTGAAAGAACCGTTGCTTTAACAGTAGCACCTTTAATAATTGGCGAACCAATTGTTGTGTTATCACCGTCAGAAACCATAAGAATTTGATCTAGCGTCACTGTTCCGCCAACTTCAACTTCTAGTTTCTCAACTTTTAATCTTTCGCCTTGAATCACGCGATATTGTTTACCACCAGTTTTGATCACTGCATACATGATTATGCCTTTAACTCATACTTCAAAAGAATCGCGCATTATACGCAATTTATCCTGTAAAGCAAACCTTAATCTAAGCAAATTAACAAAAATGTTAGATTAAATTTTCTTAGGGAAATTGTCGTCACTTTGATTCATACTAAACTCATACTGAATTAGCAATGCGCACCTACATATTTGGCCGCGCTCCAACCGAAAATATCATCAAAACTCTGACAACAGCTCGACTTACTTCAGCGCTAACCTTAGCGCTTTAACCCCTTAGCACTTTGAAACCCAGGTTACAGTCGTCAACGGTTTAAAACCAAAGATGACATTATATATGACGAACAAGCATATATGATGAATAAGTCTAAAAAACCATGTCATGGATAATCTTGGATTTAAATAGGCTGTGATAAAATCCAACTTCATCTTATAGGTTGTATTAATGTGACTCCAAGCATCATTTATTCTTGCATAGACAACGACATGCACATGGTGGACAAGGCTATCCGCCAATCTCTACACTCCGAAGTTACGCTGGTTAACCAGGTAGCAGAGTACATCATCAATAGCGGTGGAAAAAGACTGCGTCCAATGCTAGTGCTACTATCCGCAGGACTATTTGGCGAAATCCAGACGCAACACCACCAACTAGCTGCTGTAGTTGAATTTATTCATACCGCAACGCTACTTCATGATGATGTAGTAGACGAATCATCAAAACGTAGAGGTCAAAGCACCGCTAATGCACTATTTGGAAACGCTGCAAGCGTGCTGGTAGGTGACTTTGTTTACTCCCGCGCATTTCAAATGATGGTTTCAGTGCAAAATATGCGCGTCATGGAAGTATTAAGCAATGCAACTAACGTGATTGCTGAAGGTGAAGTGCTACAACTACTTAACGTTAATAATGCCGACATTTCTGATGCCGCTTACTTACAAGTGATTCATTACAAAACGGCCAAACTTTTTGAGGCAGCAACAAGGTTAGGCGCAATTATTAGCCAAGCCAGCGACAAAGATGAAGCTGCACTCACGTCTTACGGCATGCATTTGGGCACGGCTTTTCAACTAATAGACGACATTCTGGATCTAAGTGGCAACAGTGAAGATATCGGTAAAAACCTAGGTGACGACCTTGCTGAAGGAAAACCGACCCTTCCTTTGCTATATGCAATGCGCAATAGCAACGCAGAGCAAAGCACAATCATTCGCAATGCAATTGAACAAGGTGGGCTTGAACATTTATCTCAAGTCATTGAAATAGTGAAAAATTCGGGCGCACTAGACCATGTGAAGAAAATTGCAGAAGCTGAGTCGGCACAATGCTGTGCAGCGATTGCCCACTTTCCAGACTCTAAGTTCAAGCAGGCACTAATCGAACTGGCAGATTTTGCGGTAAAAAGAAACTTTTAGTTTAATGTCTTAAATTAGCCCAATTTTAAACAGGCTAATTTAAGATGATTTTCTCACCGCTGTCAGCATGGTAGTAAGTCAAATGCGCGCAATCACTTGTGCCTGTGGTTAAAGAGCCATCAAATAAAGACTGACCTTCAACATCAACAACAGCATACCCATTGTGGTACAAAGTTACCTCTGCCAATTTGGGTGTTTTAACTGCAATTTCACGCATTGCAAAACTGATGCAGTTTTCCTCCTCCGCCTCAGAATAGACCTCCCAATCCTTACCACCTGCCAATTGTGACAACCAGCTTGGCAAGTCAACCTCAACACGGCAAATAATAGATTCATCCCACTCTGGGTGATGTAACTCAGCCTGAGCAAGCTCTGTGGCGTTTTGTTGATGATTAGTGTCTGTCATATTGTGTCCTTAATACAAGTTACGGCGCTATTATAATATCAATTGCCAAGTCTATATTTGTGATGCATTGCTTAAATTTCAAGCCCAAGACTCAAACTAACTTCATGATACTCATAAACACTTAACGTTAGAATACCGCATTAAGTTTACAGTTACTTAACGGCACGTTATAGTTTTATCTTAAAGAGACATTAACAATAAGTTCTGACAAAAGGATTGCCATGCTGTCTGCATTGAATGAAATATCCGATATCCTTCAACAAAACAATACCTTATTTATCGCACTATCTACTTTATTTGGTCTGATAGTAGGCAGCTTCTTAAATGTAGTCATCTACCGACTACCTAAGATAATGGAGCAAGAGTGGCACAACAACTGTTTGGAACTTCAAGGTAAGGAAGTTCCAAACAACACCAAATACAGCCTATCTAGACCTCGCTCAGCCTGCCCACATTGCGGCCACAAAATATCAGCATGGGAAAATATTCCAATTATTAGCTATCTAGCACTTAGAGGGCGCTGTAAAGGATGCAAGGTATCAATCAGCATGAGATACCCCTTGATTGAAGCGCTCACTGGCATTCTCATTGGTTTAATCAGTTGGAAATTTGGTTACTCTGGCACCACGCTCATGGCATGGATATTCGCATTTGCACTTATTGCACTTACTTTTATTGATTTTGATACACAACTGCTACCAGATGACATTACATTGCCATTACTCTGGCTTGGGCTGTTATTTAACTTAAACTTTGGATTTACCGACTTAAAATCAGCGGTGATTGGCGCAATGGCTGGGTATCTTATTTTATGGTCAGTGTATTGGTTATTTAAGATTATTAGAGGTAAAGAAGGGATGGGGTACGGTGACTTCAAACTATTAGCAGCCATTGGTGCATGGTTTGGATGGAAACTTTTACCTGCGGTTATTTTACTGTCATCTACATTAGGTGCGATTATTGGCATTGCTTTAATTGTATTGACCAAACGAGGCAAGGAAGTGCCTATGCCGTTTGGTCCATTTCTAGCAATAGGTGGAATTGCAGCATTATTTTTTGGACAAGCACTTGCCTCATTCTACTTGCCATAATTTTGCGCCAATGTACGTGGTTGCACTCACTGGTGGGATAGGCTCAGGCAAAAGCGAAGCATCTAAGCAATTTTCCAGCCTAGGCGTCCCGGTGGTTGATACGGATGTAATTGCACATGAGCTCACCGCTTTAAGCAGCCCTTTACTTAAAGAGATTGAGCGTATTTTTGGTGCAAGCTTCTTTAATGCCGATGGCACACTTAACCGAGCCAAGCTACGCACTCACATTTTTAGTAATGCCGATGAAAAATTAAAACTTGAGCAGTTAATGCATCCTGCTATTTATCAGAAAGCACTGCAAACACTTCAAGAAAACGAACAAAAGCTACACCCTACCTACCAGTTACTGGTTGTGCCTTTACTTTTTGAGAGCACTCGATACCAATCAATCTCAAATACAACCCTAGTGATTGACTGTGATGAATCCTTACAAGTCAACCGCGCTATGGAACGTAGTCAACTGAGTGCTGATGACGTAAAAAAACTAATGCTCGCACAAACATCTAGAGAAAACAGACGCAATCTCGCTGATACAATCATAGACAACAGCGGCACAGTCAGTGATCTAACCGAAAAAATTAATGAATTTCATAAAAAACTCATTAATACTTGCATAGTTAGCAAATAAATTTGATAATCCAGTTCAACTTTAAATTCAATGCAATCGCCTAACCTGAAAAAGCATTTGGCTCACATGATAAAACATGCCTAGTTATGATTATCCTTTTAATGAACGCATACGCACGCTGCTACGCGTAGAGGATTTGTTTGCCAAACTTTTACATAATCTTGCAGCAGACCATGAGTTTCAACATCACTGTGCGTTACTTACGTTATTGCAGATTTTAGATGTTGTAGACAGAGCAGAACTAAAAGTCGACCTACTCCAAGAACTTGATCGTCAAAAAACGACCATGCGCATGTTAATTGGCAACCCAATTATTTCAGCTGAGGCACTAGAATCCACACTGGACGACATTAATGCAGCAGCAAATGCGCTACGTGCGGAAACCGCGAAATTCGGCCAAACTTTACGTGCCAACGAATGGTTAATGAGTATTAAACAACGGGCGGGAATCCCAGGTGGCGTGTGTGAATTTGACGTCCCTTCATACCACTACTGGTTAGGCCTAGGCCCAGAGCGTCGCAAGCATGATTTAGAGTCTTGGATTAAACCGCTAATTCCGATGCAACAAGCCATTATCATCATTCTACGCATCTTGCGTGGTAGTGGCAGTACGAATAAGCTGGTTGCCACCAATGGTGTTTATCAACAGATGTTAGGCGGTGTAAAACCTGCGCAAATGTTAAAAATCAATTTAGCGGAGAATCTCAACTGCTTCCCTGAGGTCAGTGCTAATAAATATGCAATTAATATTAGATTCAACACCTTAGATTGCACCCAGAAACCACAAAAATTTGAAGAAGATATCGACTTCTCGTTAACACTCTGTAATTTATAAGGGTTAAAATTGATAAGGCTTGAAATTTATAAGGCTTAGCTCGCTAGCTTATAGAAGATTTATCTTCAGATAGAATTATCTCAACCACAAAGTAACAGTAGCGTATTAACACATGAACCAAAGTAAACGACTTGTCGCATGCCCTACATGCAAAAAACTAGTGGAATTTTCTCCACTCAACACTTTCAGACCCTTTTGCAGCAAACGCTGTGAAATGATAGATTTAGGCGCGTGGGCAAACGAAGACTATGCCATACCAACAGTTACAAAGGATGACGACTTACCTGATGAGTTAACTCAGTAAGCGCTTAACGATAATCAAATGACTGGTATAAAATGATCATGACGCAACGATATACACACCACCTCTTACGTTACAGCCTTCTACTCTTGCTTACAATAGCGAGCACCCTCACTCATGCACAAGAGGTTGTGTCCATCGACAACCCTTGGGTGCGCGCAACAAACGCAGGTCAAAACATCAGTGCTGGATACATGACCATGACAAGCACTCATGATGTCACGCTAGTGAAAATTGAAAGTGATGTGAGTGAAAGTGTAGAGATACACAGCATGAAAATGGAAAACAACGTCATGAAGATGCGCATGTTAGACACGCTTCCATTAAGCGCTGGAAAGCCGTACAAACTTGAACCAGGCGGCTACCACCTCATGATGTTTGATTTAAAAAGGCCACTTATCGATGCTCAAATAGTGAACTTTGAGATGACCTTTAAAAACAATAAGGGTGTTGAATTTAAACAGAAAGTAAAAGCTACCGTTAAAAACCTAGATAACAGCAACAAAAATAACCACGGCGATCACGAGCACCACCACAGCCACTAGCCATCAATTCTATAACATACCCCATATATCTCGCTGCATGGCAATGCCGTGAGCACCGTATAATTTAGCTGTATCCAAATCTTCCCGCAACATCCCGCCAAGCGCAAAAACTGGTAATGAGATTCCATAAATCAGTTGATTAAAGGCATCCCAGCCGAGCGGGCTTGCATCAGGGTGGCTTATAGTAGCCTTGACGGGTGACAGCATCACGTAATCTAGCTCCAGCATTTTGGCATGCGCCAATTCTGCAGCGTTGTGACAAGAAGCACCTACCAATAACCCCTCAGGCTTTGCATCAAGTTGCATTAACCTCGCTGAAGACAAATGAACGCCTGTCGCACTGAGTTGCTGGGCCATTGAAACATCTGCGTTGATGAACACTTTAGCCTCAAAAGGCTTCGCTAGGGCTATCACGTGCTCGGCGAATAACATCAAATCTTGCTTAGAAAGATGAGGCTCGCGCACTTGTATCATCATCAACCCATTTTCTAATGCTGCTCTTAAGCGCTCAAAGAACTGAGACTCGCCCATTTCTTTTAAATTGGTAATCGCATAAGTCGTCGACAAACTGAGTGCTGTAAGAATTGGCGTATTGGCTGGCAACATTGGCCCAACCGTTAGATTTTCTGGGTTCTGCCAACTCAACAATTGCTCCTCTAATCCAACAGGATCACCTTGCCACTCATCCACGATAAAGAAATGTAATTTCACGGCTTTAGCTGGCGTGACTACGTTGCCAGATTGATCATACTTAACTTCATAATCGTAAGTGCGCGTGATCCAAGGATAAAATCGAGTGGCTGTAATACCTAACTCTTCTTGCAACTCTCTTTTTAATGCTTGTGCTGGCGTTTCGTTCGACTCAACTTTACCGCCTGGAAATTCCCAGTAACCTTCCCATGGCTTACCAACTGGACGCTCACCCAGCAACACCATCCCATTATCACGCTGTATGATACCAACGGCAGCTTCAGTTACCCGCAGATCAGACGCGCTGGTAGCTAAATGACTGCCAGGTAAGTTACTGTCGGATAAGTTAATAGTGCTCATCAATTATCTTCTTTTCGGCTCACGATTTATTTTGCTAGTTCAGTATTTTGCTAGCTCAGTATTAAGAGCGGTAATCTGCGTTAATTTTCACGTAATCATAAGAGAAATCACACGTCCAGACAGTAGCAGCTGCATCGCCTCGATTAAGCACTACACGCACCACAATGTCAGATTCACGCATGACAGCAGAGCCTTGCTCTTCCACATAAGAAGCCGCTCTGCCGCCCTTTTCTGCAACAAGCACATCACCCAAATACAACTGTAAAGTATTTACATCTAAATCATCAATACCTGCATAGCCAATCGCAGCCAAAATTCGTCCTAGATTAGGGTCTGACGCAAAAAATGCAGTTTTCACCAGCGGTGAGTGTGCGATGGCATAAGCCACTTTACGGCACTCCTCTTCACTTTGACCGCGCTCTACAACGATAGACATAAACTTGGTTGCACCTTCACCATCGCGCACAATGGCTTGCGCAAGCTCAATCGCCACATCGGTGAATGCATCTCGCAGCGCAATATAGTCTGCGCTATTTTCGGTAATTTCAGCATTGCCAGCTTGATTTGTCGCCATAAAAATCAAGCTGTCATTGGTTGAGGTGTCGCCATCTACAGTAATGCAGTTGAATGACTTATTGACTGCATACTGAATCATACTTTCCAGAGCAGTTTGGCTCACTGCAGCATCCGTTGCAATGTACCCCAGCATGGTTGCCATGTTAGGGTGGATCATGCCTGAGCCCTTGCTCATGCCAGTAATCGTGATTTGCTTACCATCAATATTCAAACGACGAGAAATGCCCTTAGCCACAATATCAGTGGTCATGATAGCCTCGGCCGCATTTAGCCAATTATCTTCTTTCAAATTAGCAATGGCCGCAGGCAAGCCTGCTACCACTTTATCAACAGGCAACGGTTCTAAAATAACGCCAGTAGAAAATGGCAACACTTGATTCGCTTTAATGTTAAGTAAATTAGCTAAAGCATCACAACTCTGCTGTGCACGCTTTAAACCATCGTCACCTGTACCAGCATTGGCACAGCCAGTATTGACTAGTAAAGCACGAATGCCAGCCTGATGCGCCAAAAAGCCTTTACACAACACCACAGGTGCGGCACAGAAACGGTTTTTAGTAAAAACCCCAGCAACACGTGTGCCTTCAATGAGCTTAATCACTAATACATCTTTACGGTTAGGCTTTCTTATATTCGCTTCTGCAAAGCCTAATTCGACCCCTTTCACAGGCAATAAAGATGAAGCTAGGGGGGCAGTTAATTTAACTGGCATAAATTCCTTACTCAATTCCAATAATATTTAGTATAACGACCTGATTAACTAGTATAGCAACCTGATTAAACAGTGCGCCACGTTGTGCCTTGCGGTGTATCTTCTAGAATAATCCCTGCGTCGGCAAGTTCTTTACGAATACGATCTGCTTCAGCGAAATTTTTGGTTTTTTTTGCTTCAAGTCGCTTTGTGATTAAATCATCAACATTCAATATCTCAGTATTGCCATTTAATGCAGAGCCATCCGCGTTAGCATTGATTGCGTTTGACTTGCCTTGCAAAAAGTCGTCTGAGTTGCGTGATAACAATCCAAGCACACCAGCCAAATGTTTAAGCAGACTCACGGCTTCAGCGGATTTAGTTTTATTGACCTCATTGGCCAAATCAAATAATACCGCCATCGCTTCTGGCGTATTGAAATCATCATCCATCGCCTGCTTAAAGCGCTCAGCATGCGGATGTTGCCAATCAATATTGGCTTCAACGATATCAAGACCCCGCAAGGCGGTATAAAGGCGAGTGAGCGCCAACTTTGCATCATCCAAATGCTGGTCGCTGTAATTAAGTGGGCTACGATAATGGGCACGCAATATAAAAAAGCGTATAACTTCTGCGTCATATTTATCAAGCACAGTGCGTATGGTAAAGAAATTGCCTAAAGATTTAGACATTTTTTCATCATCAACACGCACAAAGCCGTTATGCATCCAGTAATTCACCATCTGGCAAGGCTTACCATCGTGACTATGCGCAGCCTCTGACTGTGCTATTTCATTTTCATGATGCGGAAATTGCAAATCTTGCCCGCCACCGTGAATATCAAAGTGCTGTCCCAAATAGTGTGAACTCATCGCCGAGCATTCTATATGCCATCCTGGACGCCCTTTACCCCAAGGCGAATCCCAGCTTGGCTCACCTGGTTTGGCTGCTTTCCACAACACAAAATCCATTGGATCTCTTTTAAAGCTATCTACCTCAACACGCTCACCTGCCCGCAAGTCTTCTAATGACTTTCCTGAGAGTTTGCCGTAGCCCTGAAAGCTGCTCACTGAATAAAATACATCACCGTTAGCCGCAGGGTAGGCAAACTCTTTTTCAATTAGCGCAGCAATCATCGTTAACATACCACCGACAAATTCTGTTGCCTTAGGCTCTATATCTGGGCGCAACACACCAAGCTTGGCCGAATCTTCATCCATCGCGTCAATAAAACGCTGGGTAAGCTGCGCGATTGTTTCATTATTTTCATTGGCGCGCTTAATAATTTTGTCGTCGATATCCGTCACATTGCGAACATAAGTCACGTCATAGCCAGAAGCCCTTAACCAGCGACTTACCATATCAAAAACCACCATCACGCGCGCATGCCCCAAATGGCAATAATCATAAACGGTCATACCGCATACATACATACTGACCTTACCTGCAACAATTGGTGTGAATTTTTGCTTTTCGCGGGCTAATGTATTGTAAATTTTTAACATATTTTCAAGAGCTAGAGGGTTGGTTATTTGTTTTTATCTCAAACTAAGGCCAGTTAGGCTAATTAATGTGAGGAATGAAGAAATATATTGGCTTAAATCAAAATGAGCTATTGGAGGTTGCTTAGGCTATTGATAGAATTACACTTTATTTATTCACACAAAAAGTATATCACAATGAATAATTTTATTGCGTCACTGACTCCTTCAATCGCTCGGTTTGTTCTAGTAGCCTCTGCAAGTTTTGCTTTTAACATTGCATCTGCGGACGAACTAAAAGATATTTCAAAACTAGCAGACCAAGGTCAAACCGCTGTTGCGCTTGACCGCATCAACACCTTTATTTCAGCAAACCCAAAAAATGCACAGGCATTATTCATGAAAGGCGTTTTACTGGCTGAACAAGGCCGTAGAGATGAGGCAATTAAATCGTTTACCGAAGTGACTGAACGATTCCCAAACCTACCTGAGCCTTACAATAACCTAGCCGTTTTATATGCAGATCAAGGCCAATTTGATAAAGCACGTAAAGCGCTTGAAACAGCAATCAAAACGCACCCAAGCTACGCAACTGCGCATGAAAACTTAGGTGACATCTACGCACGTATGGCAAGTGAGGCTTATGACAAAGCGCTACAACTTGACACTGGCAACACTCGCGCACAAGGTAAATTATCTTTAATTAAAGATTTATTTGGCACTGGCAACAAAACGACTATTGCCGCAAGAGAGCCAGTGAAATCTGCACCTATAGCAAATGTAGCACCTGCTGAAGTTAAAAAGACACCAACTACGACTACTAATAATGGCACTGCAACTAACAATGCAGACAACATTACAACTGCGGTTAACGATTGGGCGCAAGCTTGGGCCAACAAAGACCTAGCTAAATACTTCGCTAGCTACGCTGACGACTTTAAACCAGCCAAAGGACAAAATAACAAGGCATGGGAAAAACAAAGACGTGAACGTATTAGCGCACCTTCAAACATCAGCGTAGAACTCAACAATTTGGTTGTGACTGCGAATGAAGGCAACACTGCTAAAGTACAATTTAAACAAATCTACCGCGCAGATAAACGCTCTCCTATTCGCACTTCCAAAACACTATTATTGAGAAAATCTGGCGATAACTGGTTGATAACCGAAGAAATTGCAAGCAACTAGTGGCTCATGGTATTGAAATATAAGGCATGATGATTAATAAAGCACTTACCTACTCGCTATTAGCTGCCATCACGCTGGTGCCTTGGAATGCCACTGCGGTAAATCGCTTTAGTTTTGGCAACCTCATACCCAAAGCAAGTTTCAGTAACGCCGCAACGATTGCTACAAATGCGGTAACTGACCTCGCAGAGGGCTTGTTGGTTAAAAGTTTACTCGAAATTTCTGAGGGTAAACATCAGCAAGCCCTTAACACGATTGATCAACTGATTCAAAGCGTTCCAAACTTTAAACTCGCGCATCTCGTGCGCGGCGACCTATTAATGGCGCAAGGCAAATATCTACAAGCGTTTGGTGACCCTGTCAACAATCGCCCAGATGCAGTTCAAGACCTGCAAGAAGAAGCGCGCGTGCGCATTGAGCGTTATTTAGCAAAGCAATCGCAAGAAAAACAACCCAACCTAATACTTGCTCCTAACGCTCAGCAAAGCCACCTAATACTAATAGACACAAGTAAATCTAGGTTGTATTTGTATCAAAAAAACAATGACCAATTAAAGTACGTTGCAGATTATTACATTACCGTTGGTAAAAACGGGGTTGAAAAGCAGGCTGAAGGTGACAAACGCACACCGATTGGTGTGTACTTTGCAAGCACAAAGCTAAAGCAAAAATTACCAGATTTTTATGGCGAAGGTGCGTACCCACTAAGCTACCCTAACGAGTGGGATAAAGCGCATAACAGAAATGGTTCTGGCATTTGGTTACATGGGACACCTAGCAACACTTACAGCCGCCCTCCTCGTGCTAGTGACGGTTGCGTGGTCGTTGCTAACCAAGATCTAAAAGCGCTAGAACCCGCACTTCAGTTAGGGAAGACCCCAATTATCATTGCCAATAACTTGGAATGGTTAAATGACTCCAGCTCGCCTGAAGCAGAAAAAGGCAATTTAAACGCTGAGATTGATAACTGGTTGAATGACTGGAAATCACAGGATACTGAGAAATATCTATCGTATTATTCAAAAGATTTCTCTACGAATGGTATCACCTACCAACAATGGGCCGAGCATAAATACCGTGTACAGGCCAGCAAACCTGAAGTGGATATTTCACTATCTAATATCAGTATGTTTAGTTACCCAGATCCTCAGAAGAAACTGGTAGTGGTTGATTTCACTCAAAATTTCAGCAGCTCGCATTTAAAAAACAAAATGCAAAAACGTCAATATTGGATCCAAGAAGGCAATCGCTGGAAAATTATCTACGAAGGCGCCGCTTAGTTTCACTAAGTTGCTTTTCATCATATTTCAAGGAGCTATATGCGCAAATTTTACGTTTTTCTCACTTTATTATTACTTAGCACCTCTGCCATAGCCGCCAACCCACAAGTAACTTTCGAAACCAATCGCGGAAACTTTACTGTTGAGCTTTACCCTGAGAAGGCCCCTAAAACTGTCGCTAACTTCTTAGAGTATGTTAACTCAGGCTTTTATCAAGACACTATTTTTCACCGTGTGATTAATCGCTTTATGGTGCAAGGTGGTGGTTTCGATACCAAAATGACAGAAAAACCAACGCGCGCTCCGATTATTAATGAATCCAATAATGGGCTCAAAAATGATATTGGGACAATTGCCATGGCAAGAACATCTGACCCAAACTCTGCCACGTCTCAGTTTTTCATTAACTTAGAAAACAATCAGTTCCTTAATTACCGTAGCCCAGAACCTGAGCTAATAGGTTATTGCGTGTTTGGTAGAGTATTAAAAGGGATGGATGTAGTGCGTGATATCGCGGTTACTTCAACTGCAAACGTTGGCCCATATGGCGATGTACCTAGATCACCTATTATTGTGCATCAGGTTAAAATCAACAAAACCCCTTTATAAATCTATTACTAAATAAATCTAGCACTAGTTTTTTATTCATTTTTAACAGTTTTAACAATATTTAATAAGGACATTCCGTGGTTAAACTACATACCAATTTCGGTGACATCACCATCGAGCTCAATGCTGAAAAAGCACCGATTACAGTCGCTAATTTTTTACAATATGTGGACAGCGGTTTTTATGACAGCACCATTTTCCACCGTGTGATTAATGGTTTTATGATTCAAGGTGGTGGCTTTGACACGTCAATGACACAAAAAAGCACAGAAGCTGAAATTAAAAATGAAGCTGACAATGGCTTAGGTAACGAGAAATATACGGTTGCAATGGCACGTACTTCAGCGCCGCACTCTGCTAGTAGCCAGTTCTTTATTAACATTGCTAACAACGAATTCCTAAACCATACCGCACCTAGCGGCAACGGTTGGGGCTATTGTGTTTTCGGCAAAGTGATTGACGGCATGGACGTTGTTGATAAAATCAAACAAGTAGCAACCACTAGCCTTAAAGGCCATCAAGATGTTCCAGCAAGCAATGTTGTGATTGAACGTGCAACACGTGCTTAATTGCAACATTGATACCCTCTAGCACTCTTCACAACGCTAGGGTGTCAAAAACATGTTGAAATATTTAAATAATATCGGGGCTGTTCATTTTGGTTAATCTCAATATTGACAGCCCTTCCTCATCAGAAGCGACTATTTTCATTTCTGATCTTCACCTGTGTGCAAGCCGCCCACATATCACTGAAGCATTCTTAAAGTTCTTAGCCAATCAGGCAAAATCCGCCCGCGCACTTTATATATTAGGTGATTTATTTGAATACTGGGCTGGTGACGATGACATTGAAGATGCGTTTAACAAGCAGATTATTCAAGGTTTTAAAGCATTAGTAGCTTCAGGTGTACCTATTTACTTGATGCACGGTAACCGCGACTTTCTAATCACTGACGATTTCTGCAAGGTTGCGGGTATCCATTTGATTAGCGACCCAACATTGATTAATTTATACGGAAGCACCGCATTACTGAGCCACGGCGATGAGTTATGTACTGATGATGTAGCGTATCAACAGTTCCGCCTACAAGTAAGAAACAAGCAATGGCAATCAGAGTTTCTAAACCAACCATTGCAAGCACGTAAAAATCAGATTGAGGCGATTAGATTACGTAGCGAACAAGAGAAATCTAGCAAATCAGCTCAAATAATGGATGTTAACCAAGATGCAGTAGTAAGCTTGCTAAAATCGCACCACTATCCTGATATGCTCATCCACGGGCACACACACAGGCCAAACCAGCATCAAGTGTCAGTAGATGGGAAATTGATCACAAGGTGGGTACTTGGTGACTGGTATGAACAAGGTAGCTACCTTATTTGCGATGCATCTGGCTGCAGAAACGTTAATCTAAATAGCAATTAACACCATATATTTCTTTAGCGATACGCTTGCGAACAGAATAGTTAAGGCTGATATCCAGGTATTTTATTCAAATCCACTTGATCAATTTGCTCAGGCTCTAAAAATTCCTGCGCATATTTGAGATAGATTTCCTCTCGGATAAATACATCAAACAAATCAGGGTCTATATGTTGATCAACTTTCATCTTACCTAATATGTTCAATGATTCCGAAAGCGTTTTCGCTTTCTTATAAGGTCGGTCTTTAGAGGTAAGCGCTTCAAATACGTCAGCAATCCCCATCACACGTGCTGGAATTGACATTTCATCGCGCTTAAGCCCCTTAGGATAGCCACTTCCATCCATATGTTCGTGATGTCCGCAGGCGTATTCTGGTACTCGTGCCAAGCTCTGAGGATAAGGTAGTGACTCAAGCATACTGATTGTCACGACGATATGGTTGTTAATGACTTGGCGCTCTTCTGCTGTTAATGTGCCACGTTTGATACTCAAATTATAGGCTTCATCTTCGCTCAAGAATGGCACTTTATTTCCTAAAGTATCTAATATCTGCATACTAGCAATGTCCTGGATACGCTGTAGATCAGCAGTAGTCATCGACTCACTACCAATATTGGCTTGTCGCAAAAATGTGCTAGCCTCATCACAATACAAGTTAAAAGCTTCTAACTTAGACTGTTGCTGATTTAATTTCTCTGGATTTAACCCACCAGCCTTCAACATTTCCACCTGCTCCTTGAGCATGGCACATTCAGCCTGTTGTTTTAGCAATTCAAATCTTTGTTCAATCAACTGGATTCGATCGAAAATGGAAGATAATTTTGTAGGCTTATCCATAATGGCTTCAGGTGTTGTCACTTTTCCGCAATCATGTAACCAACTTGCAACTTTCAGCTCATAAAACTCATTTTCGTTAAGCGTAAAGTCTTTAAAAGGGCCAGTTTTAGCGTCAATTAATGCCTGAGTAAGCATCATGGTCAGTTCTGGTACACGTCGGCAATGACCTCCTGTATAAGGTGACTTCTGGTCAATTGCATCAGCGATTAACTCAATAAAAGCTTCAAATAAACTTTTCAACCCTTCAATTAGATGGTGATTGGTCATCGCAACAGCAGCCTGCGATGCCAAAGACTCGACTAACCTCTGGTTAGCGATTGAAAACGGAACAATCCCTCCTGTATCAGCATCGGTGGCATTAATGAGCTGAAGTACACCGATCACTTTTGACTCATGATCTTTCATCGGAATCGTTAAAAATGATTGTGAGTGATAGCCAGTTTTCTGATCAAATTTACGTGTGCCTGAGAAGTCAAAATTTTCCACCTCATAGGCATTAGGAATATTAACGGTTTTATTATTTAGGGTTGCGTAGGCTGCCACAGTCGTTAGGTTTGGACTGCCATCGTCTAGGTACAATGGCAGTGGTAAGAATGGTATCTCTTTACCTGTCGTTCCACCTAAAAACATATTCAGCGTTTTATTACGCATCATCTCAAATTTGAGCTGTTTATCTTGGGTAATGGTATAAAGTGTGCCTGCATCAGCATTCGTGATTTCTTGGGCGCCCAGCAATATCATCTCCAATAATCGCTTGTTATCACGTTCTGCCGAAAGCGCAATGCCGATTGCATTTAGGCGCTCTAGTCGCGCTAGTAAATATGGCTGCTGATTATCCAACATTTAATGCTATACCCCGATCCATGTGATGACTAAGGCTTCTAACGCAACCCTGAAACAATGCGAAAAAGTACATATATGTAGACTAATACGCTTTTGACCTAAGCATTAGATAAATAAAACTCCATTTTTACACCTGCAAGCTCAATGACATCATGGTCTGCTAAAGCACGCGCTTGCACGCCTGTAGAAACACCATTTACAACTGGCAAAACCTTGCCCTCCACATGCGTAATAAAATAGCCATTAGGACGCTTGGTAATCACTGCAACTTGCACCCCAGTTTTACCCAGTGTTGTCAGTGCTTTGTTTAACACCAACTCTCGTCCACTACTAGTGCCATTTAGCACTTGTATCTTACCAATGACGGTAGGCTTAGCATGATCTTCGTTAGATTGCATTTTTGAAGAATGCGATGTCGCAACATTTGGTGCTATCGATGGAGAAGCTTTTATCTGTTCCGAATGAGAGAAAGAGTCGTGTGATTTAGTACTAAATACAGAAGGATGAACCATCATCGTCTTCTCAAATGCTATGGTTGCATTTGACGTTGCGTCATCAATAAATGTTAAACTAAATCGGCCTAACTCAATGACATCTTCATTTTTCAGAAGCTGCTTTCTGACTGCCGCATTATTTAAACGGGTTCCATTAGTACTGTTGAGGTCTTCAAGAAAGAAATCATTTCCATGCTTTAAAACAACAGCATGATCTCCACTAATGGCTAAGTTATCAAGATGAATATCATTAGTCGATTTACGACCTATGGTGGTTTGAGGGCGGCTTAATGTATATTCATTTAAGTATGAGCCGTCTAGGGTAAGTATAAGCTTTGCCATCATCGATCCCGTTACTTTAGCCAACCAACAAAATTATCACACCAAGTACTTTTATCTTCATACAAATGATTTACTTTGGCTAGTATGACAGAAATATTATCGTTGCCGCCATGTTCATTCGCCAGCTGAACTAAGGCATCTGCTGCACTAGTTAAGTTCTGTACATGATGATTAAGTACTGATTGTATTAACTCATCATCAACCAAATCACTCAAGCCATCAGAGCAAAGTAGATAGACATCCCCCACTTCAACATCAAACTCATTAAGCGCCAGTTCTACTTCTGAATCTATGCCCAATGCTCTCGTTACCAGATTTTTATAGGATGAGGATTTAGCCTGCTCATGCGTAATAACACCTGCCTTAATCTGCTCCTGAAGCAAAGAGTGATCTTCAGTCATTTGCACTAAGCGCTGGTTTCTTAATTGGTATATTCGAGAATCTCCTATATGCCCAACTAACAACTGGTTATTAATGAACAAGCCTAATACCAACGTTGTACCCATACCAGCACAATGCGGGTATGTTTGTGATGCATGATAGATTGATGCGTTTGCATTGGCAACCGCATCAATCATTAGCTTTCTCAATATCTTTTTATTTAGGACAGGTTGATCAACATCTGGCAATGCATAATGAGTCGGATGGGAGCCTAACGCCTCTTTTAGTTCGGCAGTAATACTCAGCACAGCCATCTCGCTGGCTACCTCACCTGCATTGTATCCACCCATGCCATCAGCCAGAATAACGAACCCGATACTCGCATCGCTGGCTATCGCATCTTCATTATGACTACGTAGTAGTCCAACATCTGTTAAGCGTACAATCTCTAGGGCTTCACTCAAATCCATTTTATCTACTTTGACAAAACATGTAACCCAAGCTATTTTGCATTGTCGCTTAAAGACTAACTTCTTGAAGCCCTAACCTCAACTTCACGCACGTCAGCCGCAAACTTATCTAAAACGCCATTGATATATTTATGGCCATCTGTGCCACCGAACACTTTGGCTAGCTCAACGCCTTCATTGATTACTACGCGATATGGAATACTTAGATCAAACATCAACTCACAACCTGATATGCGTAAAATGGCATGCTCTACAGGGCTCAGCTCACTAATTGAACGGTCAATAAACCCAACAATCTTGCTATCTATCTCAGTTAAGTTTTCAGTAACCGCTTGTAATAACTGCTTAAAGTAAGCTTCATCGGCTTTGTTATAGTCTGGGTCATCGCGCATATCTCGCAATATGTGTGATAGCTCAGACTCATTTAACATACCACGATATACCGCTTTTAATACGAGTTCGCGCGACTTTCTACGGCTCTGGCTACCGCTTTTTTTTGCACCACTTCTGACAGGCTTTTTATTGGTGCTGCTAGTGGCTTCACTCCCACCAGCATCGTCATCCACCACTAAGCTGGTCACTACTGGTTTATTCTCAGTCATAGCGCTTTAACCAAATTAAACATTTCAACTGCTACTTGCGCTGCCTCTGCACCTTTAATATGCATACGGGCAATCGCCTGATCATCATCTTCTGTGGTCAATACAGCATTTGCTACAGGCACACCTGTGTTTAATTGCACTTCTGAAATACCACGAGCAGATTCATTTGCAACCACTTCAAAATGATAAGTCTCACCACGAATAATCGCACCCAAGGCAATCAACGCATCATACTTTTCACTTAGTGCCATGTGCTGAAGTATTAACGGTGTTTCCAATGCCCCTGGTACAGTTGCAATGGTAATCGCATCACTAGCAACACCTAGTTTAAGCAATTCACTTTTACATGCTTCAAGTAAGCCGTCACCAATATTGCTGTTGAATCTTGATAAAACAACACCTACTTGCATCCCTGAGCCATCTAGGTTTTTCTTAATTTCTCTCACGTAATACTTCCTTTAACTTGCATAAACTTAATAAAGCGATATTTTACCGCATATCACTAGCTTCTTAGGTGATATATTCATGCACGCTACGCTTTAACAAGGCCAGAAAATTAATGAAACAATATCCATGCTTTTTGTAAGGTACTATAAATTCCATAGCTAATTGGGATTGCAACCAATGTCCACGCAATAAAAACCAATAACGGATGATTCTCAGATTGCTGGCTTTCCACTTTATCCCCATTTAATTTAACTGATTTTTCGTGCGCTAATTTACGCTCAGCTTCAAGCTCCGCATCAGTCATATAATGTTTATCAGCGACAGGCTTCACTAGCAAGTTACAAACAAACCCTAACAACAGAAGTGCGGCTAATACATACATAATCACGTTGTAAGCCTCGCTCGCAGGCACGCCATGATCAAGTTGATAATCACGCAGATAGTTAACAATAACAGGGCCTAACACACCAGCAGTAGCCCAGGCTGTCAAAAGCCGACCATGAATGGCACCCACATGTTGTGTACCAAAGATATCAGCCAAATAGGCTGGTATGGTCGCAAAGCCACCACCATACATTGTTAAGATAATACAAAACAAACCAGCAAACACCGCAACGCTACCTACGGTTCCTGCCCATGGTGCAGAGATATACAAAAAGAAACCTAAGGCAAAAAAGATTATGTACGTACGTTTGCGCCCAAGAAAATCAGATAAAGATGCCCAACCAATTCTGCCTAAAATATTAAACAAAGAAAGTAGCCCAGCAAAACCAGCACCAATAGCCGTCACTCGTAACAATTGTTCGGATGAAAGCTCAGATAATTTCAACTGCTCGCCAATTAACGCACCGCCAAACACTTCTTGTAGCATTGGAGAGGCCATCCCAATCACACCGATACCAGCACTCACATTCAGACATAACACAGCCCAAAGCAACCAAAACTGCGGAGTTTTATGTGCATGATTCACATGGACATGACGGTTTGTAATCATGCTATTACCATTATTCACTGGAGGTACCCAGCCTTTTGGCACCCAACCAGTAGGTGGCACGCGATAACATAACGCCCCTATCATCATGGCAATAAAATAGAACACACCCATTATCGCGAAAGTCTGCCACACACCAACAGAAGTTGGCGTGGAGAAATGAGACATCAGTGTATTAGCAAGTGGCGCACCAATCATCGCACCTCCACCAAACCCCATAATCGCCATGCCTGTTGCCATACCACGGCGATCTGGAAACCATTTAATTAATGTAGATACAGGGGAAATGTAGCCCAAACCTAAACCAATGCCACCTATCACGCCAGACCCCAGCCACATCAGCCATAATTGATGTGTGTATACGCCATACGCAGACAAAAGCAGACCACCACCCCAGCATAACGCTGCGACCGCACCCGCTTTACGTGGGCCAGCATGCTCTAGCCAGTGTCCAAATACGGCTGCAGATGTTCCTAGAAACACAAAAAATAAGGTAAACATCCATCCCAGATCACTGACTTTCCAATCGCAATCTGTAGCAAAAGCACGCACCCAGATACTCATGGTATCTGCACATGCAATCGGATTTTTAATACCAAGTGCTTTAGAAAGAGGTAACCAAAAGACGCTAAAACCATACGCCATGCCTATAGACAAATGAATGGCCAAAGCGGCTGGCGGCACTAGCCAACGATTAAAACTCGGATTAGCGGTAATTCTTTCTTTTGAAAAAAAATCCGTCATTCAATTACCTCCAAACACATTATTATTTTTTCAGCACATCACTATACTTAGACCAAACAGTATAGTGTAACAAAATGTTAAAAATGGCAATTTAGTTATTGTATTTAGTTGGTATTTATTATGTTTAAAGTTTGTCATGAATATGTCATATTAGCGTCATAAACTGATTGGGCTTAAACATTTAAGGCAAATTAATTAAGGAAATATATGCCAGCCAATATATTAGTGATTGAAGACGAACCAGCCATTCAAGAGTTACTAGCACTTAACATTACACAGGCAGGCCACAATGCCATTCGTGCGCTAAGTGGTGAAATTGCGCTAGAACTTATGCGCGAAACAGTGCCTGACTTAATCTTGCTCGACTGGATGTTGCCTGGCATGAATGGTTTGGAATTAGCCCGCAAACTTAAATCAGACACCTACACCAAAAATATCCCCATCATCATGCTGACAGCGCGTGGTGAAGAATATGACAAGGTGAGAGGTCTTGAAGTAGGTGCCGATGATTACGTCACCAAACCATTTAGCCCACGTGAACTGAACGCTCGCATCAAAGCTGTATTACGCCGTAGAGCACCACAAATGACGGATGACCCAATTGAACTCAGCGGCCTTAGATTAGATCCGACCACACACCGAGTCACTGGCAATCAAAAAACCATAGACTTAGGGCCTACAGAATTTAGACTATTGCATTTCTTTATGACTAATGCTGAACGTGTACACACACGTAGCCAGTTACTAGATAAAGTTTGGGGTGACAGAGTATTTGTTGAGGATCGTACAGTCGATGTGCATATTAGGCGCTTGCGCAATGCATTATCTACATCTGGACATGAAGACCTGATACAAACAGTAAGAGGTGCTGGTTATAGATTGTCTTCACAACAAAATCATACAAGCCAGAGCTAAAGCACTCAAAAAGCGATGACTACATCATGTAGCAATATCGCTTTAGCAAGTTATGCTTATTTGAAAAAATCATGCTTATTGGCAAATCCTCGCTATAATCATTCTGATAAAAATAACTGAAAAGTATGCCCTGTGATTGATATACGTTGGAAAGCTGGCTTATTTATTTGTGCATTAAGCATTATGAGCATTTTTCTATGGCTCATTACTAGCTTAGTCACGGCGTTAATTGTTTTTTCATGCGGTCTTTTAATTTATGTTGTTAACCATATTTTTTGGATACATGAATTAAACCGCTGGTTAAAATCACCAGACTTGCGTGATGTACCTGAAGGAACTGGGCTATGGGAAGACGTATATAGTAGCCTACTAAAATATGAACGCAGAAACACGTATAAACAAACAGAATTAAACTCTGCTTTAGAGCGATTCCAAATCGTAGCGAATGCAATCCCTGATGGACTTGTCATTTTGAGTGCGGCCAACACCATTGAGTGGTGCACATCTCATGCGGAATATCAACTCGGTCTCGATTTAAAAACTGACACAAACCTACCTATTGTTAATTTACTTAGAAATAGTCACTTCATTGCTTATTTATACAGTGAAGTTTATGACGAACCTTTTAAACTTAAAGATGTAAAAAACAATGAATCAACACTTGAAATTTGGCTGATTCCTCTTGCAACCAAACAAAAATTACTGATTAGCCGCGATATTACCCAAATTGAAAAAGTAGACGCCATGCGTCGAGATTTTATTGCCAACGTCTCACACGAATTACGAACGCCTCTAACAGTGGTTGGTGGGTTCATTGAAACGTTATCAGATATGGAAGGTGCCATCCCTGATAATATACGTAATTACTTTGGCATGATGCAAGACCAAACGACGCGCATGAGACGGCTGATTGAAGACTTGCTCACGCTTTCACACATTGAAAGCAACACTCAAGCCCCTGATAACAACCCGATTAACATGTCTATGCTGATGAATATGTTATTAAATGACGCAAATGCGCTTAGCCAAGGTAAACATCACATTAGCGTTCAAACCAATCCACACTTTGACTTATCTGGTGCCGTAGATGAATTACAAAGTGCGCTAGGCAACTTGGTAAGTAACGCCATAAGATACACTCCTGCGGGCGGTGAAATTAAGATTATCTGGCAACTTAGAAATAACCAAGGCATCTTTAGCGTAACAGATAATGGTATCGGCATTGAGCAACAGCATATCCATCGATTAACTGAACGTTTTTATCGTGTAGATAGAAGCCGTAGCCGTGAAACTGGTGGTACAGGACTAGGCCTTTCTATTGTCAAACATATTTTAACCAGACACCAAGCGAGACTTGAAGTTACAAGCGAGCTTGGCGCTGGTAGTACATTTAGTGCAATTTTTCCTAAAGCGCGGATGATACAAAAATGAGCCTATTCACTTCGCCGTTTAAAAGATGCGCACCATATTTAATAAGTGCGCTTTTATTTTCGGCATGTGCTTCGAACACGCCATTAGATGCCAACAATAAAAGAGTCGTTCCAGAACAAAAAGATAAAAGTACTATCAATCAAATCGCTAAAGCAGATATCGACCGCATCGCGGATGTGGAAATCAGAGAAAATACGCAAAGCTTACGCTTATTGATGCTAAAGCTATATAAGCGAAATCCACAGGAGTTAAAGAAAAGCACTTCAGACCCAGCTGAAAAAATGATTGACTGGGTATTTGATGGTGCAGCACAGCACCACTTTCAATTTTCAGAAATGAATAACCTGGTGATGACTGATGCCATCTTCTTAACGTTCAACCCAGATTACAAAGGTGATCGTGTACTTGCCTTTATTGTAGGCCTGCATACGATGCTATTAAAAGCACACAATGATAAAACTGACTTTTATTTCACAGACAACATTGATCCACAACGCGTTTATAACGTTGCACGTAATACAGAAATTGCAGTGTGGAAACTCTCAAATGCAAGAGATGCAACTGGTACGCTATATTTACTTAGCAATGAAATCAACGACCATGAAAAGAACTTATCATTTGAACGTGAGTTTGGAAAAATGATTGGGCGTACCGACTTATGTGCAATGGTACTCGCCGAAAAGTCTCAACGCTTAATCTCACGCGTGGTACAAAATCTTGCAACAGCGCTGTTTTTACCGTTCTAATGTTTTACCGTTCTAATATTCTAATTGTCCTACTGCTCTAATTGGCTCTTCCAATCATTGCTTTTGTAGCCAATTGATTTTCTAGCACTAACTTTAGCGAGCATTATCAACAATGTTCGCTACTACTAAACTGCACAACCAAATAGCGACTGCAATACTTAACGACCTCATTCAAATTGTGATGTACAACCCAAATGAGTTCCTTTGCTGATTATTACAATAATACTTTCTCAATACCGCCATTGTTGGCTTTATGTACATATTCCTGCATCCAGTTTTCACCGAGAATATGCTTAGCCATTTCAACCACAATGTAGTCTGCTTCAATACCAGTATCTTCACCGTAACGAGACAAACCTTGTAGGCAGCTTGGGCAAGAAGTTAATATTTTAACGTCCATTTCAGGCGCACCTACTGTTAAGCCCATTTGCTGCAAGCCTTTTTCAAGCTCTTCCTGCTTACGCATTTTCACTTGCGTAGAAATATCTGGGCGCGCTACTGCAAAGGTACCGCTCTCACCGCAGCATCGGTCATTTAATGCAACATCCTGCCCCATCAGCGCGCTTGTCACTTCTAGCGGTTTGTAGGTTTTCATTGGCGTATGACAAGGATCGTGATACATATACCGTGTACCAGTGACAGCTTGCAAGCGCATATCTTTTTCCATCAAATACTCATGAATATCGAGCAAGCGGCAGCCTGGGAAAATCTTCTCAAACTCGTATTTTTGCAACTGATCCATACAAGTACCGCAAGAGACGATTACCGTTTTAATATCAAGATAATTCAATGTGTTAGCAACACGATGGAACAACACGCGATTATCAGCCGTAATTTCCTGACCTTTATCATGGTTGCCAGCAGATGTTTGTGGATACCCGCAACACAAGTAACCTGGTGGCAACACAGTAATCGCACCCACTTCATACAGCATGGCTTGTGTTGCTAGCCCTACGTTTGAGAACAAACGCTCTGAGCCGCACCCTGGGAAGTAAAACACTGCTTCTGAGTCATCTGTTACCTTTTTCGGGTTACGAATCACTGGAATCATGTGATCATCTTCTAAACCAAGCATCGCGCGTGAGGTTTTAGATTGCATTTTCTTCGGCATTGGGCGATTAATAAAATGAATCACCTGTGCTTTGATATCAGCTTTGCCTACAGTCGCTGGCGGACGTTTTTTATCTCGCAATAAGCCAAAACGCTTAGCTAGGGTATGCGCAAGATTTTGTGCTTTATAACCCCAATTAATCATCACCGTATGCAATAATTTAATGGTTGCAGGGTCTTTAGCATTTAAAAATGCCATGCCTAATGCGGTACCTGGATTAAATTGTTTTTTACCCTGCTCACGTAAGAAATTACGCATTTTGATGGAAACATCACCAAAATCAATATCGACAGGGCATGGTTTCTCGCAACGATGGCAGACCGTACAATGATCCGCAACATCATTAAACTCATCAAAGTGCTTAATTGAAATACCACGACGCGTTTGCTCTTCGTATAAGAATGCTTCTATCAGTAGCGAAGTACCTAAAATCTTATTACGTGGGCTATACAATAAGTTTGCACGCGGCACATGGGTAGAACAAACAGGCTTACATTTACCGCAACGCAAACAGTCGCTGATGTCATCTGCAATTTCTCCAATGGCAGATTGCTCCATAATAATGGACTCTTGCTCAAGCAAACCAAAGCTTGGCGTGTAAGCGTTATCTAAACCTGAGCCAGCCAACAACTTACCTTTATTAAAATGGCCGTTCGGGTCCACTTTATTTTTGTAGGTAGTGAAAGTATCAATCGTAGATTGATCCAAAAACTCCATTTTGGTAATGCCGATACCATGCTCGCCAGAAATAACGCCATCTAAATTACGTGCCAGCGCCATGACCTTTGCCACCGCAGCATGAGCTTCTTGCATCATGCCATAGTCGTCAGAGTTTACTGGGATATTGGTATGTACGTTACCGTCACCAGCATGCATGTGTAGGGCAATAAAGACGCGGCTTTTGAGCACTTGTTTATGAATTTCATCGCAGCGCTCAAGAATTTTTTGATACTCACGCCCAGCAAAAATATCTGCCATTGGTCGTTTGAGTTCGCGCTTCCATGAAATTCGCAAATCGTAAGACTGCACCGCTCTAAATACATTCTCATAATGTGAGAGTGCTTTACCAGCTTCACCTAATACAGCAACTGGCACATCTAAGTTATCTAAAATGAAACTCCAGCGTGTGCGCAAATCTTCTAATAATGCCAACGCCATTGTTTGTTTGGTTTTCACCATATTCAAATCAGCGTTACCATCTTCATCAGCTTGCAAAGGTAATTCACCTTGCATAAAGACTTTTAAAGCATCAATTAGCTTCAGCTTGTTTTTGATCGATAAATCAATATTAATGCGCTCGATACCATCAGAGTAGTCACCCAAGCGCGGCAATGGAATCACTACATCTTCATTGATTTTGAACGCATTGGTATGCTTAGCAATGGCAGCTGTTCTTGCGCGATCTAACCAGAATTTTTTACGGGCTTCACTTGATACCGCAATAAAGCCTTCGCCATTACGTGCATTACATAAACGCACCATACTTGAGGCAACTTCACCCACCGCATTTTCATCATCTGAGGCAATATCTGCAATCAACACCATTTTTGGACGTTGCTGGCGAGCGGCTTTAGTGGCATAACCAACTGCCTTAATATAGCGCTCGTCCATATGCTCAAGCCCAGCCATAATCACTGCTGGCGTTTGTTTGGCCGTTGCATCCAAGTAATCTTTAATTTCAACAATAGCAGGCACCGCATGTGACACATTGCCAAAAAACTCTAATGCAATGGTGCGCACATACTTAGGCATACGATGCAAAATGAATGTGGCACTGGTAATTAAACCATCACAACCCTCTTTTTGAATCCCTGGCAAACCTGACAAAAATTTATCGGTCACATCTTTACCTAAGCCAACCTTACGGAAACTTGGGCCAGGTATTTCTAATATCTCAGGCTCAGACAACAGCGTTTTCATATCTTCGCTGTAGCGACTGATTTTAAATCGAGCCATCTCAATATCGTGAATTTTGCCAAGGTTGTGGTCTAGACGCTCAACCTCCATCCACTCGCCATCTGGCGTCACCATGCGCCATGAAGCTAAGTTATCCAAGGCAGTTCCCCACAACACGGCTTTTTTACCGCCCGCGTTCATGGCTACGTTACCGCCGATACAAGAAGCATCAGCACTGGTGGGATCGCACGCAAACTCTAACCCTGCATCTGAAGCGGCTTCCATTGCACGTCTTGTTACAACGCCAGCACCACACTCTATCGTTGCCACTTGGCGTGAAACGCCTGGCAAGGTGCGCATTTGCACGCCTGTATGTTGATCAAGCTTTTCTGTATTAATGACCGCAGACAAAGGTGTAAGTGGAACAGCACCGCCTGTATAACCAGTTCCACCGCCACGAGGAATGATAGTAAGCCCTAACTCAATACAGGCTCGTACCAAAGCTGCGATTTCACTTTCCGTATCTGGTGTTAATACCAAGAACGGATATTCAACACGCCAGTCGGTAGCATCGGTCACATGAGACACGCGTGACAGACCATCAAATTTCACGTTATCTTTACGGGTTATCTTTGAGAGCTTAGCCAGTGCTTTTTTACGAAGATTTGCAGTATGCTTAAATTCACTTTCGAACTTGGTCACTGCCTGACGTGCAGACACTACAAGCTTAACTACCTTAGGGTTGCCAGCACTGCGCTCATCAATCGCGGCTATACGATGATGCAAAGCATCTACCAATGCCTTACAGCGCTTAGGATTTTCTAATAGATCATCTTGCAGATACGGGTTACGCGATACAACCCACAAATCGCCCAACACCTCAAACAACATACGTGCAGAACGCCCTGTTTTACGCTCGCCACGTAATTCATTTAAAATACTCCAAATTTCTTCCCCAAGAAACCGAATGACAATTTCACGGTCTGAGAATGAAGTATAGTTATAGGGAATTTCGCGCAAGCGCGTTGGAGCTTTAGGCTCTGCGTTTAGCATAGTACTTAATAGAGGTGCGTTCATTGTAGTTTTTTGACAAATAGCTTTGCTATTAAAGGTTCATTATAACATGGTGTAAGCTAGCAAATAAGCGCGACTTCGACATGGTTATTTGTTATCCCTACAGGGCTAAGAGAGTGGTAGTTCAAAAAAATTCATTATAAAATCACAGGAAATAGTCACAAATAAAGTTAGACTACTAATATGAATAAATTATTAAAAAAATCCCTACTGCCGATTGTTATCATTGCACTCTTAATAGTCCTAGGCTTACAACTCACCAAAAAGCCTCAAGCGCCTGACGTGACGTTTAGCACTATTGATGGCAAACAAATTTCAATGACATCCTTAAGAGACAAAGTAGTGATTATTAACTTTTGGGCGACAGACTGCCCAGGCTGTATTAAAGAAATGCCTGATCTGATTAAAACCTATCATACATATCAACCGAAAGGTCTTGAAGTCATTGCCGTTGCAATGCCACATGATGAAATATCACTCATCAAAAATTATAGTAAATCGCAAAGCCTACCCTTCCCTGTGACACATGACCAAGGTGCAGAAATTACGGAGCTGTTTGGCAAAGTAAGATTAACGCCCACCGCATTTATCTATAACAAACAAGGTGAACTACTGCAAAGAACAATAGGTGAGCTAGACTTTGTAGCATTGCACCAATTATTAAATAAAGAATTGAGTATATAAATGCTATGGATTAAAGCGCTTCATATTATTTTCATCACTAGTTGGTTTGCTGGTTTATTCTACCTACCAAGACTATTTGTCAACCATGCAATGGTGCTGGATGCACAAACACCCAACCAAGCAACCTCTGAACAGCTAAAACTGATGGAAAGAAAGTTGTACCGCTTTATGCTACCTCTTGCCTTATTAGCACTTGGGTCTGGCCTCTGGTTATGGCTTGGCTACGGCATTTCTGGTGCATGGATGCATGCTAAGCTAACACTCGTGGCGATACTCGTTTGGTATCATTTTTACTGCGGAAAACTTGTCAAAGACTTTAGCCAAGACAAAAACCAGCACAGTCACATTTGGTACCGCTGGTTTAATGAACTACCCGTCATCCTGCTTACTGCTGTAGTGATACTCGTTGTTATTAAACCTTTTTAGCAGAAAGCCCTCAGCATGAACTATGATGATTCGGATTTACTAAGCCCAGATTCACTTAGCTCGGATTTATTGCGCTCGGACTTACCAAGCTCAAACTTACTAAACTCATCTTGGCTTATCTACATGCTGGGCAAATCAAGCGACACGCCTGAGGGTCGCTTATTAAGCTTATTTGATATTCTGAATGACTGGCTGAAAGCACCCAACATGCTGAAACATTGCCATTTAAGCGGCTCAGATAACGCCCTGTTATTAGATTACTGCTTCACACAAGCAGAAGCTTTAGGTGCTGAGAATCCTGAAATTCTTGCTGAGCATATCGTATTAATTGCACGCAATGCAGCACAGCAAAATATTGCACACCCAGCTAGCAACAGCCTAGCGCATGCCAAAAAGGCAGCTAGTGCACTTATTCTGGCTCAAACCCAACCTATAGTAACTAAACAAATCAAACCTGCATTATCAAAGCCAATGACTTACGGCATTGCAGCAACATTAGCACTAACAATCTGCGCATCATTAATATGGGCGCCATTCTTAAAAGACCAGCAATCCACAGAGCATATGAATGCTGAATCCAATAACGACAACAGCTCAATACTTGCTAAAAAAGAAGATCAACACATAACCGCTCATGATGCAACCCAAATGTATGCAAAATATGAGCTAATGCGCCAAGGCACATGCCAGTTCCCTGAGGCTTTGTTGATGCCCGACAAGCACAAAGCCATCTATTTAGAAAATGTAGTAGGCGGAAAACTACCTTCAAACCTCGATGACCTAGCCATCGCGAATGAATATCTAGAAAAAGTAAAATGCAACTTCACACCCATGCTAATGGCAGCATCTAAATAGTCCCTACAAATGCAAGAAAATAATAGTTGCAATCATCCTATACAGATTAGTATAATGATGTTATGACTGGCTTACGTGAAAAAATACTCACTACTGCGAGCAACTTATTTCAAACGCAGGGTATTAACTCAACTGGAGTTGATATGATTGTGGCCGTCGCTGGCACCACCAAAATGACACTTTATAAATACTTTGGTAGCAAAGAAGTATTAATTCTTGAAGTACTTAAACAAGGCCATCAAGATTTTCAAAACTGGCTCAACGACAAACTGAGTAGCAACACCAAACAACCCACCGAAAAACTGCAAAAGCTGTTTGATTACATTGAAGAGTGGGTGACCTCTCCAGATTTTCACGGTGTAGGTTTTATTAAAGCCTCAGCAGAATTTCCTAAAGAAGACAACCCTGTTCACCAATTGTCTTCACAGCAATCTCAACAATTCAAACAATATATTCACCATTTAGCAACAGACGCTAATATAAAAGATGCCGAGGGTTTGGCTCTACAGCTGTCTCTTCTTTTTGAGGGTGCAGTTCAGGCTGAGCAAATGAAACGCGGCTCTGGCGCTATTAAATATGCAAAAACAGCTGCCAAAATATTAATTGACGGCGCTCTCAAGCATTAGCCTCGCATCAGGTATCTCATACCGCAGTATTGATTACCCGAGTCCTGATTACCATAGCCTTGATAATGATTAATCCCACTTACCATTGGATTGCATAATCAATAACTTGCTTATCAAGGTAAATACCTAAGATAATGTTTCTTTTTTTCACTTCTCTATTTATTTCATGCACACACTTATTTGCGGCTCACTAGCTTTTGACACTATCATGGTGTTTCAAGATAAATTCAAAAACCATATATTGCCTGACAAGATTCACGCATTAAGTGTGGCATTTTATGTACCAGAGATGCGCCGTGAGTTTGGTGGCACTGCGGGTAACATTGCCTACAATTTGCAGTTACTGGAAGGTAATCCGTTGATTATGGCAACAGTAGGTGAAGACTTTGGCACTTATACGCAATGGATAAATATAAACAAAATCAACACGGCTCACATCAAAACGATTCCTAATAGCTTCACGGCTCAAGCATTTATCACCACCGACACGGATGATAATCAAATCACGGCATTTCACCCAGGCGCGATGACAGAGTCACACCAGAACAGCGTGAATGATGCGGCTGATATCAGCTTAGCAGTGATTGCTCCTGATGGACGAGATGGCATGTTCCAACATGCGCGCGAATGTTTTGAAGCAAAGATTCCTTTCCTGTTCGACCCAGGACAAGGATTGCCTATGTTTAATGGTGAAGAACTGTTGCACTTTATTGAAATGGCTGATTATCTTGCCGTGAATGATTATGAATCACAAATCATTCAAGATAAAACGGGGTTATCACTCGACGAGTTAGCACAAAAAGTAAAAGCACTTATCGTGACACTAGGTGGCAAAGGCTCACAAATTTACGCTGACGGTCAACGCTTTGACATCCCATGCGTTCAAGCTAGTGAGATTATTGACCCCACTGGCTGTGGTGATGCATATCGTGCAGGCCTATTATATGGCATTTCTAAAGGTTGGGATTGGCCAACATGTGGCAGACTTGCTTCTACGATGGGGGCGATTAAAATTGCTAGCCGTGGCGGGCAGAACCATGTGCCAACTCGTGCAGATATTGAAATAATTTATACGCAAGCACTTGTCAATGAAACAGCATTAACCGAAGGCCTAACTGCTTAATTTAATTGATTACTTTCAACTTAAAAAAGGAAAATGAAAATGCATATTAGTCGACTTATCGTCATCGCATTACTCAGCGTTTTTTTAGCAGCATGCGCAAGCTCTAAGTCTGGCTCTGTTTACAGCAGAGAAGATGCTAGAAAAACACAAACAGTAAGAACGGGAACCGTAGAAAGCATCCGCCAAGTAAAACTTGAAGGCACTAAATCACCAATCGGCACCGTCGCTGGCGGGGCAGTTGGTGGGATTGCTGGCAGTTCAATTGGTGGTGGAAGAGGTAGTGCAATCGCCACGGTAATTGGCGCTGTTGTTGGTGGCCTCGCTGGCTCAGCTGCTGAAGAAGTAGTAACCAGAAAAGATGCACTAGAAATTACTGTCAAACTTGATGGTGGTGGCTTGCTTGCCATTGTACAGGAAGCAGACGAAGCATTTGTAGCTGGCGAAAGAGTGCGCCTGATTGAAAGTGGCGGTACAACTCGGGTATCACACTAACCTCTCTGGTACCTGTCTAGCACCAACCCTATACCATGCTACTTTAACAAACAAGTAGCATGGCATATCAATGACAAAACACCCCAAGCAAGCGACCTATATAGCAAGCTATGTCTAAACAGCACTCGCCGTCACTTTTACAAAATATCTAAATAACCAGTAGTGTCCAGCAATTTTCATAAAACGAGTATATAACAGCTTGATCTAAAATAAAAAATAGTATGTTTATGGGCATCACCGACTTGAACATGAGTTTTTTGAGAAACTAGCGTTTTCTCTCTATGATTTCTCATCATGTACACAGGCCAATTGGTGTTTGCTCAACTCATGGAGCATTTACCCCTTCACACGTTTCGCCGCTGCGTGCAGCGTTACCCTTCCAAATACCCTACTAAAACGTTTTCGCATCTTGATCAGTTCCTCTGTATGGCCTTTGCGCAACTGACTTATCGCGAGAGTCTGCGTGACATCGAAACCTGTCTGCGCGCTCACCAAGCAAAACTCTATCATCTAGGCATTCGAGGTAACATCGCCAAAAGCACGCTTGCTGACGCCAACGACCGCGTTGCGGTGGAACTGGAGCAGACAGCCTACGCGCTCGATACCACCACCATCGACCTATGTCTGAGCGTCTTTCCTTGGGCGCACTTCCGTCACGCCAAGGCCGCCGTCAAGATGCATACGCTACTGGACTTGCGCGGCAATATTCCTACCTTCATTCACATCAGCGACGGCAAGATGCACGAGGTCAACGTGCTCGACATACTGATTCCAGAAGCTGGCAGTTTTTACATCATGGATCGTGGCTTCACCGATTTCACGCGCTTGTATCGCATGCATCTGGCACAATCGTTCTTTGTTATCCGTGGCAAAGTTAATTTAGCCTATCGCCGTGTTTACTCGCACACCGTTGCCAAGTCCACAGGCCTGCGTTGTGACCAGTCCATTGCTCTGACTGGTCTAAAAGCCAGCAAAGACTACCCACAGCATCTGCAGCGTATCAAATACTACGATGCAGAGCACGACAAGGAGCTAATCTTCCTGACGAATAACTTCGACTTACCTGCGCTAACCATCGCTCAGCTTTATCGTTGTCGTTGGCAGGTTGAACTGTTTTTTAAGTGGATCAAACAACACCTTCGTATCAAGATGTTCTATGGCACCACCGAGAATGCGGTGAAGACACAAATCTGGATCGCAATTACTGTTTACGTCTTGGTTGCCATCGTCAAGAAACGTCTTAGGATTGAAGCGTCACTCTACACAATTCTACAGATCCTGAGTCTGACTCTCTTTAAGAAAACACCTCTAGATCAACTACTTAAAAATTCAGAGTCACAAGCAACCCCTCTTGAAAATGATAACCAACTGAATTTATTCAACTAAATTGCCGGACACTACTGGTAAATAACCTATCTACCATATTAAGTAAGCTGTCAACAAAGCGTCATCTTCACGTCATTAATTCTTCACATTCTCACTTTAAAGTGCTGTTCTATCTTAAAAGATAAATTTCATGGAGAACCCCTTGATGATACGAAAAGATTTAACCTTAATTGACAGCATTAATACGCGCAACCAAGAACCGGCTTCACAAAGAAGACTGTATGTAAACTTAGCACATACGCAAGCTGAGATTGAAGAAGCGCAGCGCTTACGTTATAAAGTGTTTGCTGAAGAAATGGGCGCACAACTTTCAGGTACTGGCGGTTTAGACATTGATGGCTTCGACCAATTTTGTGACCATTTAATCGTAAGAGATAGCGGCACTAATCAGGTGATTGGCACATACAGAATTTTAAGCCCATCAAAAGCCAACGAAGCTGGCGGTTACTACTCTGCTGGAGAATTTGATTTAAGTCGACTATCACACCTATTTGACCGTACAGTTGAAGTAGGCAGAGCATGCGTACACCAGAACTATCGTAATGGTGGCACAATCACCATGCTTTGGGCTGGTCTTGCAAAATACATGCAGATTCACAATTACGAATACATGATAGGTTGCGGCAGTGTGAGCATGTCTGATGGCGGCCACAGTGCAGCCAGCCTTTACAACAAGCTACGTGATGAATACCTGTCACCTTTAGAGTATCGTGTATTTGCACGCAACCCATTACCAATACAAGCGCTACACAATGACCTACAAGTCGCATGCCCTCCGCTTATTAAAGGCTATTTACGTCTAGGCGCCTATATTTGTGGCGAACCAGCATGGGACCCCTACTTCAATACAGCTGATATGCTAGTTATGTTGCCTTTATCAAGAATCAACCCAAGGTATGCGGCACACTTCTTAAAGTAAAGTGAGCGGTGATAAAGTTGAGCGATAATAAAGTTTACATTGATGAGCGTAAAAACCAATATGAACGTAACAAACTAAGGTACACCCGATAGCGTTAGATTAGCTAATATAACGCTATACAACTGATGTAAAATAAAAGTCAACTCATTGACTACTAGCTCATTTACTTTGCAAACGATAACTCCTAGCTCTCACCACACCTGCGCCATCACCCGATATTTCAGAGTGGTGCGTATATCGTTACACACACTTTTAGGTTTGGCGATTGCCTCAATTTTATTTCCTTTCACTGGGAATCAAATAAAGGCAAAACTCATTCAATGGTGGTGCTCAAAATTACTTGCTGCATTCAATATTCAAGTAGAAGTAGTAGGAAGCCCCCCAACAAGCACCACTTTCTCATCTAACACAATGTTAGTCGCTAACCATATTTCATGGTCTGACATTCATGCGCTCAATAGCTTGGTTCCATTACGTTTTATTGCTAAATCTGAAATTAAAAATTGGCCAATTTTTGGTTATCTGGTCAGCAAAGCTAACACGCTATTTATCGACCGCAGTAAACGCCAGGATGCTAAACGCACGATTGACATTGCCTATACCAGTCTGCAAAACGGCGACAACCTATGCTTTTTTCCAGAAGGCACTACAACAGACGGCACTGAAATTAAACCGTTTAAAAGTAGCCTGATACAAGCAGCGATTCTTGCCAAGTCTACTATTTGGCCTGTGGCTATCCACTACCCTAAGCCAGATGGAAGCATCAACACCAAAATAGCTTACGCTGGAGAAACCACACTGGTTGAATCCATGCACAGCATGCTGTTACAAAAAGAACCTGTCATCGTGCTGCATTTTCTAACACCAATTTCACCATCAGAATATGCTGATATGGACAGGCGCTCACTCACACTACATATTGAGAGCTTGATTCGCAAACAATTAGTGCGATGACTTTTTAATTTGAATTGGGCGGTCTAAAGGGTGGGAATCCACCTGCACAATTGCCTTTGTATTTAAATCCATCGCCGTTAACTTACCTCCCCAGAGGCAACCTGTATCTAAGGCGAATACATTGGCTCGTTGCTGCAAACCCAATGCAGACCAATGTCCAAAAATCACCTGTATATCTTTGCTTGCTCTATTAGGAACATCAAACCACGGCATATACCCATGAGGGACATCTTGCAGTTCCCCCTTAAATTTAAACTCCATTTCACCTTCTGCTGTACATATACGTAACCTAGTTGCCGTATTAGTAATCACACGTAAACGGTCAACACCAGTTAAATCTGGATCCCAACGACTAGGCAAATTTCCATACATGTGTGTGAGAAAATGTAGGTAGTCTTTTCCACGTAATGCTGACTCCACCTCCGCCGCATAAGTAAGCGCTTGCTCAGCAGTCCATTGCGGCAACAAACCAGCATGCACCATTAAATAATCAGCCTCCTGATGCATCAATGGCTGGTGTCGCAGCCAATTTAGCAAAACATCACGATCTTCTGCCGCCATCAAAGCATCCAGCGTATCCCCTTTATGGGCTGAAACTATGCCTTCAGCTACCACCAATGCATGTAAATCATGGTTACCTAAAACAATGCGTAAACTGTTCTGGTGCGCATAGCACCAGCGCAACACTTCCAACGTGCCACTACCACGATTAATTAAATCACCCACCAGCCAAAGCTGATCTTTATCTTGATTAAAGCCGATACGTGCTAACAATGCCTGAAAAGCGTGATAACAGCCCTGTATATCCCCTATTGCATAAGTAGCCACAGCCAAACACCACCTTAATGATTAAAATTTAACGTCAATAAAAAAGCCACTTATACGATAAGTGGCTTTTAGTGTACTACTTTAAACTAAATATCTAATTAAAACCCAGCACCCGCAGCATTTGCCATATGTTTTACCGCGGCTGCGACTTCTGCATCTGATAACGCAGGGTTTCCGCCTTTGGCTGGCATCATACGTACACCCTTAACTGCATTGCTCACTAAAGTATCATAACCCTGCGTAATACGAGGTGCCCATTGTGCTTTATCACCAAATTTTGGTGCGTTCATCAAACCAGCACCATGACACATTAAGCAAGCTGACTTATAAACCTCTTCACCGTTTTTGCCAGCCACTACTGGCGCAGAAGCAGCTGCTGCTGCAACAAGATCAGATGACTTTGTTGGCTCACCGGCTTTAGCAGGTACTGCTTCGGCTTCTTTTGCAACAGGCGCTGTTTCTGCCGCTTTTGGTGTAGGTACTGTAAATTTAGCACCTGATGCATTTGCCATTTCAACTACAGCACTTGCAACCTCATCATCCGTTAATGCTGGATTACCACCACGTGCAGGCATCGTACGAATACCTTCTATCGCATGTTTTACCAAGGTTTCGTAACCTTGTGCAATACGCGGTTCCCACTGACCGCTATCACCAATTTTTGGCGCATTCATTAAGCCAGCCGTGTGACACATTGAACAGACGGCTGTTACTACTTCAGCACCACTCTTACCAACAGGTGCGCCAGAAACCTCTTCAGCAACTTCTACAACCGCAACTGGCTTGATGTTTTCTTCAAGCTTAGCAACGACAGCGACAGGCTCATCAACTTCAACTGGATCTGTCACACCAAAGATTTTAGCGACAATCACCACAAATGCAACAATACCAACGACACCAGCAAAAACTGCAAGCAAAATCTGCCCTAGTGAATAGCCGTTAGCTTCATTATCTACATTGCTCATTACGTTTATTCCTGAAAATTATGGATAAAAACCTTATTATACCTACACTTTAGCTTAAGGTAAAAAACACATACGCAAAAAAACAGCATGACTTAATACAATCGTAGAAGCATAAGACAACAAACAAGACTTCAGTTTGCTATAATGCAACGCTATTAATGTGCGCCCGTAGCTCATTTGGATAGAGTATCGGTTTCCGAAGCCGAGGGTAGTGGGTTCGAATCCCGCCGGGCGTGCCATATTGAACAAGACAAGCCAAGATAGTGTTCACTAACTTGGCTTTTTTTGTGCCCACTTCGTGCCTATTTGGTGCCCACCCTGTGCCCAAGATCTTCAACTCAAAGTTTATTTACTAAAATTTGACCTTTAGTGCCTGTGCCCATCAATCTAATATTCAACTGTGAATATATAAATCAAATACCACTTATTTTTGATCCGGAATATATTCAATTAAATCTTCAATTTTGCATTCAAAAAAGGTACATAACTTATCTAGGTTATCTGTGACCGTACTGTAATTTTTATGATTAATCATTTTTGAAAGCGTCATTCGGTTAATACCTGTCGCCTCAGAGACTTCAATCAATGTAATTCGCCGACCTTCTTTGAATTGTTTTTCTGATAGCAATTCGTTAATTAGAAACCTGATCATATTAAATGCTCATAATAATTATATTTTGATAATATTTATTTGCATTTGAAATTATTTATGATAATATAAATTATCAAATGAGTTTTTATAAAATCATTTGCAAACATTAATGATTAGGAGAATAGCATGGAATGTACTTACTTAACTACCGATGAACTATCAAATCGAATTAAATATGATGCCAGAACAATTCGTAACCAATTAAAAGATAGTGTACTGATTGAAGGGTGCATTATGTACGTCCTTTTGGCAGAAGAAAGATACTTTACATCTGGGAATCCATCGAGCGTGATCTTTTAACTGTATCTACAAATTTAAACGCAATCCCAATGAAAAATGGCGGGTATTGCCATGGCTAGTATCCGAGCTCGTAAAGATAATGGGTTGTTATTTTTTGATTTCAGGTATCAAGGTAAGAGATATCGAGAACAAACACTTTTGAACGATACCAAATCAAATCGTAAGAAAATGGAGGAAGTATTAACCAAAATTGAAAATGACATATCGGATGGTATTTTTGATCACCAAAAGTACTTTCCCAAGAGTAACTCTAACCACTACTCATCTCCGCAGAGAGATATTGCAGAAGCAGTTGCTGGCACTTTACCAATTTCACAAACTGCTAAAGTTAGTCATGTCCAAAGTATTATTCAAACAACTCCCCTTTTCAAAGACTTTGCAGAAAAGTGGTTTGATGAATGCAAGATTGGCTGGCGGCGCAGTTACATTGAAACAATGCGCAACACCATCGATAAACACTTGCTCCCTTACTTCGGAGAAAAGATGGTCAGCAGCATCCGTCGTGAAGATATTCTTGATTTTCGTTCTCAACTCGCCAAAGTACCCGGACGAAAAAGTCAAAACCTCTCAGCTCGACGCATCAATGCAATTATATTGGGATTAAGACAAATTCTTAATGAGGCCGCTGACCGCTATAACTTTACCACACCAGGGCAAAGAGTTAAGCCACTTAAGATCAAGCGTCAAGACATTGCTCCATTCACCCTGGATGAAGTGATCTCATCTTAAAAACCATACGTGCTGATTACCGCGATTATTTCATCGTGCGCTTTTTTACCGGAATGCGGACTGGTGAAATCCATGGACTGAAATGGAAATATATCGATTTTAAAAATCGGCAGCTTTTGATTCGTGAAACACTGGTCAGAGACGAAATGGAAGAGGAAGGAAAGACGGATTTATCTATACGCGAAATCTTTATGTCTGACGTCGTATATAAAGCCCTACTTCGCCAGCGAGATGTGACTTTCAAAGATTCAGAGTTTGTATTCTGTAATGCTTTTGGCAAACCACATAACCTGAATAATCTGACCAATCGTATTTGGTACCCAATACTCAGACATCTTGGGCTTGAGTTAAGACGACCTTATACCACCCGCCATACAGCCGCCACATTATGGTTAGCTGCTGGAGAGAATCCAGAATGGATTGCTAGGCAAATGGGCCATGCAACAACGGAGATGCTGTTTAGGGTCTATAGCCGCTATGTCCCGAATCTTACAAGGAATGACGGCTTTGCATTTAACCGTTTACTGTCTGGTGCTGTTGAAATACCAGAAAGCAACATGAATAAAACTATTCCTATGAATAAAGGACAAAAAAATGCTTAAACCAATCACTGCATTCGTTCCAAAGAAACTCACAGTAATCGATAGATTGATCATCAAACTCGGCGATAGTCAGCAATCTAGTTTGTGCATACTGCAGGAGCAGTTACCTCAAATATTGGGTATTATGGCCCATCGTGACCAGTCAAAACGGCCTATCGTGACCACTGATTACGGTCTATCGTGACCAGCCAAAACGGTTTATCGTGACCGATTTTAGGGTAAGACCATAATCAGCGGTCACGATGCCATCATGACC
>JAUXNQ010000046.1 GCA_030682715.1 Methylotenera sp. | reverse complement strand
ATAAAGAGGTGCATATAGAAATAAAAAAAGCGAGTCATAAGACTCGCTTTTTTTATTTGGCGGAGTGGACGGGACTCGAACCCGCGACCCCCGGCGTGACAGGCCGGTATTCTAACCAACTGAACTACCACTCCATAAACTCAGTATATTATTTACATAACAACATACTAAAAACTTGCGCTTCTAAATATTTACAATAATTAGATATTGCAAAATTTTTACAAAAATAAAGAGTGCTTAAACTACTAGCACTCTCAATTTATAAAATTAGAAACGGCTTAGTCACATTACATCATCGTTGGTTTTTGGTGGGTGCTAACGGGGTCGAACCGCTGACATTCGCCTTGTAAGGGCGACGCTCTACCAACTGAGCTAAGCACCCTGCATCACCAACGAAGACGCTAGTTTACAGCATCTTTAAGTGCTTTACCAGCCCTAAATTTAGGAGAATTTGCAGCTTGGATTTTAATTGTCTCGCCTGTACGTGGATTACGGCCGTTACGAGCCTCACGTTTACCGACATAAAATGTACCAAAGCCAATCAAAGTTACTAGATCACCTTTTTTTATTGCTTTTGTAATTGCAGCAGTTGTTGCATCTAGCGCGCGACCAGCAGCAGCTTTTGAAATACCTGCGGCACTAGCAATCTCGTCAATTAGTTCTGATTTATTCACGTGTAATCCCCTCTCAAGGTTTATTAAATAAAAAACTTAGGCAAACTGTCTGGGTAACTAATCACCTGTATCAACTTTATATCAAGCCAACAAAGACTATGTCAAGCTTTTATGCGGTTTATAGCACACTTATTTTTCAATGCGTTGTCGTTTCTATTGCTACATCTGGATTTTCTTTAGATTTATCAGCAGGTTGGACCTCTTTTACAACGTTATCATTAACATCTACGCTTTCTGATAACGGCTCAGGTTTTGAAGCCAGAGCAAGTGTTAACACATCATCAATCCATTGAACAGGATGTATATCTAGATGATTTTTAATATTCTCAGGAATATCTGCTAAATCTTTCACATTTTGCTGTGGTATCAACACAGTTTTAATACCACCGCGATGCGCAGCTAACAACTTCTCTTTCAACCCACCTATCGGCAATACTTCTCCGCGCAAGGTAATTTCACCCGTCATTGCCACATCTGCACGCACAGGGATGCCTGTTAAAATTGAAACTAAGGCTGTTGTAATGGCAATACCAGCACTTGGTCCATCTTTAGGTGTTGCGCCTTCTGGAAAGTGAATATGAATATCATGCTCTTCATAAAAGTTGCTTGCAATCCCTAAACGCTCCGCCCTACTGCGTACAACACTCATCGCTGCTTGTGTAGATTCTTTCATCACGTCGCCCAGCTTACCTGTAGTCGTAGTTTTACCTTTACCAGGCAATAGCACAGCCTCAATCGTTAGCAACTCACCGCCCACAGATGTCCATGCCAAGCCTGTCACTTGGCCAACTTGGTTTTCTTTTGCAGCAACACCAAAGTCATAACGTTGAACACCAAGATACTTATCTAGGTTTTTAGGTGTGACGTTAACTTTTTTAGGTGCTTTTACACCTTGCTTCGCTTTTGAAGTTAATAGCTCCTTCACCACTTTACGGCAAATTTTAGCTACTTCTTGTTCCAATCGACGCACACCAGCTTCACGTGTGTAAAAACGCACAACATCACGAATTGCTGGCTCAGAGATATGTACCTCAAGATCCTTCAAACCGTGAGATTTGAGTTGCTTAGGTAGCAAATAGCGCATCGCAATATTCACTTTTTCATCTTCAGTATAACCAGATAGATTAATGATTTCCATACGATCCAATAAAGGCGCAGGAATATTCATTGAGTTTGCTGTGGCAACAAACATCACATCAGACAAATCATACTCAACTTCTATGTAATGGTCGGCAAATGTATGGTTTTGTTCAGGATCAAGTACTTCTAACAATGCTGAAGAAGGGTCACCTCTAAAGTCTTGGCCTAATTTATCAACTTCATCAAGCAAGAACAATGGATTTTTAACCCCAACTTTAGCCATGCTCTGTAAGATCTTACCGGGCATTGAGCCGATATAAGTACGGCGATGACCACGAATCTCTGACTCATCACGCACACCACCCAACGCCATGCGAATGAACTTTCTATTCACCGCTTTTGCGATACTTTGACCCAATGACGTTTTACCAACCCCTGGTGGCCCAACTAAGCATAAAATTGGTGCTTTAATCTTGTCTACGCGCTGTTGCACAGCGAGATATTCAACAATACGTTCTTTTACTTTTTCTAAACCAAAATGATCATCGTCTAATACCGCTTCTGCTTTAACTAAATCTTTACTGATTTTAGTTTTTTTCTTCCAAGGCAAGTTAATAAGCGTATCGATATAATTACGTACCACTGAAGCCTCAGCCGACATTGGCGACATAAGTTTCAGCTTTTTAAGCTCACTAGATACTTTGGCAAGCGCCTCTTTAGGCATACGTGCTTCGTCGATGCGCTTTTCAAGCTCATCCATCTCTGCATTTTCATCTTGCTCGCCTAGTTCTTTTTGAATCGCTTTTACTTGCTCATTCAAATAATATTCGCGCTGAGTTTTTTCCATTTGACGCTTCACGCGTCCACGGATACGCTTCTCAACCTGAAGAATATCAATTTCACCTTCCATCAGTCTTAGCAAATGCTCTAAACGTTCTGCTACGTCGATCATTTCGAGTATTTTTTGCTTTTCTTCAAGCTTGAGCGTGAGGTGTGCTGCAATAGTATCAGCCAGTCTACTAGCCTCATCAATGCTTGCAAGTGAAGTAAGAATTTCTGGTGGAATCTTTTTGTTCAATTTTACGTATTGATCAAACTGCGCAAATACTGTGCGCATTAACGCTTGAATTTCAACATCACTCACTGATTCAGCAATCAATTCCGCGCGCGCAGCAAAACACTCTTCAGCCTCAGTAAACTCACTGACGCGTGCACGTTGCACACCTTCGACTAACACTTTAACGGTACCATCAGGCAGCTTAAGCATTTGCAGTACAGTTGCCACTGTACCTACCTCATGTAAGTCGCTGGCTTCTGGATCATCTTTATTCGCTGACTTTTGTGCAACCAATAGAATTTGCTTATTGCCTTCTGATGCAATCTCAAGGGCTTTAACAGACTTTGTACGCCCAACAAAAAGTGGAATGACCAAATGCGGATATACGACGACATCACGCAAAGGTAGTAGCGGCAATAACCCGCTATCTGGATTGTATGAAGGTAATGATTGTGCCATGAGTAGACTTTTCCAAAATTAAGCTAAGAGTTAAGCCAAAAAACGCTTATATATTGATTGATGGGGATAACTATTAACAGTTCAAGTATTAATTAGTATTTAACACTAAATTTAACAAGTAATTGTAAAAAGTTTGAAGAAATTTAATGCCAATCCACAATTAAGAATCTAAAAATCACGAATAAGTGAGAATAGCGTCGTTAGATTGGCTTAAATTAAATAGAAACATAAAGTTTGAGTGAAATTGCGTCTGATTTATATTGATGACAATATCATCAATATACTGACACTGTATCGTAAAAACTAAAAAGCCAGTAACATTTAAGTGACTGGCTTTTTAGTTAGGCTGTTGCCTCGTCTGCGGGCTTATCAGCATAGATTAAAAGCGGTGGCGTATCACCTCGAATCACACCTTCATCGATCACAACTTTACTCAAGTTCTTTAATGATGGTAATTCGTACATCACCTCAAGCAATGAATGCTCCATAATAGAACGCAAACCACGCGCACCAGTTTTACGCTCTAATGCTTTTTTCGCAATCAACAATAAAGCTGACTCTCTGAACTCTAAATCGACACCTTCCATTTTAAACAATTTAATATATTGTTTAGTCAGTGCATTTTTTGGTTCAGTTAAAATCGTCATCAAAGCAGCTTCATCAAGAGACTCTAATGTAGCAACAACAGGCAAACGGCCAATAAACTCAGGAATCAAGCCGAATTTAATTAGATCTTCTGGCTCTACATCGCGCAACACAGCACCAACTTCGCGGATATCTGATTTGCTTTTTACTTCAGCACCAAAACCAATGCCACCTTTTTCAGAGCGTAGGCGGATGACCTTTTCTAAGCCATCAAACGCACCACCACAAATAAACAGTATGTTGGTTGTGTCTAACTGAACAAACTCTTGATTAGGATGTTTACGACCACCTTGTGGTGGAATTGAAGCTACGGTACCTTCAATCAGCTTAAGTAAAGCCTGCTGAACGCCCTCACCTGATACATCACGTGTAATAGATGGGTTATCTGACTTACGAGAAATCTTGTCAACTTCATCGATATAAACAATGCCACGTTGTGCCTTTTCGGTGTCGTAGTCACACTTTTGCAATAGCTTCTGCATAATGTTTTCAACATCCTCACCTACATAACCAGCTTCAGTCAATGTAGTTGCATCAGCCATCACAAACGGCACGTCTAGTAGCCTAGCTAGTGTTTGAGCCAATAATGTTTTACCTGAACCTGTAGGGCCGATTAATAGAATATTGCTTTTTGCAATTTCCACTTCATCTTTTTGGCCACCATTTGATAAATTATTATGACCAAGACGTTTGTAATGGTTATACACAGCAACAGCCAAGTTTTTCTTAGCTTGCGTCTGACCAATGACATATTGGTCTAATATTTTACAAATTTCTTGTGGTGTAGGCAGACTGGTATCAGTTGATTTTAAACCATCTGAATTTTGAATCTCTTCTTTAATGATGTCATTGCACAAATCTACACATTCATTACAAATGAATACAGATGGACCTGCTATCAGCTTTTTTACTTCATGTTGGCTTTTGCCACAAAATGAGCAATAAAGTAATTTATCGTCGTCGGCTTTAGTCGCCATTAGTTATTTCCTAACTTAGTTTTACACTTTGAGTCTATTTTTAGTGGACTATAGGACTATACCCAAAACTGGCCTGTTGTATCTAGTACAGACCAAAATATCATCGAAGATTGCTTAAGCAGCTTCGTTGCGGCTGCCAATTACCTTATCAATTAACCCATAAGCAACAGATTGCTCTGCGCTCATGAAGTTATCACGTTCTGTGTCGCGGTCGATCTCTTCGGCCGTTCTACCGCTGTGATGCGCCAAAATATCGTTTAGTTTCGCGCGCAAGTAGAGGATCTCTTTCGCATGAATCTCAATATCAGACGACTGACCTTGGAAACCGCCAGAAGGCTGGTGAATCATGATACGAGAGTTCGGTAAGCTATAACGCTTATCTTTTGCACCTGCTGCTAATAAAAACGCACCCATACTTGCGGCTTGTCCGATACACAAAGTGCTAACGTCGGGCTTAATAAACTGCATCGTGTCATAAATAGACATGCCAGCCGTCACTGATCCACCAGGTGAATTAATGTAGAGCGAAATATCTTTATCTGGATTGTCGGCCTCAAGAAACAACAACTGCGCAACCACTAGATTTGCAGACATGTCGTTCACAGGGCCAACCAGAAAAATCACACGCTCTTTTAACAAGCGCGAATAGATATCAAATGAGCGCTCACCGCGACCACTTTGCTCAATCACCATCGGGATATAACCCAACCCAGTGATCAATTCAGACTGAGCTTGAGGTTGCAGGTGGTTATTCATTTACGCGTTTCCCATTAAATCATCAAATTTAACTTTTTTATCAGTTACTTTAGCTTGCGACAACACCCAGCTCACTGCGTTCTCTTCAGTAGCTAATGCAGCAGGCTCATCTAAGCGTTTATGGTCAGCATAGTACCAAGTCACCACGTCAGCTGGGCGCTCAAAGCTTTGTGAGAACACATCAACCATTGCACGTACTTGATCTGCGTTTGCATGCAAGCCATTAGTATTAATTAACTCACCTAAAAGCAGACGCAATTTAGTACTGCGTTTTGCTTGATCTTCAAACATTGTAGGCTCTAGCTTAATATTTGCTAGATCTGCACCACGTTGTTTCAGATTTTGCTCCGTTGTTTGCATCATGCGATTAATTTCAGTTTCCAACAAAATGCGTGGAACTTCAAAATCAGCTGATTCAACCAACGCTTGAAATACTTGTTCTTTCAATTTTGCGCTAACACGCTTAGCCACTTCTTGTTTCAAACTCTCAGCAACTTCAGCTTTCATTTTTTCAACATCACCATCTTCAACGCCTAAGCTTTTTGCAAAGTCCGCATCGATTTCTGGCAATACTGGTTGAGAAACAGAAACAAAGGTTACTTCATAACCAACTGCTTTACCTGCCAGTTGCGCAGGGTTGTGGTCTTCTGGGTATGTAATATCGAACTTTTTAGTAGCGCCTGTTTTTCCGCCAATTAATTCATCATCAAATGTAGCCATACGTCCAGCTTCACCTAATACCAAATCAATACCGTTGTCACCAGTAGACTCAACTTCTTCACCATCGATAAAGGCTTTTAACGTTACATTAACGCGGTCGCCTTTTTTAGCTGCGCGTTTAACTGGCTCAAACTGCACGCGTTGTTTCACTAAAACATCTAATGTCTTTTTAACGTCAGCTTCGCCCACTTCAAGCACTGGGCGTTCGATTTTAACTTTGGATAAGTCACCAACCACAACTTCTGGGAACACTTCAAAAGTTGCAGTGTATTCCAAAGCTTCTGATGCAGCATCAAATGGCTTGTGTTGGATATTAGGGAAGCCAGCAACACGTAATTTTGCTTCATCTACCGCTTCACCAAAGCTTTTTTCTACAGCTGCTGAGTAAACTTCATCACGCACTTGATTGCCATAATGTTGGTTAACCAAGCCCATAGGAGCTTTACCTGGTCTAAAGCCAGAAAATTTTGCAGTACGTGCAACTTGATTTAATCTTTGCTTAATTTGCGCCTCTAGCGGTTGCAAAGGAACGCTAATAGAAATTCTACGTTCAAGGTTGCTGAGGGTTTCAACATTCAGAGCCATGCTGTCATTCCTAATTCTTAACTGCACACCATAAACAAGCGCTCATTATGAGCGCCATTTACAATCATGCTATTGATAAAGTAAAGGGTGACGAAAAAGTTGTCGCTATCTATCATGTCACTTGGCATTAACCACTGGCATTAAGATGTAAAGCTAGTCTTCAACGTCTGTCACTTATTGTCGCTTAATATTTTTAACAAAACCAATATACCATCTGGAAATTTTAAAGTAGTACTAAACAATTAAGTTCGAAAGACTGTGGATGTTACAGAAGAAAACTCATCAAGTCTAGATGAAATAAGAAGATAAAAACATATATAAACTCAGGAGCATTAGGCGCTCAAGAAATAAGACTCAATGAATCGCACGCTATAAATTGCGTTTTCTGTTTACAAATTTAAGTTATGCGTGCAAATCGAACTGTAGTCATCACATAAAACTTGCCAAACAATCAGAAATCTATAAAAAATCTTTAATCATCTATATAAACTAACTCACTTAGACGACCTTCACTCAGATGACTCAATAGTCATTAGACCGAAACGGCCTACGCCTAATGGATAAATGACTTTAGGCAAATTATTTACTATTAGGCTAAGGCTCATTATAAAGTGTGCTTACGAATACAATATTTGCTCTATTTTTCAGGATAATGCTGACGTCTTTAAAACCTATTGTTACTAAAACTCTCTGCAGATGCAGCTTCATTTCATCCAACGACTTACATCACTATCGCCCCTAAACCATGCGATATAGCCGCATGCTGATGGTAGCGTGATTGCTTAACTGACTGTGCGTATTTAAAGAAATTTATCAGGGGCACTTCTGGTAGCCAGACAACTGGTCACGAGGTTAGGCTAGCCATTACAAAACAGGTAACCGAAACACATGATGGGCACGTGCTTGCAAAAACTCATCTTTAAAGGATTTTGTGTTGAAATATCATGACCATATTTAGCAGTTTAATACTCAAGCAAAGAACCAACATCATCCCACATAGCGCACTGATTTGCAGCGTAATTGTGACCTAGCCTTTTCAACAAGCATGCGAACACTCTCTTTCACTCAGCTAAGGTTATGAATAAGGTATTGTGAACATAAGGTATTGCACTAAACGATTAGTACAGATAAGCCAGAAAGTTACCCGACCCTCTAAGTTGCACTTCATATAGGGCGCGCTTCATAAGCGCTAATTAAACTAAATGTCGAAAATAGCAAAAAAAAAAGCATTAAAATCAAAAATATTGATTTTAATGCTTTTTGGTGCGAAAGGAGAGACTCGAACTCTCACGCCTTACGGCGCTGGAACCTAAATCCATTCTTTTGCATCAGTTAAACCCTTGTTGTATAATGTTTTATGACATTTACCAGTCAATTATCTGGAAAATTCTGGAAAACACCTAATCAACTAAGGTCGAAAGATTGCGAATGTTACACAAGAAAACACCCGAAGTCCAGATACTGATGAAGAAGGTAGATAAAAATATCTATCAATATGGTAAGTATAGCTTCCAAGTGAAAATGATGGTTGCCGGTCATCGAGTTTCTCAAGTCTTCGATTTTATCGAAGAAGCCCGAACGTGGAGGGATCTCCAGCGAGCTAGCAGCTCACTAGATGTCGATGAGAAGCGTATCTTTGAGGCTCGGGCAAAAAAACGTGAATCTCGCACATATACTGTAAAACAGGCTCTCGAACGCTATGAAAAAGAAGTAACGCCAGCTAAAAAAGGATCAGCTGTTGAGCTCACTCGTATAAATAAAGCCAAAAAAACCGCACTTGCCAGCAAAAGCTTCTACATGGTTACACCTAAAGATGTTCTAGCTTTTATGGATGAAATTGGAGGCAGTGACAATAACAAGCGTAAGTACGCTAGTCTAATTTCTCATTTATATAAAATTGCTATTACCCGCTGGTCAAAGGCTGTTGAGAATCCAGTTAGCGGAAAAATAGAGCTGCCCAGCAATGGCAAGCCACGAGATAGACGACTTAACGGAAACGAGGCTGAAGAACTACTTAAACACCTCACTGGCGAAGCTAAGAACATATTCGAGTTTGCTATTGAAACAGCCATGCGACGCGGTGAGATACTAGCTCTTGAATGGAAGGACATAGATCTAAAAATACCCTCTGCCACACTGAATGACACCAAAAATGGCGAGACCCGTGCCGTGCCTCTCTCAAAAACAGCACTCAGAGTGCTGAAAAAGCGAAAACAGGGAATTGGTGCCAAAAAAGTGTTCGACATAACCGCAAGAAAGCTACGTAGTGATTGGGATGCAGCCAAAACAGCAGCTAACATTCCAGACATTCGATTGCATGATCTCCGGCATGAGGCGGCCAGTCGTTTATTCGAGAAAGGCTTAAATGTAATGGAGGCTGCAAGCGTAACTGGTCATAAGACACTATCCATGCTCAAACGCTACACCCATCTAAACCCCTCGGATATAGCAAAGAAGCTCGGCTAGCAGCTAATAAATTACATAGAAAGATAATTGCAATTCAACTTTTGACAATATCACTTCACTTTGACTAACAGGAAAGTTACGAATGAAAATAAGAAAAATATCAATTAAAAATTTTCGTGGCAATGATACTAATGATAGCGACCTCGATCTGCTGGTTGATGTTTTACCTGGGACTACTCTTTTTGATCTTGGTGGATTGCAGGTCGAATTGGAAGATCTGCTGGGTGTTCCAGTTGATTTGCGAACTCCTGGCGACTTGCCGTTAAAGTTTCGTGCTCAAGTGCTTGTGGAAGCAAAACCATTATAAAATAAGAAAATATTATTAAATTAGAGTAATATTAAGAAAATCTTAGTTGTGGGAAGGAAATAATGGCTACTTTAGGTTACGAATTTTTACGTCAAACACTTAAACTGAGTGCATTCTCGATTGAGCGGCCAGCATTACTCAAGCCAGTCACGCGAGTAGAGCAAGCCGATACCTTTCTTGCGATCCCAAAACATGTTGCTCCTGCCACTGACG
>JAUXNQ010000034.1 GCA_030682715.1 Methylotenera sp. | reverse complement strand
TTCAGTGCCGGTAAGCTGCATACGGACGATACGCCGATTGCAGTATTGGCACCTGGCACGGGTAAAACCCGGCAGGCGCGATTATGGACCTATGTCCGAGATGATCGGCCGAGTGGTGATAGCGAAGCACCTGCCGTCTGGTTCCGTTATTCGTCAGACCGTAAGCCAGTATTTGGCTTGTCCGTGGAATATACCCGCTAAAGCGGGTTATTCACACGCCAAGGGCATTCATCCGCAAACGCACTTGCAACATTACACTGGGATTCTCCAGGCGGATGCGTATGCTGGCTACAATGTGCTGTATGAATCAGGGCGTATTCTGGAAGCGGCCTGTTGGGCGCATGTGCGTCGGAAGTTCTATGATATCCATGTCAGTCGGCCTTCGCCTATGACGACGCATGTGCTGGCAGAGATCGCTAAGTTGTACCAAGTCGAGTCTGCGGTGCGTGGCAGTTCACCAGAACAGCGACGGCTAATGCGCCAAGTCGACGCAACACCTATTGTGACCGCACTGCATGCGTGGCTGACTGAACACATGAAAGCGCTGTCCCGTAAATCGGTGACGATGGAAGCCATCACTTATGCCTTCAACCAGTGGCCGGCACTGTCACGCTATCTAGACGATGGCCGTATTGAAATCGATAACAACGCGGCGGAGCGGTCGGTACGCGGCATTGCCATCGGACGCAAGAACTATCTGTTCCTGGGTTCTGATTTAGGCGGTGAGCGTGCGGCGACGATGTACAGTTTGATCGGCTCGGCTAAACTCAACGACATTAACCCGGAAGCTTATCTGCGTCATGTGCTGTCGGTGATTGCCGACCATCCGGTCAATCGGGTCGCTGAACTGTTGCCATGGAATGTGACGCTCGACTCATAAAGAGCTGCGCGTAGGTGTGAATACGCAGCAATCACTTACCTTTAATAGTGCATGCATAGTGATGGCAAAATAGATGCAAAGTGATATCAATCAGATGTCAAAGTGACATCAAAATGATATCTAGCCAGATCAATTAAAAATAAATGAAGTGCAAATAAACATATTAAAAAAAGTGGCTTTGTTCGTAGGATTTTGAACCATTAACATAGGCAGCAGGGGAAGTTGAAAAAACCATTTTGGATGAAAGCTTATGGTTGATCCAATTGATATGGAATAAAGAAGAAATGCTAGAGGGTGTTGAGCGGATGCTTAC
>JAUXNQ010000033.1 GCA_030682715.1 Methylotenera sp. | reverse complement strand
CCGTGGCAACGGGGCTTTAATGAAAACACTAACGGCTTGCTGCACCAGTATTTGCCGAAGGGGGAGGATCTGTCAGTACACACGTAAGCGCAGTTGAATGAGATGGCGTGGAGTTTGAATACGCGCCCAAGAAAGTCTCTCAGATTTAGAACGCCGCTAGAGGTTTATAGTGAACTCTTGCATAATATGGTACTGGCTAAAGTTGAAACTAAACATTAACTGTTGCAGTTGGTTTTTGAATCCGCCCACTATTAAAGATAGACACTTGGCTGTTTCGGATAATAAGTAAAAGCGTAAATATGAGAAACCACATATTGCAATAAATTCACTAAGAACCTTATAAAATCCAGAGTACCACCATATTCTTTACTCTATGGAACTTCGGTAAAACTCAAAAGTGTAATATTGCGGTTGTAGTAGCAGTCAAACTATCAGCAGAAAATCCTTTGTGTTCTTGAAAGATCTTATCTTTACTATGAAACTTTCTTACCTCCGCCCTTATCGCTAAATTATTAGATACGCTGTAATCAAGATTGGCCGAGTAACTTAACGTCCTAAAACCGTTTGGCGTGTCGGTATTAATAATCACCTGGTCTTTGTCCTGATAATATTCTGCTCTAGCAGAAAAACTCAATTTGTCTGAGTATGAATATTTGGTAATGATAATCGGCGTAAGCCAGACGTTATAGCGTTTACTGTTTTTTTCGCTCTGCTCTGCACCTACATCAAAGCCAGTCATCAAACTCCACTGATCGTTTATTTCATATTGTCCATAAAAATTGTGGAAATAGCGCATTCTTCTATCAGCGTCTGATTTGTCGTTGCCGATATAAGAACTACTGTTTAAAGTAATCTTTGAATTAGGTTTGTACGTGAGTTGATGTCCAACAGATGGCGTTGTATTACCATCTGGTCTTTGAATTCGCTGCCAGCCGTTCAAAAGGAGGCCGCTGATATACAATTTTCCATCATCCGATGCATAGGAGAGCTTGATGCCAGTTTCGAAATAAGGCGAGTTATCAGCCAACATGCTTCTGGTCACCGTCCAATTGTCTAATCCTATCGCACTTTCAAACCCTATATGAGAGGGCATCACCCCTGCATCAAGCCATAAATCATCACTGAGCTTAAATCCAATATTAGCCTCAAATATCTTTTGCAAATCTCTAGGCTCTGATGCGTAATTGGCGCGCATATAAGATCCAGAGCCTACAGAAAAATTGGCACGCAATCGATCATCATTGAAATTAGCTTTGATCAGCGCTAGATTAATACTCGGTTTATTTGTGACATTATGGCTATATGTATAGTTAGGTCTGACACTACTTGCTGGCTGGTTAACGTCATGCAAGTAATAGGTTTCCAAATATCCAACAAAGCTAAGCTTTTCTTGGTTTGCTTCCGCTGCAAACACTTGATGGTCATAAAGTAATAGCAACATGCTTAAACAAACTCTAATTTTCATAAAACATCCTAGTCTATAATTTAGAGTTAAATGCTTACCAGCCTTGTTAGTTTAATTATTTTGGATAAACGTAGAACTTGGAAGTTAGTTCAACATTTAGAGCATTTGCAAGACTCAATGCTTATACTAGCAACAAACAATGTAACTGATTTTGGTTTAAGTATCAGTACTGCCATCGAATTTGATCAAACAGTTTACAAGCAAGTGCTAGCGATCTATTAAACCACGCACTTGTCTGAACATAATAATTGGATAATCTAAATGTTCAGGCCTCATCATATATTTTTGAATTAAGCGTTGTGAGTTTGCTTTTAAATGCCTCTGGCAATATACAGATTATTTAATCTAGGCAACAGACATTGGTCTACTTATATATTGATCTATTTAATTTAGCCTATTTGGTTGACTAAATTCGCCTTAAAATGCAAATTAGGTAGAGCGCTACTGCATACACTTACAGATTTCAATTAGTAGGCCAACTTTATTTAGTCATCAAAACTAACCATCTCACTTTGTCGCGTTTCTAACACTGACAGCAGACTCTTTTGTTCGGTTGGCGCCATGTTCCACCAACCTTTAATTTCTTCTATCGTGCGGTAACATCCATGGCAAAACCCTGTTGCGTCATCCATGCTACACACGCCAATACAAGGGGATTGAATTTCTTCTGTATTTTCTGACATTTCTAACCCTACTGTTAACTTAATATGCCGTGGCACTGTTTATATTTTTTGCCAGATCCGCATGGGCATGGATCATTACGACCTACTTTAAGACCATCACGCACAGTTGGCTGTTGCGATGCATCTACAGCAGCATCAGTAGGTGCTTCAGCAGCAAGAGCCTCATCATAATCTGCATGTTGATATTGCACATTTTCAACTTCTACTGGCTTTTCTACGGCCTCTACATCAGCCTCAGTTTTCACCTGTACTAACATCGTCACTTTAGTGACTTCTGATTTAATGGTATTTAACAAGCCTTCAAACAGTTCAAATGCCTCACGTTTGTATTCTTGCTTAGGGTTCTTTTGCGCATATGAGCGTAAATGAATGCCTTGGCGCAGATGATCTAACGCGGCTAAATGCTCACGCCAGTGATTATCCAAACTTTGTAACATTACTGAGCGTTCAAACTGACGCAATATATCTGGGCTTGCAATATCTTCTTTTGCTTGATACGCCTCATTGGCCGCTGCAAATATACGCTCACGCAAGGTTTCTTCGTGTAGGTCTGGATTTTCTTCCAGCATTTTTTGCAAGGCAATCTCTAAGCCAAGCTCGGATTTCAGCTCACGCTCCAGCGCTGGCACATCCCATAACTCTTCAACGCTATCTGGTGGAATATGTGTCGCGATCATCACAGCAATCACATCTTCACGCATCGCTTTAATCGTATCGCCTACATCAACTGCTTCAAGCAATTCGTTGCGTTGCTCATAAATCACTTTACGCTGGTCGTTAGATACGTCATCAAACTCTAGTAATTGTTTACGAATATCAAAGTTACGGCCTTCAACTTTACGTTGTGCGTTTTCAATCGCGCGCGTTACCCACGGATGCTCAATCGCCTCGCCATCTGGCATATTCAGCTTGCCCATAATCGCTGAAACGCGGTCTGAGGCAAAAATTCTTAATAGTTGGTCTTCTAACGATAAGTAGAAGCGGCTAGAACCTGCATCACCTTGACGGCCAGAACGACCACGTAGTTGATTATCTACACGGCGTGATTCATGACGCTCTGTCCCTACAATATGCAAACCACCAGCGGCCAATACGGCATCATGCACCACTTGCCAAGCGGCTTTTATTTCAGCCACTTTGCTCGCTTTTTGGGCATCGGTTAATGTTTCATCTGCATGGATTGCTGAAATTTCAGGCTCAGGGTTACCGCCCAATACAATGTCAGTACCACGGCCAGCCATATTGGTTGCAATGGTAATTACCCCTGAACGACCAGCCTGCACAATAATATGCGCCTCGCGCTCATGTTGCTTCGCGTTCAATACCTGATGTTCCAGTTTTGCCTCGGTCAACAATGTAGAAATCAGCTCTGAGTTCTCAATCGACGTCGTACCTACCAACACTGGCTGTCCGCGACTTTGGCAATCTTTAATATCTAGAATCACTGCCTCGTATTTTTCACGAGACGTTCTATACACTTTATCCATTGAATCTTTACGTTGCATCGGACGATGTGTTGGGATGACAACAGTTTCTAAACCGTAAATTTGGTTAAACTCATAAGCTTCAGTATCCGCTGTACCTGTCATACCAGACAGTTTGTTGTACATACGGAAGTAGTTTTGGAAAGTAATTGAAGCCAGCGTTTGATTCTCTTTTTGAATCTCAACGCCTTCTTTAGCTTCTACTGCTTGATGCAAACCATCAGACCAACGGCGGCCAGACATCATACGGCCAGTGAACTCATCCACAATGATGATTTCACCATCACGCACGACATAGTGCTGGTCACGATGGTAAAGGTTACGCGCACGTAGAGAAGCATATAAATGATGCACTAAAGTGATGTTAGACGCCTCGTATAGGCTTGAGCCTTCTGCCAACAAACCAGCCTCAGCCAATATCGCCTCAGCGTGCTCATGGCCTTGCTCAGACATCACCACATTTTGTGCTTTTTCATCTACCCAGAAGTCGCCTTCGCCCTCTTCTTCTGTTTGTGGAATCAGCTTAGCAGCAACATCGTTGATTTGCTTATACAAGGCAACACTGTCATCCGCTTGGCCTGAAATAATCAATGGCGTACGCGCTTCATCGATCAAAATCGAATCTACTTCATCAATCAAAGCATAATTTAAACCGCGTTGCACACGCTCTTCACGGCTGTACACCATGTTGTCGCGCAGATAGTCAAAGCCGAACTCATTATTGGTACCGTAAGTAATGTCTGCGGCATAAGCATCACGCTTTGCATCGTGCGGCATTTGCGATAAATTAATACCGATTGATAAGCCTAAAAAGTTATATAGCTTACCCATCCACTCCGCATCGCGTTTTGCAAGGTAATCGTTCACGGTAATGACATGTACGCCTTTACCTGTGATCGCGTTTAGGTAAGTAGGCAGTGTCGCTACCAATGTTTTACCTTCACCAGTACGCATCTCGGAAATTTTTCCAGCATTCAGCACCATGCCGCCGATAAGCTGCACATCAAAGTGGCGCATACCCAAAGCACGTTGCCCACCTTCGCGAACAACTGCAAACGCTTCAGGAAGCAGCTTTTCTAAAGATTCGCCATTGGTATAACGTTGCTTAAACTCTTCTGTTTTCGCGCGTAGCTCATCATCACTTAACGCCTGCATCGCCGGCTCTAATGCATTAATTTGCTCTACTTTCTGTGCATATTGCTTAACTAGCCTATCGTTACGGCTACCGAATAATTTTTTGAACAACGTAGATATCATGAAATGAAGGACTTTCCGCTAGAGGATAAACAACTTTAAATTGTATAAATAATTGAAATTAAGAGTGTGATTGTAAACTTGAAATGGCTGTGAGGTAATAAATCATAAAGAATTTAATGGGGTTTATTTTTATTATTTCAAGGACTAAATTACTTAAGGTTAATCATTAACGTGACGCACTTAGATATTTTCTTGGGTCCAGAGGGTTACCATTTAATCTAATTTCATAATGCAAATGTGGCCCTGTAGACCGCCCTGTACTACCAACTTCTGCAATCTTTTGCCCTTTTGTCACGCGCTGACCTGCGCTAACAAGTAGTTTAGAAGCATGCGCATAACGTGTTTCTAGACCAGACCCGTGATCAATCTTAACGATTTTACCATAATCAGGGGTCTGACCTGCCACTGAAACAATGCCACTGGCCGCCGCATAAATCGCTGTCCCTGTGGACGCAGTGAAGTCTAGCCCCTCATGAAACGCTCTATAGCCATTAAATGGGTCTAAACGCCAACCAAAGCTTGATGAGTTAAACGCGGCATCAACAGGGCGACTATTTGGTAGCGTGTTTTTTAATACGCTTTGGTGTAGCAGTTTTGCTTCGATATCATTTAAGTATTCTGTATTGAACTCAACCTTTGCCATTAACTCGGCAATCTTATTTTGTAGTTCAACTTCAGACAGCGGTGCACTTTGTACCAGTGGCCCACCTTGATTTGCACCGACAGCTACATTAATGATAGGCTCAGCGAGTGCTGGCTCTGAACTTGATGTTGGCGTGTAATTTGGCTTAGGCAACGCAGGTGAATCTGGCTTATTATTGCTAATATTCTTTTTATCGCCCGCCAGCTTAGCCAACCGTTCACTTTGTGCATCTAGCCGCATCATGCGTGCTTGCATTTCACCTAACTGCACAGCGTAGGCATCAAGATGTTTTTGTGGGTTATTAAAAGAAAAACGCAAATGATGTGGGATCAATGACTTAACACCCTGTTGCGGGGTTGGCTCCTGTGGCACAATGAACATAAGCACAGTAAGTAGTGGCAACATCACCAGTGCAAACACAATCATACCGACTTGCAGTAATGAAAGCGTTCTGGCTTTTGCCATATTATTTGAGACCAAGATGATATTCATGCTACCCCTAACCCCTGCCAGCGCCTTACAATGGCACCATACAAAGATATAGTACACAAAGATTTACTATGCAAAGATTTAATATATTACTTAAGCAACCCGAGTTAAATGAGCTCAATAAACGAACGCTGGAAACTCAGGCTGCACAAAAACTTTGGGCGGAAATTGCACCTGACAACATGGCACAATTTAGCCATATCAGCAGCATCAAGAACAATCAATTCACCGTATATGCAAACAACAACGCGGTTGCTGCAAAAATTAAACTTTTAATCCCTAGCTTATTGATTAGGCTAGAAAAGCAAGGGTACGAAGTTACTTCAATTCGGGTAAAAGTGCAAGCAAAATCTAGTCCGCTTCCTGTACCTAGGTCCACAAAATCACTCAGCCCCGAGGCTGTTAATCAGCTACAAAAACTAGAGGCAAAACTATCTGGCACTACGCTTGGCGACTCATTAACAAAACTGCTTAAAAACGCAAAGTAAGTAACTCCACCACAACAAGATAAAAGTTATCGGCTAGCGCTATTGTTCGCCTAACCTAATAATGCAATAATGAGGCTAGGTTACAATTTATTTACAAATTTAAGGAGTATTAAACCTCAACTTAAGCTTTACCTGCAACAAATGTTTAGCACTTGGTTTCGTTTTCACACTAGTTTTATTTTGCAGTTTTAATAAAAATTTAGATAGGGAGAAGTCATGTCAGTCGAACTAATGATTGCCATAGGCGCCGCGATATTGGCGGTACTGTATGGTGCAGTAATGAGTAAGTGGATTTCAGGTTTACCCGCAGGCAATGCACGTATGCAAGAAATTGCCAGTGCGATTCAACAAGGGGCTGCCGCATATTTAGCCCGTCAATACAAAACCATCACTATCGTTGGCGTTATCCTAGCCATTTTAATCGGCATTTTCCTAAACATTCCTACGGCCATTGGCTTTGTTTTAGGAGCCGTGCTATCTGGTGCATGCGGTTTTATTGGCATGAACGTATCTGTGAAGGCAAACGTGCGCACTGCCCAGGCCGCAACCAAAGGCATTGCACCCGCACTTGATGTGGCATTTAAAGGTGGTGCGATTACAGGCATGCTAGTAGTAGGCTTAGGCCTGTTAGGTGTAACAGGATTTTATGTCTATTTGGGTGGTGAAGCCGCAACAGACCTAGATCCTTTAATTGGCTTCGCATTTGGCTCATCTCTTATTTCTATATTTGCGCGTTTAGGTGGCGGTATTTTTACCAAGGGTGCCGATGTAGGCGCGGACCTAGTAGGTAAAGTTGAGGCTGGCATCCCAGAAGATGACCCACGCAACCCCGCCGTGATTGCAGACAATGTAGGCGATAACGTAGGTGACTGTGCTGGCATGGCAGCAGACTTATTTGAAACCTACGCAGTGACGATTATTGCGACGATGGTATTAGGTAGCTTATTGATTACAACCGATGGTGCAAACGGTGTGCTTTACCCACTCATGCTAGGCGCGGTTTCTATTGTTGCTTCTATCATTGGCTGCTTCTTTGTGAAAGCTTCCCCAGGGATGAAAAACGTAATGCCAGCCTTATACAAAGGGTTAGCGGTTGCAGGTTTGTTATCTTTAGGCGCATTTTACTTTGTCACCACCACAATGTTCCCTAACGGGTTGACTGCTGGTGACTTGGTTATTTCTGCCAACCAGCTATTTGGCGCATGCGCAGTAGGTTTAGTGTTAACTGCCGCATTGGTTTGGATTACAGAATACTATACAGGCACAGATTACGCGCCCGTAAGGCACGTAGCACAGGCTTCAACCACTGGACACGCGACCAACATCATTGCGGGTATCGGCATTTCAATGAAATCTACGGCTTGGCCTGTATTATCAGTCTGCTTGGCGATTTGGACAGCTTATCATTTGGGGGGCTTATACGGCATTGCCATTGCGGCAACATCAATGTTAAGTATGGCAGGTATCGTCGTAGCGTTAGATGCATACGGCCCGATTACTGACAACGCAGGTGGCATTGCTGAAATGGCAGAGTTACCAAGCAGTGTGCGAGAAGTCACCGACCCATTAGATGCTGTTGGCAACACCACCAAAGCAGTCACCAAAGGATATGCGATTGGCTCTGCTGGCTTAGCCGCTTTAGTGTTATTTGCAGACTACACGCACAAACTTGAAGGCGCTGGTATTGATGTTAAGTTCGATTTAAGTGACCCAATGGTGATTATTGGTTTATTTATTGGCGGCTTAATTCCATTTCTATTCGCCGCCATGGCGATGGAAGCAGTTGGTCGTGCAGCAGGTGCAGTAGTTGAAGAAGTACGCCGTCAATTCCGCGATATCAAAGGCATTATGGAGGGCACAGCAAAACCAGAGTACGGCAAAGCGGTTGATATGCTCACTACTGCTGCGATTAAAGAAATGATGATTCCATCTCTCTTACCTGTAGCAGCACCTGTTGCCGTTGGCTTACTACTAGGCCCTGTGGCACTTGGTGGCTTGCTGATGGGGACGATTGTCACAGGGTTATTTGTTGCAATCTCCATGTGTACTGGCGGCGGCGCTTGGGACAATGCCAAAAAGTATATTGAAGATGGTAACCACGGTGGCAAGGGCTCTGATGCTCACAAAGCCGCAGTAACTGGCGATACAGTTGGCGACCCATACAAAGATACAGCTGGGCCAGCGGTTAATCCATTAATTAAGATTATCAATATCGTTGCTTTACTGATAGTGCCATTACTATAAGCACCCACCCATATCAGGCGGCTTAGGTCGCCTTTTTTGTATCTCTGAATGACCTCAAGGTGGGACAAACCAGCCGCACAGTTTTACAACGTCAATGCGTACTTACAGCACTTAGGAGACTTTCAGTGTTAGAGCTTAAGTCTTATTGTTGCTATGTTCTGAGCACAAGTATTCTAAAGAGCTTAAGAATAACGTGAAATGATCTGTTTCCAATGATTAATTAGTAAATCAGCTAGTGTTTTATCTGTCCAAATCACCATAACAGGCATTTCTTTTCTGCTTCCTGTCATTGTGCTTAGAATTTCAAATTCCTTTTTTACTTCCTCATGCATACCCAAGATGTCATAAGCGATCATTAGAAAAAAATGATTAGGCTTGAAATTCTCATTGATAATACAGCCTTGCTTAAATATGTTTATGGCTTTGTGATAGTTTTTTTGTGCCAGATAACTTTGTCCATGTGCAAACATATAAAAAGCATCTGCTATCGGACTAAATCGCTTAGCCTTTTCTACATAATACAAAGCTTCTTCACCCAAACCAGCAGCAGATAATGCAAGCGAGAGGAATAAATGTGCTTCTGCATTATTTGGGTCCAAGACAACTGCGCGACGACATTCCGCAATCGACTCATCGCGATTTCGATGCCAAAGCTGTACCCAACCCAACATTGAAATTGCGTAGGAAGATTGTGGATCCAGCTCCGCGGCACGCTGGGCATGTGAGAGTGAAAGCGCCAAAACAGCGGGGTCAGAATTCCATTTTTGTGACCAAGTTAAAGCCAGCGACCTTGCTAGCCAGGCATGTGCTGCCGCATAGTCAGGATCTAGTGTTAATGATTTCCTATACAAGGCTATAGCTTCATTTGTGGTTTTTTCCGTATACTTTCTGTGTGTCGCAATACCTCGCAGTAAAGTATCGTGTGCTTCTATACTATTGGTGGCTTGGACACCAAAAAGTGCGGCCTCTTCCCCATCTAGCTTAATTTGCAACACACTGACAATGCTTTGGGTCAGCTCATCTTGTAAGGCAAACACATCTTTGAGCTCGCGGTCAAAACGGTCAGACCACACTTGACCGCCATTTTTCGCATCCACCAATTGTGCGGTGATGCGGACTTGATTGCCCGCGTGTTGCACGCTGCCTTCCAATAGATAACGTACACCTAGTTCAGTTGCAATTTCTTCGGATGTTTTTGTAGTGTTTTTATATGAAAACGAAGATTGCCTGGAGATAACAAACAAGCCTGACAACCTTGAAAACATGGAAATCAGGCTGTCCACGACACCATCAGCAAAATATTCTCGCGAATTATCTGAGCCAATATTCGCAAACGGTAATACTGCGAGCGAAGGTTTGTCTTCTATCAGGCGTGGCACATTTGTGAGGGCTACAGCAGGTTTGGCAGCAAAACTGCCTTGCAAAGCAATCTCCAGCACGTAGCCGCCTTTAGGGAAGTCAATACGGACATTATCAAGCTTCCCTACGGTATCGTAATACTCACGCAATTTATTGCGCAGTCGTGTGGCTTCCACCCGCACAATAGCATCCAGGCTCGGGTCAAAATCACTTTTTCGGTCAAACACTTCCACCGCAATAGTGTAACCTTTTAGGCGATCTGCATCGCCAGCAAGCGTATTGGTAACGAGGTATTCCAGAAAGCGCTGTTGACGCGGCGAGCCTGAAAACAAATGGCTAGACAGCATAACGTCTACGCTGGCACGTATTTGATCTTTTTCCGACTCAGTCCATTGTTGTACAACAGCTTCCATACATCGCTTTCTTATTATTTAACAAGTTTACAGTGATGTTACTAACTGTATCTAACTGGCTACCATCATATCAAAAAACTACATTACTGACACACCGTAGCAAACATTAGCGAGATGCTTTAGGTGCTACTTTTTAACTAGATTTATTCAGAGGAGATTAAAAATGCTTACTATCAATCAACGCGTTATCGCAACTGCTGTTTTTACAATATTTTCTTTAGCGGCTATCAACGCCAATGCAGAATCCGTAGCCGGGCAAGGTAAATGTACCTTCAAACCAATCGCCGCCAACGTTGCCAACACAGATGGCTATGCAGTGATGTTGAGTGAAACCACATGTACTTCTAGTGGTGGTTTTATTGAAGGTGCAGCGGTATCAAACCCAGAAATTGCCAACTTGCATCAAGGCAATGGTGACAATTCAGGTTACTACACCATTACCAATGGTACCGACTCTACAATTGCAAAATGGAGCGGAAAGGTGACTACTGTCATGAAAGATGGTAACCCAATGACCAGTTCCAAAGGCCAATGGGAATATGTAGGCGGCACCGGTAAATATAAAGATATTAAAGGCAAAGGTGAATTTAACAGTTACTTTACCTCTGCCACAGAATATACCGTGGACTGGAAAGGCAAAAAAGACTAAAGCACAAAGTGTAACTTTTATTTCAAACCATGCTGTATATAATAGGACAGCGTAGTTTGATTTTATGATAAATGATTGTATTGAATACAAAAGTAAGGAGTTATCATGAGCACAAAACACATTCAAGCAATGGATCAATTTCGCGAATTCTCCAGTTATCCAGCACAAGTCAAAACAGAAACTCCGCCAGCCTCCAGCCAAGCTAAGTTAGATGAAACAATTGCGCATTTACGTGAGGCAGCATGGAAATTTGCCACACTACCGATAGAAAAACGCATTGCACTCGTCACCACCATGCAGCAAGGCTATGTAAAGGTGGCAGAGGCCATGGTGCAAGCAGGCTGCAATGCCAAAGGTATAGCGCCAGATTCAAACTTAGCGGCTGAAGAATGGGCAAGTGGTGCCTGGGGCATAGTGCGTCACCTGCGCTTAGTGCGTGAAAGTTTGCAGTCTATCGCTGAAACTGGCAATACGCGGATAGGCAAAGTAAAACGCACACAGGCAGGCAATCTAGCCGTGCGGGTTTACCCGAACAACGCCATTGATGGCATATTGTTTAAAGATATTACAGTGGATGTGTATATGCAATCTGATGTCACAGAACAAAGTCTAGAAGCCGACCGCGCTAATTTTTACAAAAAGCCACACCAAGGAAAAGTAGCACTAGTACTCGGCGCGGGTAATATTGCTAGCATCGGCATTATGGATGTGCTTACCAAAATGTTTAACGAAGGTAAAGTATGTTTGCTGAAAATGAACCCTGTAAACGCTTACCTTGGCCAGTATATTGAAGAAGCCTTCAAAGTGGCAATTGACCAAAACTTTTTAGCCGTGGTGTATGGCGGCGCAGAAGTCGGTCGGCATTTGGTATATCACCCAAAAATTGATGAGGTACATTTAACCGGATCGGACAAAACTTATGATCAAATTGTGTGGGGAAATGATGGCGTTGAGGCTGATGAACGCCGTGCGCAAAATCAACCTTTATTACGTAAACCTATTACCGCAGAATTAGGTAATGTGTCACCAATTATTGTGGTTCCTGGGCTATATACTGATAAAGAAATTCGTTTTCAAGCCGAACAAATTGCTACTGCCTTTACCATGAACGCATCATTTATGTGCTGCTCAGCTAAGGTATTAGTGATGCCTAAAAATTGGGATTGCACAGCACGTTTTATGAAAGCTTTACAAGAAGTGTGTGCGGAAATCCCAACAAGAAGCGCTTACTACCCAGGTGCAGATGATCGTTGGCAAGCCATTACAAAAAACCGCAGCAATGTCACTAATATAGGCAAACCAAAAGCCAATCAACTACCTTGGACGTTTATTGTAGATTTAAACCCTGATAATACCAATGAAGTGTTGTTTAAGGACGAGCCATTTTGTTCAGTCATCGCAAGCGTGCAAGTGGGGAGCGCAGACCCTATCGAGTTTTTGCATGAAGCTACCAAGTTCGTGAATGACCGCCTATGGGGCACGCTCAACGCCACGCTGATTGTACATCCAAAATCCTTAAAAAATGCCAGTACCAATACTGCGTTTGAACAAACCATTTGCCAGCTTAAATATGGCACGATTACTGTGAATACGTTTATTGGTCTTTTGTTTTGCACAGGCGCTCCTTGGGGCGCTTATCCTGGTTCAACTTCTAGGGATATTCAAAGTGGTAACGGCTTTGTGCATAACATTGCTATGCTGGAAGGTATAGAGAAAGCTGTGTTGCGAGCACCACTCACGACATTCCCCAAACCCGCTTGGTTGGCCAGCCATAAAAAGGCAAAAATAGTCACGCAAAAATTAGTGGCAATGGAAGAAAACGCAAGCTGGGCAAAAGTGCCGGGCATAGTGTTTGGTGCAATGCAGGGCTAAAACAATAAAAAGTGGAAATATCATAAATGAGACCTTTGCACGAATGTATTTTTCTGGTCTTTTCTAGCACACTGCCATACAAATGCGTTATATCGCCAAAACCTGTGACCGCTTAGGGTCGAGAGTTGTCGGTGAGCCTTTGTTGCTGACAGGCGGCTTAGGGGATTTAGCGGTCATATGCTCTAAATTGGCTCTCTGACAATAAATACCAATTTTTAATCACCAAAATCAAACTGCTCCGCTAAAATAACAAACTGATTCATCATTAACGGTTTTTATCCAACTCCACACAACCCAAGGCTCCAATTATGAGACATTCTGAATTTCACCGCTCTCACCGTATTGGCTGGTTACGTGCAGCAGTGCTTGGTGCCAATGACGGCGTTATCTCGACAGCCAGCCTGATCATAGGCGTTGCCGCTGCTGGCGCATCTAACGAGAGCGTACTTATCACGGGGGTTGCTTGTTTAGTCTCAGGCTCAATGTCGATGGCTGCTGGTGAATATGTTTCTGTCAGCTCTCAATCAGACACCGAAGCTGCAGACCTTGCTCGCGAACGCTTAGAGCTAGCAAATGACCACGAAAGCGAACTGAAAGAGTTAACGGGCATTTATGTTAATCGCGGCTTAACGGCTGAGCTAGCGCACGAAGTTGCCGTTCAGCTCACAGCGCATGACGCACTTGGTGCCCATGCCAGAGATGAACTTGGCATTACAGACACCATGAATGCCAAACCAATGCAGGCTGCGGTTGCCTCTGCCGCCACCTTTGCGGTCGGTGCTGCATTGCCGCTATTAGTCACATACTTTGCACCAGCCTCTAATACGGCTACTTATGTGAGCGCCACATCCCTCGTCTTTTTAGCCGCACTTGGTGGGCTTGCGGCAAAAGCTGGCGGAGCAAATATAACGGTTGGCATTGCGCGTGTAGCATTTTGGGGCGTAATCGCCATGGCTGCGACTGCTGGCGTTGGTAAGTTATTTGGTGTTGTCACCGCTTAATCTCTTTTAGACGTAAAAAAGGCAGCCTAAGCTGCCTTTTTATTTGGCCGAACTAGTACTATATTAGCCAGTGATATATTACTTAGAACGCTGGTTTAACTTGTGCGTTATTGTAATTCTCTACACTTTGTAAGATTTCTTTTTTAGCTGCTTCGATATCGCCCCAGCCATTGATTTTCACCCATTTACCTTTGTCCAAGTCTTTGTAGTGTTCAAAGAAGTGAGCAATCATATTCAAACGCCATTCTGATACATCAGTATGTGCTTTTAAGTGACCATATAAACCACACACTTTATCAACAGGCACCGCTAATACTTTTGCATCTAGGCCAGCTTCATCCTCCATCAGCAACACGCCTAAAGGACGGCAACGCACAACCACACCAGGAATCAACGGTACTGGTGTCATCACCAACACATCAACAGGGTCGCCATCATCAGAAAGCGTATGTGGCACATAGCCATAGTTAGTTGGGTATTGCATTGCTGTACCCATGAAGCGATCAACAAAAATTGCGCCGCTTTCTTTATCTACTTCATATTTTACTGGGTCACCCTGCATTGGAATTTCAATAATTACATTGAAATCGTTAGGGACATCTTTACCGGTTGGCACTTGGTTTAATGACATGGTCTATTCCTAAATATAAATACTACTAATGAATTTTGAGGCGCAATTATAGCAAGCCCACAAAAAACGCACAGAAAAAAGTCGTAACAAAGTGTAGGATGTCTAAATCGGCGCTGAAACATCAGCTTGTTGCACTTGTTCGCGGCATTCTTGAATGAGTGCTTTAGGGATTAACAACAGCGCAAAGTAAAGCAACGTTAGAATAATAATGACTTCATCAAGCTGACCTAATATGGGTATAAAGTCTGGGATAAGATCAAACGGCAGTAATAAATAACCCACAGCCAGCCATAACAAGCATTTAGCCAGCCAAGGTGTTTGTGGGTGTTTTAAAACTAATCGATAAACAGCTAGCTCTTTTTTAAGTTGCTTAGCCAGTGATTTCAGTTTATTAAGCACAACCGTTTAATGCTTAATGACTTACTCAAGTGTTAATGGCTGGCCTGTTAATCGTTCAAAGGCCTCCATGTATTTTTCGCTTGTTTTGCTGGCAACATCTGCTGGCAAGGCTGGTGCTGGCGGTGTTTTATTCCAACCACTGGCTTCCAACCAATCACGCACATACTGTTTGTCGTAGCTTGGTGGGTTTTTACCCAGAACGTAGCTCTCCGCAGGCCAAAAACGTGATGAGTCTGGTGTTAGCACTTCATCCATCACATGTAACACGCCGTTTTCATCCAAACCAAATTCAAACTTAGTATCAGCAATAATAATACCGCGTGTGAGTGCATATTCAGCCGCTTGCGTGTAAAGCGCTATCGCAGCCTTTGCCACTTGCTCAGCCATATCAGCACCAATTAACTCAGCACATTGCGCCAAACTGATATTTTCATCATGCTCACCCACTGCTGCCTTGCTAGATGGGGTAAATAATGGCGCAGGCAGCTTTGATGCTTCTTGCAAACCAGCTGGCAGTGGAATATCACACACCGTGCCTTTAACTTTATATTCTTTCCAGCCACTTCCTACCAAATAGCCGCGCACAATCGCCTCTATCGGCAATGCTTTTAGCTTTTTAACCACCACTGAGCGATTAGCTAATTGTGCTTTTTCTGCAGGATCACTCACGACACTAGCAGGCGCTATCCCAGTCAAATGGTTAGGCACCACATTTTGCAACTTATCAAACCAGAAATTTGCCATCTGCGTGAGCATTGCCCCTTTGTTTGCAATCCCTGTAGGCAGAATTACATCAAATGCAGAGAGCCTATCGGTACTCACTAACAGCATGGTGTTTGCATCGATGTCATAAATATCACGTACTTTACCTTGGTGAATACGTTTTAGACTTTTAATGCTGGTTTCTAATAGTGGATTGTTCATGTGTGATGATGGCTATATTAATGAGTAAGTTGAGCTAAGTAAGTATTATAAACGCACTTTATTGATGAATTCTAAAAAGACTGATTGATACTAAAAATATTGAAAAAAATCAGTCTGAACTATCAAAACGCCACTTAATCTAACCTTTGAAATCTAACCTACGAACGAATGACTAAATTAGTTTAAAAAATCTAATATTTTTATTACATTTGTACAAATGTATTTTTAGTGGCATGATACTTATACGCGTAATAACTTCAATTGATTCAGCAACGTCTGGTTAATCTTAATATCCAGACTCAACTTTAAATTGGTCGAATATCGTTTAACACCCGACCTAAACTCAATCAAATATACATCATGCGCTGATGCTTATCACCCAAGATGTATAGCGACAGATTAAGGAGAAGCATTGTCACTCTATAACATCGAGCCTAAGCAGATATCAAAAAAAATCGTGGTCTTATTCGGTGAAGTGCTTGCCGATATTTTCCCAGATCAAAGTGTACTTGGTGGTGCACCATTCAATGTTGCACGACATTTGCAGGCGTTTGACTTACATCCTGTCATGATCAGTCGAACTGGAAATGACTTGTTGCGAGACGAGTTATTAAATGAGATGAATCGTCTTGGTATGGACACGATTGGTATCCAATGTGACCAAACCCACCCCACAGGGCAAGTGGAGGTGCAAATGGAAAATGGCAGCCACACCTTTAAAATTTTACCAAATCAAGCATACGACCATATTCACGCGGGCATCACCCATATGATGGCCATTTCAATAAAACCAGAAATGGTTTACTTTGGAACGCTAGCGCAAAGAAGTATGCCATCGCGTTTGGCGCTCGATAAATTTCTGAGTGACAGCAAATGTCCACATTTCTTTGATATAAATCTGCGCACCCCTTGGTATAACAAAAACACCGTTCGGCGATCTTTAATGCGTTCAGATATCGTAAAGATGAATGAAGATGAGTTAGATATTGTTGCCAATTATTTCAAAATAAAAGCACCAACCGCACTATTAAAAGCCCAGGCCCTGCAAGATCAATTCGAGTTAAACACTATTCTGGTCACTTGTGGTGCTAATGGTGCTTGGTTAATCAACCAGCAGCAGGAGTCATACAATATTGGTCCTGTCGCTCCAACTCCAAGCGTCATCGACACTGTCGGCGCTGGTGATGCTTTTGCCGCAACATTCATGATTGGCTTACTGTCTGGCTGGGAATTGCCTGTGTTGATGCAACGAGCAAATCAATTTGCTGCTGCCATTTGTGGCATAAGAGGAGGTGCGCCTCAGCATCTGGATTTTTATACTCCGTTTAAGCAGGCATGGAATCTATGAATACCCCACTGGTTAATAATCCAATAAACAAATCAGAAAATCCAATCTATATTTTGATGATTAGTCTGCATGGCTTGATTCGTGGTGATGATATGGAGCTTGGTCGCGATGCTGACACTGGCGGTCAAACAACTTACGTGGTTGAGCTTGCGCGCGCATTGGCACTGCATCAAGAAGTAGACAAGGTTGATTTACTGACACGCCTCATTGACGACACGAGTGTGAGTGATGACTATGCTCAACAAAATGAAGATCTAGGCGATGGCGCGCACATCATCCGCCTGCCATTTGGCCCTAAACGCTACTTACGTAAAGAGCTGTTGTGGCCACATTTGAATCAGGTCGTTGATAAATGTCTGCACTTTCTGCGCCAACAAGGTCGGCTACCAAATCTTATTCATACGCATTATGCAGATGCAGGTTATGTCGGTCAGCAACTTTCATTGTTACTGGGAATCCCGCAAGTACATACGGGGCATTCGCTAGGCCGCCCAAAACTAGATCGTATGTTAGCAAGTGGGCGCAAGCCACATACACTGGAAAAACAATTTAATTTCGGGCGTCGCATCGGCGCTGAAGAAGAGATTATTCAAAATGCATCGCTGATTATTACGAGCACTCAGCAGGAAATTGATCAACAATATGGTCTTTACAATAACTTTAATCACGCGCGCTTCCGTGTAATACCACCAGGGACCAACACTTCCAGATTTTCTCCGCTGATGCGCAAAGCGATTGATCCAGATACAAAACAACTAGTCGATAAATATCTGGTGAAACCAGAAAAGCCTCTTATTTTTTCAATCAGCCGCCCTGATGCGCGTAAAAATATCAAAGGCCTGATTGAAGCCTATGGCAAAAGCCCTGAATTGCAGAAAGCAGCGAATCTACTCATTGTTGCAGGGGCGCGTGAGGATATTCGACAGTTGGATGAGTCTGAGCAAAAAGTAATGGCTGATTTGCTGTTTGATATTGATCGCTACGACCTATGGGGTAAAGTGGCTATTCCAAAATTTGTGACTCAAGATCAAGTACCAGAGTTTTATCGACTGGCAGCAAGACGCCGTGGCGTGTTTGTTAATCCTGCATTTACAGAACCATTTGGCTTAACACTCATAGAAGCGGCAGCTAGTGGCCTACCTTTCGTTGCGCCAGACGATGGTGGGCCTCGTGATATTGTGAGTAATTGCCAAAACGGATTAGTCGTCAATACGCTGGAAAGTCAAGAGATTGGCAATGCTCTGCTATATGTGCTGGCAGACAGAAAACGCTGGCGCCAATTTGCCAAAAACGGTATCGCTGGTGTTTGGCGGCACTATAGCTGGGCGGCTCATGTAGAAAAATACATGAAAGAAGTGCACAGACTGCTACGCCGAGATCAAAAGCGCCTACGTCGTCAGCATGCCATTATTCTTAATGCTGAAAAATCATACATGCCCTTGGTTAAAGAGGCACTGATTAGCGATATTGACAATACCTTGCTTGGAGACAAACGGGCGCTGAAGTTGCTTACTGGCTGGCTGCAATCGCATCGCACTAAACTAGCATTTGGTATTGCTACAGGACGTAGCATTGAAAGCGCTGTTGCTATCCTGAAGAAAAATAAAGTCAAAATTCCCGATGTTCTCATTACGTCGGTCGGCTCGGAAATTCATTATGGGAAAAAACTCGTGCCTGATTTAGGCTGGGCTGCCCATATCCGCTATCTGTGGCGAAAAGATTCACTGGCCGAGGCCTTGGCAAAATTACCTGGCTTAACCCTGCAAGCGCCTGAAAATCAACGTGAATTTAAAATAAGCTACATCGCCAAACCAGAAAGCATGCCACCACTTAATGAGATTTGCGAATATCTGCAAGTTATAAACTACTCGGCCGCAAGAGACCGAGTTTTAGAACAAACCCGACTGTAGGCTACTTTCTTCACCTTTGCTCATTTCTGCAAGCTGGTTTTGAAAATATTCTCTGATTACTTCTTCGTTGGCGTTGCCTATCTTTTCCACAAATTAGCTTTGTGTCCACAATTTGCCTCCCCAGAAATATTTGCGCTTTACTTCAGGGTGAATTCTAAAAAACTCTCTCGCTGACAGACTCTTGATTTTTTGCATGATGTCAGACGGTGAATCTTTCGGCTCCGCCCTGACTATC
>JAUXNQ010000021.1 GCA_030682715.1 Methylotenera sp. | reverse complement strand
GAGGCAGGAGACTGACGTTTAGGACCCATAAAAACACTCTGAAATTTGCAAGAAATCAAAGCGTTATTATCGCATTTCTGGCAAATTTAAACCATAAAAAATAGATTATTATTTAATAAAATCAATTGGTTGAAAGTTTTTAAGGGTCGACTATTTACTCACGTCCCGTGGACAAAGCAACGGGGTTACGTTGCGACCAGACCGTGACACTTGTCGCATCAAAAGCCAAGAAGGACTATCCGCAACATCTGCGGCGCATCAAGTTTCACGATGCCGTACACAACAAAGATCTGATCTTTATTACCAACAACTTCGATTTACCTGCGCTGACCATCGCAGAGCTTTACCGTTGCCGCTGGCAGGTAGAGCTATTCTTCAAGTGGATCAAAAGCATCTTCGTATCAAACGCTTTTATGGCACTTCCGAAAATGCGGTGAAAACGCAAATATGGATCGCCATCTCGGTTTACGTCTTGGTAGCCATCGTAAAGAAAAGACTCAAAATAGAGGCTTCGCTCTACACAATATTACAGATTCTGAGCTTAACTCTTTTTGAAAAAACACCGCTAGATCAATTACTTAAAAACATGGAGTTACAAATGGATTCGACTGAAAATGATAACCAATTGAATTTATTCAATTAAATCTCCGGACACTACTGACATTAAATGTAGTTTTTGACAACATTGTTGAAAAAATCAGGGCACCATCATCAATTTGGTGTAGCGTCTATTTAAGCAGCACGTTATCACCAACACCCAGGTTTAAATTCTCACGCGAGCCAATAATACTTGAAGCTAAATCAAACATTTTGATGCTTTTACTTCGAGCAGTTTTACGTAGTAATTCTTTGGCTTGATCATAATTTACACGGTAATGATCCATGACAATACCAATAGCAACGCTCACCGTACGATCAATATTCAACGCACCTTGGAGCTCTTGTTCTTTTTTCCTCATATCTGCAAATGCGTTAGCACGAGAAAGTGCTGTCTCAATCGCTGTAATTAACTGTGCAATCATCACTGGTTTAACTAAATAACTCATCGCACCTGAAGCATTGGCTTTTTCAATGATGTCACGTTCACTGTAAGCCGTTTGCAAAATAAATGGAATATGGTTCAACGCTTCCAGTTTTGGCACCAGTTCAAGGCCACAACCGCCAGGCATCCGCATATCAAGCACAACCAAATCAGGGCGATTATTTTTATGGAGCCAGATTTCTGCGTCATGCACAGACTCTACGGTGTTTATATTGTAGCCAGCTTGTCTTAACTCTCTCGACATAGCTGTGAGAATTAAACGCTCATCATCAACCAAAAGAATTGATATCGCATTGTTAGAAAGAGGCATGTTATGGCTACTCATGATGATTGCTCATTGTTTAAAGTAATGACTGGTGGATGGAGTTCAAGTTTTGTAATTACGATATCGCCACATTGCTCCCAACTTACCGTACTTCCACTTGCACCAAGAAGTGATGATACTAATTCCAAACCAGTTCCTGATAAAGTATGCAAGGAAGGTGATTTCTTGAGAGCATCATCGTTTGACAAATAACCGGTATTGGCAATAAGCACCTCTACTTGAAGAGGATAAAGGCTATATTCGAATGTAATATTAACACCCTTTGTTGCGTCACCATGTTTAATTGCGTTGGATATCAATTCATTTAAAACCAGTGCAATATTAACAGCCTCTTGCTCTTCTACTGTGCATGATTCTATGGGCAATATGCTGTCTACAATAATGGAGGTTTTCCATAAAGATTGACTATTAGCCGCCACATTCCTAACAAGTTCACATAATCTCACAGACATCAGTGTGGATATCCCTTGTAAACCATGAATAACAGCAATACTCTGCATTTGACTAATTGCTTCATTAATGGGGGTGGCTAACTCAGGCACCTTATTTGAAAAGTGGTTTAGCAGGCTGGTTACACCCTGCAAATTATTTTTGATTCGATGATGTACTTCACGTACTAATGTTTTATGCAGTGCCACTTCATCAGCAAGACGTTGTTGTTCTCTTTGCTTAGATTCTGATATATCAATAAATGCTGCAACGTAATTGCTAACAACACCATTCGTATCTTTCACAGCAGTGATGGTGAGGTATTCGGGGCAAATTTCACCATTTTTTCGACGATTCCAAATTTCGCCAGCCCAGTAGCCATTGCTATGAATGGCTTGCCACATGTCTGCATAAAAAATTGAATCCTGATGACCTGATGCGAGAAGTCGTGGCGTTTGACCTATGGCTTCTTCTGCTTGATAACCCGTAATGGCTGTGAATGTCTGGTTCGTTCGGATGATAATACTATTTGCGTCGGTTACAAAAAGACCCTCTTGGGACTCAAACGCAATGGCAGCGATACGAAGTTCACCTTCTACCTGCTTGTGCTCAGTAATATCCGTGTGTGTACCTATCATACGTAATGGCATGCCATCTTCGTTGCGACTCACAACCATGCCACGCCCCAAAATCCATTTATAGTTATCGACTGTACATTTCAGGCGAAATCTAACGACATAGTTTTGTGTATGGCCTGACAAATAGGTTTGCATAGCTTCGGCCACATAAGCTCGATCTTCAGGATGAATGAGGTTCACCAACTCTTCATTGGTGGGTATAAGATCACCCTCGAAATAACCAAACATTTCTTTCCAGCGCTTTGAATATGTCGTCACATCGTTTTGAATGTCCCAATCCCAAACACCATCTCCAGCGCCTTCAATGGCAAATTTCCAACGAAACTCACTCTCTTTTAAATCTTGTTCCATCTGTTTTCTATTGGTAATATCATGACCAATACCCAAAACACCGATAGTCTTGCCGTTATCATCAAGCATCCGCACTTTTGTCGTTTCTAGTAATTCTTGATGACCGTCAGAAACAAACGTCACCCATTCTTCATTGACGATTACACCATCCCTAGACAATGCCAGTTGGTCATTTTTACGGAAGCTCTCTGCAATATCTTTAGCAACAAAATCGTAATCTGATTTTCCAATAATACAGCTTTCTGAATGACCGAAAAACTCTTCAACACGAGTATTGCAGGCTTGAAAGAGGCCCTCTGTATTTTTCATCCAAACTAGATCAGGTAAGTTCTTCAATAGCGACTGTAATTTTGCTTTACTCTTTCGCAACTCTTCTTCCATTAATTTTCTTTCAGCGATATCACGTACCGCACCAAAAAACAAATGTGTTAAAAAGAGTGCAGCAATGACACCTAAAAAAGCCAAGCTGCCAAGAATCCAAAGCCATCGGGAATCCTTCGACTTTTCATCGGAGTAAAGAAAACCTTCTAAGGATATCTTTTTCGGAACCATCCCAAGATCCGCATAGATATCAGCAATGTATTGCCAACGTGCCGGATTCATATAACCAATACTAACCAGATTAGAAGCAACTAGTTTTTGTGTTCTTTTTGCTTCAAATAATAGCTTCATTCTTTCAGAAGCTTGAACGTAACCTCGATCAATCATTAAATCAACAGTTGCCTCAGGATGATCAATCGCATAAGTCCACCCTTTTAGACTAGCCTTGAGAAAAGCACTGGCACGCTCTGGATGTTCATCAATTTCTTTTTGCAAGGTAAATAGCGTGTCCCCATAAAAATCTATGCCTTCAGATTGGGGTGTGAAGGCAAGATAGGGAATATGACGCTGCTCTAGGTAATATGGATCGTTTGTGATGTAGCCTGCATATGCATCGACTTTTCCATCGACTAAATCAGATGGATAATAATCGTTGCTTGATAGCGACTTAATCTTGTTAGGATAAAGCCCAAGGTATTTGAGGTAAGCTACTATTTCAGCGGCATAAGGGTCAATCATCACCCTGCGCCCTTTTAAGTCGGCAATACTTTGTATGCCATCTTTTTGGAGAGCTAGAAGTATGTAAGGTGAATGCTGAAATATTGTACCGAGTGCCACCACAGGGTTGCCATGCGCTCTCAATAAAACAAGATCGCTGGTGCCTACACCATATTCAGCACCACCTTTGAGTACGTTCTCAACAGGATTTTGACCATTTGAAACTGGTAGCAATTCAACATCAAGCCCAAGCTCTGAATAGTATCCCAGCTCCTTAGCTGCGTAATAGCCAGCAAATTGAAACTGGTGGTGCCACTTCAGCTGCAGCGTCACCTTTTCTTTCGCCATAACGGTGTTTATGCTAAAGCAACAGCAAGCTAAGAATAAGCAAATCAAATACTTCACAAAGTAAAAACCCTATTTTTTAAAGCTACAATCTATGAATAATATGGCGGTTTCAAGGTTGAAGTGCAAAAAGAGCAGCATGATGCTGCCTAAAATCAAATGCGTCTGGTGTGAACAACTCAGCAGGGCATTTGAACCCTAACGATTTGCGTGGTCTCGTATTAAGGCGCCACGCAATTGCATCCAAATCCTCTTGGCTGAAGACACTCAAGTCTTCACCTTTTGGCAAGTACTGACGCAGTAATCCATTCGTGTTTTCGTTTATACCGCGTTGCCATGGACTATGTGGATCTGCAAAGTATACTTTAACGCCAGTGTTTTCTGTTAATTGGGCATGCCTTGCCAT
>JAUXNQ010000007.1 GCA_030682715.1 Methylotenera sp. | reverse complement strand
CCACCACTAAAAATCAAATAAAGGAGAAAAACATCGACCTATCGTGACCGCACCTATACAATTTAAACGCGTAATATTATTTCATGCGCAACTGGTCACGATAGACCGTTTTGGGCGGTCACGATAGCCGTAATACGCACTCAGAACATGAATGTTTAAACTGCTACTTAACTACAGATTTATATGCTTAACTTTTTAGGTGTACAGAAGCTCACACATTCCAATCGTCCTACTTTAAATAATCTTTGTCAAGGCATTGATTACCTCGTCACTCCGATCTGTCACTCCATATATTTTTGAAAAAGTAAATCGCGATTGCGCTTTCTCGGCCATCGAGGCCTCGAAAGCGCTACGGCTGCAAATAAATTGCCCCGTCACTACATATAGTGACGGGGCAATTCGATTCACTATATTTGAGCCATCCGGATATTAAATAATTTTCAAGGTAAAGGATTGTTGAAATTTAAGTTTTGTCAAGGAAGAAAAGCCTCTATTTTGAACCTATTAAACACTTACTTTGTGTATGGAAATGTAATTAAATTCAAACGAATCTAAATTTAGATTTAAAAAGTATTTAATAGAAAAAGGGGGCATTATGCCTAAAAATATATCTTTTGAATTTTTGATTGAACCTTATAAAACCTCTTCTGAAATGAGATTTAACTTAGCTCAAGCTAAACGCTCTTATCTAAACTTAGAGCTTGAAATGTATAACTTTGAATTAAGTATGGACCATATTGAACATTACTTTTCAATTTCTTATAAAAGTAATAAGTTGGATATTTTGGAAGCTGAATCACCTGATCAATTTATTTTGTATGGCCCAGGCTCGATAAGAAAAAAAATTTTTCTACTCTCTAAAAATGAAAAAGTTTTAGCTCTGTTGGAAATGTATTCACCTTTAAATCCAGAGAGCTATTTGATACAACTCTTCATAAAAAAAATAAATGATGAAGAGTTGAGGTTGATGCTTGAGCATGTCCTTTCCAAAGAATTTGTCGCCATTTTAATACCGCTCAGGGATCAGTTGATGAGATATGTTTCATCAATACAATCAACAAGTTTTCAGAAAGTTCTTAAAAATTAAGTCAAAAACTTAAAGTGCAAATTAGCTAATAATATTTTTATGACAAAAAACAACCTAGTCAAAACTTTGAATCTAAAGGCAGCAGCGGATTTCCTTAAAATTCACCCAGTAACTCTTTCAATTAAAGCGGCTACCGGTGAAATTCAAGGTGCCAAAATCGGTAAACGTTGGGTATTTTTAGAGGTTGACCTTGTTGAGCACATTCGTTCACAATACAAGGCGCGAGCGTTGCAAGGTGAACGAAAGGAAACATTATGTCACTTTACAAACGCAAAGACTCCTCTTTCTGGTGGGTCAAAATTACTGTCGGTAGACAGAAAGTACAAAGAGGCACTGGGACTTCAAGCAGAATCGAAGCCCAAGAGTTCCATGACAAATTAAAAGTGCAGTTATGGGAGCAAGAGCGGTTAGGTCTTAAACCACGCCACTCTTGGAAGGAAGCGGTTATTCGCTGGTTAAATGAGACATCTGACAAAGCAACTCATCACGAAGATGTATCAAAGCTGAAATGGCTTGATAAATTTCTTAGTGATTTAATGCTTGAAGAGATTAATTTAGATTGTATTGATAAGATTAGATCTGAAAAACTCAAGGAGGCTTCAAAGGCTACGGTTAATCGTTACTTGGCGTTAATTCGCTCTATTCTTATTCGAGCTTGCCAAGAATGGGAGTGGATTGAAAGAACGCCAAAGATTCGACTCTTTAAAGAAAGTAATGTTCGTGAACGTGCGTTGACCATTGAGCAGGCAAAAGTTTTGTTAAATGAGTTGCCATCGCATCAGCGATCTACAGTGCTTTTCGCTTTAACAACAGGTTTAAGGTTGAGTAACGTTGTTAAGCTGGAGTGGGCGCAAGTGAATCTTGATTTAAAGCATGCTTGGGTTAAAGGTAATGAATCTAAAAATCGCAAACCAATAGCGATACCTTTGAACAATGTAGCAATCGAGGTCTTGAAGCAGCAATTAGGAAATCATCCTGAAAGGGTTTTTACTTATTTGGGAAGGCCTTTTGTAGCTGCGAATACCAAGGCTTGGAAAAGTGCTTTAAAACGTGCTGGAATTGAAGATTTTAGGTGGCATGATTTAAGGCATACTTGGGCAACTTGGCAAAGGCAAGCTGGAACCCCAACACATGAGCTTCAGAGATTAGGTGGTTGGAAGACAGCTTCAATGGTAGAGCGATATGCGCACGTTGCACCAGATAATCTTGAGCATGCAGCTTCACGACTTAATGCAGTGTTTAGTGGTTACGATTTGGCTACGGTCGACTAGAAAATAAAAAAGCCCACATCACTGTGAGCTTTCTAAATTCTGGTGGCCGGGGCCAGAATCGAACTGGCGACACGCGGATTTTCAATCCGCTGCTCTACCGACTGAGCTACCCAGCCTTCCTTACTGCCACTTGCAAACTTCGGTTTAATGTTTGCAAGCCGCGCATTATAGCAACTAAATAATGAACTGACAAAAAATATTTTCAATTTATGCATATTTATTTTTAATGCGAAAGTTTGTCTGATTTTAATCTGAAAGTTTGTATAGAGTTGTGGTGTTATCTCGGTTGCTCTCATGTAAAATCTTTCTCCATGAATTTAAACACAAATTTACCAAATATCGGATTACCAAATATCCAATCATTAGATCAGTCATTGAAGGCTGTACTTGTTGATAAAATAAATCATAAGACAAAACCATTGGGTGCTTTAGGGCAACTGGAGTCGATTACTTTACAGCTTGGCTTGATTCAACAAACCTTAGCGCCGCAATTATCTAACCCAACTTTGTTAGTGTTCGCGGGTGATCATGGGGTAGTGGATGCAGGCGTTAGCCCTTATCCGCAAGCCGTGACTGCGCAGATGGTGCTCAATTTCTTGCAGGGTGGTGCCGCGATTAATGTGTTTGCGCGGCAGAACAATATGCAGTTGCGGGTGATTGATGCTGGTGTTAATTATGATTTTGATGCAAACACTGATTTAATTCACGCAAAAGTGGGGGCTGGTACTGCTAATTTCTTGCAGGCTCCCGCCATGACCGCTGCACAATGTCAGCAAGCGCTTGCGACAGGTGCCGCTTTGGCAAAGCAGGAGGCATTGGCTGGGTGCAATGTATTCGGCTTTGGCGAGATGGGCATTGGTAATACATCATCTGCTAGTTGTTTAATGAGTGTGTTGTGTGGAATCTCCATTGATGAGTGTGTAGGCCGCGGAACGGGGTTGGACGATGCTGGTTTAGCGCAAAAGCTGTCTGTTCTTAGGCAAGCTATCGATTTTCATGATATCAGTGGTGAAAGCGTACTGGACGTGCTGGCAACGTTTGGCGGTTATGAAATTGCGATGATGGCAGGGGCGATGTTAGGTGCGGCTGAGCAACACTCGGTGCTATTGATTGATGGCTTTATTGCAACATCGGCATTGTTAGTGGCTTCTCAATTGCAACCTAATATTTTGCAATATTGTGTATTTACCCATTGCTCTGGCGAGGCTGGGCATCGTCGTTTGTTGGCGCATCTTGAGGCAACCCCTTTGCTGGATATTGGTTTGCGTCTAGGCGAGGGGACAGGCGCTGCCTTGGCCTACCCATTGGTGCAGGCTGCGGTTAATTTCATCAATGAAATGGCCTCGTTTGAAAGTGCTGGTGTGAGCACTAAAGATACTCCGTGACTAAAGATACTCCGTGAATAGCGAAGCCCAGTGATGAGGACACTCCATGTTTAATTTTTTGCGTAACGAGCGACGCTATATGTTGTTAGCGGTTGGCTTTTTTACGCGTATTCCAGTGCCTGTGTTTAGCGACTTTCATCCTGATGATTTGAATCGGTCGGCTAAATATTTTCCGTTAGTGGGGATTTTTGTCGGCATGATTGGTGCGGGTGCTTTTGTCTTAGCCAGCAAAGTCTTGCCACATAGCATTGCGGTGTTGATTAGCATGGCGATGACGATTTATATCACTGGTGGGTTTCATGAGGATGGGCTGGCAGATAGCGCGGATGGTTTAGGTGGCGGTTGGGATAAAGCGCGAATTGTCGCGATTATGCAAGACTCGCGTCTTGGTACTTACGGTGCGATTGCTCTGTTTTTTATGATGTTTGCAAAGTACCAAGTGCTCAATGCCTTACCTGCCTTCTTTTTACCATTTATTTTAGTGGTGGGGCATTCGCTTAGCCGTTTGTGCGCACTGTTTGTGATGGTGGATTTAAGCTATGTAAAAGACGATGGCAAAGCTAAGCCGCTTGCTACTAAAGTACAGGCTAGCGATTTATTCGTTGCGATAGTATTTGGCACGCTGCCTATACCGTTACTTTATTTTAACTTTTCTCCTGTCATGCTGAATGTGAGTGACTGGCTGTGGTTGACGGCTTGTTGTTTAACGCCAGTGGTACTTGCTTGGATTTGGTGGCGCAATAAAATCAAACTTTGGCTTGGCGGCTATACGGGTGATTGTTTAGGCGCAATGCAACAAATGACCGAGCTAGCATTTTATTTGGGCTTGCTCGTTTGGGCTCAGCAAATATGAACCTGCATCTGATTCGGCATACATCCCTTAATATTCCATCAGGGGTTTGCTATGGGCAGAGTGATGTGGATGTTTCTGCCAATTTTGAAGCGGAGTGTAGTGTCTTACTATCAAAGTTGGATGGTATTCAGTTTGATGCGGTATATGCAAGCCCATTGCAGCGTTGTACTAAGTTAGCACGTGCGCTTAATTTAGGTGAAATGCAGGTTGACGATCGGCTAAAAGAGTTACATTTTGGTGATTGGGAAATGCAGCCTTGGGATAGCATACCGCGTGAGATGTTTGATACTTGGGCGCATGATTATGCACACTTGTCGCCACCTAATGGTGAAAGCTTTACCCAGTTATACAACCGAACTAAAATGTTCACGGAGGAAGTGAGTAATCGCTTACGTGGAAAAAATGTCGCGGTGGTCACGCATGGCGGTGTGATTCGCGCGATGTTGGCGGATGCGCTGAATATGCCGTTAAAGGGTTTATTTAGGATGGTGATTGATCACGCAAGTGTTACACAAATAACTTTGAGTGACCCTGTCCCTAGAATCCATTTTGTTAACCGCTAAGAGTTGGTCATATAAGTGTTAGCCGTAATAGATATACAACGTCAAAATCTGTAAGGCACTAAAGTGATTTTAGCGCGTCTTCTAATAGCTGCCAGCCGCTGTCATGGGGTAAGCCAAACCTGAGCGCGGGCTGTTCTTTAAATAATCTGACCCAAATACCTTTGGCTGCTAATCTTTCTTGTAGAACTTGGGCTTGCGCTGTCATCACGTATTGAAATAAAGCCGTACCCGCAGTTGGCGTTAAACCGTATTGGCTGAGTAGTGCTTCTAAGCGTTTGCTACTACTTTTTAAAGTGCTCCGCGTGTTTTCTTGCCAGGCTTTATCTTGCAATGCTTGCTTAGCAATGAATCTGCTTGGCCCTGTTAATGTCCACGGCCCCAGTGATTCTTGTAATTTTTTTAGTTGCTCATCTGCGGCGAGCATAAACCCAACGCGCGCGCCAGCTAGCCCAAAAAACTTGCCAAGTGATCGCAACACAAACAAGCCTTCTAAATGCGAGTGCTGCGCGATACTATGTTCTGGCGTTGCATCCATGAACGCCTCATCCACAACTAGCCATCCGCCACGGTTGGCAAGCTTTGCATGTAAGCTAAGTAGCGCTTGAGCGGAAAATTGTTTGCCAGTGGGGTTGTTTGGATTGCAAAGCAACACCACGTCAGCCTTGTTTAGAATCTGTTCGTCGTTTAAGTCACTAAAGCTTAGCACTTGATGTCCGCAACGTTGCCATGCATGGGCGTGCTCTTGATACATGGGCTTGAGCATGGCAATCGTGCCTAAAGACCTAAGGTTAGGCAGGGCTTGCAAAGCCGCTTGAGAGCCGCTGGTGGGTTGCAAAGATCGGCAGCCGTAATAATTGGCGGCGATGTTAACCAAGCCATCTTCGTCATTAGGTAGTTGATGCCATTGGTGGGGTGGAATCTCTGCGATTGGATAGTGGTCGGGATTAATGCCAGTCGATAGATCCAGCGAGTGTTCTAATGGTATTCCATACCGCGTTACCGCAGCGCTTAAGTTGCCGCCATGTTCAAGCAAGGTAATGGCTTCCTGTAAAGTTGATGAATATTGACCCCAGTAGGATTACGATACACCAGAGTACGATGCAGCGCCTGACAAGGTTAACCGCTTTTAAAATATGCTGAGGATTGGCTAATGTGCTCATCCCTAATGTAGGGCGTTGTTTGGCTGCGCCGTGATACACAGCATTGCCACCAAGTGTTACTTGCAGTGCACCAGCGCCTGCCGACATCACTGACCCAGCATTCGGGCTGTACCAAGTACTGGCTTGGGTAAACCAGCATTTTAATGCACTTCTGGTATGCCCACATAAGGCGTAGCTTAGCGCAGTTAGGCGTGCTGGTATTAAGTTTAATAGATCATCTAAACGTGCGGCTGCCCAGCCAAAGTATAAAAATCGTGGCGTTCTGTAGCCCCACATGGCATCTAGGGTGTTGGCTAATCTAAAAACCACTGCGCCAGTGCCACCAAATAATACAAACCAGAAAATAGCGCCAAATATTGCGTCATTACCATTTTCCAACACAGATTCAACCGTGGCGGTAGCGATTTCCGTTTCGTTTAGTTGGGAGGTGTCACGGCTGACGATCATGCTGATTGCATGGCGGGCTTGCGGGAGATTTTTCTCAGATAGTGGTTTGAACACTGCTTTTGCATGCTGGGTAAGGCTTTGAGCGCCGATGGCGAAGTAAAGCAGCATGACATTAGCGACCCATGCTACTTTGCCACCTACCAATACATCGAGCGTCACAAAGTAGCTTATGGTGGCAAGAGGTAACACTAACAATAACCAAGCCATTAACCCGATACATCGAGCAGAGCGGGGCAGCACCTGTTGGTTAAATATACGCTCAGCAGATGTTGCCAGCCAACCAAAGCCTACTAATGGATGCCAGCGTTTAGGCTCACCTAGCAGTGCATCTAATAATACAGCCGCAATCACCGCGAGGGCTGTGCTATAGGTATTTATGGGATAATAATCAAATGACATTTAAATCACTTATGGTTCAGGGAACGACATCCGATGCAGGTAAAAGTACGCTGGTTGCAGCGATATGCCGGGTATTGTATCGCAGAGGCGTCAGTGTTGCCCCATTCAAGCCACAAAATATGGCTTTAAATTCAGCGGTGACGGTGGATGGTGGTGAAATCGGACGCGCACAGGCAGTGCAGGCACAAGCTTGTGGTCTAGCGCCGCATACCGATATGAACCCCGTATTGCTTAAGCCTAACTCTGATACTGGCTGTCAGGTGATTGTTCACGGTAAGGTTGAATGCAACTTAGAGGCGGTAGGCTATCACGCTTACAAGCCGACTGCCATGCGTGCAGTACTGGCCTCATGGGAGCGATTAAAGTCTCAATATGATTGCGTCGTGGTGGAAGGGGCAGGTAGCCCCGCAGAAATTAATCTGCGTGATCGCGATATTGCCAATATGGGCTTTGCCGAGGCGGTAGACTGCCCTGTGATTTTAATCGCAGATATTGACCGAGGCGGAGTATTTGCGCACATTGTAGGTACCATGGCCTTGCTTTCTGAAAGCGAGCGTGCGCGAGTGATTGGCTTTGTAATTAACCGCTTTCGTGGTGATATTGCATTATTGCAGCCAGGGCTTGATTGGCTCACTCAGGAAACAGGAAAGCCCGTATTGGGCGTATTGCCGTATTTGCATGGCTTGCATATTGAGGCAGAGGATTCTGTGCCTGTTAGCCAGCAGGTAACTGGAAGAGCCACGAATGGACGCCTGAAAGTAGTGGTGCCAGTTTTACCCCATATCAGTAATCACACCGATTTTGATGCACTACGCTTGCATCCTCAGGTTGATTTTCAGTTCATTAAAATGGGGGAAGCCATCCCCAATGCGGATATTATTATATTGCCAGGCAGTAAAAATGTACGTGGTGACCTTGAGTTTTTGCGGGCTAATGGATGGGAGCAAGCGCTCACTCATCATTTACGCTATGGCGGAAAAGTGTTAGGTATTTGTGGTGGCTTCCAGATGCTTGGCCGAGACATCCATGACCCTTATGCAATAGAGGGGGATGCTGGCTCTAGCCATGGGTTTGGTTGGCTTGATATGGAAACCAGCTTAGCGCAAACCAAGCAGCTGAAACAAATCTCAGGCCATTTAGCCTTTGCAGAGGCAAATGTGACGGGTTATGAAATTCATATGGGGGTGACTACCGGCCCAGCACTGAAGTCGCCAGCACTCTATCTTGAAGGTCGGCCAGAAGGTGCTATTTCGCAGGATAATCAGATTGCTGGTACTTATTTGCACGGCTTGTTTGACCACGAAGAAGCATGTGCAGCTTGGCTGGCATGGGCTGGCCTGCAAGTGCAGCAGCACTTTGATTATGAACAGCTTAAAAACGACGAGCTGAATCGTTTAGCAGACTGCGTAGAGCAGCATTTAGATTGGAGCGCATTAGGATTGCTGCCTAGCGATGGGAATGTGCAGCATTTAGATGCTTGACTAGGGTAGATATTTAAATTGAATTCTGTTAATTTTCAGATATAGCGTGTTCCGTGCCGCTATATAAGTTTTGTGCCAGCGCCATGCCACGTGTACTGTGTCAATTATCCTGTTTTCATGGGGCTGTCTTAATGTCGCTCAGTTATCTATTAAAACATTGATATGGTAGTCTGCCATTACATATGAACTACGTATTTATTGATGAATTTCTAGAACAAATACGCAGTGATTTAAAACGTATCTCTTATAGAACAAATGGCGAAATAGAACTTGAAGATTTAGAAAATGAAACTTATTTTTTGCTTAATGAGTTTTCTGAGAAATATGAACGTAAACCTAATAAGTTTAATATCGATGATCAAAAATGGGTTTTATCAAGGCTATTCAATAAATTTATAAAGTGGACTGATCATAATCTCAGGAATGCAGTGCGCATTCATTCACTTGAAAATGATGATGGTGAAAGTTGGCTATTGGAGTTACCTGCACCTGAAAATAGCAGTCCACTGGCAGGGCTTCTATTCGAAGAGGAACTGTCAATTCACCAAACATTATTGGAGAATAGTTATTCTGAGGCTAAAGCCTATGTAGTGACATTTGATAATTTTAATCAGGATGAAAAAACAATAAGTAGTTATTTTTATATAACTTCTCAGACGCTAAACAAGCGGTTTGGACGCGCTCTTATTTTGCTGGGTAATCAGCCTTCACTATTTGATTCTATCGAAACCATAGATGACTCTTTCAATCCAGTTTCTGGAAAGCCGCCTCAAGCCTCATTTGGAGCATCATCCGAAAAAATACAATTAGCCTGGAGCTTTTAACTAATAATACAAGACTTCCACTTACCCCATAAGCCGTTAGCGTCTATTGCATAAAAACTGTCCCGTCCTAGAACAGGTGAATAACTGTCAACCTATTTTTGCCAACGATCCCACATTAAAGCTTTCTGTGTAGCCGTGTAATAGATTCTGGGACGTTGTTTCATTTGCAACACTCCTTCTGCTTTCGCAGTTTTTAGTGTGTTGCATCGACCAGTTGAATTCAAGGCCGAGACAAGCCGTACACTCAGTGGTTGTAGACCACACATGAAAACCGAACAATATTAAATGTCAGTAAGTATCTTACATCTACTATTAATATTAGTATCAAACTTGACTTTAATACCATCAAAATCTAAACTGCGGCGATTAAGGTTTAGCTGGAGTTTCACTCTGGTTGATTAATAGGGAATCTGGTGCGGCAATTTGACGTGAAAGTCTTTGAGCTTATTCCAGTACTGCCCCCGCAACTGTAATCGGATAGTCTGTTCGCACCCTTGGCCACTGAGTCGTTAGATTTGGGAAGGCAGCGAATAAGGCCGCGACCCGAGAGTCAGGAGACCTGCCTTGATGTAGTCGTAATGTTTGATTAGGGCGGGGCGTCCTGAGTAAAAAAGCAAAAATAGTTATTTTGCTTACACATTAATATATTCACAGAAATCCCAGCAGTATCTATAGCAGAATCAGTAGGCGGTGCTTTTAATATGCGCTTATTACTCATTATTCAGTGAGTTGAGTGCAGATGCATACGTTAATAAGGTCAGGATATAGATATCTTGGATGCGTATATTTCGTTGTCACACTCCTTTCAAATACTACCACTGCAGAACGTACATGACGGTTGGTCATGTTCATTTAAATGAGCATCTGGGAGTATAAAAATAATGATTAAAAGTAATCGATTAATAACGATGGCTGTGTTGGCCGCGCTACCAAGTTGGCCATGGCTGATGAAATAGTGTTAAAGCTCAACGAGGTCAGCGTAGAGTCTACTGCTGATCAAGATACCGTACTTAATCTTAAACAACCCAATAGCACGGCCAGCAGACTGGGCCTGAATGCTATTGATATTCCTGCTAGTGTCGAAACCCTGGATATAGAAACGATCCGCATGCGTGGTGATATTAATATCCATGAGGCTGTTTCTCGTACCACTGGTATTTCCGATATTAGCAACCTTGGCTCTGGTGTAGCGTACTCTGCGCGTGGTTTTACTGGGAACGATTCCGTAGGCCAGGCTGAAGATGGTATCCGCTTACTTACCGCTGCAAGCACACTGACTTACCCTTCGGATACTTGGGGATACCAACGTGTTGAAATATTACGTGGCCCAGCTTCAGTGTTATTTGGAGATGGCACAGTTGGTGGTATCGTTAACAGCATACGTAAGGCGCCTAGTCGTGAAAGCTCTGTGGACGCGCTGGTCGGTGCAGGCTCTCGCGGTGAGTACCGAGCTGGCATAGGCGGCACAGGTGCTGTGGGTGAGATTGGTGCATTTCGTGCAGATGCTTCGGTAACGGGTGGTAATGGTTATGTAGACCGTGGTGAGCATGATAGCCAGAAACTCATGACTAATCTGCTACTTACTCCCACTGAGGACCTGCGCATTAACTTTACTTTTGATCACTCCGATGAATCACCGACTCGATATACAGGTATTCCATTGCGTAATTGGCGTATTGATTCATCTCTGCGTAAAGAAAACTACAACATTCGCGACGATAAACAAAGCTTTACAGAAGACCGTTTGCGTGCAAAAGTTGAATGGCAATTATCGGACGCGCTTAAATTAAGTAATGTGAGTTATTGGTTTAATGCTCGTCGCCATTGGCGCAATGTAGAGTATTTTGCAATTGATAATGCCACCAATACCGTAGACCGCTCTGGTTACACCGAGATTAAGCACCAGCAGAAGCAAATTGGTAACCGTTTTGAACTGGTTTCAATTTCTGATGCTTTTGGGCATAAAAATCGCTGGTCAGCAGGCTATGAAGTGGCACGAGTGGATTTTAAATATTTTGACAATTTTTATAACGGTAACGACCCTACTAGCAATGTTGCTATCAATAATGCTAATCCTGGATACTTCACGACGATAGACCCGACGGTTGTCGACTATGTGTCTAAAACAGTACAGCAAGCTTTATTTGTAGAAGACGCTTTTGATGTGACAAACCAGCTTAAGTTGAGTGCTGGCATGCGTCAGGATTTGATTAATGTAGACCATGAAAGCCGCTTAACTACAGCGAGCCTGAATAAAAACTACTCACCATTTGCATACAGATTCGGTGCGGTATTCCAAACTACGCCAAGTACCGCATTCTATGGTCAATTCAGCCAAGGCTCAGACCCGGTATCTTCTATTGTTACGTTAAGGCCGAGAAATGGAGCATTTAAACTGACTTAAGCACAGCAAACCGAACTTGGCATCAAACACGTGTTACCTGAAGCTAAAGGTGAGCTTACTTTTGCGATTTATCATATAGAAAAAGATGACATTATTACCCGTGATCCAAGTAACCCAACGCTTAGAGTGCAGGGTGGCAAGCAGTCATCACGCGGGATTGAGCTGGCGGCGACATTATTCCCTGTGAATCACTGGCGTACTGACTTAAATATGGCCTTGGTTGACGCACGCTACGATGCGCTGCTGGAAGCCGGAGGCGTTTCGCGCGCGGGCAATACGCCAATAGATGTACCTAAGAAAATAGCCAATGCTTGGGTTTATTATCAGCAAACAAGTTGGGAGGCTGGAATAGGTGCACGCATGGTGGGTAAACGTTTTGCAAATAATGCCAACACTTCTACGATGCAAGGCTACACGGTCTACGATGCTAGTATTGCATGGCGCGTTAACCCGAAAACTACGCTGAGAGGCAATTTGCGTAACCTGACGGATAAATTGTATGCGCCCGTTTCGTATGCTGCTCAGCAATTTATTTTGGGCGAGTCTAGACGTGCTGAGCTTACCGCTGAATTAGCTTTCTAATCAGTAAACTTGGTCATGATTAACCATAAAGTTGTGATGTGAAACTACGCTATTTACATCTGATGCATCGTTGGCTGGGTATTGGACTGGGGCTGTTTGTATTGCTTTGGTTCTTATCTGGCTTGGTGATGCTATTCGTGGGTTATCCGCAACTTACCCAAGCTGAGCGGCTAAGCCACTTAGATAGTTTGAAGCTGCAACAGGTAAAACTTGATGTAACACAAGCATGGGCGTTAACGGACAAACTTGGCCAACCAGAAAGCGTCAGGTTAGCCATGCGGGAGCATCGCCCTGCATACTATTTTATGCAAAACGGGCAATGGCTAGCGGTGTGGGCTGATGCTAACAAGGTTACTCAAGGTAAGTCCATTCAAGAAAAACCTATTCAAATCTCAAAAGCAGAGGCGGTGAAAGCTGCTGAGCGGTTTCAAAGTCATGCAAAAGCAGCAGGCGCGTTGTTGATTGATCATGACCAATGGTCTATCTCATCGAGCCTGAATGGACATCGGCCTTTATACCGTGTTGCACTTAATGATGTTGAGGCTAGTGAGCTTTATGTTTCTAGCCATACTGGTGAAGTTGTTCTAGATACGCATCGTAGTGAGCGTGTATGGAATTGGCTGGGTTCGGTGATTCACTGGGTTTACTTTACGCCCTTGCGCATGGATCGTGAACTTTGGCGGCAGATAGTGTTATGGCTCGCCTTTGGCGGGATGGCGCTATCAAGTTTGGGTTTATGGCTAGGTGTGCAGCGTATACGTTTTAGTCGCCGCTACAGCAGTGGCAGGGTTACGCCGTATCGGGGCTGGGCACGCTGGCATCATATTGTCGGTGTAAGCGCGGGTGTTTTCTGCATGACCTGGTTATTGAGTGGTTGGCTTTCTTTAACGCCATTCGGTTGGTTGTCAGAAAGATCTTTGAGTGTTAAAGAGTCTGAACGATGGACAGGGCCTAAGCTAACTGTGCAGGACATGAAGCTGCCTGTGTTTTCATCCGCAGCTAATATGCCTGTTACTGATATACCTATTGCTGAGATTAAGGAAATGGAATGGGTGAAGTTTGCTGGCAATACTTACATCTTGGCAAAAAACGAACAGCAGGAATCGCTTATTGATAGCCAGTCAGGAGAGCCAGTTGCGTCATTCTCAGCCGCTATATTGCAATTGCAGGCCAGTAAACTAGGCGTCTATGGGTCGATAGATTCTGCACATTGGCTTACAAACGGTGATTTATATTTCTATCAGGATGCACAAAAAACACCAAAGGTGTTGCGCATTGCCTTTACCGACACCTTAAATACCACTTATTACGTCGATGCACATACTACTAAGATACTGGTGTCACAGGATCGCTACAGCCGCGTTTATCGGTGGTTGTTTAATGGCTTACACCGCATGGATATTCCGCCATTAAGTGACAGATTACTGGCACGGAGAGTCACCATTTTTATATTGTCGGCAGGTGGCGTGCTGCTCACGATAGCTGGCATCGTGCTAGGTTGGCGTAGAGTGCGCAGGGTGTGGCCAAAAAGTATTGCTGACGATAATCGACAATAACTAAGTTTACTAAGCTAAATTAAGTGTCCTAAACTAACTCAGTGTCCTAATAAGCTATAGCGGCTCCATCAAATAATCCGATGCTGTGTCCCATCGCACAAATTGTCATACCGACGAGACCGTGAAGGTCTTCACCGCTCCACTAAGCACTAAAGTGCCAAGTGGAAGCGCGAAAAGTCGGTATCCAGAGTCTTTAAGTCACTGGATTTCGTGTCAGACCGTGAAGGTCTTCACTGTGGAATATAACAGCTTCAGCTGGTTATTCACGCGCGAAAGCACGGAATGACTAGGTGGTGGTAGGATTATTTAGTGGAATAGCTATAACTCAGTGTCCTAAAGCGTTCAGCGCATATCAAGGTGCGTTTATAACACCTTAACGGTTTGGCCTAGGCACTCTACAACTTGCCCTGAGCGTATTTTTGCGGTTCTTCTCGTTTCAATATTGCCGTCTACTCGGACGATACCATCGCTTACCATCACTTTGCCTTGGCCGCCACTATTGGCAATGCCCGCAAGTTTTAATAGGTTACAAAGTTCGATAAATTCACCTTGTAGTTCGAAAGTCGTGATTTCCATGGTTATCCTTTAAGGGTAAGAGGCAGGCCTGCTGCAATAAAGCTGACTTTGTTAACACGTTCAGCAACCGCTTGATTGAGGCGGCCTTGTTCATCTTGAAACTGACGGTTAATTTCACCTAAGGGCACAATGCCCATGCCCACCTCATTGCTGACTAATAATACAGTACCTTCAAGCTTAGCTAAGGTTTCTAATAAGCGGTTGCGCTCATGTTGCCAGTCTAAACTCTCTGGTCGGTCGCAGTCTGGACAAATGCATTGCGCCAGCCACAGTGTGAGGCAATCTACAATAATGCAGGTATCAGCTTTAGCGTGTGTTTGCAGCGCTTCTGCTAAATTAAAAGATTGCTCTAGTGTTGCCCAATGGGCGGGGCGACGTGTTTTGTGCTGGTCAACACGTGCGCCAAACTCTGTATCGTAAACTTGTGCCGTTGCAATATAAGTGACAGGCAGGCCAGATTCCAACGCCAGTTTTTCTGCGTAGGCGCTTTTACCTGAGCGTGCGCCACCTAAAATAAGATGTGTAGACATGTTAGTTCCTATTGTTGCTGTGAGTTTGTGCTAACGCCCATTGCTGGATAATAGCTTGCACTTGTTTCAAACCATGGGTAATGAGTGATGGACCTGGCTGCAAAATGTCTGCGGATTTTATTTCAAATACAAAGCCATTTTTTACGGCTGGGATGGTGTTCCACCCATCTCTGGCGATGACCTGTTCAGGCTGAAATTTCTTACCACACCATGAGCCGATAATGATGTCCGGTTGACGTTCGATGACTTGGCTCGCTTGTATAGTTCTATCTTTTGCACTGTGAAACTGCGATAGCTCTGGAAAGCAGTCCTTGCCGCCAGCGATTTCAATCAGTTCAGCTGCCCACTTTATACTGCAAATGATGGGGTCGTTCCACTCTTCAAAATATACGATGGGTTTTGCAGGTAATTGTGATGCTGTATCTCGCGCCTGCTGAATCGTTGATTCAAGCGTTTCAATCAGTTTAAACGCTTTATCCGAGGCACCGACCAGGCTGCCAACGGTTGCAATCATGTTAAGCATTTGTGCAATAGAGCGCTGATTAAAGATGTGCACTTCTACCCCTGCACGAATCAATGATGCCGCAATATCTGCTTGTAGGTTAGAGAAGCCAATCACTAAATCAGGTTTCAGCGCTAATATTTTATCAATCTTAGCGCTGGTAAATGCGGCGATTTTTGGTTTTTCCTTGCGCGCAATGGCGGGGCGGGTGGTAAAGCCAGAAATGCCAACAATGCGAGCTTGTTCACCCAATAAATACAGCACTTCTGTAGGTTCAGTCGTAAGACACACAATGCGTTGTGGGGACCTCATTTTGTATTCTTCCAATGATTTTCCATCACCATGTCAGCAAGAGGTTTAGCTTGTTTCCAGCCAGCTTCTATGAGCATCGGCTCTTTGTAAAAAGAGCTTACGTGGCCCAAGCATAAGATGGCAACTGGCTTGGCACCTGGGGGAATCTTCAGTAACGCACCCAATTCAACAGGGTCGAAAATAGACACCCAACCCATGCCCAGACCCTCAGCACGAGAGGCTAGCCACATGTTTTGTATCGCACAGCTCACAGACGCCATATCCATCTCAGGCAAGGTTCTACGGCCAAAGATATGTTCTTCTCGTTTATCGCACAGGCTCACCACGATGAGCTCGCCACACTCTAATATACCTTCTACTTTTAAACGCAGAAACTCAGCCATGCGTGCAGTGTTTTCATGTTCACCTATCGCTTGCGCAGTATTAATACGCTCTTTATCTACCAATTGATGAATTTGACTGCGCGTATTTACATCGGTAATTCTAATAAAGCGCCACGGCTGCATGAGGCCTACGCTTGGCGCATGGTGCGCAGCATGAAGAATTTTGGTGAGTATTTCTGGGGCAACTGGCGTAGGCAGAAAGTGGCGCATATCACGGCGCTCAGCAATGACGCGATAAATCGCCTCTTTCTCATGGTCTGGGTAACTAAAGTCTTGCATTAGGATTTACCTTTTGATCCTTTGTCAGCCGCTAACTCTGGTGTGGACTCAATCAAAAACAACTTGCCCGTTTTAGGGTCGCGATATACTTGCCCGATGGCGTCATAACCATTACCAACACTTTGCTCACCAGTGGATGGTGTCTCAATTTCTCGCCCTTTATTGACTTCTTGCGGTCGGTTGAGGGTCGATTGCTGACCAGCGCTAAGTGCTGCCAATAAACCACAAGCAAACACCAGCATCACATCCACTAAGTTCACCAAGCTTGCACGTGGGTCTTCGTCTTCGTGATTAAAACGACCATTTAAACGATTGTCTAGGCTGTGCTTCTTTTGCATGATTGTGTTGGGCTGAATAGTCTGGGTAGTTATTACGCTTGTTGTGATTGTGTTTCAAGCGACACTAATACATCCTCATACCAGCGGCGGCGGCACTTGCCAATCACTAAACCAATAATGCCAGCCAGCAACCCCAACACCGTCGCATCAAATGCTGTGGTGACCGCTTGCGCAAGTAATGATGGGTTACCTTGGCCCAATGCCGCAAGCCCAGGTCCTAACGGGATAATAGTCGCCATTAAACCGAGCATAGGAGGAATACGCGCTAAGAAGTCTGCGCGCTCTAGGCGTTTACGTGCCACCCTAAGCACTGCCTCCTCCCCAGCATTACGTAATTGTTTGAGCCCAAATAAGCGCTCACCAATGGCTAAGCCTGCTTCTAATACGGCAATCACCACTGCCGCAACGAGGATGATGATAACTGGCTCTAACAGCCATGTAATGGCGCTATGCAGATAGTTTAAATTAATAGACATATGATTTTCCATAGTAATCTTGATGTTTTATGCAGTAGGTTTACGTGTGCCAAACCAAAGGCCTATCGCAAAAATAGGCAGTAGTAACAGTATCCAAGCGAGATTGTCTTTAACCGTCTCGACGGTAAGTTCATAAGCTCGCACTGCTTTATTGATAGGCGTTTTTAGCTCAGACTTTGCCGCATCTATATTTGCCGAATCTATAGTAGATTGATGCGTGATAGCTTTGCTAACTTGTTGGTTTTGGCCTGTTTTCGAAGCTTCTTTATTTTGAACCAATTGCGCTGAATTCTGTAAAGCATCGGTGATGGATTGTGTCTTACCATAGCCACGTGCTTTTGCGAGCACACGTGCAAGTCCTGCTTTATCCTCTGCATTCAAATGTTGCCCCATCCAATCCCATAGCGTGTGGTTAGGTGCGGTGTGACCACTACCAGGTAAGCCATTTTTGATAACCAATCTAGCCAGCGTTTGAGATAATTGCTGTGTACTAGCAGTATCTGGCTTCCAAAACCCTTTTTGTGCGGCAACCAGCATCAATGCAACCATGCTGGCTTTGACTTGTGCGTTATGTCCTTGCTCTAAAAATTGATTCAGACCTAGCTTTAAGTCGTCGTCAATATACACGCGCTTAACTTCGTTCCATGCCCAATCTTTAATAATATCTGGACGGGTAACTTGCCACCCCCATAAATTTTCCATAAACGCTTGGTTCATGGTGCGCGCGCCAGCATAGCCGTGGCTCATGAGTGGTTTTATCCATGAAGGGTTTAAGTAACGCCCACGCAGTTCCATGAGTAATGCTGTTTCCAGCGGTTCATCCGTAAAACCTTTTTGGTCTGCATGATTCAATATGCGGGCTTGTGGTTTGTTGCCAGTAATGGTTTCTATTGCGAGGGACAGACCACCCAAGTAATCAAAAGCATCGTTGTTATCCATTAAGCCATACAGATTAGAAGCGCGACCGTGGTAGGTGGTTGCAATGCTATGTAAGGCGGTATCAAATGCTTCGTGCGCTGGTTCGCCTTGGGCATCTACACCGTAGGCATGCCCCATGCGCTGCAAATAGGCGCGGCCGATTTCGTTACGGTTTTGCCACGCGCCCGAGCGCTCTGCTAAGGTATTCACGCCTGCACCATAAGCGCCAGGCGCATCACCAAATATACGCCATGCCGCCTCACGTCCTGCTTGCTCGGCTGGCATGCCTTGCGCTAAAAGCGCTTGCGTACGCTTTACCCAGTGCATCGCCACGCCATTGGTCGTCATTGATTCGTTGCCACGCGTATAGTGTGAGAGCGGCTTTAAGGCTGAATCTAGGGCAGTAGCCAAATCTGGATTAGCTTGAAAAATGCTGTTTGCCGATGCGGCCAGCGCCATCCTGCCACTGATATCAATCCATTGCATTAGGTTAGGATAAAGGTCACGGAACAAGCCAGAAGTGGTGATGATCACGTCATAGCGTTTAGTGTCAGAGATTGCTGGCTTAGTCGTATCTGCTTCAGAGGGTTGTACTAACTGCATTTTTTGCACAATGCCTCGCGAGTTCCATTCTGGTGTGATACCCATCAGCGATAAAATAAAACTCACCATCACGCCTTCATCGCGCACGGCATCCGATGCCCATAAAATAACACCTTCACTTTTGGTGATATCATCACGGTTACGCACGTTGGCTGCCATATTAAAGCCCAACTGGAAGCCTAGTGGAGTAGGTAATACATCACCATCCAGCGCATGAAAGTTACGCCCTGTAGGAAGCGATTCAGGGGAGCGTAGTGGGTCATTGCCTTTGCCTGGCTCAATAAAGCCCCCTACTAAGCCATGCAACAGTGCTTGCATTTCTAGTTTAGGTGAGGCGATTAAATTATCGCGTATTTGAGTACTAATATTTTCTGGCTTATTTTGCGCCATAGAATCTAACATCAGTTGTAATGACGCATCAGACCATGGGCGACCAAACACATGTAAGCCATGCGGCATGAATTTTTCTTGTAATTTGGTCAGGTAATGGCCGACTTCATGCGCTAATAAATCGTCATCCGCTTGCTCAAAATTAATGCCACGCACTTTTAATACATCAGCCATGCTGGATTCTAGCTCCGCGCGCAGTTCTAGCGTTTCTACCAGTCGCCGTATTTCTTTGGCAGAGGCAATACGCATAGTGTCAGAGTTTGAAGATTCGTAACTCTCCACCACTTGGCGTAGTGTAAGTAAGCGGTCATACAAGGGTGTTGCAGTCAGTGGCGGTGTTAAATGATCAATCATCACCGCAAGTGCACGACGTTTAGCTTGGGTACCTTCGCCTACGCCATCGACAATGTACGGGTAAAGCCCAGGCAGGTCGCCTGCGATAATGCGTGAATAATCCTCTGCCGACAACCCTACAGCTTTGCCCGGTAGAAATTCGTAAGTCGAATGTCTGCCTAAATGCACCAAAACATCGGCTTTAAAACTATCTTTAAGCCAGTGATAAAAACCTAAATATTGATGCGGTGGCGGTATGGTCGTGTTGGCATGCAGTAACTCTTCATCCACCTCCCAGCCCCGAGGCGGCTGAGGCCCAAAAAAAACATTACCAAGCTGTATGCCAGGGAACATCATTTTATTGTTAATGACCATGACTTTACCAGGAGCGTGTCCCCAGCCACGCAACCCTTCAATATTTAAACTTATAATGCGTGTTTTTAATGCATCTAGTACTTCACAAGGGCTATGCTTGCTTAAACAAACTTCGTAACCATCATTCAGCTCTGCCAATAGTTTAATCGCTTCCGCACGTTGTGGGTGATCCACACCCTCTACTAGGTGGCGTAGCTCGCGCATAGATTTAGTCAAACGGTTATGTGCAATCGTTAACTCGCCTTCTGATTGCGCTGCAACAATCTCAGCATGTAGGCGACCTAGCGGCCCTTGCACCATTTCACCTTTTACTACGGCTGGTAAAGTATTAAACCACTGCGTATAAGTAGCGTTGTCCATGGTAGCCACCTTAGGCAACATGCTGGACAGCTCTTCATTGTTTTCAGGTAGATTAACGCCTTTGTCCTGCATTAAATCCAGCAAGGCTTCGTGTGTGGTAGGTAGTTCGCCTGTTTGATAACCAGCCGCTTTCATGCTGTGCAAAATATCAAATAAAGATTGCGGCACATCCAAATTATCAGCGCCAATGTTATGCCGCCCAGGTGGATGGTTATAGTAAATAATGGCGACGCGTTTTTCTGCGTTGGCTTTGCGTTGCAAGGTATGCCAGTTCATCACTCGGCTTACCAGTGATTTTATTTCTGTGGGCAATAACTCAGGGCGGCGTAGCTCTATACCCGTGAGCTTATCAATACTTGGCACGCCTGTTGCTGCCACCACCATCGGCTGGCTACTGCCTTGCACTTCAGGCATTGCGACGCGGTATTGAATAGAGTTGGTAGGTAGGCCATCTTCTGATAATTGCCAGGCAGTCGCACTACGATCTGTGAGTCTGATGGCCTTAAACATCGGCACGTCTAATTTTTTGATAAGCGCGGTGACTGATTCCCGCCCCTCTGCAGCACCCACTACAAAATCCTGCAATACCACTAGGCCCGTTAGTTTAGCAGGGGCTAACATTGATGGTAATCTTTCTATGGCTTGCTTTGAGGCTTCGCCCCACTTGGCCATGACCACCACACAATTTAGCCCCTGTTGTTGCGTTTGTGCGCAAATAGCGTCTGCAACCTGAGGGTCGCTGGTGCTTAAATCTAGCACCGCTAATGTGGACTTACTGTTTTGGTTGGGCTGTGATGCAAACGCTACTTGTTCGGTTGCTAATTCTTTACCGTTAACGCGTAAGCGAATGGGCGGTGTTGGCTTGACTGTAGGCAGTTGGACGTTCTTCTTTGCAGACTGTGCATTAAGTAGATACTCCATAAATGCAGTCAAATTTTCCTGACCACCAGCTTGCCATATTTCGCGTAATGCAAGCCACTTTGCGGTAGCAGCATGTTTCTTTGCGGAAGCTAATAGTGCATCTGGTATTTTTTCTTGCGTTTGCGTAAGTATTTTTGCTTCAGAAAATTCACTTACCGTACTTTTGTTAAAGCGGCTTCTGAGCGATAGTGCACTATCACCATTAAATGCGATGAAAGTGGCGGGCTGTGTGCTTGAGGACTCGGATTTTAGACCGTCAAGTCCGTTTTGTAGCTGCGCAGAGGACTCGGCAAACAGGGCTACTGCAAATACTGCATCTGCTTCTTGTAACCAGCGCTTTAATGTACGGCTGTCTGCCGCCATTATTTGCGATTGTGTACGTAAAATAATCTGGTCATCAGAGCGTTGAGCAAGGATACTTTTTGCTGCTTCCGCAGCGGCGGGTGCGGTACGATCTGACACAATGCCAAACAATGTCGCGCTATGAGCCGTGCCTGTCAATAGGCTCAACAGCAAAATGCTGACATTCATTAATCTAGATTTGATTAAATACACTTGGCTCACCTTGGTGTAAAAGTGGTGTAAACAATTGTGCAGCTAGCCTAGGATTAGAAGCAAAGTAAAAGTGCAAAAAGCTTGCGAGAATCGAACCATGTTGGTAAATGTTTTCAACCTTACCAAAACGCGTCTTGGCAGTTGCGATAGGCGGCAGTTCTGTTGTAAAGCTACCATAGTGAAAAGTGTGTGCGCCAAGCTCTTCATTAAGCAATGCTACTTTTAATGAGCCTAGTCCCTGCAATCGGTCCTCTATTTTGCTCACACCTGGCAGTAAGTCAAAGCAAGGCTCATTATTTAAGTGTGTAGATAATGCCATCATGCCACCACACTCTGCCAATATTGGTTTGTTCGCATCAAATGCTGCCTGTAGGGAATTTTTCATTGCTGAGTTAGCGCTGATTTCGTTGAGATGAAGCTCTGGGTAGCCTCCCGGAAGCCAGTAAGCATCAGCTTTAGGCAGTGATTGATCATGGAGTGGTGAGAAAAACTCAAGCTTTACCCCCATCTCTATTAAGCAGTCTAAATTTGCTTGATAAATAAAGCAGAACGCTTCATCCTTGGCAATCGCGATTGTTTTCCCATCTAGGAGTTTCGGCGGCGGTAGTGTGATGGGCGTATTAAATGTGACGGTTGGCGGCAGTGGCAAATCTTGCGTCAAGGCATTGGCAGCTTCTTCAATTTTCTGGTCCAAATCGCTCATTTCACTTGCGCAAAATAAACCGAGATGTCGTTCAGGTAAGCTGAGTGCTTCGTTCTTTTGTAGTGCGCCAAACCAATTGAGATGGCTAGGTAATGAGTCGTGTAGCAACTTGCCATGGCCAACACTCCCCACCTTATTTGCTAACACACCAGCTGGTTTTAAGTGTGGGTAATGGGACAAAAGTCCTTTGGCGACAGCGCCAAAAGTCTGCGCCATGCCGCTAGCATCTATTGTTAGCAAGACTGGTAAGTTAAAGCGTACTGCAATGTCTGCGCTTGATGGCGTGCCATCATACAAGCCCATCACGCCCTCAACGATAATCAAATCAGCATGTTGTGCAGCGCGATACAGTTGCGCCTCGCCATCACTTTCACCACACATGGTGAAGTCAAGATTGTAAACGGGGCGGCCAGTCGCCACTTCTAAAATCATAGGATCCAGAAAGTCTGGGCCGCACTTAAATGCTTGAACGCGTAGTCCTTGGTTGCGCCATGCACGTGCAAGCGCGGCAGTAATGAAGGTTTTTCCTTGCCCAGATGCGGGGGCGGAAATAAGTACGGCTTTGCAAGTTGTCATAGCAGTTCTTTAAAGGTCAATCCCTGCTTGGGCTTTAATACCTGCACGCCATGCATGTTTGACATCCATAATTTCGCTCACGGTATCGGCCATCTCGGTGAGCGCTGCTGGCGCACCCCTGCCTGTTACCACCACATGTTGCATGGCAGGGCGTCCAGCAATATCAGCTAATATTTGTGTGAGATCAAGATAACCATATTTCATGGTGTAGGTGAGTTCGTCTAGAATCAACAGTTTAATGTCGGGGTCGCGCAACATGCGTTGTGCAATTGCCCATCCTGCTTGTGCTGTTTGTGTATCGCGTTCTCGGTCTTGTGTGTTCCAAGTGAAACCTTCACCTAACACATGCCACTCTACGTTGGCCTGACCGCGAAAAAAGGCTTCTTCACCAGTATCACTACGCCCTTTGATAAACTGAGCTACGCCAACTTTCATGCCGTAGCCTAATGCGCGTGCCATCATGCCAAATGCAGACGAGCTTTTGCCTTTACCGTTGCCTGTGAGTACTAATAACAAGCCTTTTTCTTGGTTTGCTTGTTCAATTGCAGCATCAATCACTGCTTTTTTACGCACCATACGTGTTGTATGGCGCGTGTTTTTATCGTCAGATGACATTGCTAATTAAGCTTTTGCGCGATTCACACCGCTTGCTAATACAAATGCAATATGCACGACAGTAGCAACAGCTAACCAGAAGCCAATGTTCTCAAATTGGTGTGGTGCATATTTAGCTAAGCGAGCGCCAAATTCAGTGATGGTTGGGTCAGGATAGCGGCCACCAAAGAAGTAAAAGCCACCGCTAGAGAATAGCTCGCTGATTGCTCCAGCAACAGTGATGCTACCGATAAGTGGCAAAATAGCTTTAATGCTAAAGCTATAATGTTTCGCAAACCAACGACCAGCAAGCCACATCACACCGTAAGCTGGCAATAAAAAGCCATAAGCGGGTGTTACGCAGAAGTTGCTAACACCTTGAAATGTCACAGAGTAAAAGTCTAAGCCTGCACATAAAGCAAGTAGTGCTGGAAATGCCAAGGCAGGGCTTAGGTACAAACCCGCTAGAAAAAACACCGCTAGTGAGGCACTTGGTAGGCTGTTGATTGAAGCAAAGTGATGACCACGCGTCACAATAATAAGCGCAGCAAGTGCAACACCTATGATTATTTGTTGTGTTTTAGAGAGTGTTAGCATAGTAGGGTTGGCCTCCGTTGAATCGTTATAAAAGTAAGTTTAATTAGAACAAGATTTTAGCGTAAATGTGTTTTGCCTAAGTATTTTATTTTGGCGAGCTTTCACTCGCCAATTGTTTGTTAAAGTTAATGTTTCATGTTGTAGCGCAATCCTACAAATAAATTGCTTCCTGCTGTGTTGTAAGGTACGGCTGTCGCTGAGTTGCCTGTATAAGCTAGGATGTAATTCTTATCGAATACATTATTAGCGCGCGCTTCTAGTTTCCACTCAGGAGATAGTTTATAGTTGGCGGTGAAGTTAACTAGCATATAGCCCCTCATCGCTTTTGTATTATTTGCGTCGTTGTAGCGCGTGGATGCGCCTGTAACTTCAGATCCCCATTGTAAGTTTCCACACGTATGCATGAGGTTAACCGTGCCATATCGATTACCACGGCGAATGAGTAACTGGTCTGATTCTTCATCGCGAGGAGACTGCACAGTTAAGTTTCCGCTTAGAACTAAATTGTCAGTCAAGCTCCAGTTTCCGTCTATTGTTGTTCCTAGTATTTCAACTTTACCAACGTTAATCGGGCAGAACCCTCCAAACGTACAGCCCGCGGTAGCAGGCCCCGCGTTTGCAATTAAATTGCGGATTTTATTTTCAAATATGGTGATGCCAGCATTAAAGTGTTGACCTGTATATTTAACGCCAGCCTCTACGTTATCTGACTTTTCTGGAGTTAAAGTAGGGTCGCCAAAGTTAGGGAAATATAACTGGTTAAATGTCGGTGCTTTAAATGCTTTGCCATAGCTGGCAGTGATACGCCACTCAGGAGAAATGCGGTAACCATAGCCAGCACCACCAGTTGTGTAGTTGCCAAACTGCGTATTATGATCCTCACGCAATGAAAGCTGTAAAGTATGTTTATCAAGATTAGCAAAATAGCTTGCCAAGAAGCTATCGTTGTTACGTTGCTCCTTAACTCGAGTTTTAACATTACTTTGTGAATCTACATCCTGTTCTAGCCTGTCATATGCCAAGGTTAGTGCACCAATTGGCAATTGAAAGTCGTGTTGCCAAGTAAGTTGTAGTTGCTCTGTGCGAAACTTGCTAATGCCAGTAGGATTGTAACTTGAACTTGCTGGGTTGGTATTAGGTCTTGCGTGGCTATCAGAATCATCTACACCCATGCCCAGCTTAAATGTGCTATGCCATATATCAGTAAATTGATTTTTGCTGGTAAATGCATAGCTTTGTAGCGTTTGCTCACCAAAGTTCTCATAATTATTATCAAACTCTGCATGACCTTTGCTTTCAAAAAATTGTAAACCCCAAGTATGACCTTGAGCTAGTGCAAGCTCCAAAAAGGCGGACGTGCTTAAATTGCGGTAGCTATCATCATCAGCGTCTTTGCCTATGCGTATACGTTTAGCAGAAAAGCTTTCAGTATCCATACTGCTAACGTTTACGCCATATTTAAGCGCACTTACCGCACCGCTGATGCCAAATTCAGCAGTTTTTGTATTGAAAGAGCCAAGTCCAGCTGCCGCACTCACCACGGGTTTATCAGAAATATTTTTACGTGTAAATATCTGAATAACACCACCAATAGCATCGGCACCATATAAGCTAGAAGCTGGTCCGCGAAGTATTTCAATACTTTCAATTTGACCAAGCGGAATATTTTCAAAAGAGGTTGTACCTAATGTGGCAGAGTTGATTCGTAAGCCATCTACCAATACAACAACATGTTGATCATTTGTGCCACGTAGATATACATTGCTCGCGGTGCCCGCACCACCGTTGGCGCTGACTTGTACACCAGGCTGCATGCGCAAGATGTCAGTGATAGAACCTGCACCCATGCGTTCAATTTCTTGACGGTCAATTATGGTGACATCACCGATCACATTCTCACGTGCTTGTGATGTTCGAGTGGCTGTGACAACCACTTCGTTTAAGTTGATGCTTTCTGTAGCGGATATGTTGTGATGAAATGCGAGGCTGATTAAGCCTGCAATGATTTTTTTATTCATTCTATTTCCTTTTGTGACATGCGACCCCGCATGCAGCTGTGAAAAAGGAAATACCAGGGAGTTTAAAGCATCGAAACGAAAAAATGACGCATATGCATCAGCCATGCAGTACGTTTTGATAAACCGTCACCCCGCGGTATTTCCAACTAATTGTTGCGAGGCCGGTCTCCGGGCTTATGAGCGCTATGTTTTGCACCTTCCCAAACGTGTACTATGAAAATAGTCGTGTTCAGTGGTTTATTGCAAAACAAGATGATTAAAAATCATACTCACTTACCGTTGCGGGGGCAGCATAGGCATTGTTTACTTTAAATAATAAAGCGTTAACGCACCTATTTCCCAGTTTCACCTTGTTTGTGAATCACAAACTTGGCACCTATCAACAGCGACAATTATAGCGCCTAAAAATTCCATAAAGTTAATTATCGATAATAAATTTTTTTACAATGTGTTGTAATACTTTTAAAAATCATTGTTAACTATTGACTACAATCATTTTTTTCAATTATAGTGGGTGTATGGACGCAGACTTAACCGCACTGGAACAAAAACTGTTGCAATTAATCGCACGCTATAACGAGTTGCGCGATGAGAACGCACGTATGCGCGTTGATTTAGGTACGATGGAGTCTGATACGGCAGTGTTAAAAGCTAATATGGCAAAAGCTAGTGAGCGTATCGAAGCATTAATGCAAAGCTTGCCTTAAGTTTCAATAAATGATTATTTTTGAGTAAAAGCTAATGAGTGAAATTAAAGGCGTTGATGTCAATATCATGGGGCGTGACTTTACCGTCTCGTGTACGGATGAAGAGCGTCCAGGCTTACTTAACGCGGTTAATTATTTAGATAAGAAAATGCGTGATATACGAGATAGTGGCAAAGTGATCGGGGTGGAACGTATTGCCATTATGACCGCGCTTAACTTGTCATACGAGCTGTTAAATAGTAAAAACGGTGATGTGAGTGTTGGGGATATCAAGCGTAGAATATCAATGATGCAAGATCAAATCGATCAAGCTTGTGAGAAGTAATATATATTTAAATTAGGTAATAGCGTTTTCTTGATAGAGTTTTTTTGTAAGTAGAGTAGAATCAATTCAATCGTTTTATTTTTAAATATAAAACGTCAGGTTATACAGTTTGTTCTCTGCGGCGTGGTTTAGGCTAATAATTCCTTGAACTAGTTTATAGCATCGGTTTTAGTCATTCGAGTTGTTGTGTGCGCGCCCTAATAGGTGTTCTTTTAGAGCACTTGTGGCGGGTGTACCTAATGCGCTCTAGGCTGTTACCACTTGAGCCTTTTTGGTTCAGGATGCTGGCTTAGGCTATGTCCGTGGAGAACTCCTTAATGATTAATTCCAATTCTAAATCATTCGTGTCGTTGTTGCTTTCGGCTAGCCGTGCTACAGCACTGTCTTCGCCTCGTCGCCTAGACACGAATGATTTAGAAATGGAACAAGGCCTGTGTTGAATGAGATGCCTGTTGTCGCGCACTATCTTAATGCGTGATATTTCAGATCAGCTAAGCTAACAACCTCCAGACACTTTTCATGGCATGCTTCTAAAATCACAGGCGGCGCAAATCCAGCCTCTGATGCTTCCAGCCAACGGCTTGCACACAAACACCAGCGATCCCCAGCACTTAAACCTTCAAAGCCATATTCAGGGCGCGGTGTGCTTATATCATTTCCTCTTGATATAGAAAATGCCAAAAACTCTTCAGTCATTAATGCGCATACAGTATGGCTCCCGTGGTCTTCGGCGCCAGTTTCGCAGCAACCTGATCGTGTGAAACCAGTGATTGGATCTAAGCTACAAGTTTGTAATATGGTGCCAAGTACGTTTTTTTGTTGTGGTTTTGTCATTGTAGAGGTTGTTAAAGTAGGTTCGATATAGATTATCATAGACAATCATTTTTGACAGGAAAACGTAATGCGATATTGGTTAATGAAGTCGGAGCCATCAGATGTTTCAATTGACGATCTAGCTGGCTTTGAAAATCAAACGGTAGATTGGTATGGCGTGCGCAATTATCAAGCACGTAATTTCATGCGTGACCAGATGCAAGCTGGCGATGGCGTGCTGTTCTATCACTCAAATTGTGATGAGCCTGGTATTGCTGGGATTGCTGAAGTAGCTACGCTTGCTTATCCTGATCGCTTGCAGTTTATAGAAGGCCATAAGTATTTTGACCCCAAAGCCACGCCAGAGAGCCCACGTTGGTTTAATGTGGATGTGAAGTTGGTGCGTAAGACACGTTTATTGAGTTTAAAAGAGATGCGAGATACGCCAGAGTTAGAAAATCTACGCATTTTACAGCGAGGTAATCGTTTATCAATTACCCCTGTAGACCCAAGAGACTGGGCATTTATTATTGATAAGCTGAAATAGAAAAAGCGCCTACCAATGATAGGCGCTTTTAACAAAACACTGGTTTTTTATAGCCAGATTATTTAGCTGTTTAATTTGGCTTCTTTCGTTTTATAGCTTTATTTCTTATCTTTTCTTTATTTCTTAGCTTATTTTTTATCGAGGCTACCCATTGATTTTGGATAGGTTACGATGCCCCAAGGCATATCTTTCACCTCAATTTGCTTAGTAACTTCTAGTTTTTCAGCATCAATCACGAAAACGGCATCTGATTTACCGCAAGCCAACAAGATTTGTTTGTCGTCAGGTGTAAAAGTGAAATGCCAGCAGCGGTTGCCAGTTGGAATGTCTTTTAGTTTTTCGTAGGTTTTAGCATCAAATACTTGTAATGCTTTTTGTTTGTTGGCGGCTACAAAAATGCGTTCGCCTTTTGTATCGTAAGCAATTCCGTAAGGGGTTTCACCAGTGTCTACGGTGCGCACAAAGTTAAAGTCTTTGTCTAATACCATAAACTTGTTGCCATATTCAAGTGTTGCTAGGTAAGTGTTGCCATCAGGAGAGACTTTGATGCCACGTGGACGGTCACCGTATTCATGGGTATGAATGGTTTTAACCAAGCTGCCATCTTCAATATTATGCACAGTCACCGTGTTGTCAGCCTCATTTGTGATGACAAGATGCTTGCCGTCAGCTGAAAATTCAATGCCTTCGGTTTCTGGGCCACCAACAATGTCACGGATTTTTTTGCCTTGCGCTAAATCTACAATGGCAATACGTGCTGGTTCAGCGTCATCATCGTCGTCGTCATCTTCTTCAGCTGGTTTCTGACCTGGCTTTGGTGGAGGGCCACCAACTGCGCTTGGTTCAGAGGAAATGAACGCATAGTTGCCGCTAATGCGAACGAACTCTGGGTTTTTACCTACTGGAATTTGTTGTAGAACTTCACCTGTAGCCGTATCAATTACAGAAATGCTTTCGTTTTCACGTGTTGCTACAATCAATTTTTTACCATCATCGGTCACACCAAGGCCGCGTGGTGCAATTGCTTTAACGTCAAATTCTTTAATCACCTGCATGGTTGCAAGGTCAATAACGCTGACACCAGCATCTTGGCGCGTCACGTAAGCAACGCCATTTTCAGTGGTTTTTTCTTCCGAAACTGGTTGCACTTCATTGGAGGGCTCTTTACTGCAACCGTTAATACTTGCTACTAATGCTAATAGCACTAAACTAATGCGCGTCTTACTAAATGTGGGTGTAAATTTCATACATTCTCTCCAAATTGATTTCTGATAATGTCATGCTGATCTTTTTATTTAAGTAAGACCTTAACTTTAATTTAAATAAGCCTTAACTAGCTTAAGCAAGCAAAAACTATACTAGTAAGTATAATCAATTAAAAACAAAAGGTTAAATGCTGAGAAGTGATGATTTGGTTAATATCAGCCAATATGTATGGTTGATATTAACCAAATTGCACCACCATTATGCGTATGGAGCAATTAGCCTAAAAATAACTTATAAGCTGGATTTTGCGTTTCATCCCAGTATGGATAACCTAAATTATTTAGGAAATCAGAAAACTCAGATAGTTCATTTGGCGGTACTTGCATGCCAACTAATACGCGGCCAAAATCTGCACCATGATTACGGTAATGAAATAGGCTGATGTTCCAATCGTGCCCCATTGTGTCTAAAAACTTCATCAGAGCGCCTGGTTTTTCAGGGAATTCAAATCTGAACACAACTTCGTTTTCGGCTTGAGGGGCATGGCCGCCAACCAAGTGACGTAAATGTAGCTTAGCGACTTCATTTTCTGATAAATCAAGCGCGGGTAGGCCTTGTGCTTCTAAGTCCTTCACAAGTTTCGCTGATTCTGTCGGGTCGCTTACTGCAACGCCTACAAAAATGTGCGCTTCTTTCTGGTCAGAGTAGCGATAATTAAATTCTGTGATATTGCGGTTACCAAGTAAATGACAAAAAGCTTTAAATGCACCAGGCTTTTCTGGAATAGTCACAGCCAGCACCGCTTCACGCTTTTCACCTAGTTCTGCACGTTCTGCAATAAATCGCAGGCGATCAAAGTTCATATTAGCGCCAGAAGCAATGCCAATTAGTGTTTTTCCTTCAAGCTTTTCTCGTGCGGCATAGGCTTTGAGTCCTGCTGTAGCAAGCGCACCTGCTGGCTCTAAAATGCTACGTGTATCTTCAAATACATCTTTAATAGCTGCGCAAATGGCATCATTATCAACCACAATCATTTCATCAACATACTGTTGGCATAGCGCAAACGTGTGTTCACCCACTTGTTTGACTGCCGCGCCATCGGCAAATAGACCAACTTGATCCAGCATGACGCGCTTACCTCTGCGTAGTGACTCGGTCATTGCCTCTGCATCACGCGCTTCCACGCCGATAATCTTAATTTCGGGGCGAACTGCTTTGACATAAGTAGCAATGCCCGCTAATAAACCACCGCCACCAACACAGCAGAAGATGGCTTCAATTGGTTCTGGGTGAGCATCTAAAATCTCCATTGCAATGGTACCCTGACCAGCAATGACATCAGGATCGTCATAAGGGTGTACAAAGGTGAGGTGTTCAGACTTTTCTAGCTCCAGCGCGTGTACATAGGCGTCGGAGTAGCTGTCACCAAACAACACGACTTCAGCGCCACGACTTTTAACCGCATTGATTTTAATCAGGGGAGTGGTTGTCGGCATCACAATGACGGCACGGCATCCTAACTTTTGCGCTGATAGCGCTACCCCTTGGGCATGGTTCCCTGCACTCGCAGCAATGACGCCTGAGTCTAGCGCTGCTTTAGTTAGGTTTGCCATTTTGTTATAAGCACCGCGCAGCTTAAAGGAGAAGACTGGTTGCATATCTTCACGTTTTAGTAGTACGCGGTTGTGAATGCGAGCAGATAAATTTGGCTGAAATTCCAATGGCGTGTTTTTAGCCACGTCGTAAACGCGAGAGTTTTTGATTTTTTCTAGATAGTTAGTAGGCATGCGTTATTTTGTATTAGTAAGTAGCGGTGTATAGTGATGGTTTGATTGACATTATAAAGAATTTATAAGGAATTAAGTAAATGGCGTTTACACAAGACGAATTAAAGCAACAAGTGGCAAAAGCGGCAGTTGAATATGTAAAAAGCGGCATCATTGGTGTAGGTACAGGCTCAACAGCTAACTTTTTTATTGAAGAGTTGGCAAAAGTAAAACATAAGATCGATGGTGCAGTCGCTAGCTCTGAAGCAACAGCACAACGTTTACGTGGCCATGGTATTGAAGTGTTTGATTTGAACTCAGTCGATGGGTTGGAAATTTACGTAGATGGTGCTGATGAGATTACAGAGCATATGCACATGCTAAAAGGTGGCGGTGGCGCATTAACACGTGAAAAGATTGTTGCGGCCGTTGCGAAAAAATTTATTTGCATCTGTGATGCTACTAAATATGTGCCAGTGTTAGGTAAGTTCCCATTACCTGTAGAGGTGTTGCCGATGGCAAAGAGCCATGTTGCACGTGAGCTAGTTAAGTTAGGTGGTCAACCACAGTTGCGCGATTTTACAACTGACAATGGTAATTTGATTCTTGATGTGCATGGGTTAACGATTACAGATCCTGTCGCGATGGAAGCGAAAATCAATCAAATTGTGGGTGTTGTGACTAATGGCCTGTTTGCGGCTCGCCCAGCTAATGTATTATTACTAGCAACTGCAGATGGTGTAAAAACCTATCAAAAGTAAGCTGTTAATATTTAATTGTAATAATATTGTCATATTAAATCGTTAAACTGCGTTTATTAGCAGATATTGGAAATTATAAAATGCATTCTGAACATACTTTTAAGCAATATGACGCAGAACTAGAGGCTTTACGTGGCAAAGTGCTTGAGATGGGCGGCTTGGTTGAGCAGCAAATCGTACAAGCACTTGAAGCCTTGGTGAAGCTAGACTCAAATCTAGCTAAAGAGGTGATGAATAACGACCATCTGGTTAACGCACTTGAAGTGCAAATTGACGAAGGATGTAGTCAGATTATCGCGCGCCGTCAGCCTGCTGCAAGTGATTTACGGATGGTGATGATGATGGTGAAAACTATCACGGATCTAGAGCGTATTGGTGATGAGGCAACAAAAATCGCTCGTACTGCACAAAAGATTTTTGATGAAGATCGCATGTATAAGCCACGCTTTAATGAAATTAAATCAATGGTGGCATTGGTGAGAGAAATGTTGCGCACCTCGCTAGATGGCTTTGCTCGATTGGATGTGAGTAAAACTGTAGAAGTGGCGAGACAGGATGAGCAGGTCGATGAGCATTTCCGTTCAGCTATGCGTCAGTTGATTACTTTTATGTTAGAAGATCCGCGTACGATTTCTATGTCGCTAGAGGTTTTGTTTGTTGCCAAAGCAATTGAACGTATTGGCGACCATGCTAAGAATATTGCCGAATATGTCGTGTATATGGTTAAAGGTAAGGATGTCCGTCATATCTCAGTGCAAGAGATGGAAAGAGAAACGTTCGAGTCATAGTACTTAGTGCATAGCACTTAGCTCTATAGCACTTAGTCCCATAATACTTAGCCATAGTACCTAAAGTATTGTGTGAATAAAATAAAAAAGCGGTTTTAAAAACCGCTTTTTTATTTGGCTAAGTCATTGATGCTGCAATCTAAATGTTGCTATAAAAGTTAGGCAGCAGTAGGTTTAGTGTTAGTTTTTTTAGCAGCAGTTTTTTTAGCAGTTGCTTTCTTCGCGGCAGGTTTAGCTTTGGCCGCGCTGGCCTTCTTCTCTGCCGCTGGTTTTGTAGCTGTCGTTTTCTTAGCTACCGCTTTTTTTGCAGTTGTTTTTTTAGCAGGTGCTTCTTTTGCTGCTTTTGCACTTAATAGCTCTAATGCCTCTTCCATTGTTAGAGATTCAGGCTCTACACTTTTTGGCAAGGTTGCGCGAATCTTCCCATGTTGTACATAAGGGCCGTAGCGTCCAGCAAACACTTCAATCTGACCATCTTCAGTTGGATGGCTACCTAATGAACAAAGTGGCGCAGGGCCCGTATTTGCTTGTGCGAGTAGCGCTACTGCACCATCTAAATCAATACTAAATACACTTAGGTTTTTAGGGATGGATTTGAACTTTGCATCATGATTGATATAAGGACCAAAACGGCCAATATTCGCAATGATTTTTTTGTTGGTCTCTGGGTGTAAGCCGAGGTCGCGTGGCAATGACAACAGCATGTTTGCTGTGTCTAGGTTGACATCTGCAAGCGGTATTTCTTTGGGAATGCTTACACGTTTTGGTTTCTTCTTTTCACCTTCTACAGCAAGACCTAATTGTAGGTATGGGCCATAAGGACCATTCATCAAGTAGATTTCTTTGCTAGTCGCTGTATCTACACCAATCGTCACTGGATCTGCGCCTGCGTTGGCAGTGCCATCGATGCTACGTTTATAGTCACATTTTGGGGTATCGTTATAACCTGTACAGCCAATAAAGCTACCAAATCTGCTTAATTGTTTTTGTAATGGCTTGCCACATTTCGGGCATGCTTCATCGATAAGTTCATTACCTGGACGATCAACGTCCGCTTTGTCGTGAATTTGTTGATTAAAATCTTTCCAGAATTCATCCATGAGTGGAATCCACTCACGCTCACCCTCAGCCACGCTATCCAGCGCATTTTCTAGGTTTGCTGTGAAGTCATAGTCCACATACTTGGTGAAATGTTCGGTTAAGAATTTGTTCACAACACGGCCAACATCAGTCGGTGTGAAGCGTTTTTTATCTAGCAGTACGTATTCACGGTCTTGTAGCGTACTAATGATGCTTGCATAGGTAGAAGGGCGGCCTATGCCGTACTCTTCTAATACTTTTACTAAGCTAGCTTCAGAGTAGCGCGGAGGTGGTTCGGTAAAGTGTTGGTCGCCGTAAATCTTTTCAACAGTGAGTACTTCACCTGTTTCGAGATTAGGCAGTTTGCTTTCGTCTTCTTCTTCCTCGTCGTCTGAGCCTTCCATATATACTGCGATAAAGCCTGGGAATACAAGGGTTTGGCCTGTTGCACGGAACAGGTTTGCATCGCTACCCACGCTTAAATCTACGCTGACTGCGTCAAACTTAGCGGGTGCCATTTGGCAGGCAAGTGCGCGCTTCCAGATCATTTCATACAATTTAAATTGTTCGTCGTTTAAATATTGGCGAACGCTGGCTGGTGTACGAGAGATGTCGGTTGGGCGAATCGCCTCATGCGCTTCTTGAGCACTTTTAGACTTCGTTTTGTACATGACAGGTGATTTTGGTAGGTAATCAGCGTCAAAATTCTTTTTAACATAGTCACGAATTTGCATGACGGCTTCAGTAGCCAAGCTAAATGAGTCTGTACGCATGTAAGTGATTAAGCCCACGGTACCACTGCCTACATCTACGCCTTCGTATAGTTGTTGTGCTACACGCATTGCGCGTGAGGTCGTGAACCCTAGTTTACGTACAGCTTCTTGTTGTAAGGTAGAGGTAGTAAATGGTGCAGCAGGGCTGCGGCTACGTTGTTTCTTTTCAACGCGTGATACTGTGGTTTTACCTGCGCTTGCTAGCAGTAGCTTACCTACAATCTCAGATTGCTGATCATGATTAATGACCGTGAATTGCTCAACTTTTTGATTGTTGAGTTGTACCAATTTAGCTTTAAAACCATGTTGATGTTTTAATGCGTCTAAATGGATAGACCAGTATTCTTGTGATTTAAACGCTTCAATTTCTAACTCGCGCTCAACAATCAGGCGTAGCGCTGGGCTTTGTACGCGGCCAGCAGATAGCCCGCGACGGATTTTTTTCCACAGCAATGGAGATAAATTAAAGCCGACTAGGTAATCCAGTGCGCGGCGTGCTTGTTGCGCATTCACCATTGGCATGGAAATATCGCGTGGCTCGGCAATCGCGTGTTCTACAGCACCTTTGGTAATCTCATGAAAGACGACACGTTTCATGAGTTTGTTTTTAAGTAGGTTCTTAGATTTCAGAATCTCAGCAATATGCCAAGAAATGGCTTCACCTTCGCGGTCCGGATCGGTTGCCAGATAGATGCTATCAGCACTTTTAACCGCTTTTGCAATCGCGTCTACATGCTTGCTGTTGCGTTCAATGATGTCGTACTTCATGGCGAATTGATTTTCGGTATCTACCGCGCCATTTTTAGGAATTAAATCACGTACATGTCCATAAGAGGCAAGTACCTCAAAATCGCTCCCAAGATATTTTTTGAGCGTTTTTGCTTTAGATGGAGATTCAACAATAAGTAGTTTGGACATGAATGCCTAATAATAAGGAGTTTGCTTTTCTAACATTTTGGATGATAACAAGGACATTGCCTAAAATACAACAACTTAAACTATATAGTGCAATTTTTTTTGCTTGTTACCTTATTTGTTGCGAATAAACTCAATTTTGCTGCCTTCTGTGCTGGCTAAACTTAATGCAGCGCCTTCATTGGCAATATCTCCGAATAAAGGATCTTCATCATCCGCCTTAGCTTGACTTAGATTTTTGAAGTCATATAAATTAGTATCGGCTAAATGGGATGGTTCTACATTCGTAATGGCGCGGAAAATATTATTAATCCGCCCAGGTTGCTCACGCTCCCAGTTTTGTAGCATGTCTTTCACTTTTTGGCGTTGTAGGTTCTCTTGGCTACCGCATAAATCGCAAGGGATAATTGGAAACTCCATTTGACGCGCGTAGCTGGCAATATCTTTTTCACTGCAATATGCTAATGGGCGAATGACGATATTTTGTTTGTCATTAGTGGCTAGTTTTGGCGGCATGGCTTTCATTTTTGCGCCAAAGAATAAGTTCAAGAATAAGGTTTCAACAATATCATCACGGTGGTGGCCTAGTGCAATTTTATTTGCGCCTAATTCTTTAGCAGTGGTGTAGATCACACCGCGACGCAGGCGTGAACACAGTGAGCATGTGGTTTTTCCTTCTGGAATTTTTTCTTTAACGATAGAGTAAGTGTCTGCCTCTACAATTCGATAATCAATTCCTAGCTTCTCGAAATAGGCTGGCAGTATGTCTGCGGGAAAGCCTGGTTGCTTTTGATCAAGATTCATCGCAATCAGTTTGAAGTTGATAGGGGCGCGCTCTTGCAATGCGAGCAGAATCATCAACATAGCGTGAGAGTCTTTGCCGCCGCTCATACATACCAGCACGGTGTCGCCTTCTTCAATCATGTTGTAGTCGCCAATGGCTTTGCCCGTGGCACTAATCAAACTATTGCGTAGTTTGATAAAGTTGTTTGAATGGTTGTCTGGTAAGTGTTTAATCATTATGTTTTAAATCTAAAATATATTACAAAGTGGCATCATGTTTGATGGGTGTTCATTAAATGTCGTTACAGGTTTAAAGAGCGGCCGCCATCAACTGCTAATACGTGCCCTGTGATAAATGGTGCGTCGTAAATCAAGAACTTAACGGCTTTGGCTACGTCTTCCGCTTCGCCTACACGCTTAAGCAAAGTTTGGTTAATGACGCGCTGGCGATAGACTTCATCAAATTGCGGGTTGCTTTCTGGCCATTGTACAGGCCCTGGGGCAACAGCATTGACTCTCACCTCGGGGCTAAGCTCATGTGCGAGTGATTTGGTGAGTGTCACTAAGCCAGCCTTTGCCACGCTGTAAACAATATAGCCCTTTTTCGGGCGTTCAATATGCATGTCAGTGATATTAATAATGCAGCCGTGGTTTTTACGCAACTCAGGCGCAGCCGCCTGTGCTAAAAATACAGGTGCTTTTAAATTGCTACCGATTAAGTCTTGCCAATTTTCTTCGTTAATTTGCCCTAAGTCTGTTGGGTAGTAAGTTGACGCATTATTGATGAGCACGTCTAATTTGCCAAACTGATTCACAGTTTCACTCACCAGTGTAGGTAATACGTTGTTGTTAAGCAAATCACCTTGGATAATAGAGACTGAGTTTGCGCGCAATAAATTGAGTTCTGCTTGTAGCGCACGAGCCTCTGACATGCTGGTGTTGTAGTGAATCATTAGTTTTGCGCCATGCTTGTGTAACTCACGACACATGGCGGCACCAACGCGCTTTGCGCCACCAGTGATTAAAATAACTTTATCTTTGTTTGTATCCACAGTTTACTCATTTCTTTCTTCTAAAATATTATAATGGCTTATGAGTTCATTACCTATTCCTAACGCTGATGCGCAAGCGCATAGTCAGCAGCTTGCGTTGCTAATTCAAGATAGAATCAGTCAGCATGGCGGTTGGCTATCATTTGCTGACTTTATGCAGATGGCACTTTATACACCCAGCCTAGGTTATTACAGCGGCGGCGCTAAAAAGTTCGGCGTAGGCGGAGATTTTGTCACTGCACCTGAAATTTCGCCTTTGTTTGCACAAGCTGTTGCTAACCAAGTTGCGCGGGTGTTAGTTGAAACGCAGGGTGATGTGCTTGAGCTAGGTGCAGGTTCTGGTAAGCTCGCTGTTGATTTGTTGCTGAGCTTACAGTCGCTTAACCAACTGCCGTCTCATTATTACATTCTTGAAGTTAGTGCTTACTTGCGCCAGGTTCAGCTTGAGACTATGCAGAAAAATCTCCCTGAAGCATTGTTTGAGCGAGTTGTTTGGCTGGATACCTTGCCAGCTAATTTTGTTGGCGTTATGTTGGGTAATGAAGTGCTTGATGCTGTTCCCGTACATTTAATATACAAACCAGCCTCTGCTGATTTACAAGTATTGTATGAGCGAGGTGTGTCGTTTAATGGCAATTTTTATTTGCAAGATAAGCCATTAGCTTCTGGTGAGCTTTTTGATTTAGCGAATGCACATGAGTTGCCTGATGATTATTTGACTGAAATCAGCCCCGCGGCGATTGGCCTTGTAAGTAGCTTGGGTAGTTCGTTAAAGCATGGCGTCATCATGATGGTTGATTATGGTTTTTCTGCGCGTGAGTATTATCATCCGCAACGCAATCTAGGGACATTGATGTGTCATTACCAGCATTACGCGCACGTTGATCCGCTGATTTATGTTGGCTTGCAGGATGTTACTGCGCATGTGGACTTTACTAGTGTTGCTGATGCAGGTGAGCGTAGTGGCCTTGAATTGATGGGCTTTTGTTCACAAGCCCAATTTTTAATGAACTGCGGTATTTTAGAGATCATGAGTCAAGTCTCTCCGCATGATATGGCGCGCTATGCACCACTAGCTGCCGCTGCGCAAAAGTTGTTGTCTCCTGCGGAAATGGGAGATTTATTTAAAGTAATCGCCTTAGGCAAAGGGCTAAATCAAGCGTTAATCGGCTTTTCGTCTGGTGATAAGTCACATACGCTTTAAAATAATAATGTCAGCAATGTGGCCGCGATAAGTTGTTGCGCTTGGCTAGTTATTGTATTTGACGACTTGTTGTAACTGACGTGTTGTTGTACCTGAAGTATAATTCGCCCTTATGAATACATTAAATCAAACAGAAAAAATTGAAAATGAAACCGAAGCGCTAAGCCAGCGTCGTATTCGCAGTTTCGTGTTGCGCCAAGGGCGTTTAACTAAAGGCCAAGCGCGTGCGTTAGAAACAGGTTTTCCGCAGTTTGGGGTGAGTTACACACCAGAGTTATTAGATCTAAATGCAGTATTTAATCGAGCAGATAGTAAAAAGATACTGGAAATTGGTTTTGGTATGGGTGAGACTACCGCCAAAATCGCTCAAGTGCTACCTGATTGTGATTTTTTAGCCGCCGAGGTACATACCCCAGGTGTGGGCGCACTGCTTAAATTGATTCAGGAAAATGCGCTAACAAACATTCGTGTCATTCAACATGACGTGGTTGAAGTGTTGCATCACATGGTGGCGGATGCGAGCTTGGACGGCGTGCATATCTTTTTCCCTGATCCTTGGCATAAAAAACGTCACCACAAACGTCGGTTGATTCAGGCTGAGTTTGTAAAGTTGTTATGCACTAAGCTTAAAGCTGGTGGCTATCTTCATGTGGCAACAGATTGGCAAGAATATGCTGAGTGGGTATTAGAGGTACTCAATGCAGAAACACAGTTGGAAAATACAGTAAAAGATTATGCCGTCAAACCAAGTTACCGCCCACTTACCAAATTTGAGAATCGTGGCCTAAAACTAGGGCATGGCGTCTGGGATATGGTGTTTACGCGTAAATAGCTGTTTTACCTTGGCTGACTTATAGCTATTCCCCTAAATAATTCTACCACCTAGTTATTCCGTGCTTTCGCGTGTGAATAACCAGCTGAAGCTGGTATATCCACGGATAAGACCTTTACGATCTTACTCGCTTATCGCACCAATCTTGTAGCTTTAGCTACTTAGATTGGTGGTGATGCCCTTTACGGGTATCAAATTGGGGAAGCCAAGCACTGGCTCACGGTCTGACACGGAATCCAGTGACTTAAAGACTCTGGACACCGACTTGGTCGGTATGACAATTTGTGCGATGGGCACAGCATCGGATTGTTTGATGGAGCAACTATAAGTACAACTAAATAAAATCAATGACATAGAGCAAAGGTAGCACAAAACTATTGACAAATCTAAATGATAACAATTATCATTAGCTTTTGTGGTTAAGGTAATTAAACGGTAGAAATTACCAACTTGATAATGAGCCTGATAAATGATGCTGGATGAAAAGAAATATGAAACTAAAGCTGCCGATGTCTCTGTTGTTAGGGTGACAACAAGTGAGCTTTTGTTTTCTGGTGCGCGTGAGTTAGTGATTAAGCACGTTGGTGAAGATTACCGTTTGAGACTTACCAATCAAGGTAAGTTGATTCTTACAAAGTAGTACTGCATTAGCGATATTGCAGTTTTTACGAAATAGGTTAGGAGGAAGTATGATGACAAATTCAGAACTTGCAGTGAATACTCACTTCTTTTTGGAGCCTGTTGTAAGCAAGGTAGATACTGCAAGTAAATCTAATGTAAAACATTTGTCGATTAACAGTTATATTGGTGCAGCACGTAAAAACAAAAAAACAATCTCTTACAAAATGCTTGCTGTAGTGACCCTGATGCATCTGCTTGCTGTTGTGGGCGTATTGAATGCTAAACCAGAAACTGTTGTACTAAATAAGCTAACAACACCAATGATGGTGAGCTTGGTAAGCCAAGTTGCCGATGTTCCAGAAGTTAAACCACCTGTAGAGCAGGCGCAACCAGTTCAAAAGCTACCAGTGAAAAAAACACCAGTGAATAAACCAGTAGTGCAAAAGCAGAAAGTCTCAGAAGAAAAGCTGGTAGTGAATGAAGAAGCTGTTAGAAAAGTTGAGCAAGTAGAGCCAGCAGTAGAACAGAAGGTCGAAGAGGCCGTTGTTGCAGAGAGTAAACCTGCTGAGCCGCAACAATTAGCAAAGGCAACAGAAGCGACTGATAAGGTTGTAAATGAAAAGGTCGCAGCTGCGCCAGTAATCGAGCCACCTAGTTTTGGGGCCGCCTATTTAAATAACCCAGCACCTGCTTATCCAATGGTAGCAAGAAGAATGGGTGAGCAAGGCAAAGTGCTACTTAAAGTTTTAGTGTCAGAAAATGGTAAAGCTGAGACTGTTAAAGTAGATACCAGTAGTGGCCATCATAAATTAGATCTGGCAGCTATTGAGGCTGTTAAAAAATGGAGTTTTGTACCAGCAAAACGTAGTAATCAGCCAATTAGCGCTTATGTGCTGGTGCCAGTAAATTTCACATTGAGTAGTTAAGTCACTCAATCAATACGCATAGATTAATGCGTGTATAGGCTGATGAAAAGTGGATTGATGAACAGCAAATTGATGGGGCTGAATCAATTAACAGATTAAGAATTAAGCGAGGATAATGATGCAAAACGGTTATGAGTTTAATAGTTGGGAATTTATCACGGCAGGTGGACCAGTTTCTATCTTGGTTGCCTTGATATTGTTAACAATGTCTGTGGCGAGTTGGTATTTAATCGTGACTAGAAGCATTAGTGCATGGCGTATGCGTAGTGCTTATCAGTCATTTTTACAGGTATTTTGGCAAGCACCAAGTTTAGCTGTGGCAATTAAGCAAAGTCAGGCATATGCCAATACTGGGCTAGCTCGGTTGGCTGAGAAAGCTACTTTAGCAGCTGAACATCACAAACTGTGTACAGTAAAAGGCACCGAAATGGTGGCGCAAGATGAGTTTGTAGCACGTGCCATGAACCGCAGCATTGCAGAAGAAAATGCAAGTATGGAAGGCGGCTTAACCGTATTGGCTTCTGTGGGTAGTGTGTCGCCGTTTGTAGGTTTGTTTGGCACAGTGTGGGGCATTTATCACGCGCTAGCCAGCATCAGCTTAAGTGGCCAGGCGACCTTAGATAAAGTGGCAGGACCAGTGGGTGAGGCTTTGATTATGACGGCACTAGGTTTGGCTGTGGCTATCCCAGCCGTGTTAGCTTATAACGCAATTGTGCGTAGTAACCGTACTTTATCTGTAACGCTAGAAAAATTTGGCTACGAGTTGCATACCTTGATTACCACAGGTGCGGTAATGCGCACTAATCGCGCGCACAAACAGGGTGTTGCTGACCAAGCAGTGCATGTTGCAGGTGTCGTAGCATGATAGGGTCAAGAAGTAATGTCGGCGGTGCGCCACATTCGGCACCAATGTCTGAGATTAACACTACACCGTTAGTGGATGTGATGTTGGTGTTATTGGTGATTTTTATCATTACCGCACCATTGCTGACGCATGCTGTAAAAATTGATTTACCACAAACAAATAGCCAGCCT
>JAUXNQ010000006.1 GCA_030682715.1 Methylotenera sp. | reverse complement strand
AATATCGCCCAACTTCACGCATGTTATTTCCTTCTCGTTGCATCAACATAATCGTCGCACGTTCTTCAGCACTCAAATGCTTGTATTGCTTTCTTGTTCTTTCCATCCCAACACCTTAACCTCTCTAGGTGTTGCAATTGGTTTTGAGCGCGCCCCTATTAAAACAATAAAGCAGGTGAGCTATTAGTTACTTTTGATAAATCTGATCAAATGTACCGCCATCAGAGAAGTGCGTTTTTTGTGCTTTTTGCCAACCGCCAAATACATCATCAATTTTGATTAAGTTAACTTTAGGGAATTGCTTCTCATATTTAGCTGCTACAGATGCTAGTGTTGGGCGGTAGTAGTTTTTCGCCGCAATCTCTTGGCCTTCCTCGCTATATAAATACTCTAAATAAGCTTTTGCTACTGTGCGTGTTTTGCGCTTATCAACAGTTTTGTCGATAATGGTGACAGGTGGTTCAGCCAAGATGGATAAAGATGGGATGACAATTTCAAACTTGTCAGGACCAAGCTCTTTTTGCGCTAAGAACGCTTCGTTTTCCCAAGAGATAAACACATCACCAATGCCGCGCTCTACGAAAGTTGTCGTAGAACCGCGCGCACCACTATCGAGTACTGGTACATTTTTAAAGAGTTTTCCTACAAATTCGCGTGCTTTTGCATCATCATTATTGTTTTGCTTAAGTGCATAGGCATACGCTGCTAAATAATTCCAACGTGCACCACCTGATGTTTTCGGGTTAGGGGTAATCACTGAAACGCCAGGTTTAGCTAAATCATTCCAGTCTTTAATATTTTTAGGATTGCCTTTACGAACTAGCAAAACAATCGTAGATGTATATGGTGAGCTGTTGTGCGTTAAGCGTTTTTGCCAATCCTTGGGGATAAGTTTCGCTTTAGTGCTAATCTCATCAATATCGTAAGATAAAGCCAGTGTGACAACGTCCGCTGGAAGTCCGTCAATCACCGCGCGCGCTTGTTTACCAGCGCCGCCATGTGATTGCTTGATAGTGACGTTGTCACCAGTTTTGGCTTTCCAGTAGTTTGCAAATGCTTTGTTAAACTCGACATAAAGCTCACGTGTCGGGTCATAAGACACGTTAAGTAATGTAATGTCGGCGGCAAACGTGAGTAGCGGTGTGCTTGATGCTAGCGCTACTAACAGTTGTTTAATTTTTGATGGTGCTTTCATGTGATGAATCCTTGTATATATTTATCTTAATAAATGAAGATGTATGCTTTGTGTTGTTAAAACGCTGAAGCAGAAATTTCTACATAAAAGAAATTGGAGTTGTCTCTGCGATTTGCGTCAATTTTTTGTGAAGTGGTTTGGGTGAAGTCACCACTCCAGAAGTGAGCGTAACCAATATTGGCTGCCACTTGTTTGTGGATAGGGAAGCGTAGACGCACATCAAACTCTTCACCCACATCCTTTCCACTCTTGCCGTTAGTGTCACGTAAGCCTGCGCCATTCCAGCGGTCACGGTCAGAATCTAGGCGATACCAGCTGTAACCAGCGTCCACTTTAAGGCCAGGTAGCCAGGATAATTGCGGTTCAAATTCGGCGCGGACTTTTGGTGCGCTAATGTTTTCCATTTGAAAATAGTCATTGTTTGACCATGGTCGAGCAAAACCGAAGAGGCGTTCAAATCGTTGATTTTTACCGTCTGTTTGATTTTCATCGCCACTTGCAAAGCCATAAAATGCACTTAGACGTGGCTTCCATGCATGATTAAATGAATAACCAATCTCAGCATTGTAAGAATAGGCATCATGATCAAGTTTGAATGTATTTCCACCTGAGATACGGTCTTGATTCCCCCATTGCTTTACGTAGCTTGCGTCATAGTCAAAACCTGTCGTACCGATAACACCATAGGCGCGAATGCCTGCAGTATGAATTTCACGGTCAATCTTTGTAGTTGGTGCGGCATCTTTACCGTTGGCATCATATTTAACTTTGTTGCCTTCTTGTTTTAATAAGTAGTAATAAGGCTGTAAGGTGACGTATTCAGACCAGCGACGCCAGTCACCAATCACACCATATAAATCTTGTGAGTGATCCACCTCGTCAAGTTGATTGCTTAGTCTCTGCACTGGTTTAAGTGCTAACAAGTCGAGTTGCCAGTCGTTTTTACTTTGGCCGATTGTGGTACGAACCCCTTGGAAGTTGTTGGTAGTATTGCGCCATTCATTACGTGCTAATAATCGGCGATCTGTATATTCAAAAGCCTGACGACCAGCTTTGATGCTAATCGGTCTGTGATTACCTAAGTCATCTTTTCCCAGAGGAGTTTCTTTGAAAAATAGCTCAAGGTAAGCCTGAATAGGCTCTGCATAGTTAACATCTCGCGTGTCAAGCTCGCGTGAGAATTGACTATGGTTTCTTCTCGCATCTTCAACTTCTAATGTGAAGCGTAGTGGATCTAAAATATCTTTAACAGCGACATATCCACGTGTGCGAAGCAGGATTGGCTCATCAATCGTATCTCTGCCACGACGGAAATCGTTATCGCGCGTTTCATATCTAAAACGGTAATCTAGTCCAATATCTAACCAATCAACATTTTCCAGCCCAGCAACATCTTTTAACCATGTCTTATTTAATTGTTTTACATAGCGCGGTGGGTCTGTTTCACGACCAGTACCATAGCTTTTACGTTCAACGTAATAGCCACTCTGCGCGAGTTTTGCAGCTTTTTCCTCTGCTGCAATCTCATTTAAACGTGCTTGTATTTTCTCTTGTTGTTCTAAGCCTTCAACACTACTTGCTGATTGCTGAGTGTTTTCAGAAAGTTTAATTTCTGCTTCATTAGCGTATGCAAATCCTGCGCTAAGAAATAGGCCGCTAATGAGTAAAGGCTTTACTAGCTTTTTACTCAATGAAAGATTACTTTTACTTTGCATGATGTTCCTTATATTTCAGTGCTTAAGTAGGGTTGTGCATTGGTTGTCCAGTACAAGCCTAATGAATTATTATTTAAGTCGCTTCACTGTTAATTGTGCTCAGTGTAGTAGACGTATTTCCTTTTTGTATACTTGGCTTGCCTTGACTAAAGCGTTGTCTTTCTCTTTTTTCAATCTGTGTTACACGGCCCTCATGTACAATGACTTCAATCGACCCAAACCCTGTACCATGCTTAAGGTCTTCTACAGCACGTATAATCTCTTGATTCACATTTTGTGTGATTAGCTTGCTTGTCATCATGCAGTCAATGTTGAATTAAGTAAGAAAGTACGCACTATAAATAAACTATTAAATAATTAAAAATAATTGTTTTGTATAAATTTATAATTAAAAAGAATATAAAAGCATAATTTATGTAAAAAGCGCTAAATGCGAACTTTATTAACTGTAGTGTTTCCAATTCATTGAATTGATTGGTATAATGCGGTTGAATTTTTTGATGGGCTTTGTGCCCATTTTTTGTTTCTGCAATCTGCGTATACATGTTTAGTCGGCATGTTCAGATGGTGCAGCGAGAGTAAAGGGTAGAGTTTATGCAAGATTTGCAAACGTTAATAGAAAAATCGGTAAGTCAGTTAGGCTATGAGCTTGTTGATTTGGAGATTTCCAATCGTGGCAAATTGTTGCGTGTGTTTATTGATAAACAAAATCCTGTCGATATGAAAGATAGCGTGAATATCGATGATTGCGTGCTAGTAAGTAATCAATTAGGTAATTTGCTATCGGTAGAGCATGAAATTGATTATGACCGCTTAGAAGTTTCTTCACCAGGCATAGACCGCGTGCTGAAGAAAGAGTCGGATTATCTACGCTTCATTGGTGAGCGCGTGTCGATTAAATTGCGAGTAGGCATGAAGGATGAGGGGCCAAACGCAACAGAAACAACGTTGCCAAGAAAGACCTTTCTCGGGTTGATTAAAGGCGTTGAAGATGGGCATGTGATGCTTGACTTTGAGGGCGCAACCTACAAAATGGCGCTCAGTAATATTGATAAAGCACGGTTAAATCCAGTGTTTTAAAAGCAAGTGTGCGTATTGTAAGAATTTAATAAATAAGGCAGTTAACCTGCAATATATAGTCGGAGATTGAAAATGAGTCGTGAAATTTTATTGTTGGTAGATGCCTTGGCGCATGAAAAAAACGTTGATAAAGACGTCATATTTACCGCGCTAGAGCTGGCTTTGGCCTCAGCTACAAAGAAAAAACATCACGATGATGCCGATGTGCGTGTGGCGATTGATCGTGAGTCGGGTGAATACCAAACATTTAGACGTTGGCAGTATGTTGATTACGACTTGCTGGAAAATTCTGCCTATCAAATCGATGAGGAAGATGAGCGCTCAAAAGGCTTAGCAATCGGTGATTATTACGAAGAGCCTTTAGAGAACCTTGAGTTTGGTCGCATTGGCGCGCAAGCTGCTAAACAAGTGATCTTGCAAAAAGTACGAGAAGCTGAGCGCGAACAAATTTTGCAAGACTTTTTAGCACGTGATGAAAAGCTGGTAACAGGTGTAATCAAGCGCATGGAAAAAGGTAATGCGATCATTGAAGTAGGTCGTATTGAGTCATTATTGCCACGCGAGCAAATGATTCCAAAAGAGAACTTGCGTGTTGGAGATCGCGTGCGTGCTTATTTGCTACGCATTGAACGTGGTGGTCGTGGTCCTCAGCTGATTTTATCTAGAATTACACCAGAGTTCTTAGTGCGCTTGTTTGAGTTGGAAGTGCCTGAGATTGAAGAAGGCTTGTTAGAAATTCGTTCAGCAGCCCGTGACCCAGGTTTGCGTTCTAAAATTGCGGTGAAAAGTAATGATCAGCGCTTAGATCCAGTGGGTACTTGTGTTGGTATGCGCGGTTCACGCGTGCAAGCGGTGACTGGTGAATTGGCTGGGGAGCGAGTAGATATCGTTTTATGGAGCATGGAGCCAGCACAGTTTGTGATTAACGCAATGTCGCCAGCTGAGGTTTCTAGCATTGTGGTTGATGAAGATGCGCATAGCATGGACGTTGTGGTTGAGGAAGAGCAATTGGCCTTGGCGATTGGTCGCAATGGTCAAAATGTGCGCTTAGCATCAGAGTTAACAGGCTGGACGATCAATATCTTGACTGTGGATCAAGCTGCACAGAAAAATCAAGAAGAGTACGCTGGTGTTAGTCAATTGTTCATGGAGAAATTGGACGTGGACGAAGAAGTGGCTGAAATTCTAGTGCAAGAAGGCTTTAGTACTTTAGAAGAAATCGCTTATGTGCCACTAGCTGAAATGAATCAAATCGATGCGTTTGATGAAGATACGGTAGAAGAGTTGCGTAAACGTGCTCGTGCTGCATTGTTGACAGAGGCTATCGCGAAAGAAGAGAAAGTAGAAGAGGCTGCTGAAGACTTATTGACGCTAGAAGGTATGGATGATGCTACTGCACATCAATTAGCGGCAAAAGGTATTTCAACCATGGATGACCTAGCTGAGCTTGCGATTGATGAGTTGGTTGAGTTGACGAATATGGATGAAGAGCGCGCAAAAGCACTCATTATGACTGCACGCGCACCTTGGTTTAAATAGCATTAAAGGGTTTAAGTAGTACAAAGTTTTAGTAGTTTATGGTGTATGTAATAGTGGTTTAAACAACCGCCAAATGTAGGGCTTTATGGGTGTCGGTCAATTCAGTTTGACCGTACTAAAGCTAAGTAATAATGAGTAGTAATGCTAGGCAATAAAGCTTAGAAAAAAGAATACTGGAGCAACAAGATGGCACAAACAACCGTAGAACAATTTGCTGGCGAACTTAAGCTGCCAACGGCATTGTTATTAGAACAGCTTAAAAGCGCTGGCGTGCATAAAACAAGCGCAGATGATGAGTTGAATGAGAATGATAAAGCAGCATTGCTGGATCATTTGCGTAAAGAGCACGGTACGCTTGCTCCTAAAAATAAAATTACGCTCACACGAAAATCAAGCACAGAAATCAAAAAAACCGACAACACGGGTAAAGCACGCACGATTCAAGTAGAAGTACGCAAAAAACGTGTGATAGAACAGCGCGAAGATGCAGACATGGTTGAAGATGAGGTTGTGGAAGAAGTCTTGGCTGAAACGGTTGCAGAAGTAGTTGAGCCAATTGAGGTGCCTGTGGAAGTGATTGCGCCAGTGGTGGAGGAGCCATTGCCTGTTGAGGTGATTGAGCCTGAAGTGGTTGAGGTTGTGGTCGCCCCAGAGCCGGAAGTTGTAGTGCCAGTAGTCGTGGAAGCGCCTGTTGAGCCAGTGGTTGAGCCTGAAAAGGTTGTAGTGAGACAACAAACCATTAGTCGTAAAGATTTGCTTGGGCCAGAAGAAATTGCCTTGCGTGAGAAAGAGGCAAAGCGTCATGCTACTTTGTTATCCTTACAGGCAGAAGATAAACGTAAAAAAGAAGAGTTAGCACAACGTCGTTTAGACGAAGAGGCTAGAAAGTTAGCTGAAGCAGAAGCCGCTAAAGTAAAAGCAGCTAAGCTATCAGAAGGCACATTGCATAAGCCTGTAGTAAAAGCAGGCGCTGAAAAGCCAAGTGCTACCAAGGATGCGAAAAAAGGCAAAGGTAATAATAAAGAGTGGACTGATGCTGAGAATAAAAAACGTGGATTAAAAACACGTGGTGATGTTGCAAGCGGTAAAGCTGGATGGCGTGCGCCAAAAGGTAAGGGTGGCAAACATCATCATGATGATGATCAACAACATGCGTTTACAGCACCAACAGAGCCGTTAATTTACGAAGTGCTAGTGCCAGAAACCATTACGGTGGCTGACTTAGCGCACAAAATGTCAGTGAAATCAGGTGAAGTGATTAAGACCTTGATGGGTATGGGCATGATGGTGACCATTAACCAAGTGTTAGATCAAGAAACAGCGATTATTATTGTTGAAGAAATGGGGCATAAAGCACAAGCTGCTGCTCCTAATGATCCTGATGCGTTTATCGAAGAGGCTGAACATGCTGAAGCTATTCTTGAAACACGACCACCTGTCGTTACCGTGATGGGTCACGTTGACCATGGTAAAACTTCATTGTTGGATTATATTCGCCGTAGCCGTGTGGCAACTGGCGAGGCTGGTGGTATCACTCAGCACATTGGCGCTTACCACGTAGAAACGCCACGCGGAATGGTGACCTTCTTAGATACGCCGGGCCATGAAGCGTTTACTGCAATGCGTGCTCGCGGTGCTAAGGCGACCGATATTGTGATTCTAGTAGTTTCAGCAGATGATGGTGTGATGCCGCAGACGATTGAAGCGATTCACCATGCTAAAGCAGCGGGTGTGCCGATTGTGGTTGCTATCAACAAGATTGATAAGCCTGATGCTGATCCTGAGCGTGTAAAAATGGAGTTGGTGAGCCAAGAAGTTGTGCCAGAAGACTTCGGTGGTGAAGTTATGTTCCGTCCAGTTTCAGCCAAAACTGGTCAAGGCATTGATGACTTGCTAGAAGCTGTGCTTTTACAGGCAGAAGTGTTGGAGCTACAAGCGCCTAAGAATACCCCAGCAAAAGGCTTGGTGATTGAAGGTCGTCTAGATAAAGGTCGTGGTTCTGTCGCGACAATTTTAGTGCAATCAGGTACTTTGAAACGTGGCGATATGATTTTAGCTGGCACAACCTTTGGTAAGGTACGTGCAATGCTGGATGAGACTGGTAAAGAGATTCACGAAGCGGGTCCATCTATTCCTGTTGAGATTTTAGGTCTTTCTGACGTGCCTAGCGCAGGTGAAGAGGTGATTGTCCTAAATGATGAGCGTAAAGCGCGTGAAATTGCATTGTTCCGTCAAGGTAAATACCGTGATGTGAAACTTGCTAAGCAACAAGCTGCCAAACTTGAAAACATGTTCGAACAAATGGAATCAGGTGAAGTACAAACACTTGGTTTGATTATCAAGTCAGATGTGCAGGGTTCATATGAAGCATTGGCGACAAGTTTGCAAAAACTGTCTACCAGCGAAGTGAAAGTGAATATTATTCACACAGGTGTTGGTGCAATTAGTGAGTCAGACGTTAACTTGGCAGCGGCATCTAAAGCGGTATTGATTGGGTTTAATGTGCGTGCCGATTCTGGTGCACGTAAATTGGTGGATACGCTAGGTGTGGATGTGCGTTACTACAATATTATTTACGAGGCAGTGGACGAGATTAAAGCTGCGCTTGGCGGTATGTTGGCACCAGAGCAAAAAGAGAGCATGATTGGTACTGTAGAGGTGCGTGAAGTGTTCCGTATTTCTAAGATTGGTGCGATTGCTGGTTGTTACGTACAAGACGGTATGATTAAACGCAACTCTAAAGTACGTATCTTGCGTAATAACGTGATTGTGCATACAGGTGAGCTAGATTCACTCAAACGCTTTAAAGATGATGTTAAAGAAGTTAAAAACAACTTTGAATGCGGTCTGTCATTAAAAGGCTACAACGATATTGAGGTTGGTGATATCTTAGAAGTTTATGAAATGGTAGAAGTGGCGCGTACTCTATAGTTAACAGTAAATGCCTATGACCTTTATGCGTTGTAGGCATGTGATTATGGCGGTGTAAAAGTTGCCTAATATGTTTAGTTGTATCTGGTTGTACTTGGCGGTGCAGGATTGCTGGTGCTGATGGCTCTCATAGTCCAGTAAGTTCAGCTTTATTTAGGATTAGAATGGCAAAAGATTTTTCACGTAGTCACCGTGTGGCTGAGCAAATGCAACGAGAAATCGCAGATTTGTTGATGTTCGAAATTAAAGACCCGCGCGTAGGCATGATCACGGTGACTGCTGTTGAAGTCACAGGCGATATGGCGCATGCTAAGATTTTTTACAGCGCAGCAAAAGCGAGTGAAAGTATGCAGCAAGGGCTTGAAAAGTCAGCAGGTTTTCTACGTACGCAGTTAGCAAAACGCATGCTGTTGCGTACGGTGCCACAATTGCATTTTGTTTATGATGCATCGATTGATAATGGCATGATGATGTCTAAATTAATTGATGAGGCAATCGCTTCAGATAAAAATAAGTCTTAATTCTCAGAAGTTATCTCCCGTTGCAATTCAAAAGAGTCAAAAAAAATATTAATGGTATTTTGTTATTAGATAAGCCATTAGGCTTTTCTTCTAATCAAGCGCTGCAAAGAGTTAAGTGGTTGCTACAAGCGGCCAAAGCTGGCCACACGGGTACGTTAGATCCATTGGCAACAGGCTTGTTACCACTCTGTTTTGGCGAGGCAACTAAATTCGCGCATTACCTAACCGATGCTGATAAAACCTATCACGCCACCATGAAGTTAGGCATTACCACAGCGACGGGCGATGCTGAAGGCGCAGTGCTCCAGACCCTACCTGTCAATGTCACTAGTAGTCAGTTCAGTGAAGCCTGCTGGAAATTTGTTGGTGTTATCAATCAAATCCCACCCATGTATTCAGCTTTAAAGCACGAGGGTAAGGCGCTGTATGAGTATGCGCGTGAAGGTGTGGAGATTGAGCGCAAAGTGCGTACCGTCACTATCCATGCAATTAAGGTGCTTAGCTTTGCGGCTGATGTCGCTGAGATAGAAGTGACTTGTACTAAAGGTACCTATATTCGCACTTTAGCGGAAGATATTGGCGCAGATTTGGGCTGTGGTGCACATCTGATTGGGCTACGTAGAACTGCCACCGCTAGTTATGACGTAGCGGAAGCTATTACTTTAGAGGCGTTTGAGGCGCTGAGTAGTGAAGAGCGTTTGGCTATGCTAGCGCCACCTGAAGCGGCGGTAGACTATTTGCCATCAGTAATATTAGATGCTGACAGTGCCTTTTATTTAATGCAGGGCCAAGCTGTGTGGCGAAGTGGCAATATACCAGCAGGCTTGTTGCGCCTTTATGATGAGCAGCATGTATTTTTAGGCTTGGGTGAGCAACAAAGTGACGGAAAGATTGCACCTAAGCGATTGATGCAGCAAGTAAATAATTAACAGCAATTTGTTAAAATAACTTGTTAAGCAGGGAAGTTGTCACTATAATGCACGGTTCATGTAAATGAATGCATCAGTGGGTTGGTTTCTTAATCAGACTCTAGGCTATTTTTGTATTGACGCAAAACATCTAAATTAGGAAAAAGTTATGGCAATTACAGCACAAGACACCGCGAAAATCGTTGCAGAATATCAACGCGCACCAAATGACACAGCAAGCCCAGAAGTGCAAGTTGCACTTTTAACTAGCCGTATCACATACCTAACAGAGCATTTCAAAGCTAACAAAAAAGATAACCACTCACGTCGTGGTTTGTTAGCATTGGTTAGCCAACGTCGTAGCCTGTTAGATTATCTAAAACGCAAAGACTCAAGCCGTTATCAAACATTGATTCAACGTTTAGGTCTGCGTAAATAACAGTTATAAAAGTGCTTAGCTTTTTGTTTTTAGCTTCACTTATATAATTGCTGTAAAAAGCCGATTGCATGGATATGCGTCGGCTTTTTTTATTGTTAGATTGTTATTGGGTAGTGAATAACAATCTGTTGAAAAAGGAAAATAAATGTTTAATAAAGTAACTAAAAGTATTCAATATGGTGCACATACGCTCACACTTGAAACTGGTGAAATCGGCCGTCAAGCCGATGCTACGGTATTGGTGAGTTATGGCGATACTGTGATTTTGGTCTCAGTGACCAGCAAAAAAGAAGTTAAAGCTGGGCAAGATTTCTTTCCATTAACAGTAGATTACATGGAAAAAACCTATGCCGCGGGTAAAATTCCAGGTGGCTTTTTCAAGCGCGAAGGCCGTCCTTCAGAAAAAGAAACACTGACCTGTCGTTTAATTGATCGCCCATTGCGTCCATTGTTCCCAGAGGCGTTTTACAATGAAGTGCAAGTAGTGGCAATGGTTGTATCGTCAGACCCAGAAATCGATGCTGATATCCCTGCGATTATTGGTGCTTCAGCAGCAATGTCATTGTCTGGTATTCCATATTACGGCCCATTAGGTGCCGCACGCGTGGGTTATATCAACGAAGAATACGTATTGAACCCTACTAAAACGCAATTAGAAGAAACTGAGCTTGATTTAGTGATTGCAGCCACTGAAACGGCTGTGATGATGGTTGAGTCTGAAGCTAAAGAGCTTTCAGAAGAAGTGATGTTAGGTGCAGTTGTTTATGGTCACGAGAAAATGCAAGCTGTGATTAAAATGATTAGCGAATTAACAGCTGAGGCTGGTAAAGATGCTTGGGACTGGGTTGCGCCAGAGCCAGATACTGCATTAATTGAAAAAGTGGCTAGCTTGGCTGCTGCTGATATTAATGCGGCATTCCAGATTAAAGCTAAAGGTGCTCGTTCAGCTAAGCTAGAAGAAATCACAAACCGTGTATTGGGCGAATTGATTACTGAAGAGACATCAACGACTGAAGCGAATAAAATTAAAAATGAAGTCTTTAATTTAGAAGCTAAAACTGTACGTAGCCAAATCTTAAATGGCGAGCCACGTATTGATGGTCGTGACACACGTACTGTACGTCCTATCAGTATCCGCACTGGCGTGTTGCCACGCACACACGGTTCTGTATTGTTTACACGTGGTGAAACGCAGGCGTTGGTTGTTGCAACGTTAGGCACGGGTCGAGATGAGCAAACCATTGATGCGCTACAAGGTGAATACAATGATCGCTTTATGTTGCATTACAACTTTCCTCCATATGCAACTGGCGAAACTGGCCGCGTTGGTACACCAAAACGTCGTGAAATCGGTCATGGCCGTTTAGCAAAACGTGCTTTGGTGGCTGCATTGCCAGCTAAAGAAGACTTCGATTACACCATGCGTGTCGTTTCTGAGATTACAGAATCTAACGGTTCAAGTTCAATGGCTTCTGTATGTGGTGGCTGTTTAGCGTTGATGGATGCTGGCGTACCAATGAAAAATCACGTTGCAGGTATTGCAATGGGCTTAATCAAAGAAGGTAACCGCGTTGCTGTGTTGACTGATATCTTGGGTGATGAGGATCACTTGGGTGATATGGACTTTAAAGTAGCGGGTACAGAAGATGGTATCACTGCATTGCAAATGGACATTAAAATCACTGGCATTACAACACAAATCATGCAGGTTGCTTTAGCACAGGCTAAAGAAGGCCGTGCGCACATCTTGGGTATTATGAAACAAGCTGTGAGTGGTGCTAGTGCTGAAATGTCACAATTTGCACCGCGCATTATCACGATGAAAATCAACCCTGAGAAAATCCGTGATGTAATCGGTAAGGGTGGTGCTGTGATTCGTGCTTTAACCGAAGAAACTGGCACAACGATTGATATTGAAGATGACGGTACAGTAAAAATTGCATGTACTAGCCCTGAGCAAGGTGCTGAAGCACAACGCCGTATTGCTGAAATCACTGCTGAAGTTGAAGTGGGTCAAACTTACGAAGGTACTGTAATCAAGCTACTTGATTTCGGTGCAATCGTCACCTTGATTCCTGGTAAAGATGGTTTGCTACACATTTCACAAATTGCACATCAACGTGTGAATGCGGTTGCTGACTTCTTAAAAGAAGGTGACGTAGTGAAGGTGAAAGTAGTTGAGGCTGATGAAAAAGGTCGTGTACGTCTAAGTATGAAAGCTTTGATTGACCCACCTGCACAAGAAGCAAAAGCTGAGACAGAAGCTGACGAGTAATACCAATAGCGTCATTGTTTGCTAGATAACAAAAAGCCCGCATATGCGGGCTTTTTGTTATCTGAAGCTTTAAATCACTTGAATTCTGAAAAAAACTTAAAAGATTTGAATTGTACTAATTATTTAGCTACTTGGCGCTCTCTAAGTTCGTCCAATGTTTTGCAATCGATACACAGCGTAGCGGTTGGACGCGCTTCTAAGCGTTTTAAACCAATTTCAATGCCACAGCCTTCACAGTAGCCGTACTCTTCGTGCTCAATGTTACGTAAAGTTTCATCAATTTTTTTAATGAGCTTGCGTTCGCGATCACGATTGCGTAATTCAAGCGTCATGTCAGACTCTTGGCTGGCTCTATCGTTTGGGTCAGCAAACATCGTCACTTCATCTTGCATGGTGTGTACGGTGCGATCGAGCTCTTGGCTTAACTCGGATTTCCAGTCATTTAAAATCGAACGAAAATGCTGCAGTTGAGCTTTGCTCATGTATTCTTCATCAGGCTTCGGCTGATAAGGCGTGAAGTGCTTACTAATTACATCTGCCATAATAATTACCCAAATACAAAAAATTAAAAAATATTGAAACTGAGTTAACTAAAATGTTAGCTCTTAAAATTAGCGCATGAGTGTACACTGATTAATGGTTTGATGCAAAACAGTAATTAACATACCGCTATCTGCTTGATTTTATACGTTTAAATGGTGGCATTTTGTTCGCTAAGTTCTAAAGAAAGTAACGTATTCTCCATCAATGTAGCAACGGTCATTGGGCCAACGCCCCCAGGTACGGGTGTAATCCAGCCTGCACGCTCTTTTGCGATGTTGAAATCAACATCGCCGCAGATGCGTCCATCTTCTAGGCGATTGATGCCAATGTCAATCACAATGGCGCCAGGCTTAATCCAGTCGCCTTTGATTAATCCAGGTTTTCCAGCAGCGGCAACGACTAAGTCAGCATTGGCGACAATTTTTCTTAAGTCTTTAGTATGGCGGTGGCAGCTAGTGACGGTGCAACCTGCCAATAATAATTCTAAGCCCATTGGGCGACCTACGTGGTTGGATACACCAACAACAACCGCATCTAAGCCCATTAGGTTGATGTTTGTCGCTTCTAGTAGCTTAATTACGCCAAATGGGGTGCACGACCGTAGCGTTGGTTGGCGCACGGCTAAGCGCCCGATGTTGTAGGGATGAAATCCATCTACGTCTTTATTCGGGTTAATGCATTCAATTACATGCTCATCTTTTATATGCGAAGGAAGCGGGGATTGAACCAGAATGCCGTCTATTGTCTCGTCTTGGTTAAGCTGAGTTATTAATGCCAGTAGTTCTTGCTCAGTTGTGGATGAGGGTAAGTCGTAAGCCACAGAGCGAATGCCTACTTTTTCACATGCTAAACGTTTGTTGCGTACGTAGATTGATGAGGCAGGATCGCCACCAATCAGAATAACCGCAAGGCCAGGTGCGCGTTTGTTAGCTAATAGGCGCTGGTTGATTCTTTCTTTGATTGAGTCTAATAAATTGTCGGCAATCGCCTTGCCATTGATAATTTGAGCAGTCATTGGGTGTCAGAATCTAAAAATTCAATTAATTTGTAAAATAAAACGTCATTTTAGCATATAGCGATTGACCTTAATCTTAGTTTTGGTTATATTACTGCCTCTTCGGCGTGTAGCGTAGCCTGGTAGCGCGCCTGCTTTGGGAGCAGGATGTCGGGAGTTCGAATCTCTCCACGCCGACCAATATTTTAGTGTGTTAAAAGTAAATTATCTTTTAGCACACCAATTAAAAGTCAGCCCGAAAAAATTAGTACTTTATGTTGTAGATGATATAAAGTCTTGTAACCAAAATCTGCCCGTAGCTCAACCGGATAGAGCACCAGCCTTCTAAGCTGGGGGTTACAGGTTCGATTCCTGTCGGGCAGGCCATAAATTTTAAAGTCTCTATGGTGGCTGTAGCTCAGTTGGTAGAGTCCAGGATTGTGATTCCTGTTGTCGTGGGTTCGAGCCCCATCAGCCACCCCATATTTATAAGCCCCGCAGTGTTTGCTGTGGGGCTTATTGCATTTTATCTATCAGTATTCTAAGTGAGTATAGCTCCATGCCATGGTAAGTTTGGGTGGCTTAGCTGATGTAAATATAATCCTGCTGTTTAATTTGCGATATCCTCGCATAAGATATCATTTGATCTTGAATGCATTGCTGCGATTTTTTTAATGGACATGGCTTATGTTTTCATCTAAGAATCACTCTCCGTGAAAGTATTGATACATAAAACTATTCAGGCTATAGTGGTGTTGGTTTCAGTTGATATCTAATTAAAAAAAGGGTTTGTTAATGGCAGCACTACGTCCTGTATTGATGATTATTGATGATGACCCGCTGATCACTGATACCTTACATTTTGTGTTGAGTAAATATTTTGAAGTATGCGTGGCAGAGTCGTATACGCAATTGAAGAGTTTGCTCCAGCAGTTAGATGCGCCGCCAGCATTGGCTTTGGTAGACTTAGGGTTGCCGCCTACTCCACATACACCTGAAGAAGGCTTTAAAGTGATTAGCGCTCTGCTAACACATTCACCAACTATAAAAATTCATGTGCTTTCGGGTCAAAGTGATGACGTCAATGTGAAGCATGCGCTAACGTTAGGCGCGGTCGACTTCATCGCTAAGCCTTGTGATGTTGAGAAGCTTAAAGACATGTTGTTGAATGCCCTCAAGGTTCAAGATGTTGAATTGAACGAAATGAGGGTGGAACAAGAGCATGGTGGCTTGCTTGGTAATAGCTTACCTATTCAAGCATTACGTATGCAGATTAAGCAGTTTGCAGACTCGCCTTTTCCTGTGTTGATTGAGGGTGAGTCGGGCAGCGGTAAGGAGCTGGTGGCTAGTAGCTTTCATTTTGCAAGTCAGCGTTTGTTATATCCTTACCTGTCGGTTAACTGTGCTGCGGTTTCTCCATTGTTGGCAGAATCTATCTTGTTTGGGCACGCAAAGGGTGCATTTACAGGTGCGGTAGCTGCACATGCGGGCTATTTTGAGGATGCGGGTGACGGCACTTTATTTTTAGATGAAATTGGTGAGCTGCCATTGGAATTACAGGCCAAGCTTTTGCGTGTGCTAGAGAATGGTGAGTATCAACGTATTGGTGAAACGCAAACGCGTAACAGTCGTGCGCGAATTGTGGCTGCCACGAACCGAGATTTAAGAGCAGAAGTGCGTGCGGGTAAGTTTAGGTCGGATTTATATCACCGCTTGAGTGTATTTACCGTGAATGTGCCCCCGCTTCGTGAATTGTCCGACGATAAGCATTTATTGCGTAATCATTTTATTGAGTTTTATACCAAGCAAATCGACAAGACACCGTTTAAGCTTGATGCGAAGGCTGAGGAGAGGTGGCTGGATTATGGTTTTCCTGGCAATGTGCGCGAGCTGAGAAATATTGTTATTCGGTTAATTGCCAAGTATCCTGGCAAGACAGTGAAAGAAAATGAGTTGATTGCTGAGTTTGATTTAAGTGAGCAGTCATCAACAGCGGATGCATTTAATTTTAACGATGATGCAAGCATGACTGCGCAGGCACAAAAGCATCTGCAGCGACAAGTGAGTGTAAGTTTGGATGCGGTGCTTAAGTCATGGGAGCGCGCTTACATTGATGCCGCGATGAAAATGACGCATGGTAATTTAAGTCAAGCTGCTAAATTGTTGAATGTGAATCGCACCACACTGTATAGTCGTATGAATACGCAAGAAGACTAATCGTCACTACTAATCCTCACTAGGAAATCACTTGTATTATCCACACTTTGGTTTGCAGCAACCTCCGTTTAAGATTACTCCAAATACAGACTTTTTCTTTTCTGGCGGCAATCGTGGGGCGGTGCTTGATGCTTTGGTGTACGCTATTACTAATGGTGAGGGTATTGTCAAAGTTGTAGGTGAGGTAGGTAGTGGCAAAACAATGCTGTGCCGAATGTTGCAAACCATTCTTCCTGAGCGAATCGAGAGCATTTATCTTGCGAACCCAAGCGTATCGCCTGAGGATGTGCTGCATGCCATTGCATTTGAGCTGCAACTGCAACTACCTAAAGATGCTGATAGGTTAAAGGTGATGCAAGCATTGCAGGCGCATTTGTTAAGTCGGCATGCAGAAGGTCGCCAGGTGGTGATCTTTGTTGAAGAGGCACAAGGCATGCCGTTGGCAACGCTTGAAGAGATTCGTCTGTTATCCAACTTAGAAACTAAGCAAGATAAACTGCTGCAGATTGTGTTGTTTGGCCAGCCAGAGCTGGACGAGAATTTAAATCAGGAGCAGATTCGCCAGTTGCGTGAGCGCATTACGCATCGGTTTAATTTAGGACCATTGCAAACCAAAGATGTAGGTGAGTACTTAATTTTTAGGCTTCGTGCGGCAGGCTACCATGGGCCACATTTGTTTACGGATGCCTCGATTAGAAAGCTGTCACATGCGGCACAAGGGTTAGTGAGGCGCGTGAATATCTTAGCGGATAAAGCCTTGCTGGCAGCGTTTGCTGATAATGTTTATCAGATAACCCCTAAGCACGTAAAGGCTGCCATCCAAGATAGTGAGTTTGCGGAAAGCTCATATGGCAAGCGGTTCTGGCGTTATAAGAGAATTGCGACGTGGATCATACCTTTTCTCATCATTTTAATTGTTGTATCAGCCGCTGCAGTGTTGTGGCAGCAATCGGCTGCTCTGAAAAGTAGTGCTAGTTTGGCGACAGCTCAGGCCCAGCCCAGCAAGACAAAATTATCTACAATCAAGCCCAGCATGCTTCAGCAGACAAAGCAATCTGCTGTTGCTGTTACCAATACCCAAATGGGTGTCAATGATTTGTCTTCGCTCAGTAGCGCCAGTGCCGCAGCGGTATTAAATGAGATGACAGTGGCTAGCGATAAGGCTCAAGTTGCAGAAAGCAAAAGCACGATTGGGTTGGTAAATCAGCGTTTAGATGCGATGAATACGTTATTAAAAAGTGCAAAGCCTGAGACTGTATTGTTACAAATTAAATCAGTACCTAATGCATTACCGTTAGGTGTGCAGGGTGAAGAGCGTCAGTTAGCTGTAGAGCTTGAGCGTTTAAGTCAGCAAGTAGAGGTAGACAATATCTACCTCTACCGCATGCAACAAAAAGATGGTTTGTATACAGTGGTGTTATATGGAGCGTATGAGCGAAGAGCTGATGCATTAGAGGCTTTAAAAAGCTTACCGCCTTATGTTAAAAATAGTCGGCCATATATGAGGACGTTGGCTGGTATTGGTAAAGACATAGCGATAACCCCTTAACCGACGCCCCGCATTTCTTTTAATTGGCTGAAGCTGTTTTATCTATTGGTGTTTGCATAAGTGATAGAGTCATGAGCTGTGGTGTTCAGAGTTGCTTAGTTTTATATAAACTTCCGTTTGTTACCTAATCAATAACCTTGATTTATGGTTGTAACTAATTGTTGCTATTTGTATTTTTGCGGTATCATGCAATTTGATGCATAGCGTACAGATTAAGTTGCAGAATTAGGGGTAGCCAAGCCGTGATGAATAATAAAACAGTATTAGCATTGCTGAGTATGATCTTGGTTTTAAGTATGTCAGCTTGCTCGCATCAATCTAAAGTCCAGCCATCAAAAGGGCATATTGATGGACAAAATACTTCAACACCCTCTGTCATATCAAAATCAGCCGTCTCTTCAGCGGCTATTCCAAAGCCAGTCACCAACAGTCCTTATTTGCCGCCACCTACGCCTAAAGCTAAAGAGCCTGTTTACAGTATTGTGGTATACGACACGCCAGTGAAAGAGGTGTTGTTTGCGATAGCAAGAGACAGCAAGCTCAATGTTGATATTCATCCTGCCATTCAAGGTCGAGTTACTTTAAATGCTGTGGATCAAACCTTGCCTGCGATTTTAGAGCGTTTATCTAAACAGGTTGATTTAACCTACAACGTTAAAGGCAATGTGTTAACGATTACACCAGACCAGCCAGTACTAAGAAGCTATAAAGTAGATTATGTGAATATTAATCGTGATACTAAAGGGTTTATTGGTGCTGCTGCAGAAATTTCGAGTACAGGTCAGGCTGCTGTCACTGGTGCCGGGGGGAGTACTACCACAACCAGCACTTCAGGTAATGGCGCTAATAATAGCTCACGTACATCGGTAACAAGCGAGTCCAAAAACCACTTGTGGGAGTCCCTTATTCAAAATCTTAAAGAGTTGTTAGCGGAAACTGATAAAGAGGTTATCGTGACACGTTTTGGCAGCTTGCAGGATCAGTCCTCTAAAGACAGTGCTGTGAATGAAAAGCTAAATAATGAAGCTGGAAAAACTGATAAAGCGCTCAGGGATGAGCAGAGGTCTGAGTATAAAACTCTCTTTGCGGCAAATGTGATTGCAAATCCTGAAACAGGTGTTATCAGTGTTCGTGCGACTAATAAGCAGCATGAAAAAATTCAAGAATTCTTAGATAAAGTACTGTCGAGCGCGAAGAAGCAAGTGCTGATAGAGGCTACGATAGTAGAAGTGCGCCTCAATGATGGTTTTCAAGCTGGAATTGATTGGAGAAGGCTTGGTCGAGCAGGTGCAGGAAGTGGATTTACTTTTAGCCAAAATTTGAACTCAGATAACTTTACGACAGGTGGCTTAACTGAGCGGGCTGAAGGCTCTGGTTTAGTCGCAGGATATTTTAATCCTATAAGTCCGTTGGGCGATATCGCGGCATCTATCAATTTACTTAAACAGTTTGGTGACACGAAAGTTTTATCTAGCCCAAAACTTATGGTGCTCAACAATCAGACAGCAGTGCTTAAAGTTGTCGACAACTTGGTTTACTTTACTGTACAAGCTCAGCAGACACCAGGGACTGTAAGTAGTCAGCCATTTACTACAATTACTACAACTCCAAACACAGTCCCCGTGGGAGTTGTGATGAGCGTAACGCCACAAATAAGTGATGCGAATTATGTAAATGTTAATGTGCGACCTACAATCTCGAGGGCGGTTGGTAGGGGTGTACAAGATCCTAATCCTTCACTAAAAGATGAGATTCCAAGTTTTATTCCACAAATACAAGTCCGAGAAATGGAATCAATTTTACAAATCAATAGTGGTAGTACAGCCATTCTTGGAGGGCTCATGCAAGATGAAATACAACGAAACTCAGATAAAGTCCCTGGTTTGTCTGATATTCCAGGTGTTGGAAAGGTATTTACTGGTAGAGATGATGTTAATAGTAAGACTGAGTTGGTGATTTTCTTGCGCCCAACAGTCATTGCTAATGCAAGCTTAGAAAGCGATGAGCTTTCATCTTATAAGCAGTATCTACCTGCACAGCAGCTAACTAATACATTAGAAGCTGAGAGTGAAAGGTAATTAGCAAATGAGCTTGCTAATTAAAGCACTGGCTAGCGCAGAAAAGGATAAGCAAAAAGCTGAGAAGTCCGAGCGCATTGAGTCATTAAGTCCCGATGCGTTGTCGCAATTAGACCGTCAATCAAATCACTCCAAGGATATTGCCACAAGCTCGGGTGATGTTGCGTTTAATGATGTAGGTTTGTCACTTACTGAAGAGCCAGGCTTGTTAAGTTCTGAGGTGAAGTTAAAAGAGGATGTGGCTACTAAGCCTAGACCTCAGCCAGTTAAGAGTGAGGCTAAGCAAAAAAGCAAGGAAGATGCTTTTAATGAGGCTGCGATGGCAAGTGTTGCTAGCTTAAAAGCACAAGGTGGCGCTACAAAAGAAGGGCATCAACGAGCTGCGGCGAGTGTGTTTGTTGCTAATCAGGCAATAAAGACCGCGAGCTCACGTTCAGTACTTTTGTTATTAGGCGTTGCTGGGGCTTTAATGGTGTTTTTGGGCTTGCAAGGGTATCAGTATTTCCAGGTGCTAATTGCCGATGAAGTGGTTGTTGTAAAGCCCGTTGCACCTGTCGACCCAGTTGTTAATGTTGAAACGATAGGCGATAGTGGTGTGCCTGATACAGTATTATCTAGTGAGCTAGCTGAAGAATCGGGCGTGGTTGAACAGGCTGTTCATGAGGCTGAGGTTAATGCGAGCGTAGCTGGCAGACAGAATTTAGCTGATAAAGCAGTGGTAAGACCTGAGTTGGAAAAGCAAACGTCTGGTGCCAAAGTGGGTGCTCGGGTGTTTAGCGAGGAGATGGCAGTAGATGAGCCGCGATTGCCACTTCAGAAGTCTGCTGTTGCGAGTACGCGTAAGCAGTTGAAGTTGGATGAAGCTAATCAGATTGATAGTCAAGCATCTGAGTTAAGAGCGCCACTAAAGCTCGTGAGCAAAACCCCTGCTGCGGGGGTTGATCCAACCTTGTTGGCGGCTTATGAGGCATTCAATCAAGGTGATGACAATTCGGCTCAGCAAAAGTATCGCCTAGTGTTGCAAAAAGATGTCAGAAATATCGACGCCTTGTTGGGAATGGCGGTAATTGCTCAGCGTCAAGGCCGAAATATGGATGCGATTGGATGGTACCGTAATGTCACTGAAATTGAGCCTAGGAATAGCATTGCTCAATCTGCGATGGCAGGGTTAGAGGCAAATGCGGATGGCGTAGGGGCTGAGAGTAGAATTAAAAATATGTTATCACGCCAGCCTGATGCGGCTCACTTACATGCAGCTTTAGGTAACCTTTATGCCGCACAGAACCAATGGGCTTCAGCGCAATCAGCCTATTTCAATGCAAGCCAGTATGCGCCGATTAGTGCAGACTATGCATTTAACTTGGCAATTAGTTTAGAGCATTTAGGTAAGCAAAAGTTGGCGTTAGTGCAATATCAACGCGCGTTGGATTTGCTTAATATAACTGGCGCTACAAGCCCAGATCGAGCCCAGTTAGAGGCAAGGATTCGTGCGTTGCAGTGATTTGTCTTTTTCACAATGGCGCGTTGCTTAGCGTATTACAACAAAAGATGACGATTTTAAGATAAATCGTAGTGCTGATGAGATAGATAAAAAATAATAATGAACTTAAATAAACAGGTTAAATTTAATGGCTGAACATCGACGTAAAATTCGTTTAGGCGAGTTGATGGTGCAACAAGGCTTAATCAGCCAAGACCAGCTACGCATTGCGCTGATAGAGCAAGAGCAAAATGACTTGCCTTTAGGGCGTCAGCTTGTTCGTTTAGGATTTGTGACTGAAGCGATGGTGCGCGATATGGTTGCACACACCATCGGCACTGACAGTATCGATTTATCTACGGTGGTGGCTGATCTTGAAGCGCTGCAAATGGTGCCACAAGACTTTTCACGTCGATATCATTTGTTACCTGTCGCTTATGATGCGCTAACCACCACCATGGTGGTTGCCATGGCGGATATGTTCAATGTGGTTGCCTTAGACCAACTGCGCGCGATGTTGGGTGGGCAGATTCAGTTAAAACCTGTGTTAGCCGCAGAAGCGCAGCTTGAAGAAGTGATTGATCAGTTTTACGGATATGAATTATCTGTAGATGGCATTTTGCGTGAAATTGAAACAGGTGAAATTGACTATCAGAGCTTAAGTGTTGACGATAACGAATATACGCAACCTGTGGTGCGCTTAGTAGGTGCGTTGTTGATGGATGCGGTGAAGCGTGGCGCATCAGATATCCACTTTGAGCCTGAGCAGTCATTTTTACGCATACGTTACAGAATCGATGGCGTATTGCAGCAAATTAGAAGTTTGCATAAAAGCTACTGGGGTGGTTTAGCCGTGCGGCTAAAAGTGGTGAGTGGGCTTGATATTGCAGAAACCAGAGCGCCGCAAGATGGCCGTTTGAATATGAACCTATGTGGGCGCCCTATCGATTTCAGGGTGTCAACGCATCCAACGATTCATGGCGAGAATATTGTCTTGCGCGTGTTGGATCGTGAGAAATCGATTATTCCTATGGAGCGCATGGGTCTGCGTCCAGAGACGTTAGATGAGCTACGGTTGATGATGACCCGCCCTGAGGGGATTTTGATTGTCACGGGCCCAACAGGTAGTGGTAAGACAACTACCTTGTATTCATTGCTCACGCATCAAAATACCGAGGCGGTGAATATCATGACGCTGGAAGACCCTGTAGAGTACCCAGTCACCATGATGCGTCAAACTTCTGTGGCCGAGGTTAACAAGGTAGATTTTGCTAATGGCATTCGATCTATTATGCGGCAAGACCCCGATATTATTTTAGTGGGCGAGATTCGTGATTCTGATACTGCGATGATGGCTTTCCGCGCGGCAATGACAGGGCACCAAGTGTTTAGTACGCTACATACCAACTCTGCATTAGGGGCTTTTCCGCGCTTAACAGATATTGGTATATTGCCCGACATTATGGCGGGTAATATTATCGGTGTTGTGGCGCAGCGTTTGGTGCGGGTCCTTTGCCCGCATTGTAAAGAAAAGCATAAGCCAGACGATCTTGAGCATAAGATTTTGCAGCTTAAGCCAAATGATAAAGTGCAAATTTATAAACCAAAGGGCTGTAAACAGTGCAATCAAACTGGGTATAGAGGGCGGATGGCGATTATAGAGTTATTGCGTATTGATAGTGATATGGATGCGCTGATTTCTCGTCGAGCCCACTTAGATGAACTTAAAAAAGTTGCCCTAGATAAAGGGTTTGTGACTTTAGCCGAAGATGGCGTGCGGCGGATTTTAGAGGGATATACCAGCTTGGCTGAGGTCATGCGGGTGATTGATTTAACCAGCAGGATTAGCACTTAAATATATGCCATCTTTTAGCTATAAAGCCGTTGATAAATTAGGCCGTATGGCCATGGGGCAAGTGGATGCGCTAAATGAGGTGGATCTTGAAATCCGTCTTGAGCGTATGGGGCTGGATTTAATTACGTTTCGCCTAGCAACACGTTCAACCAGTTTATTTAACCGTAATAAAGTTAGTAACCAAAACTTAGTCATGTTTTGTTTTCAGTTGGAGCAGCTTTCCAGTGCTGGCGTGCCTCTGCTGGAGTGCCTAAACGACTTACGCGAGAGTACCAATAACCCATATTTTCAAAAGGTTTTAGGTGCGATTAGCTCAGAAGTCGAAGGCGGCAAGATGCTGTCTCAAGCGCTTGCAGAGCATCCAGCCGTGTTTAGTGATGTGTTTGTGAGCTTGATTGATGCGGGTGAGCGGACAGGGCAGCTACCAGTGGTGTTGAATAACCTGTTTAATACAATACGCTGGCAAGATGAGTTGATGTCACAGACTAAAAAGCTATTGGCTTACCCTGCCTTTGTTGCTGTCGTTGTATCGCTAGCGGTCGTGTTTCTAATGATTTATGTTGTGCCGCAAATGGTGTCATTTTTGCGCAATATGGGGCAAGAGCTACCGCTTAATACGCAGATTCTAATTGCCATGTCTAATGCATTTGTGAACTATTGGTACTTGATATTGGGCTTGCCTGTGATTGCGGTTGTGATGTTGGCAGCAGCTATCCGTACTAACCCAGCAGCGCGTTACCGTTTTGATTTGTTCAAATTAAATATCCCTGTTACTGGGCCAATCTTACATAAAATTATTATGGCACGCTTTGCTCGTTACTTTGCCTTGATGTATCAAACAGGCATCCCGATTTTAGACGCGATTAAAATATGTGAAAATATTGTAGGAAACCGAGTGGTAGCAGATGCGCTCACGCGGGTGCATGCTCAGATTAACGCAGGAGATGCTATGAGCGAGAGCTTTCGTAATGCAGGCTTGTTTCCGCAGCTTGTCGTCAGGATGATTAAAGTTGGAGAGAGTACGGGTGCTTTGGATAAGTCGCTACTAAACATTAGCTATTTTTATGACCGTGACGTGAATGATGCGATGCAAAAAATGTTAAAAATGATAGAGCCAGCACTTACTGTATTGCTAGGCGGCATTCTTGCCTTCATTATGTTCTCGGTACTAGGCCCAGTTTATGACTCATTTAGTAAGCTTAGAATTTAAGTGATTAATATAAAAGCATGATGTTCGCTAATCCAAAAAAACTAGTGTTATGTGCAACAGCCAATCAACTCTTGGTTGGTATTTGGCATGCAGGCAAGTTGCAAGGTAACCAAGTTTTTGAGAATAACGAAGTTGGACATCAGGAGTTTTCAGAACTTTTAAAGCAATATCCATTAAGCCCAGTTTATTTGATTGCGGATGCGGTAGAAGAAGACTTTAGGCTAGAGAGTCTGCCTCACACGTCAGGGAGTGCGAAGCATGAACTGATCACTCGCAAACTAAATCAACATTATCGAGGTTTGAATTATCGAACCGCACATTTTATTGATCGAGATAAAGACAAGCGTAAAGATGATAACTTTTTGTTTGCAGCCATCAGTAAAGATGATTTTTTGCAAGCATGGGTCGCCATTATTAAGGCCCAAGAGGCACAGTTAGTGGGTGTTTACTTGCTCCCAATGCTAAGCTTGGTATTGATGAAGCAGCTTAAATTAACCGCCCCTCATCTTTTGTTTTGTGAAAAGCTTTCTTCAGGGCTCAGGCAGACTTATTTTCATCATGGGCGTTTGCGGATGAGTCGGTTGGTGCCAAACGTGCCAGAAGCCGCTGGGAAAATCGGTTATTTTTATCTAGTGGAAATTGAAAAAACGCGGCTCTACTTAATGAGCCAGCGTTATATATCCCGCGACACGCCTTTAAATTTGGCGCTAGTCAGTGCCAATGGGACGACACAGCAAACTAGCCAAGGCATTAGCCAAGAACAGGGTTTAAATTGTGTAGATGTGAATCTTAGCAGCTTAGCTAAAACCCTAGGCCTGTCTGTGAAGCTACTTCAAGAAAAGCCTGAGTTGATGCATATGCAATTACTGGCAAACGGGCATTTTGTTGATAACCTAGCGCCAGATTGGCTTACTAAGTCTTTTCAGTTTAATCAATTAAAACAAGGTTTAGCCATAGGTGCGGCCTTAATAGGTTTTTTTGGATTAGTCGCTGCTGGTTGGATGTTTAAGGAAGGGCTGGATCAGAAATCAGCCTTTGAGCAAGCACAGCAAGATACTTTGATTCAGCAGCACAGATATAACGAGGCGGCAAAAGACTTTCCAGTGACTCAGATTGGTGCCAATGATTTGAAAGTGGCGGTAGAGCTTGATAAAAATATTGTCAGTTTTCCAAAATCCCCAAGGCGCATGATGCAGGTAATAAGTGCTGCGTTAGCCCCCACCGCTAAAGGCACACTGGATGAGGTGCAAATTGATAGGCTACATTGGGTGCTTACCAATGACACGAATGTTAATGATCAAGATAAGTTTACGCCTTTACCTAATGCTGAACAGGCTGCTATAAACTCCGTGCCACCAGCAGACCCAACTAAATTAATGGAAGTGGCGTTTTTAACGGCTGAAATTTCAGGGTTTACTGGAGATTATCGCCGTGCGTTAAATAGCCTTAATCAGTTTGTTGCTAATATTAAAGCAGATGCCAGAGTGACCGAAGTCATTGTATTGCAAGCACCTGTGAACGTAAGCTCATTTGTTAGCCTGCAAGGAAGTACCACAGACGTGCAGTCCGCACAAAAACAACCTGCGTTCTTTAAATTAAAAATAGTGCTTAAGCCAGTACAAGATGGGATAGTGAGCACTGTAGAGGCGCAACCATCATGAAGCTAGAGCAGAAAGACTGGAAAAAGCTACAAATCCCACTAGCAATATTAGGCGTGGTTGTTCTCGTGGTGGTTGTTTGTATTGTGCTCGCACAACAATATAAAACTGATCAAGAGCAAGCGCTGTTCACCCAGCAAAATCAGTTAAATGCGGCTCGTCAGCGCTATCAGTCGTCAGGCTTGGAAAAAGAAATCATCACGGAATTTTTGCCGCAATACCAAGCGCTCATTAACAAAGGCTTTGTGGGTGAAGAGCGGCGTATAGAATGGGTGGAAAGCTTAAGGGTTCAGCACAAAAACCATAAATTATTTGGTATCACATACAGTATCAAACAACAGGAAAAATACACCCCTGCATTTGCAACAAACCTAGGTAGTTTTGCATTAAATCGGTCAACCATGCAGTTTGAGCTTGATATGTTGCACGAGGGTGATTTGTTGCAACTAACGGAGTTTTTAAGTAATGCCAATGCGGCGGCAATGATACTGCGAGACTGTGAAATTACAAGATTAAATGAAGGTGGTGTTTTAAGTGCGCAGCTAATAGCAAATTTACACGCAAAATGTGAACTAGATTGGCTTACTTTGCGTGAGCCTGCGGCAATTCAAGCGATAGTTGAGCCATCGTCATGATTAACTTACTTATTAAAGTGATTATCTTTAGCCTATTAAGTGTTGGATTCAATTCAATACAAGCCGCACCAAATGATGATTTTGGGCGGCTGTTCAGTAGGCCTGCCGAGCGTGAACGGCTAGATAAGCTTAGACAAAGCCAGCAGTTGAAAGTTATTACTACTCAAGAAAGTGCTCCATCAGAAAGCGATGCTGATCATGACCCTGTCGAAATCTCTGGCCCTATCACCATGCAAGGTTACGTGAAGCGTAATGATGGAGAGAAAAGTACACTTTGGATTAATAATCAAGCAGTGCAGGAAGATGGCGTGGTAGATAATGTGCAGATTGGGCAAATTAACCGCCGAGGATTTTCAAGTAAAACCACAAATACAGAGGGTGTTGATGTGCAGGCTGGCGGTAAAAAGATCAGACTTAAAGCTGGGCAGATGTATGAGCCTGAATCCCGTCAAATTAAAGAGCTACAAGTGGTAGAGAAAGCAAAGCAGTTAAAGCTGGAAGATGCAGGCGTCAGCGAATATGGTTCTATTGAATAGACACCTACTGTGCTAAAGATAAAGTCAGCGATGAGATGTGATGCCCCAGCTTTTTATCAGCGCGGCGCGGCGTTGATACTAATGATGTTTATATTAGGCATGGCCGCTCTGGCTTACACTGTTAAATCAATGAATGCTGCTTCCATGCAATTAGCGCAAGACGCCAAAACGATGGTTGCACTTGGGCAGGCCAAGGAGGCGCTTATTGCATGGTCAGTAACGCATAAATATACACCAGGACAAATGCCTTGGCCAGATAGGCGCGAGGTAACACCACCTGCAAACTATGATGGACAAAGTGATTGTTCGTCTGTTTCTTTTGATTTGTTAAATAGTATTAATGAACCAAATTTTCTTGGTCAAATTCCATCAATAACCTCTACTACGCCGTGTTTAATCTATTCAGGGGTTGGAAGTCGGTTCAAAGATAGCAGTGGAAATAATCTTTGGTATGCAGTTTCTCGGAACTTGGTTCGTAAGTATTCCACACCAGCAACAAACCCTATTATCAACCCTGGAGTAATTAACGTAGATATTTTAAAGCCAATACCTTACGACGGAACTGCAACAACCAGCGCATATCCATGGCTTGTCGTGAAAGATAAAAGAGGTGTTGTGATTTCTGATCGGGTAGCTGTTGTAATTATTGCTCCAGGCGCTCCATTAGATGGACAAAATCGATCTGTGGCAGCCCCGCCATCTTCTGCATACTTGGATAACATTACTGTAGACGGTGTGGTGTATTCGAATAGAGACTACGACCAAGATGATGAAGACTTTATTATGGGGGACACTACAACTCCGTCATTTAATGACAGGCTTGTATTTATTACGATAGATGAACTTATCGTTGCTATTAGTCGGCGAGCTTCTTATGAGGCTCGCAATTTACTCAACAAATATAATTTTAAAAATACATACTTTCCAAATGCTGCATCTTTGTCTGCAACTGCAAGCTATATATCTGGGTATGGTGAGAAAGGGAAGTTGCCGATTGATATTACTGATAGCTGTAGTTGTGAATCTGCCAGCAATTGTGAGTGTAGCTTTAATCCAATTACTAGCGTCACGTTAGAAAGGGATGCGGGGACTTGGGATAATAGCCTAGATGTAGGAGGCTGCTCTTCTGCGGTTGGCTCGCCTAGTAAAAAATGTACGTGTGTTGGTGCTGGAAGCTGTAGCAGATTTGCGACTATCTTCAGCTGTAACAATACGGGGGGGTGTTCTCACAATCTGCCCAATAGCACTAATAATAAATTTATTTACAAGGTGCCTGATTATGCTGATTTACTTAATTCAACGGCTGGTTGCATAATTTCATCTGAAACAATTCAATGCAATGATGCGGGTACCTTCGCTATTGGCTTAAAAGAGCCAATGTGGTTTAAGAGTAACTTGTGGCAAGATTACATATATTATGAGTGGTCACCTACCTCTAGTTTACAGTCTGACGGAAAAACAGGGATTAGCTCATTATTGATTGCAACAGGCGCTCCTATTGTTAATGCACCATTTTCTTTTAAGGGCTCGGCTCAATCTCGCCCTTCAAATAATATCGATGACTATCTTGATAGTGAAGAAAACATAAATGGGGATTTCAAATTTGAAGCTACAAATAAACAAAAAACTCACATATATAATGACCAAGTATTTATAGTAGCGCCATGAAAAGAAAAATAAATTATAAAGGTTTAGAAAAGGGCTTTTCTTTAGTGGAAATGGCGGTAGTAATTGTGATTCTTGGTTTTATTATAGGAGTATTGCTATTACCATTACAAGTACAACGAGAAAATACATTTCGTTTGCAAACAGAGAATCAGCTTGAAAATGCTAGAAAAGCACTCATTGGCTTTGCTCAAGCTAATGGCTATTTGCCCTGCCCTGCGACCAGTAATGGAACTGGCGTATTTCCAGATGATCGCGGTGTTGCAAATGCTTCAAATACAAGTGCGTGTGCTCAGCAAAAGGGTTTCTTGCCTGCGGTAACGTTAGGGATACAGCCTACAGATCAAGAAGGCTTTGCGGTTGATGGCTGGGGAAATAGAATTTTTTATGCTATAACACAGGTAAATTCGTCTGGCGGAGCAGTTACGCCAGATTTTACAACGCCATATGAAATGGCAAATGTTGGTATATCTGGGCTTAATCCAGATTTGCGTGTGTGCGAAAGCGGTGATCCTGCAACTGGAATAACAGCAACATCCTGCTCACCATTACCTAATGAAGCTAATTATTTAATCAACAATGCAGTCGCTGTGATTTACTCAACAGGGGCTACTGCGCAACAAGGAGCAGGCGGTGCGCATGAGAATGAGAATTTGAATGCGGTGCTTAATGTAGATAACGTTTTTGTAAGTCGTGATGTATCTGTGGCAACAACAGCTAGTGAAGAGTTTGATCATATTGTTGTTTGGTTATCTCCTTATGTACTTTATAACGCAATGGTAGCTGCTGGGCAGTTACGCTAAATATTTATGAACGACAATCAACTTCTCCGCTATAGCCGTCATATTCTGTTGCCGCAGATTGAATATGAGGGGCAAGATAAACTGGTTAATAGCCATGCACTGGTCGTGGGGGCTGGCGGTTTAGGCTCGCCTGTTGCCTTGTATTTAGCTGCGGCGGGAGTTGGCACAATCACGATTTGTGATTTTGATACGGTTGATTTAACTAATTTACAGCGCCAAATTGTGCATACCACAAGCGCTGTGGGTGTGAATAAGGCAGTGTCAGCACAAAAAACACTGTTAGCCATCAATCCAGAAGTCACCGTGAATACGGTTTGCGAAAAGTCATCTGAGGCTGGTTTTGAAAAGCTGATTACACAGGCAGATGTCGTGATTGATTGTAGCGATAATTTTGCGACGCGCTATCTGTTGAATCGTCTTTGCGTGCAGTTAAAGAAACCGCTGGTGTCTGGCGCTGCGATTGGTTTTGAGGGGCAGATTACGCTGTATGACATGCGTTCAGCGCTTAGTCCATGTTACCACTGCTTGTTCCCAGATAATGGTGAAGACAGTGATTTACGTTGTGCAACAAACGGCGTGTTTGCGCCACTAGTGGGCATGATAGGCACTTGCCAAGCGGCAGAGGCGCTGAAATTACTGATGGGAATCGGTGATAGCTTGCAAGGGCGATTGTTGTTGCTAGATGCCCTCTCTATGGAGTGGCGCACTATCAAGCTGAGTAAAGATCCCGCTTGTACAGTCTGTGGCACTTAATATTCCTTCCCCATTACAGGGGGAGGGTCAGGATGGGGGGTGTATTTTGCTTCTAACTAGCCTGTGACAGGGTTTGATAGATTTCTTCAAGCACACCTTTAGTATTTTGCAGAACCTCGTTATTCCAAAAACGTAATACTTTCCATCCTTGCGTTTCTAGCCATGCAGTACGTAAATTATCTTGGCTTTGTATTTCATTGTGCTGTCTGCCATCCACTTCAATCGCTAGTTTTACATCAAGGCATGTAAAATCTAGTATGTAGTTGCCAATTGGATGTTGTCGTCTGAATTAAACCCAGATTTTCCATTAGGATTTTTCAAGGCGTAAAAACGGGGCTGAATGTGACGGGCAGGTCGAAGGACTTTGACTTATCCCATACCCCTTCAAACCACTGACGTTGGCGCATGGCAACTGCCAGTCTCAGCACAT
>JAUXNQ010000001.1 GCA_030682715.1 Methylotenera sp. | reverse complement strand
ACACGATTAACTGCAATCATTTTTTCGCGCAAACCATCAGTCTGCTGCTGTTGCTGTTCAATTTCTTTTGCCATCATTAACCTCTTTAGCAATCAGACCAATTAGAAGGACAAGCCGTTTTCACGTGCGGCATCAGCCAACGCTTTAATACGACCATGATATTTGTAACCAGAACGATCAAAAGCAACTGTAGTTACACCTGCTTTTACCGCTTTTTCAGCAATTAGCTTGCCAACTGCAGTGGCAGCTTCAACATTGCCACCATTTTTAATGTTTTTACGAACGTCAGCCTCTACAGTAGAAGCGCTAACAATCACCTTATCACCAGTACCGGCAATAATTTGCGCATAAATGTGCGTATTAGTACGGTGCACACTTAAACGAGTAACTTTTAGCTCTGCAATTTTGGCACGGGTTTTACGTGCACGACGCAAGCGATTATTTACGTTGTTCATTTTTTAAGCCTTATTTCTTTTTGGTTTCTTTAATTACAACAACTTCATCAGCATATCGTACGCCTTTGCCTTTATATGGCTCTGGGGCGCGGTAAGCACGAATCTGTGCTGCAACTTGACCGATTACCTGTTTATCAACACCTGTTAACACAACTTCTGTAGGTGTAGGTGTTTGAACAGTAACGCCAGCTGGCATTTTATGGTTAATCGGATGTGAATAGCCCAATTCTAGATTCAACACAGCGCCTTGTGCAGCAGCTTTGTAACCAACGCCTACTAGCATTAATTTACGTGTAAAGCCTTCTGAAACACCTTTAACCATGTTAGCAACTAAGGCACGAAGCGTACCTGACATTGCTTGAGAATGCTGAGCATCGTTAGCCGCTGCAAAAGTGATAGTTTCACCTTCGCGCTTAAGCAAAACTGCACCAGTCAAAGACTGTGTCAATTTACCTAATGGACCACTAACATTAATTGCATCAGCGCTTAACACCACTTCAACTTTAGCAGGAATAGCTACTGGATTTTTAGCAACACGTGACATTTGCTTCTCCTTAAGCCACTACGCACAGCACTTCACCACCGATACCGGCAGCTTGAGCTTTACGATCTGTCATTACACCCTTAGATGTAGACATAATTGTCACACCAAGGCCATTCATTACCTTAGGAATCTCTTGACTTCCTTTGTACACGCGTAAACCAGGCTTACTGATACGCTGAATTCGTTCAATTACTGGACGACCTGCGTAATATTTAAGACTAATGTTTAACGTTGCTTTATTACCTTCTGTTTGCACAGCAAAGTCTTCGATGTAACCTTCATCTTTAAGAACGCTAGCGATAGCTGACTTAACATTAGAAGAAGGCATAGTTACAACCGCTTTATTGACCATCTGCGCATTACGAATGCGAGTCAACATATCGGCAATTGGATCACTCATACTCATAGATCTATTCCCCTATTACCAGCTAGCTTTGGTGACGCCTGGCACTTGGCCACTCATCATTAAATCACGCAACTTACTACGCGCAATACCAAATTTACTAAACACACCACGTGGGCGACCAGTTAAAGCACAACGATTACGAAGACGCACTGGGCTCGAGTTACGTGGAAGCGCTTGGAATTTCATACGCGCTTCAAAACGGCTTTCAGCAGTAGCATTAACATCATTCATTGCAGCTTCAAGTGCCGCACGTTTTGCAGCAAATTTACTTACAGTTGCGCGGCGTTTGATTTCGCGCTCTGTCATACAGGTTTTAGCCATATCTTAACCTCTGAAAGGGAAACTGAATGCAGCAAGTAATGCTTTTGCTTCTTCATCAGTTTTCGCAGTAGTAGTAATAGTGATATTCATCCCACGAATTGCATCGATCTTATCGTATTCAATTTCAGGGAAAATTATCTGCTCTTTAACGCCCATGTTATAGTTTCCACGGCCATCAAAAGATTTAGCAGAAATACCACGGAAGTCACGGATACGAGGAATAGCCACTGTTACTAAGCGATCCAAAAACTCGTACATGCGTTCACGACGCAAAGTAACTTTACATCCAACAGGATAATCATCACGAATTTTAAATGAAGCCACTGATTTCTTAGCTTTAGTTACAATTGCTTTTTGACCAGCAATTTTCTCCATATCACCAACAGCATGCTCCATCACTTTTTTGTCAGCAACAGCTTCACCAACACCCATATTAAGTGTGATTTTTTCAATGCGAGGCACTTGCATCACAGAGGTGTAACCAAACTGCTCAGTCAATGACTTAACAACTGAGTCTTTATAATATTGTTTTAAACGCGCCATTATTATTCCTATGCGTCAACTGCTTCGCCATTAGATTTGAATACGCGAATTTTGCGACCATCATCCAATGTCTTGAAGCTTACGCGATCACCTTTTTGTGTCGCACTGTTATATAAAGCAACGTTTGAGATGTCAACTGGCATCTCTTTAGCAATAATGCCACCAGCGATACCCTTCATCGGGTTTGGTTTTGCATGTTTCTTAACCAAGTTAAGACCCTCTACAACAACATGACCTGAATCAAGAATACTTAACACTGTACCTTGCTTACCTTTATCTTTACCTGTATTTAGGATGACCTGATCACCCTTGCGAATTTTATTCATGCGAGCTCCTACAAAACTTCTGGCGCTAATGAAACGATTTTCATGAATTTTTCTGAACGTAATTCACGAGTCACTGGCCCAAAAATACGTGTGCCAATCGGTTCGAGCTTGTTATTTAACAACACAGCTGCATTACCGTCGAACTTAACCAAAGAGCCGTCTGGACGACGAACACCTTTAGCAGTACGCACAACAACCGCACTGTACACTTCGCCTTTTTTTACGCGACCACGAGGCGCAGCATCCTTGATGCTTACCTTGATGATGTCACCTATACCAGCGTAACGACGTTTAGAGCCACCTAACACCTTAATGCATTGCACAGAGCGAGCACCAGTGTTATCGGCAACTTCTAGCCGAGATTGCATTTGAATCATGAGAATAATCTCCAACTTAATCCGTTAAAACCAACACCGGCCATTTATAGTTAAAAACTATTTAGGCCGACAGACCACGGTCAGTATTGGGGCGAGAGCTTTATGACTTATGAAAGTCGCTCGCCGAAAAACAAAACATTATATACAGCTTAAAACATTTGCGCAATTACTTTTAACAGTAATTGCGCAATAATCAACTTAGGCCTGTTTAACAACCCAAGTTTTAGTTTTTGATAATGGACGACTTTCAACGATAGTCACCAAATCACCTTCTTTACAGCTGTTTGTTTCATCATGTGCGTGAAATTTCTTTGACTGGCGAACAACTTTACCAATTAAAGGATGCTTTACTTTACGCTCAACTAAAACAGTAACAGTTTTATCCATCTTGTCGCTAACTACACGGCCAGAAAGACTACGAACTACTTTTGTTGTATCGGTCATATTATGCCTGCTTTGCTTTCTCAGCTAACACAGTCTTAACACGCGCTACATCTTTGCGTACTTTACCTAGCTGATCTACTTTATTTAATTGCTGAGTAGCTACTTGCATACGAAGAGAGAATTGCGCACGGCGCAATTCAATCAACTCTGCATTCAGCTCTTCAACGCTTTTTGCTCTTAAATCGGTTGCTTTCATATTAGCTTCCTTGTCCTTAACTACCAAGTTGGCGTGTCATGAATGTCGTCTCGATTGGTAGCTTAGCAGCTGCCAAACGGAACGCTTCACGCGCTAGCTCTTCGCTAACACCGTCCATCTCGTATAACATTTTACCTGGTTGGATTTGAGCTACGTAGTACTCTGTACTACCTTTACCGTTACCCATACGTACTTCTGCAGGTTTTTTAGAAATTGGTTGATCTGGGAAAATACGAATCCATACACGACCACCACGTTTAATGTGACGAGTCATCACGCGACGTGCTGCTTCGATTTGACGAGCTGTCAAACGTCCGCGACCAATCGCTTTTAGACCGAAATCACCAAAACTTACTTTATTACCCGTCGTTGCAATGCCTTTATTACGGCCTTTTTGCATCTTACGGTATTTTTGTCTAGACGGTTGTAGCATCTTTAGCCCTCGCCTTTCTTACTCTTTTTTCAGGTTCAGCAGCTGGTGCTACAGCAGCTTGCGCAGCCTGAGCATTACCTGCAAAAATTTCACCCTTGAATACCCAAACTTTGATACCAATGATGCCGTATGTAGTTAAAGCTTCTGCTACACCATAGTCAATATCAGCACGTAAAGTATGAAGTGGCACACGACCTTCACGGTACCATTCGGTACGTGCAATCTCGATACCATTCAAACGACCTGAACTCATGATTTTGATACCTTGCGCACCTAAACGCATTGCATTTTGCATTGCACGTTTCATAGCACGACGGAACATCACACGTTTTTCAAGTTGTTGCGCAATTGATTGTGCAATCAAAGTAGCATCAAGCTCTGGCTTACGCACTTCTTCAATGTTTAGATGAACAGGAACGCCCATCAAACCTTGCAATGAAGCACGTAATGACTCAATGTCTTCACCTTTTTTACCGATAACAACGCCTGGGCGTGCACTGTAAATAGTGATCTTAGCATTTTTAGCTGGGCGCTCAATCATAATACGACTAACTGCAGCACTTGCTAGTTTCTTATTCAAAAACTCACGCACTTTGATGTCACTTTGCAACATCGCAGGGAAGTTCTTACTATTGGCATACCAACGTGAGGCCCAGTTCTTTTGAACACTCAGACGGAAACCAATTGGATTAATTTTCTGACCCATGATTATCCCTTAGTTACCGACAGTCACATGAATGTGACAGGTTGGTTTAGTAATACGACCCGCACGACCTTTTGCACGTGGACGAATACGTTTAAGCACAATGCCTTTATCAACACAAATTGAAGTTACTTTCAATTCGTCAATATCAGCCCCATTGTTATGTTCAGCGTTAGCGATTGCAGACTCAACAACTTTTTTGATGATCTCAGCACCTTTTTTAGGTGTGAAGTTCAAAATGTTAAGTGCGTGATCTACTTTCTTGCCACGAACAAGGTCTGCCACCAATCTAGCTTTTTGCGGAGAGAGATGCACACCTTTTAATATTGCAGATACTTGCATAATTCAGCTCCTACTTCTTAGCTTTCTTGTCGGCTGCATGCCCTTTGAATGTACGTGTTAACGCAAACTCACCAAGCTTGTGACCTACCATGTTTTCAGAAATCAACACTGGAATGTGTTGCTTACCATTATGAATTGCAATAGTAAGACCGATAAAATCTGGGAAAATTGTAGAACGACGTGACCAAGTTTTAATTGGTTTACGATCGCGAGTTGCCGCAGCAACTTCTACTTTTTTCGCCAAATGACCATCAATAAATGGACCTTTTTTAAGTGAACGTGCCATATGATTACCTTACATTCCTTGGACGACGACTAACGCGCATATTATCCGTACGTTTGCTACTACGTGTACGGTAACCCTTAGTTTTAACACCCCATGGGCTTACTGGATTCATACCAGCAGCTGTTTTACCTTCACCACCACCGTGAGGGTGATCAACTGGGTTCATCACCACACCGCGAACGGTTGGGCGAACACCACGCCAGCGCATTGCACCAGCTTTACCAATTGAACGTAGTGAATGCTCTTCATTACCCACTTCACCTAAAGTTGCTTTGCAATCCACGTGTACGCGGCGAACTTCACCAGAACGTAAACGTAATTGAGCGTAACTGCCCTCACGTGCCAACAACTGTACTGAAGTACCAGCTGAACGCGCTAATTGAGCACCTTTACCAGGTTGCAACTCGATACAATGGATCGTGCTACCAACTGGAATGTTACGCAATGGCATTGCATTACCTACTTTAATAGGCGCATCTGAACCACTGATTAATTGCGCACCTGCAGCAATGCCGCGTGGTGCAATAATATAACGACGCTCACCATCAGCGTAACAAAGCAAAGCAATGTGCGCTGTACGATTTGGATCATATTCAATATGCTCCACTTTCGCTGGAATGCCATCTTTATTACGACGGAAGTCGATTAAACGGTAATGCTGTTTATGACCACCACCTTGATGACGCGTTGTAATATGACCATTGTTATTACGGCCTGCATTTTTACTTTGACTTTCCAACAGCGGTGCGTGAGGTTTACCCTTGTACAAATCAGGTGTAACCACCTTTAGTACACCACGACGGCCGGGGGAAGTTGGTTTGACTTTAACTAATGCCATATCTTCTCTCCTTATTCGCCCGCTGCGAAGTTAATTTCTTGGCCTGGCTTCAAGCTAACATAAGCTTTTTTCCAGTCTTTACGCTTGCCCATATTTTTGCCAGCGCGTTTTACTTTGCCGCCAACATTGATAACAGCAACACTCGCAACTTCAACTTTAAAAACAAGCTCAACAGCAGCTTTGATTTCTGGTTTAGTTGCATCAGTACGCACTTTAAATGCGATTTGCTGATGCTTGTCAGCAATGTAAGTTGCCTTTTCGGTAATTTGCGGAGCTAAAATAACCTGCAATAAACGGTCTTGAGTTTTAGTAATAGCGCTCATCATGCTAGCATCTCCTCAAGTTTCTTCACTGCACCTTCTGTAGCAACTACATTAGGGAAACGAACCAAACTAACTGGGTCAGCGAATTGCGCTTCAACCACCATTACGTTAGTTAAGTTACGTGAAGATAAATATAAGTTCTCATTAAAGCTATCAGTCAGCACTAAAACACCACCTGCATAACCCATACCCTTGATTTTTTCTGCCAATGCCTTGGTTTTAGGCGTATCAACAGAAAACTCTTCAACTACGCTTAAACGCTCTTGACGAACTAGTTCAGATAAGATTGTTTGCATACCAGCACGGTAAGCCTTACGGTTTACTTTATGGCTGAAATTTTCATTAGGTGAATTAGGAAATGCACGACCACCTCCGCGCCAAATAGGACTTGAGCTCATACCTGCACGAGCGTTACCAGTACCTTTTTGCGCATAAGGCTTATGTGTCGTATGCGCCACTGTGTCACGGCCCTTTTGAGCACGTGTAGCAGTACGAGCATTAGCCATGTAACCAACCACAACTTGATGAACCAAAGCTTCATTAAATTCGCGACCAAATGTATCTTCAGATACAGTCACGCCTTTTTTAGCTGGCTTACCATTTTTATCTATTAGCTTAAGTTCCATTATTTAGAACCTCCGTGTGCTTTAGTAGCCTTCTCTTTAATGGCTGGACGTACAACAACATCACCACCTTTAGAGCCAGGGATCGCACCTTTAATCAATAGCAAGTTACGCTCTACATCAACGCGAACGATTTCTAGATTCTGCGTAGTCACTTTAACAGCGCCTAAATGACCAGGCATACGCTTACCTGGAAAAACACGACCAGGGTCTTGCGCCATACCGATAGAACCAGGTACGTTATGTGAACGTGAGTTACCATGAGAAGCACGGTTAGAACTAAAATGGTGGCGCTTAATCGCACCAGCAAAGCCCTTACCTAGAGATGTGCCAGTAACGTCAACTTTTTGACCAGCCTGGAAAATATCAACAGTGATATTTGCACCAGGCGTGTAATTAGCTAGAACGTCGTCACCGACTGAGAATTCATGAATACCAGCACCTGCAGCAGAACCTGACTTAGCATAATGCCCAGTCAATGCTTTGTTGATACGGCTGGCACGACGTGTACCGTAAGCAACTTGAAGGCCAGTATAGCCATCGCTTGCGGTCGTCTTGATCTGTGTCACGCGGTTAGGTACAACTTCCAACACGGTTACCGGAACGCTTGCGCCATCCTCAGTAAACACGCGGGTCATACCCACTTTGCGACCAATAAGCCCTAAGCTCATGATCGTTTCCTTATATTTTAGTTAAAAAGTCGATTACAATTGACCGACTTCTGTGAAAGAGGCCAGATTATACCGAACCTCAGTTTTTTTTACAACAAGATTTTACTACTTAAGTTTTTATAACTTAATTTCAACATCCACACCAGCAGGCAAATCTAACTTCATTAATGCATCTACTGTTTTATCAGTCGGATCCACAATGTCCATTAAACGTTGATGTGTGCGAATTTCGAATTGGTCACGTGAAGTTTTGTTTACGTGTGGTGAACGTAAAATGTCAAAACGCTCGATACGTGTTGGCAATGGCACTGGACCTTTTACAACAGCGCCAGTACGTTTGGCAGTTTCTACGATTTCTTGAGCTGACTGATCAATCAAACGATAATCAAAAGCTTTAAGACGGATACGGATTTTTTGGTTTGTCATTTTACTGCCTTTCAAAAGAGCGAAACGGCAGGGTTCACCCTGCCGCTTGATTTAACTACAAAAATTACTCGATAACTTTAGCAACTACACCAGCACCAACAGTACGGCCACCTTCACGGATAGCGAAGCGTAAGCCTTCTTCCATCGCGATTGGGGCAATCAATGTTACTGTGATTGATACGTTGTCGCCTGGCATTACCATTTC
>JAUXNQ010000065.1 GCA_030682715.1 Methylotenera sp. | reverse complement strand
ATCAGGTAGTTATAACATTGATGTTGCTAGTATCGAACGTTGCATTACATCAAAGACTAAAGCGATTATGCCCGTACATTTATACGGCATGCCTGTAGACATTGAGGCAATTTGTACTTTAGCAAAAAAACATGGATTGGCTGTGATTGAAGATGCAGCACAAGCACATGGTGCGACGGTTGGAGGCAAAAAAATTGGCAGCCATGGTGATGTGGTCGCTTGGAGTTTCTACCCAGGTAAGAACCTCGGTGCATTGGGTGACGGCGGAGCAATTACGACCAATAATGAGGCAATCGCCTCTAGGGTGGGCGAATTAGGTAATTATGGGTCGTCTGTTAAATACTTCAATGAAGAGCGCGGCGTTAATAGCCGCTTAGACCCAATTCAAGCGGCAGCACTCTCAGTGAAGCTTAAGTATCTTGATGGTTGGAATAAACGTCGTCAGCATATTGCAGCAATTTACAGTCAGGCATTAGGTGGCTTAGGATTAGGTTTGCCAAATGTACCAGCGTGGGCAGAACCAGTCTGGCACTTATATGTGGTTGCTACACCTGAGCGTGATGCATTACAGTCACGGTTGGCATCCGCTGGCATACAGACATTGATTCATTATCCAGTACCTCCACATTTGCAAAAGGCATATCAGGCGCTAGCGCTTAAAGCTGGAAGTCTGCCAGTTGCAGAGCGCTTAGCAAAAGAAGTCTTGAGTTTACCGATAGGTCCGCATTTAAGTGCGGGTGATGTTGATTATGTGGTATCAGTATTAACAGCGGAGGGTAATAGTCTGTAATCATCCTCATGTATTTAGTTTTGACGTACCATTGCCAGATGAGTATGAATTTTAAAACGAGTATTTATGCAATTAGATAAAGACAAAATTAACCCTCACATTCTTGCTCATGAATATTGGAAGCGTTGTTCTAATACCTTTTTAGCTAGTGATCCGACATACTATGATAGGCAGCAAATTATTCTCCAATCTTTGCTGAGGCGACTGGATTTGAATAACAGGATTGGCTTAGATGTCGGATGTGGAAATGGTAGATTCACGTTTGTATTAGCCGACTATCTTAAAAGCGTTGTTGCTTTTGATTTGTCAGAAATGCTAATAAACGAGGCAAAAGCGGTTGCTTTGAAAAATAAGTATACTCATGTTGAGTTTGAAAGTAGGGATTTAGAGGATGGTTTTCCATCAGGTAGTTATGATGTGGTGGCCTGTATGGGAGTTACATCAACCATAATCAGTGAAAGTGCTTTTGACGGGCTGGTTTCTTCACTCTCTGAGTCTGTTAATGATGGTGGTTATCTTATTACAAAAGATTCATTAAACTCTTGCGTAGGAGATCGTTCAATATTGACTGGCCCATACATCACTATCTATCGGGACGAAGGGCGATATGAGCAAGCAATTCAAGCTTCAGGTTTTGATATTGTAAGAAAAGTGAAGTTGGCTGAATCTGAAGGTATTGTTAACTATATTTACCTATGGAAGAAGGTTTAGCGCTGTTTTCTACTTTGGTTGAATGTTAACCATCTTGAAAAATAACTAGAGATCAATGATTATTCTCGGCTTTATTTAGGAGTCGTATTTTTTAGAGATTTTTTTGCATGACTCACTATGACTTAAGTAAGGTTTGACTGTAATCCTAAGGAGTGAAGCTATCTAAACTCTGCAAAGCTAGTGTGTATCATGGCTAAATGAGCCTCATGCAACGTAGTTTTATGATAGATTGATGGATAAGAAAAATGCATTCGTACAAATCTTAAATTGGGTGTAAATCCTCATCAATGATTGAAAGTCTTGCGACTTAGAAAAAGGGTGCGGCTTTAAGCGCGGTTAGTGATTAAACCTAGTAAATCTGACTATAGTTAAGCACTTTTAAGTTTAGAGTAGCTAGTTCAGGACTACTTAACTAAAGTTGCTTCGTGCAAAAGTCTCATATAGATTTAATTTATATAATAGGGTTATTTAAAATGAAAACTTTTTTACATGTGGGCTGTGGTCCTCTTTATATAGACCCAGTTACTAAGCAACCAAGCCGTCCTCAGGGGTTTGATATTAGTAGTTGGAACGAGTTGCGATTAGACATTAACCCAGCTGTAAATCCTGACGTGGTTGGAACAATGACTGATATGTCTGCGGTTCCTTCTGGTAGCGTAGATGCAATCTTTTCATCTCACAATATTGAACACCTTTACCCGCATGAGGTGCCGATTGCACTGGCAGAGTTTAAGCGTGTACTCCGTAGTGATGGTTTTGTGGTGATTACTTGCCCAGATTTACAATCAGTATGCGCATTAGTTGCACAGGGTAAATTAACCGAGCCAGCATACATTTCCCCCGCTGGGCCGATTGCTCCATTAGATATTTTGTACGGCCATCGTCCCCCGATGAGCCAAGGCAACCTTTACATGTCGCATCGTTGTGGTTTTACATTAAACGTATTGTTAGGTACTTTAGAGTCTGCTGGGTTTTCAAAGGTAGTAGGAAACTGCAGGCCGAATTATTTTGACTTATGGGCGTTGGCTTGTGTATCTAATGTGGGTAATGAGCAGTTGTTAAACCTAGCAAGGCAACATTTGCCAGAACAGCCTTTTGATTTAACCCAAACTAACCCTGCTGCACAGGATATGCAGCAGGCTATCCAAGATGTATTGGCGCTTGCACAGACTAGTCAACGAGATGGTAATTTGGATGAAGCTCAAAGCTTATTCCTTGAAATATTGAATATCGAACCGCGGCATGCTGAAGCCAATTATGGTTTAGGCCTAATTGAAGCTAGCCAAAAAAGTGCGGCGGATGCACTGCCTCGACTAGAAGCCGCCGTTGAGGCTAACCCTGCAATTGAGCAATATTGGGTAACCTATGTAGATGCATTGATGATGTCTGGTATTACGCACTCAATCGCTGATGTATTGGCGCTGGGACGGCAGCATGGTCTAAAACCAGAAACCGCACAGGCATTAGCTGATGAACTTGCTGAATTGTTGAAATCTAAGTAATTCTTATGTATGTAGTGCCTGACCGATATAGCGCATTGATATGATTCAAGATAATCAGGACATTGCTCGTACACTTGAACAAGCGGTGAGTTTATATCAATCAGGTGATTTGCTAACGGCTGAAGATAAGTTGCGATCTATATTAGCGGTAGATGCGCATCAGCCTCAGGCAAATTACTATTTAGGGTCGTTGTTGTTAGAAAGTCTACGCACCTTAGATAGCTTGCCTTGTTTTAATGCAGCGCTAGAGTCTGATCCTCAACAAGCGGAATATTGGCTGAGTTATATAGGCGCATTGATAGATGCTGCTCACTATGAAGATGCTAAACTTGTACTTTCGTATGGACGAGATGCTGGCCTCAGTGGGGAGCCTGTTGAGCACCTAGCGCAATTGCTAGTCAAGCAACAAGCAGAGTGCACGATGTTAAACGCTACAGAGTCTGTTGGCGTGCCAGTATCTGTACCAGAAGCACATATACAAGAAAAACTGATTCAGTTATTTCTAAATAAGCGATACCAAGCCGTTGAAATTGCATTGCACAAACTACTTGAGCAATATCCGAACTGGCTTGATGGTTGGAAAATCATGAGCGATACATTGCTTGTGCAAAAGAAAGACGCTCGAGTCGCTGCGCGCAATGCATTAGCCTTAAATGCAGGCGATGCTAAAGAACACTGCTATTACGGCTTAATCTTAAAGGGGCAGGGTGATTTAGCCAATGCGGCCGATGCTTTTAGGGATGCCATCAAGCTTCAGCCAGACTACGCGGCTGCCTATAATAATTTAGGGATTGTCTCAAAAGATATGGGTGACATTGCCTCTGCTGTAGGCTATTACCGACAAGCACTTGAAATCAATCCTGGTTACGCGAGCTGTTACAGCAATTTATTGTTCTGTCTTTCACATGCTGATGTTGTAAGTACAGAAGATTTATTTGCTGAACATCGCAGGTTTGGCTACCAGTATGAGACTGTATATAAATCAGTATGGCCAAAACATTCACACAAAAGTAATTTAGCTAAGAATTTAAAAGTTGGCTTTGTCTCTGCTGATTTTAGAGAACACTCTTTAGTCAACTTTTTTGAACCAGTGCTTGAGCATCTATCCCTTGTCACCGATGTTTCACTGCATGCTTATTCAACTAGCGCAATTGAGGATCATGTCACGCAGCGCCTTAAACCTAAATTTAAGCATTGGCGTAAAGTAGATGAGTTAACTGATGTCGCTTTAGCTGAAAAGATTAGAGAAGATAAGATTGATATCCTTATTGATTTAGATGGACATACTGCGGGTAATCGGTTAATCAGCTTTGCAATGAAGCCTGCACCAATACAAGTAAGCTGGCTAGGGTATCTGGCTACCACTGGCTTAAGCGCAATGGATTATTATCTAGCGGATGCACATCTTTTACCGCCCAATCAGTTTGATGGACAGTTTACGGAAAAAATTGTGCAGCTACCCGCCAATGCACCATTTATACCGTCAGATTTATCACCAGAAGTGAATGAGTTGCCAGCACTTAACAATGGATTTATTACCTTTGGATGTTTTAATCGAGTAGAAAAAATCACACCTAGCGTCATTGGCCTGTGGTCAAAACTGCTGAATGATATACCTAACTCAAAACTACTATTAGGAGCAATGCCGCAAGATGGTAGTTATGGTGCAATCATCAAAGCTTTTGCTGACCATGCTGTTAGTGTGGATCAGTTGATTATTTACCATCGCAATACAATGGCAGATTATTTAAAGTTACATCATCAGGTTGATATTTGTTTAGATACATTTCCATCTAATGGAGTGACGACCACTTGTCACGCAGCATGGATGGGGGTGCCAACTTTGTGTGTGGAAGGTAATAGCCTGATGAGCCGAGGTGCAATGGCTATTATGTTGCATTTAGATTTATTTGATTTTGTAGCGAAATCACATGAAGATTTTGTCAGTCAGGGTGTTTATTGGGCGCAGCATCTGCAACATTTGTCTAAGGTTAGAGCCAGCTTACGTAAACAATTTAATACATCTACGCTTAATCAACCTAAAATAATTAGTGATCATTTAGTACTTGCGTTCCGCCATATGTGGGGGCGAGGGTGCAAAAATCAGCCAGCAATATCATTTAAAACAGCTGCAATTGATAGGTAATCTGCTATCAGTTTTATATTGTTTAATCTCATTTAAATAATATAAATCAATGTTTTAAATAGAATTTTCTGACAATATCTTTTTGAAAATACTAAAGTTTGCAAAAAATCTCCTAAAGATTTATCTGAACTAACCGATATCCTAAACATCAGGATTGCTTAATTGATAGGTGAAAAGAAAGTGCTAGCTAGGAAATGTCAGAATTAAAAAATATTTAAATGTGACCCTAAACTTTCTAAAAAACTTACCGATAACAGAAATAACAGCAGCGCAAATTGAGCTGAATTGCAAAGCTAAAAGCAACAAGATGTAGTTGTAATTAACTAAATATTAGGAGAATTAAAATGGCTTCAGTTATCAATACAAATATTGCGTCACTAAACACACAACGTAACTTAAATGCATCACAAAGCGCATTAAACACATCGCTACAACGTTTATCTTCTGGCTTGCGTATCAACAGCGCTAAAGATGATGCGGCTGGTTTGGCAATTGCTACACGTATGGACTCACAAGTACGTGGTCAACAAGTTGCAATTCGTAACGCTAACGACGCTATCTCTTTCGCACAGGTTGCTGAGGGTGGCTTGTCTAAACAAACTGATGCATTGCAACGTATGCGTGAACTAGCTGTTCAATCAATCAACGGTACCAATACAAGTGCAGACCGTGCTAACTTAGAGGCTGAGTTTACACAATTGACAGCAGAGGTTACACGTCTTTCAACCTCAACTAAATTTAATGGTAGTGCTGTGTTTGGTGCTGCTCAAACATTCCAAGTGGGTGCAGATGCTGGCGATACAATTAGTACCGCTTCAGTTACTGCGGCATCAATCTCAGGTACTATTTCTACTGTAGCAGGCGCTTCTGCGGCGGTTACAGCGATTGACGCAGCATTAACTTCTGCCAATACTAACCGTGCAACATTAGGTGCGATTCAAAACCGTTTTGAATCTGTGGTAAGTAACTTACAAGTGTCAGTTGAGAACCAATCAGCAGCTAAATCGCGCATCATGGATGCTGACTTCGCGGCAGAAACAGCTAACTTGACACGTGGCCAAATCTTACAACAAGCAGGTACTGCGATGTTGGCGCAAGCGAACTCATTGCCAAACAATGTGTTGTCACTGTTAAGAGGTTAAGTTTTAGAAATGTAAGGCCCTTATTACCCACAGGACTGATCATCCTGTGGGGTTTTTAGGAGGAAAAATCATGTTTAGTTCATCGTTAGATGGTTATGGTGCAGTAAAAAATGTGGCCGCCGTGCAAAATATTGCCGGGGGCCAAAATGCTTTTTCAGACTTGGCTGGCACTAAAGCTGTTGATAGTACTAAAGCCGTTGATAAAGTTGAGGGCGTCAAGCCAGAGACAAGGCAATCTGCTGAGGTTGATAAAGTGGCTTTGTCAAACGCAGTGAAAAAGCTCAATGAACTCGTTGCGCCAGCATTGCAAACAGTTCAATTTACAATGGATGAAGAATCAGATCGGGTCATTGTTAAAGTTGTTGATACTGCGACCGATAAGGTATTAAGGCAAATACCAAATGAAGAGGTCTTGGCATTCTCCAAAACTTTAGGAAGATTGCAGGGTCTAGTAGTTAGAGAGCAAGCTTAATTTTTAATAAGAGGCTTGTTTTAATGCTTTATTAAGTAAATGAATTTTTGTTTATAAATTATGCTTGTTGGATTAAATGTATTTGTGTGTTTTATATGTAAAAAAGTGGCAAGCATTTAACTAGTAATTTTAACGAGGAGAATCATTATGGCTACAACTTCAGGAATAGGCTCTGTCCTTGATGTTAATACCATTGTGAGTAACTTGATGAGTGTTGAAAGAGCGCCTTTAAATAAAGTCGCAACACAAAAAACAGCATATCAATCACAAATTTCAGCATATGGTACACTTAAAAGTGCACTGTCTACGTTTCAGTCTTCTGTTAGTGCGCTTTCAAGTTTATCTAAATTTAATGCACAAAGTGTTACTTCGAGCAATACTAGTGTGCTAACCGCAACTTCAACGGGAAGTGCAACTGTTGGTAGTTACGATATCAGTGTTAGTCAGTTAGCAAAATCGCAGAAATTGAGTGTGGGGGGATTTTCAAATGTTTCAGATATTGTTGGTACTGGTAGTCTGACGATTTCGTTTGGCACGTTTACGCCTGAGGTGGCTAGCCCATTCACACCGAGTTCTTTCACACCAAACGCAGCTAAATCTGATCTTAATATCACCATTGATAGTTCTAATAACACATTGGCGGGTGTGCGTGATGCGATTAACGCTGCGGATGGTAGTGTCAGTGCCAGCATTGTTAATGATGGTACTACCAATCGACTCGTCATTACTTCAAAAGATACAGGTGAGGTTAATAGTCTTAAAATTACTGTGGCTGATGGCGATGGTAATAATCTTGACGCAACTGGCTTGTCAAGGTTGGCATACGATCCGCAGGCCACGGTGGGTAATGGTAAAAATCTAACATCGTTACAAGATGCCAAAAATGCAATGCTAAAAATTGATGGTATTGATATTGTGAAATCCAGTAATACCATCAGTGATGCGATTGAAGGTGTAACGCTAAATTTAGTGGGCTTGACATCTGGAACAGCATTGAGTTTAACGGTTGTTAGTAATCAGGAGGCTGTTAAGACCTCTGTTACTGCATTTGTAGATGCTTTTAACAAGTTAGACACGACTTTACGTAACCTGACAAAATTTGATGATACTGGTAAGGCGAATGGCGCATTGTTGGGTGATTCTACAGCTCGTTCTATTATCAACCAGATTCGATCTGTCATGAATACGGCGGTTGCCAATGGCGGCTCGCTAAACACGCTTTCACAGATCGGTGTGTCATTTCAGCGTGATGGTAAATTGAGCCTAGATGATACTAAATTTACCAATGCGGTTAGTAGTAACTTTAGCGATATAGCAAGTTTGTTTGCTGCAACTGCTAGAGCGACTGATCCCCAAATCAGTTTTGTGAGTAGCACATCTAAAACGCAAGAAGGTACATATGCTGTTAGTGTGACGCAGCTTGGTACTACATTATTAAATGCACAAGGGTCTATTAATGGCGTAGCTGCCACAGCTAATGGTACAAATTTGAGTGGTCCGTTAGGTGATGCCAGTGAAGGGTTGACGATTAATGTGGCGGGTGGTGCATTAGGTGCGCGCGGTACCGTAAATTTTAGTCTTGGTTATGCAGCTAAGTTGAGCACTTTGTTAGAAAATCTGCTTAGTGAAGATGGAATATTAGCAGCAAGAACAGGTGGTATAAACAGCTCGATTGAGCGTTTAAATACGCAAACTGAACGATTGAATGCGCGCTTGACTGTGATTGAAAGCCGCTATAGAGCACAGTACTCTAAGCTTGATGTATTGTTGACTAGCATGTCGTCAACCAGTAATTTCCTTACACAACAAATTGCTGCACTTAACGCGCGATAATTAATAGTAAAAGGTATGGTTATGTTTGGATTAAACCAAAAAGGTGTTAACGGGTATGCCAAAGTCGGTGTAGAGACTGGAGTCTTGGCTGCGAGCCCTGTAAAGTTGATTGTGATGCTTTATGATGGTGCGATTGCTGCTTGTCATAGCGCGGTTGCATCTATGCAGCGTAAAGAGATTGAGCAAAAAGGTGCAATGTTGTCAAAAGCAATCATGATTATTGAGAGTGGTCTCAGGCTCAGTCTTGATAGAAAAGCTGGTGGTGAAATTGCAGAAAGTCTAGATGCACTTTATGTGTATATGAGTAGTAAATTGGCGTCTGCTAACGTGCGTAATCAACCAGAGCAAGTACAGGAAGTGATTAAGTTGTTACTGGATTTGAAGAGCGCATGGGAGGCTATTGATACTAATAAAGCAACAGCTCAAGTGCTGAATCAAGCAAAAAGTAATCAGCAAGGCGTAGGTGTTGCGCAAAATTATGCGTATCAGGCTAAAGTTTAGTGAGGGATTAAAGTAATGGAATATCAAAATACTATTCAGCTTTATGAAGCGGTTGCTAAGATCATGCAACAGATGTTACATGCAGCAAAAATGGAAGATTGGGAAAAGTTAACAGAGCTTGAGGCTTTTTGTGCGCAACATGTTGCCACACTTAAAACAATTGAGGATGCGCAGCCGCTACCAACTGAGGCGTTAAATCGTAAGGTGGCAAGTATTAAAAGTATTCTTGCTGATGATCGTGAGATTCGTAATTTAATCTCACCATGGATGGCAAGGTTGAATGCGTTGATGAATAATAATCAAACGGAAAGAAGGCTGACGCAAGCTTACAGTCGGTAACTTCAATGCTATATGCTTAAACTGCCTGACAATTTAAGTATTAGTCCTGGTCCAGCACCAGTAGGTAAACTATTGCCAGTTTTAGCATCTGACAATATAGGCACTGCATCGCAAGAGTCAAGCGCAAGGGCGACACAGTTTGCGCTAGGTCGTGAATATTCTGCTCAGGTACTTTCAAGAGTCGACGGCAAAGCTTTCTTGGTTAAAGTTGATAATGCAGTGTTGAAAATGGATTTAGGTAACGCTGCACATGTGGGGCAATCTATAACGTTGCGATACGTTCAAGATGCCCCAGTGCCTACTTTTTTATTTACACCACAAACAACCAAGCCTACAGATGGGTCTGCGTTACTAAGTCCCGGAGCCCGTTTAATCGGGCAATATTTACAAGAAGCTGAGAAGAACGGCGTCTCTAATAAATTTGAAGCAGCTGTTGTGGTTACTCAAAGTCCGAAAGATCCTCAAATGGTTGCTCAAGGTTTGAGGCAAGCTGTTGCAAATAGTGGGTTGTTCTATGAGTCTCATTTAAGTGAGATGTTACAAGGTGGACGCACCTTGGCCGCAGTGATGCAGGAGCCTCAGAATCAAACCCAAACCCAAAATCAAGCGCAGATTGCAACGTTGACATCACAGCAATTAGCAATACTTGAGCAGAATCGTCTTAACTGGCATGGTGAAGTGTGGCCTGGGCAGAAAATGGAATGGGATGTGTATTTGGAGCAGCGAGAGGGTGATGAGCATGCTAGTGAGCGTGATGATGTCGCTAGGTCTGTGATAAGTGAGGTAAAGTTAACTTTCCCACATTTGGGTGTTGTAGCTGCTAAGCTAACGATTGTTGATGGATATATATCCATTAATTTGCGTGCAGAACAAAGTGAAACTTTGGATGCGCTTAAGCGTCAAAGTCGAGGGTTAACGCAAGCTATCAGTGACACTGGCTTACAATTAGACGGTTTGGTTATTTCTGCGTATGAGTAAGGCTGAAGAAAGTAAGTTGTTGAATCCTAATCTGGGGCTTGCACCAAATCCGCATAGTTCCCACAATCCTAACCAGCAGGCAATTGCACTCACGTATGCTACAGGTGACTATGCGCCACGAGTGGTTGCTAAAGGGCGTGGTTTAATTGCTGAGCAAATTATTGCTAGAGCGAAACAGCACGATATTTTTGTGCATGAATCTAAAGATTTGGTTGCACTATTGATGCAGGTAGATATGGATGACCATATTCCACCTGCACTTTATCAAGCAATTGCTGAAATTCTATCTTGGCTTTATCGTTTAGAAGAGGCTAGAGCCGATGCAGTGGATGAAGAGTTGTTTAAGTCTTAGATCTGCATGCTCATAATGTCTTGGTAGGCAGAAACCAATTTGTTGCGCACCTGAATCGTTGCTTGGAAAGATATGTTTGCTTTTTGTCCAGCAATCATTACGTCTGACAAGCTGACGCTATCATCACCTAAAGCAAAGTTTTTACCCAATGTTTCAGCTTTCTTTTGTACTTGGTTAACTTGATTCAAAGATGCTTTCAGCGCATCTGCAAAGTCAATTTTCCCAGTACTCTTGTTTGCATTGATAGGGGATGTTAGATTTGCAATACCCTCTGTTTGTGGACGTTGTGCTACTGCCCTCATTTGTGCAAGCATAGATTCTATTCTGCTTGAATCGATACCACCTGCTTTCATGATTGACCTCCCATTAATATCTAACCTAAAATTTCTCATTGCTAATTTAACATTGATTTGAAATATCAAGCTGCTAAATAAGAAGAGTAAAATCACTCTATTCTTAGGTTAGATGTGAGATGGAATTGGCATAATGTCGATTAACTAGTGGTTATGCCGACTTGATATGTAGTAACGTGTTTAGAGTTTAATGGAGAAACGTGATGGCAGCAGCTGACGCCACCTTGGTGAGTGAGGGTAGTTCTGGCGTATTCGCACAGATGGGGAGTAAGCTACTTCTAGTAGCAGGGATTGCTGCAGTTGTAGCGGTAATGGTTGTATTTTGGTTATGGAGCCAGCAGCCTGACTATCGAGTTCTGTTTTCCAATTACTCAGATAAAGACGGTGGTTCAATTGTCGCTGCACTAGAAAAGCTGAATGTTCCTTATAAGTTTTCTGACAGTGGCACAGCAATTATGGTACCTGCAGCGCAGGTGCATCAGGTTAGGTTGAAGCTTGCCGCAGATGGTTTGCCTAGAGGCGGCAATATCGGCTTTGAGTTGTTAGAGAATCAGAAATTTGGTGTGTCTCAGTTTGTTGAGCAAGTCAACTTTCAGCGTGGTTTAGAGGGTGAGTTAGAGCGTAGTATTCAATCTATCGCTGCGGTAGATGTGGCGAGAATTCATTTGGCAATTCCAAAGCCGTCGGTTTTTGTGCGTGATCAACAAAAACCCACTGCATCTGTATTATTAAATCTTCGTCCTGGCAGAACATTAGACGCTCAACAGGTGAGTGCGGTCGTGCATTTGGTGGCAAGTAGTGTCCCTAATTTACCCATAGCGAATGTCACTGTGGTCGACCAAAATGGCAATTTACTTTCAGATACCACTAAAAAATTAGGCGCAAAAAATCTAGATCCAGAGCAGTTGAAATACATTGAAGAGATTCAACAAAGTATCGTTAAGCGTGTTGAGTCAATCATTAGCCCAATTGTAGGGCTTAAAAATGTGCGAGCTGAAGCAAGCGCTGAGGTCGATTTTTCAGTACAGGAGCAAGCTGCTGAAACTTACAAACCGAATCAGCAACCAGATGTAGCAGCCGTTCGTAGCATGCAAAGTAATGAAACGCAATCCGTTAACGGAGATACAGCAGGTATTCCTGGTGCGCTATCTAATCAGCCTCCACCAGCTGCAACTGCTCCAATTACTACAGAGGGTGGCGTCGATGCTAATGGGCAACTTGCTACCAATCTAACACCAATCAATAGTGAAAAAAATCTCACAACTAACTATGAGGTTGATAAAACGGTGAGCTACAGGCAACAGCCGATGGGCGGAATTAAGCGCTTAAATGTTGCTGTGGTGGTTAATAATATGCCTGTGATTGATAAAAAGACAGGTAATGTTAGTTATAGAGCATTAACTGAAGCAGAAAAAACTCAGATTAATGATCTTGCGATGCAAGCCATGGGTTTCAATCGCGAACGCGGGGATTCGCTCACGATTGTTAATACACCATTTGCAGGAGAGCCTGAGCAAGTGTTGCCAGCTATTCCACTTTGGGAGAATCCTCGTGTGATTGAAAATGCTAAAGATGTGTTACGTTTCTTGGTTGGTGTAATCGCTTTATGGATTATTTATCGCAAGGCTTTAAAACCATTATTGAATAAGTTAACAACCCCTACAACAAGGGCTGATAATCAAAACGAAGCGCCTGATACTGTTGTTAATATCAGTGAGGATGGTAGTGTTTCAATTAGCAAGCCAGCATATGAACAAAAAATAGAGACGGCAAAACAACTCGCGAAAGATAATCCTAGAATGGTGGCGAGTGTGGTGGCTAACTGGACAAACGGAAACGAGTAATATAAATGAGTGATGCAGGTGTGATGAGAAGCGCAGTTTTAATGCTGGCGCTAGGTGAAGATGAAGCTGCAGAGGTCATGAAATTTCTCAGCCCTAAAGAGGTGCAGAAGCTTGGTTCGGCCATGGCAGGATTAAAGTCTGTGGGGCGTGAGCAAGTGGAGACAGTAGTGAGCGACTTCTTAGCTGAAGCCGAGATGAGTAGTGATTTTGGTCTTGACTCAGATGAGTATATTCGATCAGTTCTTACTAAGGCGCTAGGTGATGATAAAGCATCTAGTTTACTTAATCGTATTCTACAAACTAGAGATGCCAGCGGTATTGAAAGCTTAAAGTGGATGGATGCGCATACGGTGGCTGAGTTTATTAAAAATGAACATCCACAGATTGTCGCTACTATCTTAGTGCATTTAGAACCAGATCAAGTTGCAGAGATTTTTGGGCACTTTACTGATCGTTTACGTCAGGATGTGATGCTGCGCATTGCAACGCTTGATGGTGTTAAACCTGTCGCGTTGCGTGAGCTTAATGAGGTCATGACGAAGTTGCTGACTGGTAATGAAAACATCAAGAAACAAACCATGGGCGGTGTAAAAGTCGCTGCCAATATTATGAACTTCATGAACGGTGAGACAGAAGCTGTTGTGTTAGAAGGTCTTAAAAACTATGACGATGACATGGCTCAGCGCATCATGGATGAGATGTTTGTATTTGATAATATTATGGATATCGACGATAAAGGTATTCAGGTGATGTTGAGAGAGGTTCAATCAGAAACCTTGATTATTGCGCTTAAAGGCACTACAGAGGAAATGCGTGAAAAAATATTTAAGAATATGTCGTCTCGTGCCGCTGAGATGATGCGTGAAGATTTAGAATCAAAAGGACCTGTGAAGCTTTCAGAGGTTGAGGCACAACAGAAACAAATATTACAAATTGTACGCAGGCTAGCAGATGAAGGACAAATTCAGTTGGCTGGTAAGGGCGGCGATGATCAATATGTATAAGGCAGATCTGCATGGCTAATGCAAATGTTCCTAAAGAGCAGCAGAGTGCTTATGAGCGCTGGGAAATGGCTTCATTTTCAGATGCTAATTTTGAGCGTAATGGAGGGTTTTCAGCCTCTAGTCAGCCTAAAAAAAAGGAAGTTTCATCTGCAAATCCAGCAGAAGTAGCAAAGGTCTTTGAATCTACGCGCCAAGATGCATATAACAAAGGGGTGCAGGAGGGGTTTGCCGCAGGAATGGCTCAGGCTAAAGAATTGGCGCAAGTTGAAAAGGCGCAGTTCCTGCAGTTGATGAACGCATTTGCTAGCGCACTGGAGAGTGCAGACGAGCAGATTGCGGAAAATGTACTTTCTTTAGCGTTAGATATAGCAAAGTCTATGTTGAAGGTAAAGCTTGACGTTGATAAAAAAGTGTTACTACCTGTGGTCTTAGATGCAATTCATTATTTACCACATATTCAAAGGCCAGCTAGGATTTTGGTGCACCATGAGGATATGCATCTGTTACGCGAACACATGGCTGATGAAATCGCCAATGATCATTGGCAGATACATGAGGATAGCAATATTGAACGTGGTGGGTGTTTGGTTGAGACTGGTGCAAATCAAGTAGACGCTACCAATGCAACGCGTTGGAAAAGGATTACTGAAGCATTAGCGCAGAATAGTGATTGGTTGCTTCCATGATGGATGAAGTGCTCGATGTTGCTGAAAATAAGCATTTAAACGTGCATCAGCAACGCTGGAGCGATCACATTCGGGATTGTAAAGAGATTTTACGTATCGTAGAACCTTTAGAGGTTGCTGGACGTATTGTAAAGCTTACGGGATTAGTCATGGAAGCCGTAGGGATTAAGTTACCAATCGGCAGCGCATGTTACGTACCACTTGCGGAAGGTAGACGTGTTGAGGCAGAAGTGGTTGGCTTCGATGGTGAGCGAATGCTGCTGATGCCACAAAGTAGTGTCGATGGCATTACACCAGGAGCAAAAGTATTTGCATTAGAGATTGCAGAGAGTTTGCCCAAGCCGCACCATGGACAACCCCCTCGTCGTCGTGCAACAGACAGGGCACGTCATTTACCCGTTGGTGTTGAATTGCTTGGTAGGGTGGTTGACGGTGCAGGAAACCCATTAGATGATTTAGGTGCAATTAATCCAACGCAAAGTTCTGCATTAAATGCTAGGCCGATGAACCCTTTAATGCGTGCGCCAATAGAGCATGTGCTGGATGTTGGCGTTCGTGCCATTAACAGCATGCTTACTGTAGGTCGTGGTCAGCGCATGGGTTTGTTTGCAGGCTCTGGTGTAGGTAAGAGTGTTCTGCTTGGGATGATGGCGCGCTACACCACTGCGGATGTTATCGTCGTGGGGCTAATCGGTGAGCGAGGTCGAGAGGTTCAGGAGTTTATTGAGCAGATTTTAGGTCCTGAAGGTCTTGCTCGATCCGTTGTTGTAGCAGCGCCAGCTGATGCTCCTGCATTAATGCGCTTACAAGGTGCAAGTTACGCTACCACTATTGCTGAAAGTTTTCGTAACGAAGGTAAAAATGTACTGCTGATTATGGATTCATTAACCCGCTATGCGATGGCTCAGCGTGAAATCGCATTAGCAATTGGTGAGCCACCTGCTACTAAAGGTTATCCGCCTTCAGTATTTGCCAAGTTGCCTGCGTTGGTTGAGCGGGCTGGTAACGGACGTCGTGGCGAGGGCTCCATTACTGCATTTTATACTGTACTCACAGAGGGTGATGATCAACAAGACCCTATTGCTGATGCAGCGCGTGCTATTTTAGATGGGCATATTGTATTAAGCCGTAGTTTGGCGGAAAGTGGACATTATCCTGCGATTGATGTTGAGCAATCAATAAGCCGCGCTATGCATAATATTACTAGCCCTGATCATCAGAAGTTGGCACGTAAGTTAAAGCAACTGAACTCACGCTATGCGCGTAGTGTTGATTTGATTAATGTTGGCGCTTATGAGGCTGGTAGTGATGCGGTGTTAGATATGGCGATATCCAAGCATGAGTTAATAGAGCGATTTTTACAGCAAGATGTATCTGAACGTTCAGGTTGGGAAGAGGGTCTACATTTTTTAGAGGCGGTACTTCATGGTGTTCCTTTGAGTTAATTTTTAGAAATGAGCCTAAACGAGTATTAGTGGGGGTATCTTAATGACGAAAAAATCTGGCAATGTATTAAAAATGTTAGAGGAAATAGCCGCAAAAGAAGTTGAGCTGGCTACAGAGGCGCTAGCAAAAGCAATGAAAGTAGTAGGAGAGGCACAAGGTAAATACGATATGTTACTAGAGTATCGTAAGGGTTATCAGGATAATTTAAATGCAAACCTTTCTAAAGGCATGAGTGCTGAGGCTTATCAGAACTTCCAAAACTTTTTTAAAAAGCTTGATCATGCCATTACTGGTCAGAAAGAAGTGGTAGTGTTTGCTGAGCAGCAAGTAAAAGTGCATCGAACATTGTGGCAAGAAAGCCAGCGTAAGAAGCTTTCTTACGATGTGCTCATATCTCGTGCAGATGAGCGCGCGGTTAAAGTTGAGCAGAAAAGAGACCAGAAAATGATGGATGAGTTCGCTACTCGAATGACGCGAACAAAACGTTAAACTTTAAGAATTGACGACGATTTAGTCCTTACTTTAATGGATTGAACAGATGTGCCCTCATTTAGAATAAAGTTATTATCAAATAGGTGAATTAGCATGCAAACACTACCAACATCAGTATCGCAAACAAAAGCGCTTAGCTTGGCTGATGTCGCGAATCAGAATGGGGCGCAAGTTAATAAATCTTCAACAGATAATGCTAAAACATCTTTTCAGGCCGAGCTGAATAGGCAAGTTCGATTCAAACAAAATCAGGTACAAACAAAGCAAGAGAAGGGTGCTGAATCTCTAAAGAATCAAGCACAACAAAAGTCATCTGTAAAAAATAAGTCTGATATTGATAGGGCACAATCCTCAACTAATAAAGATTTAAGCAGTAACCAAGGTGCTAATTCCTTTTTGACAGACTTGAGTAAGCAGCTGGAAGTGGCCCGTGATTTATCTGGCAAGGCTGTATTGGATGAGGTTAAAGATGTACCACAAGGTGTTGTAACTGCCGCTACAATGGGTAATGAGATTGAAATTTCTCATTTAGTTTCAACATTAACCATTCCTTTAGGGCAAGGCTTGCAAAACAATGCAAATGCTGTAGATGTAACCCCTGAACCTGATTCTGAGACTGCATCTAAACTACAAACAGCAGCAGATTTGGTAGCATCACAAAAAAACTTGATGCCTACATTAAATAGTTCAAGCAAGCTTGCTCAGGGTGCTTCAAAGCAAGATGATGCTACGCAGATCGCTGATGATGTAATGGCGAAACCTCAAAGCGAGAAATTAGTAAACGTCTTGGCATCTAAAACTGAGTCAAAATCGGTTACAGAAGAGTTGGCTTTTAATAAGGCTATGGTAAACGTAGCTGCAAAAGAGTTGCCCATTAAAGATGCTTCGTCAAATATCATTCAGATACAAGCTGCAACTGTAAGTACTGTACAAAATAACAGTAGCCTTGTGTCTCAACAATTGGCTAGTGCTAATCTGATTAGTGTCTATCCTGGTAAGTCGGGCTGGGATCAAGCTATTAGCCAAAAAGTTGTATGGATGTTAGGTGCGGGTCAGCAGTCAGCTTCGCTGACATTAAATCCGCCAGATTTAGGCCCATTAAAAGTAGTGATTAATGTGCATAATGATCAGGCGGATACTACATTTATTTCAGATAATGATGAAGTTAGAAAAGCGCTTGAAAGTGGCATGTCGCATTTGAGAGATAAAATGAGCGAATCAGGCATTCAATTAGGACAGGCTAATGTGAGCACCAGTCAGCAATCACAACAAGAGTTCCAGCAAGCTGCCCAAAATAGAGTAAATCAAAACGTTAAAAATCAAACAAATGAACCAGCAGTGGAGGGTGGTGATCAGGCTCGAGTAACTGTACGCGTTTCTGAAGGGTTGGTTGATACCTTTGCTTAGTTATACTTCTCTCAGTTAATCAGTGTCATTATTTGGTTAAATATCAATCTGAAGTGTTTTTCCCTCTCTTATTCAAGTATCTTGCAGTTTAATTTTTTTGCATAATGTAGCCATAATATGGCTATGACTGCATAATATGCAATTATAGTTAAATTAAAGGGAAAATAGATGGCTCAAGATCCAAAACAAGAATCAGAAGAAGCGGCTCCAGCCTCAAAGAAAAAGCTTATCATCATCATTGCTGCATTAGTTTTAGCTATTGGTGGTGGCGGTGCAGCGTGGTTTTTCATGCAACAAAAATCACACGACAAAAAAGAAGAAGTTAAAAAAGAAGAGCCGATAAAAGCACCAGTATTTTTGGCACTTGATACATTTACCGTTAACTTGCAGCCAGACCCTGATGAACGGTTCTTGCAAGTTGATATATCACTACAAGTTGCGAGTCCTGAAGTTGCAGAGGCTATTAAACTGCATATGCCTTCAGTTAAAAATAGATTGCTGCTACTGCTAACGAGTAAAAGTGCTGCTGAGATATCAACGCTAGAGGGTAAGCAATATTTGAGTAAAGAAATTATTGATGAAGTATCAAAACCATTCCCGCCTAACACCAAGCCACAAGAAGTTTTGGATGTGTTTTTCACTTCGTTTGTGGTTCAGTAACCCCTGTTAAGTTTAGATTATGGCTGATAAATTTTTATCACAAGATGAAGTTGATGCCCTACTAAAAGGGGTAGGAGGTGATCAGGATGACGATAAGGCCGCCTCTGAAGTTGAGGGAGTTCGTGACTATAATTTAGCCACTCAGGAGCGTATTGTACGTGGGCGTATGCCTACGTTGGAAATTATTAATGAGCGTTTTGCACGTCTAGTTCGTATTGAGTTGTTTAATTTTTTAAGAAGAACTGTAGAGGTCTCCGTTGGTCCTGTGCGCATTACCAAATACAGTGATTTTATTCGTAATTTAGTAGTGCCCACCAATCTAAATCTTGTTCAAATGAAGCCGTTGCGCGGTACTGCACTGATGGTGTTTGATCCAACCTTAGTTTTTTTGGTTGTGGATAATATGTTTGGTGGTGATGGACGGTTTCATACGCGAGTAGAGGGTCGAGATTTTACTCAGACTGAACAACGTATTATTCAACGTATTTTACATATTGTTTTTGAGACCTATGCAAAATCATGGGAGCCTGTGTATCCAATAGAGTTTGAATATTTACGTTCAGAAATGAATACGCAGTTTGCAAATATCGCTACACCTAATGAGGTGGTCGTCGTCACAACTTTTAATGTTGAGCTTGGGCCAGCAAACGGTGAGATTCATTTCTGCATGCCATATTCGATGGTTGAGCCTATTCGAGATTTATTAACTTCACCATTACAGGGCGAAGTGCTTGGTGCGGATAAGCGTTGGGTCAAGCTCATGACTCAACAAGTGCAGGCTGCTCAAATAGAGATTGTTGCTGACTTAGCGACAACTGACATGCGATTGGGTGAAGTGCTCAATATGAAAGTTGGAGATGTGATACCAATTAGCATGGATGACGCTATTGAAGCTAAAGTAGATGGCGTTCCAGTGATGCTATGTAAGTATGGATTGTTTAATGGGCAATATGCATTACGCGTCGAAAAACTTTTGAGATCAAACTCAACAGAATATATTAAAGGAGAACCTTATGGCGACTGATCCAGTAGATGAGAGTGGTATAGAAACCATCGCTGAAGATGATTGGGGCGCAGCAATGGCTGAGCAGGAGTCGTCTGAGACAACTGCTGACGATTGGGGTGACGCAATGAACGAGCAAGCCTCGGCTTTACAAGCAGATAAAGCTGAGAAAGCGCAGGTTTTCACGGAGTTTACAGCTAAAAATAAACTGCATGAAACACAGAATGATATTGATTTTATTTTAGATATTCCAGTACAACTTACCGTTGAACTGGGCCGCACTAAAATTGCGATTAAAAATTTGCTTCAACTAGCTCAGGGTTCAGTGGTTGAATTAGATGGTATGGCTGGTGAGCCAATGGATGTGCTAGTGAATGGGTGTTTGATTGCACAAGGCGAGGTTGTAGTTGTAAACGACAAATTTGGTATCCGCCTCACTGATATTATTACGCCTGCGGAACGTATAAGAAAAATTAATCGTTAGTTAATTTTGTTACCAAACTGCCAATACAAAGACTGCCAAATCTAATGAAGTTTAAACTATTACTCGCTCCCATTTTTTATTGGCTATCAAGTTCAGCATGGTCTGCAGATGCGGCAGTACAAACTTCGCCTACAGGCGGTTTGCTGAAAATGTTGTTAGGCTTGATATTGGTGTTGGGCGTGATGGCTGGCGTTGCATGGCTAGCTAAACGTATGTTGCCAGGGGTGGGGCATAAGCAGTCTACAATTCACGTTGTGGGAAGTGCAAATGTAGGTACACGTGAGCGAGTTGTTGTACTGGAGGTTGCGGGTCGTTGGTTGGTGGTTGGGGTAGCGCCTGGGCACGTGAGTGCGATTGCTAATTTAGAAAAAAGTGCTGTTGAGGATGATTCTACTGTGACAGATGGGTTGGGAGTGTCTAATCATCCCGCAGCTTCAGTCGCTACATCATTTGGAAAAATATTAAAGAGTTCGACAAGTAAATTTACTGAGAAAACAAATGGTTAAAAGTTTGGTTGTCTGTTTTAAGATTTTGTTTTTCTTAGGTTTTGCGTTATTACCACTTTCCGTGTTAGCCGAGAATGGTTTGCCATTGGTCAATGCAACGCCAAGTGCTGGTGGTGGTCAAGACTACACCCTAAGCTTACAAACCCTCATACTACTCACTTCATTAACATTCTTACCAGCCGTTGTGTTGATGATGACAGGGTTTACGCGCATTATTATTGTGTTGTCATTACTCCGTCAGGCATTGGGTACTCAATCAGTGCCACCTAACCAGGTGATGATAGGATTAGCTTTATTTTTAACTTTTTTTGTGATGTCGCCTGTAATCGATAAAATTTATGTTGATGCTTACAAGCCATTGTCTGAGAACCAAATCACCATGCAAGAGGCTATGGATAAAGGTGTGGCACCACTCAAAGAGTTCATGCTCAAGCAAACCCGTGAAAGTGATCTGGCTTTGTTTGCCAAAATGGCTGAGGTAGATAATATTCAGAGTCCTGATCAAGTACCACTAAAAGTGTTAGTGCCAGCATTTGTAACAAGTGAACTAAAAACCGCATTTCAAATTGGTTTTGCAATTTTCATTCCATTTCTTATTATTGATATGGTGGTTGCAAGCGTGTTGATGTCGATGGGTATGATGATGGTATCTCCTGCAATCGTAGCGCTACCATTTAAGTTAATGTTATTTGTGTTGGTTGATGGTTGGCAACTAATACTTGGATCACTTGTGGAAAGTTTCTATTAGCATTGCTAATTTCCATTAAAGAGAGAGTAGGGAGTTTTAAATGACGCCAGAAAGTGTAATGACATTAGGTAGGGATGCAATGGGAATCACTTTAATGATTGCCGCACCTATCTTGCTTACAGTTTTAGCGATAGGCTTGTTAGTGAGTATTTTTCAAGCAGCAACTCAAATTAATGAACAAACATTGTCTTTTATCCCTAAGTTGGTTGGCGTGTTTGTCGCGTTGATGTTCGCTGGCCCGTGGATGTTAACCACAATGGTTGATTATATGCATCTGGTATTTACTACTATCCCCGCGATGGCTAATTAAAGCATTTGGCACAATAAGTAGCTTAATCAATGATTACGTTCAGTAGTGAGTTTCTCCAAACATGGGTAATAAGCTTGGTATGGCCACTGACACGTATTTTGGCAGTAATAGCGATAGTTCCAATTTTTAGCCACACTACAATACCTAATCGAGTGAGATTAGGTTTAGGTGTCATGCTAACGATTATTATAGTGCCTACCATCCCACCAATACCTCAATTTGAAGTTTTCTCATTTGATGGCTTACTCGTTCTAATCCAGCAGATTATTATTGGCTTTGCAATTGGTTTTAGCATGAGGATGGTATTCTCTGCAGTGGATCTTGCTGGCCAGATGATTGGTATGACAATGGGTTTAGGCTTTGCGCAGTTTTTTGACCCTCAAACAAGAGGGCAATCTACAGCGCTTAATCAGTTACTAGTTGTAATAGCGATGTTAATTTTTTTAAGCTTGGATGGTCATTTAATTATTGTGACAGCGATGGCAAATAGCTTTGTTACTATGCCAATAGACTTACATGGTCCTGGAGTAGACCCAATGCAAATTGCACTATGGGGAAGTACTATATTCAGTGCTGGTTTAATGTTAGCACTTCCAGCCGTATGTGCATTACTAATTACTAATATGGCTTTAGGGATATTAACGAGAACGGCACCACAACTTAATCTGTTTGGTATTGGCTTTCCAATTACGTTGAGTATGGGGTTTTTAGTATTAGCTCTTTCACTAACCAGTATGTTGCAGCCAATTGTGAAGTTTATAGAGCAGGGTGCTGATAATATGATGCAGGTCGCAATACCGAAAAATATTGATAATAAGTAATCAATTTGTACTTTTCAGCTTAATTGCAGATATCAACAATACAAAACTACTTAACAAGGAATGAACAAAACCAAATTTAGACTAATCTAAATTTATTTAACCTAAATGAAGTTAAATAAAGACAAACTTGTGGTTGCAACAAATGATTTTTGGGCAGCTTCCATAATTGTTTGATTTTTTGATAAGTCGGATAATGCTGCTGCATAGTCCAAGTCTTGAATTTCGGATAATGATTTACTGTATTGTAAGGCTAGGTCACTACCTGAAACGTCTAACTGATCAAGTTCATTTAATCTTGAGCCGATAGATGCACGTACTGTTAATACGTTATCTAGACCCTGTTGTATGCTAGTTAGGCCGTTAGCAATACCTGCGCTAAATGCAGCCTGGTTTCCAGGGGTTAGCGGGGTGTCGAGTAGTGTTATCAAGTTTTGTAATGTGGCGAATATATCATTTCCACCAGCCTGGAATACTTCATCTCCTGTAGTATTAACCGCCATTTGGCGTTGACTGTCTACTTGTAACATCTGTTTGTTAGAATCTCCAACATATGATGCCCCTGAAGGATTAGCAACAAACGGAGCTGTGTTAGTACTAAAGCCTGCATATAAATAGTTGCCAGCAGCGTCTCTTGTATTTGCTAGGCCTATTAAACCATCTAACGTTGTTTTAAGTTCTGAAGCAATAAAACCTCTTTCTAGGTCAGAGTATGTTGCATTGCCAGCAGATACCAAGGCAGACTTCACGGAGATCATCATATTGGTTACACTAGTCAGATTTGATTCTAGCGTGTTAAGCTTAAGTTGAGCGGTTTGTCGCGTATCAGCAAATTTTGCATTGATGCTTTTAGCATGTGAAATTTCTAGCGCTCTTGCAGAGGCCACGGGGTCATCTGAAGGTGAGGCAATGCGTTGTCCTGTGGATATTTGTTGCATCAATTTAAATTGCTCTGATTGCAAGTTTGATATCTTAGAAATGCCTGACTGATATATGGTGTTAGTGCTGATACGCATGATAAATTCCTTAAGCTATTGATTAGGTGCCTAATTGTAATAGCACATCAAATAGTTGACTTGCAATTTGCATCATCTTTCCTGCTGCCTGATAAGCTTGCTGGTAACGTATTAAGTTTGTTGCTTCTTCATCCAGATTCACACCAGACTCGGCTTGCACAGCTGCTGTAATTTGTTCTAATACTTGGGCTTCAGAAATGCTGAGTATATTAAGTTCACGTGTTTTATTGCCAACGCCGTTGACCATCTGACCAAAAGCATCAGAGAAGCTTTTATTTCCGGTGATGGTATTAGCGTTCTGTAAGTTACCTAGCAATAACCCATTTGTATTATCACTTGGGCCTGTAGCGCTTCCAGGTGCAATAGTAAACTCGTCACCATCACTAGGTGTTCCTGATATGACAAAACTTATGCCAGCTGTTGTTATAGTAGCGCCATTAACGAATGTAACAGGAGCACCAGCTGCATATGTCACAGAAGTACCATTTGATGTGACTGTCACAGTTTCGGTTGCGATGAATCCAGTTAATGTATTTGGAGCGCCTGCATTATAGGTAAGGTTAAAGGGGCTTGCTATCGGGCTTGATGCATAATTGCTGCTTGCAACAGGACTGCTGATTGTAGCTGCGCCAGTATTTGCAACATTGGCGCTTCCATTAAGCACACTCCCACCAACCGCTAATTTTCTAGGATCAGTGATGGCTACTTGAAATTTTGTTGCTGCATTCTGTGTTGGCTTAATTAAAAAGTTATCGCCAGCGAGCATTGTTCCAGATGTCTGACTAATTGTTAAGCCATCTACACTTGCCGGTAGGCTACTGAATGATTGTGTCGTGTTGTCACTTAAGCGTGTAATGTTGTAATTTGTACCATCATATTGCAATTTATAGTCACTTGTTGTCAGTGCTTTAGCATTCACAATTGAGGCTGCTACTTCTGCTGGATTTGCATTAGCTGGTGTTGTTGTTGGTCCAGAGTTGTATGCATTTGCATTAACTAAAGGTTCTGGGACATTAAACAATGCTGTACCGATGTTGCCATCTAAATCAAAGCCCTGTGCAAGCTGATTATTAAAAGTTTCGCCTAAAACAGCAGCTATCTGCCCAATTTGGTTTTGTATGGCATCTAAAGATTCTGAGCGGAACTGTAGTAAGCCGCCTATTACACCACCTGGTAAGCTGTTTGTACCTAGTACCGTTACTTTACTATTTGATTGGTAAGCAACCTCAAGGCGGCTTGGGTCTGTAGGTGAAGGGGTAGTCAAAATGTTAAAAGTTTCTTTACCTACAACTAAAGGCAGACCATTACCGATATAAACATTGTAGCCACCTTGACCTTGAGAAACGACCGTCGTTTTAATCTGCTTACTTAACTCCAGTACTAGTTGATCTCTTTGGTCCATTAGGTCATTAGGTATGTTCCCATTGGCACTGACAGCTTTTTCAATTACATCATTAAGTCCAGCAATTTGTCTAGCATATGTGTTGACTAGGCTGACGCTTGATGTAAGTTGTGAATTTACACTGTCACGAATTTCATTTAAACGATTGTTAGTTGTCTGGAAACGGCTAGCGAGAGACTGCGCGAAAGACAACATTGATTGACGCGTAGCTAGGTCGCTTGGGTTGGCACTCAAATCCTGAATTGCGCCAAAAAACTCACTCATTGCTGGATTAAGCCCAGCACTAGCGTTAGAAAGCATATCATTAATCGAGCTCATTTGTGCACGATAGGTATCCACACTAGCGCTGTTTGCCTGACTACGCACGGCTTGTGCAGCCAAAATGGAATTGAAAATTCTGGTTACCGAAGCAACTTCAGTTCCTTGTCCAACAAAGCCATAGCCAAAGTTTTGTGATTGTGCTGCAGCTTGAATAACTACTTGTCTTGAGTAACCAGGTGTAGATGCATTTGCAATATTATGACCAGTCGTGCTGATGCCAATTTGTGCAGCAGCTAGAGCACTTTTTCCGATGTTTAAGATGTTAGACATGGTAATTACTCACTTTAACTAATTTCATATATTGTATGTCGGCATAAATTATTAAAACTTTAGGTATCATTTGACAATTGCTTATTTAAGATGATGATACTTTTTTAATAACACTAGTGAGTTTTTCTGCATAATTAGGGTCTGTGGCATAACCAGCTTTTTGCATGGCTTTTGCGTAGCCTTGCACATTATCTAAATTAGCCATTACATTTTCATAACGTGAGTTATTACGCATCAAATCAGCAAAGTCTTTAAATGAATCCGCATAGCTGTCATAAGCGCGAAATTTTTCAATACGTTTTTGTTTAATACCGTTTACGTATTCTGTTGTTAAAGCTTCCACTACCTTGCCACTCCAGTTACCTGTGGCTTTAATGCCGAATAGATTGTTACTTGGTGTTCCATCTGTACTTTTGAGCTCACGTTTACCCCATCCACTTTCTAGAGCTGCTTGACCAAGCATTAAGTGAGCAGGGATGCCACTAGCACGGCTTGCTGCTTCAGCATGATGCACCATCTTTTTTTGAAAACTTTCGGCACTGTTGCCTTCATTAAGCGGTTTAAATGCAGAAATATTTTTAATGGTTTGATTTATATTATTTGCATTTTGTTGTAATGCTACGCGTGCTTGATTCAGAAACGGATTACCAATCAGGTTTTCATTTAACGATTGTTTATCTGTTAAATCAGATGGGTCACTTACTACTTGTTCAAGTGCGTTGGTTACACCATAGCCATTTTTTGTCAGCTGTCTTGCTAATACATCAGACAAGCCTAGGCCCTTGGATGCAAGGTTGTTCGTCAATTGCTGATCTAACATACTAGTGAAAGTACGACTTTGGTCGTTATCTAATAAACTGTCTTGTGGGGTTGCCTCACGCATGCTTTTAAGCATCATGTTCATGAAAATAGCTTCGAACTGCTTAGCAACGCCTTTGATTGCTTCAGGAGAGTTTTCTTTGGCTGCTTGCTTAAGGTTATTAAGACTATTTGCGTCAAAAGCAAGATTACCTGATAAATCTGCCTTACTGGAAATGCTGTTGTTATTAGTATTAATGTTGTTTGTCATGATTGATTGTTATTAAATAACTTCTAGCTCAGCGCGAAGTGAACCTGCGGCTTTCATGGCCTGTAAAATTGCAAGTAAGTCTTGAGGAGTAGCACCAATTGCATTGAGTGCTTTCACCACGTCTGAAAGGTTGGCACCACCATCTAACTTAACCACTTGACCAGGCTCTTTGGTAATGTCAATTTCTGAGCGTGCTGTTGCGACGGTTTGCCCACTTGCTAATGCGCCTGGTTGGCTAATGACAGGATCTGTATTGATGGTCACTGTTAAATTGCCATGTGAAACCGCGCAACTTTCAAGTGTTACCGTTTGGTTCATCACAACAGAGCCAGTGCGTGCATTGACAATAACTTTTGCATAACTAGCAGCTGGGCTTACATTCAAGCTTTCTAATGCGGCTAAAAATGCAACACGATTATAGTTGCTTGGTGGGGTGATTTGAATCACACGACCATTTTGTGCAAATGCTGTGCTTTGACCAAACTTGTTGTTTACAGCATCAACGACTAATGATGCTGTAGAAAAATCAGAGTCTTTTAACTCTAGGTTGAACATACTATTTTCACTAATGCTTGAAGGTACTGCGCGCTCAACAGTCGCTCCAGCCGTAATTCTACCTACACTTAAGTGGTTTATTTGTGTTTGTGCGCCATTAGCTGATGCACCAACACCACCTACTACTAAGCTACCTTGAGCCATCGCATACACTTGTCCGTCAGCGCCTTTTAATGGGGTCATGAGCAATGTTCCACCTCTAAGGCTTTTTGCATTTCCCATTGATGAAACTGTGATATCTAAGTTTTGACCTGGCTGAGCAAATGCTGGCAAGCTACTAGTAACAATCACTGCCGCTACGTTTTTAAGTTGTAAAGTGGTACCCGTTGGTAAATTAATGCCCATTTGCTGCATCATGCTGATAATGCTTTGTACGGTAAATGGCGTTTGTACTGTTTGGTCACCTGTTCCGTCTAAACCAACGACAAGACCATAACCGATTAGTTGATTGGTACGTACGCCTTGAATCGAAGCGAGGTCTTTCAAACGTTCTGCTTTAGCAACAGTGCTAACCGTAACGCAAATTGTAAAAGAAGCGATAAGTGCACAAGGTAATACCAAGCGCTTAAGTGTGTGCTGGATGCGTTTGACCTGTGTTATTAGCGTATTCATGTTGAATAATTTTGTCATATGATGGTCACCATGGGCTCATGCTTAAAAAGAAGCGAGCGAATATCGATGCTATTGCAGCACCATCAATCTTGCTGTTGGTTCTATACTCTATTCTAGCATCAGCTACCTTGGTGGATGGTACTGTATTACCTAGAGAGATGGTGTCTGGGTTGATGACACCAGAAAAGCGGATGAACTCAGTACCTTTATCTAAACCAACTTGTTTTTCACCACTCACCACTAGGTTGCCATTTGGTAATACGTCAACTACTGTTGCGGTTAGCGATCCATTAAATACATTTTTTGCATTTGCTGCTGCATCGTCCGTATAAGAAATATCAGAACTAGCTGAAGCTGAGCCTAAATTTGCAAATGGTAGCCTTGATACTAGGCCACCGATTATTGGTATGTTATCTCCAAGTTTTGCATCAGTTTGAAAACCAACTTCGCCTTCTTTGCTTGCGGAGCTTCCGTTCGCTTTAGTAGCTGTCGTATTTTCTGTAATATTAATAGTGACAATATCTCCAATAAAACGAGGACGACGGTCTTCAAACATAGGGCGATATGATGATGCACTATAAATGCCACCATTGTTACTTTGCGCATTGCTCGGCTGTTGTGCTTTCGCTGATGTGGGCTGATTGACAATAGAGGTAGGGGTTACTGCGCAACCATAGAGTAAGAAAGCTGCAAATAACCCAACAATACTGCGGCTAACTGTTTTATATATAGTCACTAGGTATTTTTTCATATTTGCTATCGGCTTGATTATAGCGTTGAGCAATGTACCTTGTGTGGTATTCAACATGATTGCCTCTTGGTGATCTGACAGTAAAACCTTAAAAAAGTATCTTTGTGGACTTTGTTCCTGATATTTTTTCTAAAGATTTTTGGTAATGCCTTAATTTTATAACCAATGTTAGTTTACATCTGTGTTAATTTTTGCAACATTTGGTCGGATGTTGTAATCGCTTTACTGTTAATTTCGTAAGCACGTTGTGTTTGAATCATATTGACTAGCTCTTCTACAACGTTAACGTTTGAAGTTTCAACATAACCTTGAGTAAGTAGGCCTGCACCGTTCGTGCCTGGGGTATTTGCGTTGGCAGTGCCAGATGCGGCAGTTTCAACGTACAGATTCTCACCATTAGCTTGTAAACCAGCTGGATTGATAAACGTAGACAGTTGCAACTGGCCTATTTGTGTTACAGCTGTTGAGCCAGCAAGCGTCACGGATACTGTACCATCGCGACCTATAGTAAGGCTTTGTGCGTTGTTAGGAACTGTAATCGGAGGTTGAACAGAAAAGCCGCTTGACGTCACTAGTTGACCTTGAAAGTCCACCTGAAACGCACCGTCACGCGTGTAAGCCGTCGTGCCATCTGGTAGTAAAACTTGTAAGAAGCCAGCGCCTTGAATAGCTACGTCTTTGTCATTGCCAGTTTGCTGTAAGTTACCTTGAGTGAAAATGCGCTCAGTAGCAACAGGTCTAACCCCAGTACCAAGTTGCAGACCTGAAGGTAACTGTGTTTGTTGGGATGACTGTGCACCTGGTTGTCTAATTGTTTGATACAGTAAGTCCTCAAATACAGCACGTGATCTTTTAAAGCCATTGGTACTAACATTGGCTAAGTTGTTTGAGATCACGTCCATTTGCGTCTGTTGCGCATCCAGACCAGTTTTTGATATCCATAGTGAGCGTATCATTTCATTTCCCTTCAATCACAGCATACATTTAATTGCTTTATGCTTAAATTGTTGAATAGTTTATTACAATAATTTCATAATAGCTGAATTGTGGTTAAGTCAATTGCAGGAGTTGACTGGCTTTATTAGCGTTATTCTCAGCGGTTTGAATTAATTTCATTTGCATTTCAAACTGACGGGCTAGACTAATCATGGTGACCATGGAGTCAACGACGTTTACGTTGCTACTTTCAAGTGCGCCTTGAACTACGCTAACGCTTGCGTCGGCTGTGGCAGGGTTGCCATCTTTGGTTGTAAACAAGCCGTCATCAGCACGTACTAAGTTTGCTTGAGGAGGGTTAACCAGCTTAATGCGACCAATGATGTTTGAAGGGCCTGGGAGCGTTAAGTTGTTAACAGTTGAAACAGTGCCATCCTTACCGATGGTAACAGCAACATCAGGCGGAATCGTAATGGGGCCACCATCGCCCATGATGGTGAGCCCGTTTGCAGTTTGTAGTAAACCGTTTGGACTCGTTTTTAGTGAACCATTGCGCGTGTATGCCTCTGAGCCATCTGCTCGTTGTATCGCTATCCACCCATCGCCTTTTACTGCGATATCTAAATCTCGGCTAGTTGCTTGAATCGCACCAGAATTAAAATCACTACCAGTAGTAGCATCTACGACAAAAGCTCGTGTGGGTAAGCCTTTTCCGATAACAGGCACTGCTCTGAAAGCATCTATCTGTGATTTAAAACCTGTAGAAGTTGCATTGGCTAGGTTGTGGCTGGTCGTTGCTTGTTTCTCAAGGATGTGTTTCGCACCCGTCATTGCGGTGTATATCATGCGATCCATCGTGATACTCCTTTAGCTACTAACTATTAACGTAGGTTAACAAGCGTTTGCAAGACTTGATCTTGCGTTTTAATCGTTTGTGCATTCGCTTGATAAATACGTTGAGCCGTAATCATGTTAACTAGCTCAGCCGTTAAGTCTACGTTAGAGTCTTCTACGGCTGATGATTGCAATACACCTAACAGGCCTGTTCCTGGCGTTCCAGTTAAGTCAGGCCCTGAACTTGCGCTCACTGCCCAAGCGTTGCCACCTAATGACTGCAAGCCATTAGGGTTAGTAAAGCTAGAAAGTACTACTCGACCTAGGTTTTTTGATTGGCCATTACTGTAACGCCCAACTATTGTTCCGTCTGATGAAGTGTTAAAACCAGATAGGCGTCCTGATGTAAATCCATCTTGCGATAAGCTGTTGATACTAAAAGCCGAACCAAACTGAGTGCTTTTTGAGTAATCAACGGTTGTTGTAACGTTAGCTGCACCGTTTGCAACTGCTGGTGTGGCAGTGTTTAGCGGTGTAAAAGTGATAGAGGGTAATGCAGGTACGATTGTTGGTGATACACCAGTACCAGTAAAGGTCATCACAGCAGTGGTGGCAGGTAAAGCTGGTGTTGATACGCCATCAACCGTAGTGTAAACAGCCCATTCGTTTGCGGCAGTTTTACGGAAAAAATTTTGTAATGTGTGCGAATTACCTAAGCTATCGTAAACCGTTACCGCAGTTGAGTTGTTGTAAGTAGTAGGGTCTGTAGGGTCAAATATTGGTATCGCAGGCATTGGGTTGTTTCTAGAGTCAAGGTTGATGGTACCCTCAATCTCTGTTGTTGCTACAGGCTGAATGTCAGCCGTGTTGATTTGCAGATCAACTGCTGCACCACTTAATATATTGCCGCTAGCATCTGCGGAGTAGCCGGTTAAGCGTTTGTTGGCAGAATCTACGATATATCCAAATCTATCTAACTGGAACTGGCCGTTGCGTGTATATGTGATAGCGCCATTTGAAGACATGCGGAAAAAACCATTGCCATTAATAGCAATATCTAAGGAGTTGTTGGTCGAGGTAATATTACCCTGTGTGAATTGTTGCGCAACAGTTGCCAAGTTTGTACCAATACCGATTTGGCTACCTCCACCGCCAGTGATCGAGTTTGCGAATACGTCAGCAAACTCTGCACGAGATTGTTTGAATCCTACGGTATTGGCATTTGATACGTTGTTACCGATAACTTCTAATTGTTTAGATGCTGCGTTAAGACCGCTTAAACCTTGTTGAAAACTCATACTATTCTCCTTGGAGCTAAATAATTAATGTTAATAATGCTTAATTGCTAGCATTATTAAAATATCTCTTTTATTGCTGTAGTATCTACTGTCATTAAGTTACTCAAATTAAGTTTAATCCCAGTTGAGTAATTGGAAATGCTCAATACTTTTGCAAAACTTAAGGCTGTTGCTGCTGCGGTATTGCTACCAATAGTTGCATCTACTTCAAATTTATAGTTGCCTGCAGCAGCGGCTGTGCCATCATCTTTAAAACCGTCCCAAGTAAGCGGAATCGTCCCTGCATCTTGTTTACCTAGTTCGATTGTTCTGATAGTTGCACCAGAGCTATCTTTGATATTAACTTTTACCTTATCTGCTCCAATCGGCAGTTCTATACCGAAATAACCTGCTTCCCCAGATGTTTGAATGGTATCGCCAGGAGTTAACACACTGCGGCCTATTAGATTTGAGGCTTGGTAAGACTGGCCCATTTGTACATTGTTGATTAAAGTCTCTAATGTATTATTTAATTTATCAATACCAGTCACCGTCGATAGTTGTGCCATTTGGCTAGTGACTTGCGCGTTATCCATAGGGTTAAGTGGGTCTTGATTTCGCATTTGTGTTACAAGTAAGGTCATAAATCGGTTTTGTGCTTCATCTACTGATGCTGTTGAACTTTTCTTGGCGTTCATGGCATCTAGTAATGCTTGTGAGGGAGTGTTGGCGGCGTTTACGGTTGTCATTTATGGGCTCCTAATTTCAGTACGCTTATTTTTTTTCAGTTCTGATAATGTGTTTAAACTACTATGACTGACCTATAGAAAGCGTTTTCATTAACATTGTTTTTGCTGCATTCATGGTTTCCACATTATTTTGGTAAGCACGAGAAGCAGAAATCATATTCACCATTTCCTCAGTAACATTTACATTTGGCATGCTGACATACCCTTTGTCGTTTGCAAGAGGATGTTTAGGGTCATACAACATTCTTGGAGGTGAGTTATCTTCAACTACCTTGGTCACTTTTACGCCGCTTGCACCCACCGATTTAGAAGGTATTGCACTAAAAACAACTTGTTTTGATTTGTAAGGAGTGCCGTTGGCGCTAGTCGCACTATCTGCGTTTGCAAGATTACTGGCCACAGCATTTAAGCGTTGAGCTTGAGCGCTCATTGCTGAACCAGAAATATTAAACACGTTAAATAATGACATCGACTTCTCCTTAAATATTTGTCTAGCTATCCACATCTACTACACTACGTAAGCCTAAAGAGCTGCTTTCTAAACTGAACCTAATTTATTGTCCTTGAATTGCTGCGAGCATTTTTTTTAACTGTCCGTTAATCATGATGATGCTAGCTTCGTAACGAATCGCATTGTCTGTAAACTGATTACGTTCTACGTCCATGTCTACAGTATTACCGTCTACGCTACCTTGAATCACAGGTCTAAAAAGTGCATCTCCACCAATACTCGAGGGTTTGCCATCTAAGTGATTTGGTGAGGTTTTGCTAGTATTAAAAGCTTCTTTATTCGTAGCGCCTGCCATTGCATTTTTCATTGCGGCGTTAAAATCTAAATCGCGCGCTTTGTAGTGGGGTGTATCTGCATTGGCAATATTAGCGGCAATAAGTTCTTGGCGTTGGCCGCGCACTCTTAGTGCATTTTGGTGAAAACTTAAAGCTGCATCTAATTTGTTAATCATATTTTTCCTTTGCTAAGCACCTAATACTGAATGAGTTTTTTACAAATTACTATTGAGTAATTTAAGCTTAAATCATCAAGTAAATGCTTTTATTGCCGATAACACACTTGTAAGCAAGTTTAAATACTTATGGCAATGTTTGATTGGATAAGAAGAGGGGTATTTCTTGCCCTTTTCTTAGTTTTACTAGACAGTCGTATCCGTAGAATGCATGTTGAATCTTTGTACATAGCATTGGAATTCGACATGTCCTGTTTTATCTACCAATTACCATTAAAATTGTTTTCAAATGTAAGTTTGAAAGCATGTATGGCGAGTGGTCGGCTTGGTTTTATAATGTTACTAGCTGTTTTGATGTTAAGTAATAGTCTTTTATTAAAGGCGGCAACAAGTCAGGTTGCGATCAGTAAGCAATATCCTAAACAAGATTTATCTTTAATAAAAGTTAAGGTGGTTGAGTTTCTACAAACACAAACGCTTGGTTATCCTGGTAAGGTTGCAATACAAGCTGGAGCCATTGATCCGAATTTAAAGCTAGCAATGTGTCAGGATGTTCAGGTTTTTTTACCTTCAGGCAGTCGTGCATGGGGTAAAACGAGTGTTGGGGTGCGCTGTAATACACCGAGTGCTTGGACAATTTATGCTCAGGCTACTGTCAATGTCGTTGCGCAGTATTTGGTTGCAGCTGCACCATTGGCGCAGGGTAGGGTAGTCACGCATGAGGATGTATTGTTTCAGACGGGTGACCTCACGCAGTTGCCCCCAGGAATCTTTACTGATGTGACGCAGGCGATGGGTCGTATTGTGAATATCTCAATGAACGCTGGTGCTGTGCTTAGGCAGGAGATGCTTAAAGTTTCACCTGTTGTGCAACAAGGGCAAACTGTAATGATTACTTCAGCTGGTAAAGGCTTTCGTGTCTCGGCAGAAGGTAAAGCAATGACCAAAGCAAATGAGGGACAAGTTGTACAAGTGAAGGTTGCTAATGGCCAAGTAGTGAGCGGCATAGCACGTCAGGGCGGACAAGTGGAAGTTGTTTTTTAACAGGTTACATTCAGCTTTTGCGACTTAGTTATTTAAATTATTGATAAACATTGTTAATTTTTATAAAAAAAAGCTAAAGTTCGCTTAAACTATGCCGATATCTGCATTAAGGATGCGTGTATGCGTATAAGCAGGTTAGGCAAAAAGGATGAAATACCATGAAAATCAATGAAACAATTAAAAATACTGCTGGCTTAGGGCTTGATAAAGCTAGTGTTGAAAAGGCAAATGCTGCAAAAGTCGAGGCCGATGCTAAGCAAAAAGTAGGTAAGTCTCAGTCAGGTGAGAAATCTTCTGGTAATGTGACTTTGTCACCACTTTCAGCTAAATTGCAAACTTTAGAAGCCAAGGTTAAAGCTAGTAACGTTTACGATGCTGAGAAAGTAGATGCAATTAAATCAGCGATTGCTGGTGGTCAGTTTTCTGTAAGTTCAGAAAAAGTAGCCGATGGCTTAATTGAAACCGTGAAAGATTTACTAACGAGTCGCTTTGCTTAAAATTAACATGGCTAATACATCTTCGAATCAATCTGTGACCTTTACGCAAGACGCTTTGTTAGTGGCCGAATTGATCGCTTTGCTCGAGCGTGAGCAGTCGCACTTGGTGAAGGCTGATGTTGAAGCAATAGAGGCGATTCTGGAAGAAAAGTCCTTACTATTGCAGCGTTTGAACCTTGCTGCTAAATCACGGTACCAGTTATTACAAGCGCATGGTTTTCAAGCTAACGAGTCTGGTATGAGTGACTGGGTTGAAAAACAAGCGAAAAAAGATATCACGACAGCTTGGGTTAACTTCCAAAAGTCTCTCGAACAAGCTAAAGAGCTTAATAGGTTAAACGGTACTTTAATTAGTAAACATTTTAATCGTAACCAAGAACTATTGAACCATTTGCAAGGTAATAATGACTCAAGTTCAGTTTATGGTCCAGATGGTCAATCCAAAACCACGCCCCCAACTCGCACAGGCTTGGCAGTCTAAATAGCGCACTTCCTTTTCACTAAATGTCGGTAAATATTGGACATTCTTGAGCCTCTAATGCATTTGTTTTGAGTTTGTGTTTAAATATGAACTATGCATAGGGCTTTGTTAGTTTCTAACTTAATATCACGCTGGCTTAAATTATCATATTTTATATGGCTGTTGCCAATCCTCACTTTTCTCTTTTTTATCAAGCCATTTGAGCCCTTAAGTTGTAAGCCTATTTCTATAGCAGCTCACGTATGGCTAGGCTATGAGCCAATGTTCCTAGCAAGAAGAGAGAATTGGTTAGATAGTCAGCAGGTCACTATATTAGAAACGGCATCTGCAACCGCCTCTATACAAGCCTTGATAGATGATAAAGTAGATGGGGCAGCACTTACATTAGATGAAGTGTTAAAAGTTCGTGAAATGGGCCTGCCCTTGACGGTAGTCATGGTGTTTAATATTTCAGCTGGTGCAGATAAGTTGTTGGCAAGAAAAGAGATTACAACACTCAGTGAGTTAAAAGGCAAGCGCTTGGGATATGAGTCTGGTTCAGTTGGCGAGGTCCTGCTTGCTGAAATACTAAACAGGGCTGATCTGAGTAAACGTGATATGCATTTGTATCCAATACCTGTCGACAAACATCACGAAGTTTGGAGTCAAGGAACTTTGGATGCGATTATCACTTACGAACCTACGGCGACATTATTGTTAGCTGAGAGCGCCCATCAATTGTTTGATACGTCACAAACGCCAAATCTGATTGTTGATGTGTTGGCGATACGTACAGATCGACTTGATTATCCTTATGCAAAATCGATACAACACCTAATTAGTAGTCATTTTCGTGCATTAAGGCATTTTCAGTACAATCCTAACGATGCAGCTTATCGAATTGCGGGTCATCTTCAATTAAATAATCTTGAAGTTTTAGCCGCTTATAAAGGTTTGGTATTGCCTGATCTATTATTTAACCACAGACTCCTTGACAGATCATCTGCAGAGTTGTCTGTCACTACGCAACATTTGGCTGATGTTATGGTTAATGGCCAATTACTTAAGCATGAACAAAATTTTTCTGAATTATTTGATTCAAGCTATTTGCCGACTATGGATATATTTGAGTGATGCGATATCAATTAAGCGCTAATCGTTTTTTTTTATTAATAAGCTTCTTAATTTTTAGCTTTTTTGTAATACCTACGAATGCGGCTACAAGTTTTAAGATTGGAGTGTTAGCCTATCGCTCGCAAGAAGAAACTACTGCCCGATGGAGTCACCTTGCGGCGACTTTAAATAAAAATATATCTCAGTATGAATTTATTCTTGAGGTATATACACAGGCAGAGCTAGACGCTGCTGTGGCGAGTAGAACCGTAGACTTCGTTTTTACTAATCCAGCGCATTACATTAAGTTAAGCCGTGATAGTGGCTTATCTGCACCTTTGGCAACTTTGATTGCTAATGAAAATAATCATCCGACCAGTGTGTTTGGAGGTCTTATTTTTACACGTAATGATCAGAATGAAATTAACAGTCTTGCTGATATCACTAACAAAACAGTAGCAATTGTAGATGAGGCTTCGCTTGGTGGTTATCAAATGCAAAATTATGAGCTGCGTAGTCAAGGATTTCAACTAAAAAAATCCCACATCATACGTACTGGAATACCTCATGATAATGTTGTAACTGCAGTTTTAAGTGGTCAAGCTGATGTAGGTTTTGTTCGCTCTGGTGTTATTGAATCAATGGTGAGAGAGGGTATATTAGATAATACAAAGTTAAAGATAATCAATAAACAGCAATTATCAGATTTTCCATTCGTAGTTTCCACTAGGCTTTACCCAGAATGGCCCTTTGCCTCAATGTCACATGTGAATGGAGATGTAAGTCGTAAAGTTGCCGCAATGCTGTTTAACTTACAAGATGATTACAAAGTAACGAATCAATTGGGAATATACGGCTTTTCTGTTCCAGCCGACTATACGTCAGTGATAGATTTAATGCGTGAATTACGCATGTCACCTTTTGATTTTGTGCCTAGTTTTAGTTTAAATGATGTCATTAAAAAGTATCAATGGCAGGTGTTTGTATTGTTATTGGGGTTGACCGTTATTGGCATTCTCTCTATGCGCTTGTTATTGACAAAGCGTTATTTACAGTTGGACCGTCAATCGCTAATACAACAAAAGAATTTGTTCCAAGAAAGTAAGTTAGAGTTACAAGCGATACTTAATGCCATTCCAGATTTATTGTTTGATTTGGATATTAACGGTCGCTATCATGCGGTTCACTCTGCTGACCACGGCTTACTTGCTTTTTCTACAGAGGCTTTAATAGGTAAAACTGTTGATGAAGTCTTATCTGATAGTTCTGCAAAAACAGTTATGTTAGCGCTTGAAGAGGCTGACGTATCTGGCTTTTCAAAAGGTAAAGAAATTGAGTTGAATTTACCCCAAGGCATTTTTTGGTTTGAACTTTCTGTAGCTAAAAAAGATAATCTAACTGCTGCATCACGTTTTATTATGTTATCAAGAGACATCACAGCCCGTAAATTGGCAGATGCTGAGCTAAGGTTGGCTGCGACAGCATTTAAATCAAATGAAGGTATTTTGATTACAGACAAGTATCAAGTAATTTTGAATGTGAATCCTGCATTTACAGAAATCACTGGCTATACAGCACAAGAGGTAATAGGAAAAACACCTCGGATTTTAAATTCAGGACTGCAGGATGCGGATTTTTATAAAACGATGTGGGATAGCATTGAAGTTAATGGAAGCTGGAAGGGTGATATCTGGAATAAGCGTAAAAATGGAGAAGTTTATCCTGAGCACCTTGTAGTAACAGCAGTAAAAGATAGTAATGGAAATGTAATAAACTTCATAGCTGCCTTAACTGACATTACAAAGAATGTTGCTGACGCTAAAGAGATAGAGAGGCTTGCTTTTTACGACTCTCTGACTGGCTTACCTAATCGAAGATTACTCATGGATAGATTGAATCAAGCAATCGCAATGAGTGCAAGAAGCGTTAAAAATGGAGCTTTGTTGTTTATTGATTTGGATCACTTTAAAACACTTAATGATAGTATGGGACATTCATATGGTGATTTGTTGTTACAGCAGGTTGCCAAGCGACTCATTGAATCAGTAAGAGAGGGGGATACTGTAGCTAGACTCGGTGGTGACGAGTTTGTGGTTGTGCTCGAAAGTTTAAGCACATCTCTGACCGATGCGGCAACACAGGTCGAATATGTGGGTGAAAAAATATTAAATAGTTTATCTCAGCCTTATCAAATAGATACATACGAGCATTACACCACAGTAAGTATTGGGGCAACGTTGTTTAGTGGACACGGATCTGAGGTTGAGGAACTTCTCAAGCAAGCTGATATAGCGATGTATCAAGCTAAGAAATCTGGGCGCAACAATATTCGTTTTTTTGACCCAGAGATGCAGTCAACGATCAATAATCTAGCAGAGTTGGAAACTGAATTGCGTAAAGCACTTGAGCGTGACCAATTTGAACTTTTTTATCAACCGCAAGTGGATGCTAATTGTCACCCTGTTGGTGTAGAGGCACTCATACGTTGGCAACATCCCGATCGAGGCTTAATCTCTCCATTTTATTTTATCCCTTTAGCTGAAGACTCAGGATTAATTCTACCTATCGGCGAATGGGTGCTTAATACGGCATGCAAGCAACTTCATCAATGGCAACAACATTCATCAACTAAAGACTTAACCGTCTCTATTAATGTGAGTGCAAAGCAGTTCCGCCAAGTAGACTTTGTTAGATTAGTCCAGAGCGCTGTGATCCAACACAAAATTAATCCATCATATTTAAAATTAGAACTCACGGAGAGTATTTTACTAGAGAAGATAGATCAAACCATAGCTACGATGAATACGCTCAAAGATATTGGTGTGCAGTTTTCGTTAGATGACTTCGGTACAGGCTATTCGTCATTACAATATCTTAAAAAATTACCGCTAGATCAGCTTAAGATTGATCAGTCTTTTGTTAGAGATATTGCCGAGGATGTGAGTGATCAGGCTATTGTGCGTACAATTATTGCCATGGCGCAAACTTTAAATTTAAATGTGATAGCAGAGGGCGTTGAAACAGAACAGCAGCGTCAGTTATTAGAAGTTAATGGTTGCAGCACCTATCAAGGGTATCTGTTTGCAAAACCGATGTCCATTGACCAACTTGCGGTGTTCCTCGAGAGACTTCCTAGTGGAAAAGTTTAACGCTTTCATAAAGTTTAGCTAGAGATTATGATGTAAGTGATACGATATAGCTGTTCCATCAAATAACCCGATGCTGTGTCCCATCACACAAACGTTATGCCGACGAGACTGTGAGCCAGTAAGATCGTAAAGGTCCCCACAGAATATATGCGCTGTACCAGCGTTTTGCATCGCCACTCCACTAAAGGGCTAAAGCCCTAAGTGGAAGCGTAAAAGCGAATTATTCATACGTCACAGCTGGCTAGTCACACGCGAAAGCACGGAATGACTAGGTGGTAGTAGGATTGTTTAGTGGAGTAGCTATAGTAATAAGCTGAATTTAACTTAAAACTTTTTATGCTAAGACTTGCAAGAAAGCATCACCGTATCTTTTAAGTTTTGCTTGGCCTACACCGCTAATTTTACCCATTTCAGTCAGGCTGTCTGGGCGATGGTTCAGAATTTCAAGCAGTGTACTGTCATGAAAAATCAGGTAGGGCGGTACGCCTTGTTCCTTTGCAAGCTCGGTACGTTTGGCTTTTAGTGCATGCCACAGTGGGTCATCTGCAACACCTGCATAGGCCTCTTTAACACGAGCGCCACGCTCAACTTTACTAACACGCTTGGCGACTTCATGGTCTTGGCGTAACCATACGTTTGCTTCACCTCGTAAAATAGGGCGCGCGGATTCACTAAGGCGTAGTCCACCAAATGCATCCATGTCAGTCTCTAAGTGTCCACTTGCAACTAACTGCCTAAATACGCTACTCCATTGTGCTTGTGATAAGCTTTTCCCTATGCCAAAAGTACTGAGTGCTTGATGGTTGAGTTGTTCAACTTTAGGGGTTGATTTTCCAAGTAGCACATCAATCAGGTGTACTACACCAAACCTTTGTCCTGTGCGATATACGCATGATAGTGCCATTTGTGATGCTTGGGTGCCATCCCAAGTGTCTGTCGGTGTAAGGCAGTTATCACATTGACCACAGTCGCCTGGGTGTTGCTCACCAAAATAACGTAATATGGTTTGGTGACGGCACTCTGTAGATTCGCAGAAGCCAAGTAGTGCGTCCAGTTTTTGCCGCTCTACGTGCTGGCGCTCTGGTGAAGCATCACTGTTCTCTAACATTTGTTTCATGTTGACTACGTCACCTAGACCATAAGTCATCCATGCGTTGGCTGGTAGGCCATCTCTACCCGCACGGCCTGTTTCTTGGTAGTAGCCTTCCATACTTTTTGGTAAATCCAGATGTGCGACAAAGCGTACGTTAGGCTTATCAATACCCATGCCAAACGCAACTGTAGCGACCATAATCACACCTTCTTCGCGTAAAAATCGTCTTTGGTTGGTATTGCGTATGCTTGCATCAAGCCCAGCATGATAGGGTAAGGCGTCCCATCCTTTTGATTTTAGCCACTCGGCTGTTTCTTCTACTTTGCGGCGTGATAAGCAGTAAATAATACCAGCATCATTAGGATGTTCAGACTCTATAAATGCTTCTAGTTGCTGGCGTGCATTTGCTTTTGGTAAAACACGGTATTTAATATTGGGGCGATCAAAACTTGATACAAATTGACGAGCATTTTCAAGTGCCAAGCGTTCTATGATTTCAGCTCTAGTGGGCGCATCAGCCGTTGCTGTGAGTGCGACTCTAGGTACGCGTGGAAAGCGCTCATGCAATACGGTGAGTTTGCGATATTCTGGCCTAAAATCATGACCCCATTGAGAAACGCAATGCGCTTCATCAATGGCAAACAGAGCAATCCCTATACTGTCCTCAATCTGTTCTAGTAAGGTAAGAAAGCTAGGCATGAGTAAACGTTCTGGTGCAACGTACAACACTTGTAAATCGCCACGAAGTAATGCTGCTGTAATTGCCCCAAACTGTTCTGCATTTAGGCTTGAATTTAGAAAAGCTGCTTTCACTCCAAGTTGCTGAAGTGCATCTACTTGGTCTTGCATAAGGGCAATCAGTGGTGACACCACCACACCAACGCCTTTGCGTAATAATGCTGGCAGCTGATAGCACAACGACTTGCCACCACCTGTCGGCATTAATACAAGCGCATCACCACCTTCGACCATATGTTCAACAATTGCTTGTTGCTCACCACGAAAAGTGGTGTAACCAAACACGTCCTGTAGACAGGCCTGAGCAGTTAAATGACGAACAGATGAGTTTAACAATTAAACTGAGCCAGAAATTTAGCGATGCTTGCTTGAGTTGGGGTGTTATTCAACACCTTGGCTTAATAGATAATCTTCATAATTGCCAGTAAAGTCTACAATACCATTAGCCTTAATTTCGATAATGCGTGTGGCAATTGAACTCACAAACTCACGGTCATGGCTTACGAAAAATAGGGTACCTTTGTATTTATCAAGCGCAGTATTGAGCGCCTCGATAGATTCCATGTCCATGTGGTTGGTTGGCTCGTCCATTAGCAACACATTGGTTTTGGCGAGCATTAGTTTTCCGTACAACATGCGGCCTTTTTCACCGCCAGAAAGCACTTTTACTGACTTCTTGATGTCGTCACCAGAGAACAGTAGGCGACCAAGCATGCTACGCACAGTTTGGTCATCATCGCCTTGCTGCGTAAACTTGCTCATCCATTCGAATAGTTCATCACCATCTTCAAATTCGTATTCATGGTCTTGTGCAAAATAGCCGATTTTTGCTTTTTCTGCCCATTTTACTTCACCATGTTTTGGTTCTAAATCACCAGCCAAACAGCGTAAGAATGTCGTTTTACCAATGCCGTTTTCACCAATAATGGCTACTTTCTCGCCAGCTTCGAACATCATGTCGACATCATTAAACAACGGATGGTCAAAGCCATGGCTGAGTTTTTTCAACTCAACGGCATTACGATGTAGTTTTTCACGCTCATCATATTCAAAGCGAATAAATGGATATTGACGAGAAGATGGTTTAAATTCTTCAATCTTAATTTTATCAATCTGTTTAGCGCGGCTAGTTGCTTGCTTAGCTTTAGAGGCGTTTGCAGAGAACCGACGCACGAAATCTTGTAAATCAGCAATTTGTTGTTTAGCTTTTGCGTTGTCTTTAGCTTGTTGCGCACGTGCAGCAGTGCTTGCTTCCATGTAGTCATCGTAGTTACCTGGGTACACAGCAATTTTTCCGTAGTCCATATCGCAGGTATGTGTACACACTTGGTTTAAAAAGTGACGATCATGAGAAATAATAATCATGGTACAGCTACGGTTATTAAGCACATCTTCTAACCAGCGGATGGTATTAATATCCAAGTTGTTGGTTGGCTCATCCAGTAGCATGATGTCTGGGTTTGCAAACAATGCTTGCACTAGCAATACGCGTAATTTCCAGCCAGGTGCTACTGCACTCATAGGGCCGTTATGCTGTTCAATTGGAATGCCAACACCAAGCAAGAGTTCGCCAGCGCGGGCCTCTGCAGTGTAGCCATCGTACTCAGCAAACACAGCCTCTAATTCGGCTGCACGCATGTAGTCATCTTCAGTAGCTTCTAAGTTAGCGTAGATTGCATTTTTCTCTACATTCGCTTTCCACATTTGATCGTGACCCATCATGACCACGTCGAGTACGCGTTGGTCCTCGTAAGCAAACTGGTCTTGACGCAAAAAAGCCATGCGTTCGTTGTTATCTAGCGAAATATTTCCAGACGTCGGTTCTAAGACCTTTGCTAGAATTTTCATATAGGTTGATTTGCCGCAACCATTAGCGCCAATTAAGCCATAGCGATTACCATCGCCAAATTTAACTGAGATGTTTTCAAATAGTGGCTTTGCGCCAAATTGCATCGTGATATTGTTAGAAATTAACAAAATTTAAGACCTTAAAAATAAATTAATTACAAAAAGTGTTGTGTAATATGAGTTGTCTAATCAGTCAATATTATTACAGATGGCTTTACGAGTTAAAACCAATGCTTAAAATTGATTATAAATAACGACTTCATCCATTGGCAGTTGTCCGCCTCTTGGCATTGCTTCTTTTAGCGCTTTACCTACTACGACAAACATCGCAGGGATATGGTCTTCAGGCAGTTTCAATAATTGTGCTACTGCATCAAAGTCAAATCCATCCATCGGGCAGGTGTCATAGCCCATTTCTTTGGCAGCTAGCATAATGGTTGTGGCAGCCATGCCGCAAGAGCGCATGGCTTCATCACGTTGTATTTGCGCATTACCATCGTAATATTGGCCAATCGCTGGCACTAAGATGTCCTGCACAGGTTTGGCTGCATTTGCCCAATAACGCTCAGGCTGTTTTGCCCATGCTTTTAAATCGGCCGTCAGTACAATCAATAGTGACGCCTCTTCAACCTGTGCTTGATTCCAACTAACGCTACGGATTTGGTGACGCAAGTTTGGGTCTGTGACAACTACAAATCGCCAGTTTTGGATATTAAACGCGGTAGGCGATAGCATCGCTAGAGACAGGAGTTGAGATATCTCTTCCTCAGTCATTTTGTGGTGAGGATCGTACGCTTTAATTGAGCGTCGTTCAATAATGGCTTGGCTTACTTTCATGATTGGTAGTGGATGTCCAGAATTTCTAAATTGATATTGCCCACTGGGCGTTGCCAAATAACTGTATCCCCAATTTTTTGGCCGATTAATGCTTTGGCTAGAGGAGATACCCAGCTTACTTTGTTGATATTTGCGTCAGCTTCATCTTCACCAACGATATGGAATGCATGTTGTGTACCTTCATCGTCCTGTACTTCGATAGTTGCACCGAACAATACTGTTTCATGGTTTTGCTTACCAGGGTCTACCAAAATTGCAGAATCTAAACGCGCGCGTACATAACGTAAGTCACGTTCAATTTCAGCTACTTTATCTTTTGCAAAAGTGTCTTCTGCGGTGAGTTTTAAGTGAGTAAGCTCCGCGATTAGGGATTCTTCTAAAGTTTGTAGCTCAAGTGCGCCAGTTGGCGTCACGTAATTAGGGTGTTCACTAATTGGACGCTCAACAAGCTCTTTTCCATTGGCTTGTTCAAATCTTTCTTCATTGACGAATGCGCGGCTCATAATCACTTACCTCCTGTTATTCCCACTCGATTGTTGCTGGGGGCTTGCCAGAAACATCATACACAACACGGTTAATACCACGAACCTCATTGATAATACGGTTTGAAACGCGGCCTAACAATGCATATGGTAGCTCTGCCCAGTGTGCTGTCATAAAGTCACTAGTTACTACTGCGCGTAAAGCAACGACATAATCGTAGGTACGACCATCACCCATTACACCTACTGATTTGACAGGTAAAAACACAGTAAATGCCTGACTTGTTAATTCATACCAAGTTTTACCAGTGGCTTCATCTTTAGTATTACGTAGTTCTTCAATAAAAATAGCATCCGCTCGGCGTAATAGATCAGCAAAGTCTTTTTTGATTTCACCTAAGATACGCACACCCAAGCCTGGTCCTGGGAAAGGGTGGCGATATACCATATCAGCAGGTAAGCCAAGCGCAACGCCAAGTTCACGTACTTCATCTTTAAATAAGTCGCGTAACGGCTCTAATAGTTTTAGCCCCAATTGCTCTGGCAGGCCACCTACGTTGTGATGGCTTTTAATGGTGACGGCTTTTTTAGATTTAGCGCCGCCTGATTCAATCACATCAGGGTAAATCGTGCCTTGTGCCAAGAAGGTTGCACCTTTGTGACCGCCAGTGCCAGCTTTTAATTTGGCGGCTTCCGCTTTAAATACTTCTACAAATTCACGGCCAATAATCTTGCGCTTAGCTTCAGGGTCGCTCACACCAGCCAAATGACCCATGAACTGATCGGTAGCATCTACGCGTATTACGTTGACATGTAAGCGGCCTGCAAACATGTCCATGACGAGGTCGCCTTCATTTAACCGAAGTAAACCGTGGTCAACGAATACGCAAGTGAGTTGATCACCAATCGCACGGTGAATCAATGCAGCAGCAACGCTAGAGTCTACGCCACCAGATAGACCTAAAATGACTTCTTCACCGCCTACTTGGGCTTTGATTTTAGCAACAGCTTCTGCAATGTAGTCACCCATGATCCAGTCAGGCTTTGCGCCGCAAATTTCAAGCACAAAGCGATTCAGCATGGCTTGGCCTTGTTTAGTGTGCGTCACTTCTGGGTGAAATTGCACCGCGTAAAATTTGCGGTCTTCATCGGCCATCGCAGCAATAGGCGTAGTATCGTTGCTTGCAATTACTTTAAAGCCCGACGGTAGCTCTGTTACTTTATCGCCATGACTCATCCATACATCAACTAGACCGTGTCCATCAGCGTTGGTGCTGTCTTGAATATCACGGAATAGGGCAGAGTGACCACGTGCGCGCACTTGCGCATAACCGAACTCACGTTTATGGCCAGCTTCAACTTTTCCGCCAAGTTGTTGTGCCATGGTTTGCATACCATAGCAAATGCCTAAGACTGGCACGCCAAGTTCAAATACAGCTTGTGGCGCTTTGTCTGTTTCTTCCTCGTACACACTTGCATGGCTGCCAGAAAGGATGATGCCATCTGCGCCAAAGTCACGCACAAAATCGTCTGTTACGTCACATGGGTGTATTTCGCAATACACATGCGCTTCACGTACGCGGCGAGCAATCAGTTGAGTAACTTGAGAGCCAAAGTCGAGGATTAGAATTTTGGAATGAGTCATTTTTTTAGTCACAAAATGCACAGAGAACACAATGCCAAAGAAATTTCTCTGGCATTGTGTTCTCTGTTGTTAAAGTTAATATTAAATTGAATTAGTCAACGCGGTAGTTAGGCGCTTCTTTTGTAATTTGTACATCATGTACGTGTGATTCACGCATACCCGCACTTGTAATTTGCACAAATTCAGCACGTGAACGCATTTCTTCGATAGTTGCGCAACCAGCATAGCCCATTGACGCACGTAAGCCACCCATCAGTTGATGAATCACCGCGAGCACGCTGCCTTTATATGGCACACGGCCTTCAATACCTTCTGGTACCAATTTGTCAGCATTGCCATTGTTATCTTGGAAGTAACGGTCGCTAGAACCTTTTTGCATCGCACCGATAGAACCCATGCCACGATAAGACTTATATGAACGACCTTGGAACAACTCAATGTCGCCAGGGGCTTCTTCAGTACCGGCAAACATACCGCCAAGCATCACGCTGTAAGCGCCAGCAGCAATTGCTTTTGAGATGTCACCAGAATATCTGATACCACCATCAGCGATGAAAGGTACGCCAGTGCCACGTAATGCTTCTTCAACATTGGCGATTGCACTGATTTGTGGAACGCCAACACCAGCAACAATACGTGTTGTACAAATTGAACCTGGGCCGATACCTACTTTTACGCCATCTGCACCTGCATCAACTAGGGCTAATGCTGCGCTAGCTGTTGCGATATTGCCGCCAATCACATCGATATGTGGGAAGTGCTTTTTAACCCATTTAACGCGGTCTAAAACGCCCTGTGAATGACCATGAGCTGTATCCACTACAATCACGTCAACACCAGCCTCAGCAAGTGCTGCTACACGTTCTTCAGTACCGTCACCTACACCGACAGCTGCGCCAACGCGCAATCTACCGTGAGCATCTTTGCAAGCCAATGGATGGTCTGTTGATTTTTGTATATCTTTAACAGTGATAAGACCTTTTAATGTATCAGAGTCATCTATTACCAAAACGCGTTCTAGGCGATATTGATGCAATAAACGAATGACATCCTCTTTAGCAGCGCCTTCTTTAACCGTGACCAGCCTATCTCTAGGGGTCATGATATTTTTAATTGGCTGATCTAGATTAGTTTCAAAGCGAAGGTCGCGATTAGTAACAATTCCCACTATCTTGCCGTTATCAACGACAGGGATACCTGAAATTTTGTGGGTGTGAGTAAGTTCTAAAACGTCACGAACTGTCATGTGGCTTTGAATAGTAATCGGGTCGTTCACAACGCCTGATTCAAAACGCTTAACACGCGCTACGTGAGCTGCCTGTTTCATGGCAGACATATTTTTGTGGATGAAGCCTAGGCCACCTTCTTGAGCCAATGCAATCGCAAGCGGCGCTTCGGTGACAGTATCCATCGCAGCAGAAAGGAGAGGGATGTTTAATCGAATGTTTCGAGATAATTGTGTGGTGAGTGAAACTTCGCGTGGCAGCACATTAGAGTAGGCTGGCACTAGTAAAACATCATCAAAAGTGAGAGCTTGTTGCAATAAACGCATGCGTAAATCCTTGTACCCAAAACGAAATTATACAGATTTATAATCGACTTAGCGAGAGTGTCAATCATTTATTTGTAAACTTAAAACGTCACCAAACGTTAAGTGCAATACTTGCTAGTAACTTAGATTAGCAATAATATGACTGAAACCTATTAAATCAAGGGATGCTTTATGTTACCTCGCTTATTATTGCTGTGTTTGGCGCTATTGCCTTTGATGGCAAACGCTGAAATTTACAAATGGAAAGATAAAGATGGCGTTACTCGTTATAGTGACATACCGCCACCTTCTAACATTAAGCAGGAATCTATTCGTGGTAAAAAGGTTCCCAAGCCAACTGGCCAGGTACCTTTAACGCCTGTCGAGGGCGATATTGCAACCTCTCTCAATAGAAACAAAACACCGGAAAAAGCCAAAGAAAATAGTGTTAGTCAAGATGAAGCTGCAAAAAAACGAGCTCAAGAAGCTGAGGTGCAAAAAGCTGAAAATCAACAGAAGCAGGCTGAGTTAAAGATTAAGCAGGAGAATTGTGAGGCTGCCAGAAAAAATTTGATCACTTATACTACAGGCGGCAGAATTTCAAAGATTAATGACCAGGGTGAGAGGGAGTATCTGGGGGATGACGATTTGGCAGCAGGCAGAGCAGATGCGCAAAGAGATGTGGACGCTTATTGCGATTAAAATTTGAGTTTAAGTCGTGTGTTTTGGGCGCAGTATGCGCCCATTTTTTATGCAGTTGCATATGTCTAATCAATATCTAGGCAATCAAGTCGCCACCGCCTTTTTTCATAATTTTCCCATCAGCGGCTCTTTGTTTTCTCACCTCTTTAGGGTCTGCTATCAGCGCACGGTATATTTCTACGCGATCTAAATGGCGTAGCTTTGTATCTGGTTTAGTTAGTTTGCCGAAGATGCCTACTTTGTTGATATTTAAATCAATGTCAGGAAATTTAGCCCTGATGCCTGATGCGTTGATTGCCTCTTCTGCAGTGATGCCATCTTGAACTTTGATAGGAATGATTAATTGCTCATTCGGTAGTGCGTAAGCTACTTCTACGGTTATTTCATTAGGCGTGTTCATCTTAGTCTTTCATTATTTCGCGTAAATGGTATTAGCACGTTTAACAAATCCATCAACAAAAGTATTGGCGATGTGGTTAAACACAGGTGCGATAATTTTTTCTAAAAAATGATTTTCAAATTCGTAATTAAGTGAAAACTCGATTTTACATGCATCGTCGCTGAGTGCTAAAAAATGCCATGAACCATTTAAGTGTTTAAACGGGCCATTTTTTAATTGAATTTCCATTGATTCTGGGAATGTCTTCTGGTTTTCGGTGGTAAAGTTTTGGCGCAATCCATGGTAGTCAATATGTAGTGTAGCGATAGTGCTAACATCATTTTGTTGAATTAAATCAACACCACCACACCAAGGTAAAAACTTAGGGTATTGTTCAACGTCATCTACTAAAAGAAACATGCAGTTAGCGGAGTGATTGACTAAAACGGTTTTTTTTACATGAGCCATGCTTGCCTTTTAATTGGTGACATTAAACAAATTTTTTCAAATCAAGAGCTAGTTTTAATGGATTACTTTTTATTACTCAATACGTTCAGCCAAACAAATAAGAGAAGTAGAGTAAAATGATGATTTTAAGCTATTCGCCAAGAAATTTTTAGTTTTATGAGCATTGCACAAAATAAAAAAGCTTTTTTTGATTATTTTATCGAAGATAAATATGAGGCTGGTATTGTTCTCGAGGGTTGGGAAGTCAAAGCCATACGAGAAAATAGAGTCAATATTAAAGAGGCGTATGTCATTATTCAGCGCGGTGAAATCTATCTAATAGGTTGCCATGTGACCCCATTGGGCGCAGCCTCTACGCACATTCGTCCAGATGCGATTAGAACACGTAAGTTGCTGTTGCATAATGAAGAAATATCAAAGTTAATCGGTAAGGTTGAACGTGCAGGCTATACGCTGGTGCCACTGGATATGCATTTTTCAAAAGGGCGCGTCAAAGTGCAGATTGGTCTTGCTAAAGGTAAGAAGCAGCATGATAAGCGTGATACTGAAAAAGAACGTGATTGGGAGCGTGAAAAAGGCAGAATCATGCGAGCGCACAATAAATAGTTCAGTGCGTTGGTTTAAAGAGGTATAATTAGTTTGCTTTTGAAATGACAGCGATTGAACTGTTGACAATTTCATCTGTCAGAATGTGACTGTTTAATTAGTCACAGACTAATGGGGCTGACCAGGTTTCGACGTGGGTTGCAAAGCAGTGCAGGGCATACCGAGGACTAGTCACCTCGTAAATAAACTAGAAAAAGTATAGTCGCAAACGACGAAACTTACTCTCTAGCCGCTTAATCCCGGCTGGACGCTGCACCATCTCTCCCGTGGGGTGGATTGGGGTAACCCATACGTAGTGTCATATACACGGGATACGTGTTGTGTTGGGTTACTTAGCACTTCATTAACCTTAAGGTAGCTCGCGTGCAAACTGCTTGTCTGTTGGTGTGTTGCACGTTAAATTAAACAACAAGGCTAAGTATGTAGAACTGTCTGTGGAGGGCTTGCGGACGCGGGTTCGATTCCCGCCTGCTCCACCATT
>JAUXNQ010000063.1 GCA_030682715.1 Methylotenera sp. | reverse complement strand
CCTACTACCCCACAAAACTGCGTCAAGCAGCGTGCAAACCATTCCAATAGGGACGAAAACACCAGCTAATCACGATATTCCAGGAGATTATGGGCAATCAAAGGGGCTTTTTTAATTTAGCTGCTTTTGCAAAGGTCTTCTACTCTAAATAACCGTGAACGTTCTTTAGAGCCAGCGCGTAGTGTTTCTTCTAGTGCATTGCCTGTTTGGAAAATGTCTTCAGCATAAGTAAGTGCTAACTCTCCCGTCTCTGTAAGCTCAATGCCACGGCCGACTTTTCTAAATAATGACACACCGAGCGATGCTTCAAGAATGGCTATTTGCCCACTGATAGTTTGTGGGGTTAAGTGTAACTGTTTGCTGGCACGCACAATGCTGCCAGCTTTTGCCACTGCCCAAAAGTAGTGGAATTGTTTGTAATTAATCATAATATGCACAATAGCTCGTAAAAAACGAATAATCAATCAGAAATATTCTGCTTTTATTGAATATAAAAACATACTAAAGTAGCAACATCATAGTAATACCTGATTTAACAGGTAACGAATGAAACTGAAGGAGACCATATGAAACGAATTTTATATTTTCTAGCAACCAACTTAGCAATTGTGTTTGTGCTTTCTATCACCATGCGTATTTTAGGCGTAGAGCCATACTTAAATGCAAATGGCTTAGATTTGGGTAATTTGTTAGTGTTTTCTGCCATTATGGGTTTTGGTGGTGCGTTTATCTCGCTAGCGATTTCTAAATGGACCGCAAAACGTATGTCTGGTGCAGTAGTGATTGAAGAGCCGCGCACAGCAACTGAAATATGGTTGGTAAAAACAGTGCGCGCGCAAGCAGATGCTGTGGGCATTAAAATGCCAGAAGTCGCCATATTTGATACGCCAGAGGTGAATGCATTTGCAACTGGCATGACTAAAAATAGCTCATTAGTCGCGGTTTCTAGTGGCTTATTAAATGCCATGACTAAAGATGAGGCTGAAGCTGTATTAGCACATGAAATATCGCATATTGCTAATGGTGATATGGTAACGCTGACCTTGATTCAGGGTGTGGTGAATACCTTTGTGATGTTTTTATCTCGCGTGATTGGTTATGTTGTGGATAAAGTGGTGTTTAAAACCGAGCGCGGTACAGGCCCAGCATTTTTTATCACAATGATAATTGCGCAATTTGTATTAGGTATCTTGGCCTCTGTGATCGTGATGTGGTTTTCACGCCAGCGTGAGTTCAGGGCAGATGCTGGTGCGGCTAAGTTATCAAGTAAAAACAAGATGATTGCTGCATTGCAACGTTTGCAAGCACAGCATGAGCCATCAGCATTGCCTGAACAAATGGCTGCGTTTGGTATCTCTGGTAAAGGTGGGTTATCAAAATTATTTGCTACCCATCCAGGCTTAGATGAGCGTATTGCAGCATTGCGTGAATCACAATAAGTACAAGCTGCTACTTTTAGTAAGCGAGCAGTTAAGGTAATGAGAGGCTGAGGATATGAGCAATATTTCTCAGCCTTATTTATGTTTGGTAACGATATGACCCAACCAAGTGCGTTGGTTAATAAATATTAATAAGATTAGAGACGTACATGAACGCAATGCAATCGATAGGTACTTGGTGGATGTGGGGAGGCTTCGGCATATTTGTAGTCGCCATGCTTGCCATTGATATGTTTGCGTTAGGGCGCAAAGGGGCGCATAAGGTAAGCGCACGAGAGGCGCTCGTTTGGTCATTGATATGGTTTACGTTAGCAATGTTGTTTGGTGCAGCGCTATGGGCTTGGCTTGACCATACCAGCGGAAGGGCGATTGCCGATGCAAGGGCAATGGAGTATCTCACTGGTTATTTGCTAGAAAAAACACTAGCGATGGACAATATCTTTGTGTTTGTGATGATTTTTAGTTATTTCGCAGTGCCGTTGGAATACCAAAAACGCATCCTAGTTTATGGTGTATTGGGTGCCATAATCCTGCGAGCGCTAATGATTTTAATTGGTGCATGGTTGATTGCTCAATTTCATTGGATATTGTATGTGTTTGGCGCGTTCTTGCTGATTACAGGTATCAAGATGTTTGTGTTTGCTGATCACGAGCCCAACTTGGCTACCAACCCTTTGCTTAAATGGTTACGTAAACATATTCGGATTACTGATAAGTTTCACGCTGATAAGTTTTGGATTACCGAGAATGGTGTGCGTTGGTTTACACCCATGTTTTTGGTATTGGTATTAATTGAGTTTTCAGATGTGATTTTTGCGATGGATAGTATCCCTGCTATTTTTGCGATTACCAATGATCCGTTTATTGTATTTACCTCCAATATTTTCGCTATTTTAGGCTTGCGAGCACTGTATTTCTTATTAGCTGATATGGCTGAGCGCTTTCACTTGCTTAAATTTGGTTTGGCATTGGTGTTGATATTTGTAGGTACAAAAATGTTGGTAGTAGAGTGGTTTAAGATCCCTGTGGCGGTTTCATTAGGGGTAGTGGTTTCTGTGCTTGGTACGAGTATGTTGCTCAGTTTACTAGCGACAAGGAAAGTAAAATGATAGTAAAAAAGCCCGCTTTCAAGCGGGCTTTTTGATGGGTGTTACCAATATTTAAATGATAGCTTATTTAAATGACATACGTTTCATGGTGTCATCTTTATCAATAAATTTATGTTTTAAAGCACCTACAATATGAATGATGACTGCTATCAACAATAGTGCGCCGACAATTTCATGCGCTTCTTTGAATAGATCGCGCATATTGCTGTTATCTAAACCAGCAATAAAATCCATACCAAACCACATGACGCCGTATTTACTGTTAACCGCCATAATGAGCCCAGTGATTGGCATCGATACCATTAATAAATACAATGAATGATGCATACCTGTCGCTAGTTTTTTCTCCCAAGCTTTATAAGAGGTGAGCATTGCAGGTGGGCGATGCGTAATGCGCCAAAGGATGCGAATAGCGATAAGCGCTAGTAATGTAACGCCAATCGATTTATGTAAGTTGAAATAAAAGGTTCTAGGGCTGGCTTCTTTAGCAAGCTCCCATGTATAAATACCTAAGTCAAACAGATCAAAAGCAGATTGTTTAGGAGCCTCTTTAGGCAGTTCACTCATGTACCAACCTAATGCAAACATTGTAAAAATAACAAATGCGATTAGCCAATGAAGAATAACAGCGGGTTTGGTATAGCGTGAAGAAGCTTGATTCATAGTAATATCCTAGTAGCACTAAATTAACATTTAAATGTGACCATAGCCACAACAAATGATTGCATAAAACCTAGGTATTTTAATCGTTAACCTTAACGCAAGGAATGATTCATGAGAATTTTAATGATAACCATGAGCCTGTTTTCAATAATTGGCTGTTCACATGCAGAAGTGCAGCACAGCAACTTTGCGGTTGAGTCTGTAGCTGATGGTATTTATGTACATCATGGGGAGCATTTAGATATTGATACTGGGTATCAGGGTGATATCTGTAATATTAGCTTTATAGTGGGAAGTAAGGGCGTCGCTGTGATTGATACAGGCGGAAGCCTGAAAGTCGGCCAACAATTACAGTCAGCGATCCGTAAAGTAACGCCTTTGCCCGTATTGTATGTGATTAACACGCATGTGCATCCTGACCATATTTACGGAAATGCTGCCTTTTTACCCAAGAATCCAAGTGATCCAAAGCCTGAGTTTGTAGGCCATGAGAAGTTGGCCAATGCGATGGATGTGAGAAGTGAGCAATATGCTAAGCTAAATGAGCGCTTCTTGCATGATGACGCAATAGGCAGTGAGCTGATTAAGCCGACACTGGTTGTTAAAACTACGTTAGAGCTTGATTTGGGCGATAGGGTGCTGGTATTAAATGCGCATCCGTTAGCGCATACCAATACCGATATTACGTTGATTGATCGTAAAACAGGCACCTTATTTGCGGGCGATTTATTGTTTATAGCGCGTACGCCAGTGGTTGAAGGTGATATTAAAGGCTTAATTGCCGAAATAATAAAATTAAAGAGTAGCCCTGCAACACAAGTGGTACCAGGGCATGGCCCAGTCACTAAAGACTGGGTAGTTGCACTAAGTAATGCTGAACGCTATTTGACGGTATTATTGAATGACGTGCGTGCCAGCATTAAGGGCAATGTGAGTATGGAAAAAACAATGGATACAGCCGCAGAAAGTGAGCGTAATCACTGGAAGTTATTTGAAATTGCTAATCGGCGTAACGTAAATACAATTTACCCTGTGCTGGAATGGGAATAAAAAAGCGGCAATTTAAGCCGCTTTTTGCTGTGTAATTTTAAGACTTAAGCTTAATTTACGCTTTTTTCTTACAGTTATCTAGGCTACAAGGAGTATTAGGATTTACGTACAGTAGTAATAAACCACCTGCAATTGCTAGGTATTGCAACACTGGTAACTTGAGTAATAGGGTTAGAACGACGATGTAAATAGCCATGAGCAATGCAAATGCTTTGGTTTTATAACCTAGTAATAAAGCCAAGCCACCAACAAGGTTCATTAAAATAATGAGTGGGGCAAAAATGCCAGGCAAACCTAAGCTACCTAAACCAGCTTGATATTGCTGATAGCCATCAGGGTTATTAGTAAAACCAATAATCAGCGCTACGACTTGAAGTAAAAAGAGTTGCGATAATAAAACGCGGGCTACAGTTGCTATATATTTTTGCATATAAAACCTTAATCATTAATTAAAGACCAAGGCTGCATAATGCCTGTTACTGCCAACGCTCGCAAGGGGGTAACATTGCAAGATAGTTTCAATATTGAGAAAGTCACATGGCAAACGCATGCACAACAGTTGATTTCTGTACGTGAAGCTGTGTTTGTTGTTGAACAAAATGTACCAATTGAATTAGAGTGGGATGGGTTGGATGAAACAGCTCAACATTTACTGGCACTTAGCGAGGCAGGAGAGGCGATAGGCTGTGCAAGGCTGTTAGGGGATGGGAGTATAGGCCGTATGGCTGTGCTAAAGCCTTGGCGTGGTGTAGGTGTAGGTGCGGCGTTATTAAACGCGGCAATTGTTTATTATCGGCAGCTAGGGTTTTATGTTGTCACATTATCAGCCCAAGTGCATGCAATCGCATTTTATGAGAAATTTGGATTTAAGGTCTGTAGCGAAGTTTATGTTGACGCGGGTATTTTCCATCGCGATATGAAACGTATTGATGAATAGTTCTGGTTTATCTTTATTAAAGATATTAACGGTGGCCTAAATTTGGTTATTGATAGGCTATTGGGCGTTAAAAAAGCCTAGTCATTACTGAGTAGGCTTTTAAATTTAGTCAGTGTTGACTAAAAAATAACGCGAATTACTTGTTCATTACGTACATTGTAACTTCGAAGCCAAAACGCATTTCAGTAGCTGCTGGTGTTGTCCACATAATATTTATCCTTAGTTTTATTTACATCAACATTGATGTCGTACTTGTATGATTCACATCATACTCAATTGTTTCAAGCTAGACGTATGTACTTTAATGATTGAGACCTAATGATTTTACTTAACTTAATAACCTACTAAATAATTTGTATGGCTTTGTATGGGTGCAGTGAAGTATCTGCATGAAATGCATGTAGTATTTCAAAATAACAGGATGTTATTCAATATTCAATATTCAATATTCAATATTTGGTATTTGGTATTTGGTATTAAAAATGCCTTTATTTCATAAAAATCAGCAATTCCATCAAGTCAGTCTTCAACGCACCTTACTGACTGATGTTGGACTGATTTATTCGGAGAATTTATGGGTTTAGATGTACGTACCATCATGGTGATGTTTGCTATGATGGCTTTTATGTTTTTCTGCTTATTTGAATTGGCAGGCTTGCGTGTTGGACGTATTCGTGGCGTTAGACAGTGGGCGGTTGCGAATTTATGCATTGGATTAGGTTTTAGCTTGGCCTATTTTTTTGGACGCACTACCCCTGGGCATGATTGGGCTGTCGTTTTTGGTGTGACGTTAATTGCAACAGGTACGTGTCTGCAATTAATTGGGATTCAAGCATTTAAAGAGCAGCCAACCCATTGGGGGCTAGCTGTCTTATTTATAGGCGTCATTTTTTGCCAAAGTATTTGGTTTAATGTCGTTAATCCAGACTTTCATTTACGTGCGATTGTAAATTCCTTTTTCTTTTTCTTTATATACGTGGTTTGTGCCCGTGTGCTCTTGGTAAAAACTGAAGTTTCATTAAGGGTGTCATACTGGTTTACAGGCATTTCATTTGTGATATTGGCTCTATTAATGGTTGCACGCGCTGTCATTATTATACGGTCGCCAGATGAGGCAATTGGCTTGCATGTGAATACGGCGATTAATGCCCTGCCATTTGTGATCGGTTGTTTATTGCAATTTTGTGTAGCATTTGGTTTGCTATTGATGCTAAACCATAGGCTGATTGCTGATGTATACCAAATGGCATCGCATGACGCGCTGACTGGCACATTAAATCGACGTAGGATTGAAGAGGAATCTGTGCGGCTCAAAGCACGTTGTGTTCGCACAGGAGAGTCCTTGGCGATCATGATGATTGATATCGATTTCTTTAAATCTATTAATGATCGTTTTGGTCACCCTGCTGGTGATAAAGTACTTTGTTCCTTGGCTAATATTGCACAAAAATCTATACGTGCAGATGATTATTTTGCACGCTACGGTGGTGAAGAATTCTGTATGTTGCTAACCGCTACTACAGAAAACGAAGCTTTCGAGTTGGCAGAGCGCTTGCGTTTGGCATTTGCCGAATTTTCGTTAATGTTGGGTAAAGAGCGTATTAATGTAACCGTTAGCATTGGCGTAGCTGATTCGAAAGAGATTGGGTTGGAATTTTCTGACCTTGTAACAGCAGCAGATCAGGCGCTATACCGTGCCAAGCAAAATGGGCGTAACCAAGTGATTGCTTATTCAAGTATGCCTGTTGATGATACTTTATAGCTTAGGGAAATGCGGAATTAAGTGCCTGCGCGATCAAATTGCTGCGTTGCACGGTACTCGCAACCTCGCTGTATACCACAACTGGATAGCGATCAGATTTAGGTAGTGGGCTGGTGGGCGACCTCTACCTATCAAGAGTGCTTTATTTGCATGTAAATTGCTTAAAGCAGGGCTATTCTATAAAATCCTACTTTATGGAATAGTGTTACTGATTTTATTCGTATTTTTTCATCGTTTTATTTTCTCAAGGTTTTATTTTTTCAAGGATTTCTCATGTCAAAAATCAGTTTCAAAGCAGGCGAAGCGACAGTTTATACAGAAGGTAAAGACGTTACCGCTGCAATGCCAGAAATCTTAATTGGTAGCGTAGATGGCCCCGTAGGCCAATCATTTGCTAACTTGATGGCACAAAGTAAAGGCCATACTGCGATGTTTGCGGTACGTGATATCAACCAATTGGTGCGCCCAGTATGTATGACCGTACCAAAAGTAACATTAAAAGGTAGCACCGATGTTGCATTGTTCGGTGGCGTGGTACAAGCGGCAACAGCAGATGCGATCTTAGACTGTGTGATTGAAGGCATCATCCCAAAAGAGCAAGCTAATGACCTGTGCATTATCAGCTTGGTGTGGATCGACCCAGGTTGTATCGCATTAGAAAAAGAAGGCAAGCTAGACAAAGCCGACATGTACAAAAACAACTATGAAGCGACTAAATTGGCGATTAAACGTGCGTTGAACGATGAGCCAAGCATTGATGAGTTGATTGCTAACCGTCACAAAATCAAACATTGTATGTGGGAAGATTCTTGGGATCAAAAATAAGTCTGATTAACAGGCATTTATATTAGATGTGGTATCGGTTGTTAGGTGCTATATCTTAATGTGAAGATGGAATAAGAAAGCGGCTATTGATATAGCCGCTTTTTTTATTTTCTAATGAAGACATCACTTACACTGCGCGCTAAATTAAGCGCAGAAAACCCTGTTTTTAACCATCTAAGCACTCGGCTTGGTCGAATAACACTGACAGCGGTGGTGACCCCTAGCATTAAAATAGGGTGTTGCTTGACGTAGCGAACAAGTTGAAAGCCACGATAAGCAATGGTTAGAGGTGTCTCTAAAGGCGTAATATCCTGCGCTAATGAGATGCGTTGAGAAGCCGCTTTAAGGATTAGTTTTTCGCGACGTTGTGCGATGGTAGCTCGTTTAGGGCTCATAAATAGCTCCTAATCTTTACTGGTTTCTTGATGATCTTTAACCAGCTCATTCAGGCTGGCCTCGAACATTCTAGGCATAGTTTTAAGCGCACGAATCGCTAGCGCACCAATAAAGCCACCTGTCGTTATAAATAGACCAGTGAGTAAGCTCAGTACGAGTAAGCGATGCGTATCCCAAAACAAGACTACGACTAGGATTGCCAGTAACACCATGCCAAAGCATAGGCAGAACAAAGCAACAAACGTCATCGCTAGTAATGAGATTAGACGCTCGCGCCCTTCTTCCAAATCTGTACTCAGGAGTTCAAGGCGCGTGTGTACAATCGCAATAAAAGTGTTGGTTAGCCTTTTAAGGGAGCCTATTAGTCCGTCATTGTGATCGCTGACACTCATTGTAATTAACGGCGACCAATGAGTAAGCCAATGACTAAACCTACACCAGCCGCAATGCCAACAGCATGCCAAGGTTTGTCATGTACGTAGTCATCCGTTGCTCGTGCAGCTGCTTTTGTTTTTTCTACTAACACCTCTTGCGCATCGGCTAGTTTTTCTTTTGCAACGGCTAAAGACTCTTCTGTTTTAGCGCGTAAGTTAGCCATGGCTTCACCGCCTTGGCTTGCAGTCGCTTTTAATAAAGCTTCGGCATCGGCAATTACTACTTTAAAGTCAGTAATCAATTGTTGTTTAGATACATCTACTTGTGAAGGTAAATTGTTATTAGCCATTGTTATTTCTCCTGTGTTTGTTGTTAGATGAGGTTATATGACCGTCGTTTAAGCGATAAATTCAATTTGTTAGTTTTAGTGTGTCTTTAGATTTAATCCTACGCCTTAGAAAGACATAGGGCAAGGTATTATGAAATTAAGATGGGTGCTTGTGTAAGTGCAAGAGAATATTTCGTACTGGGGTAGGGATGGCCGCGCCAATGGCGTCTTCGAGACTTAACCAGATAAAGCCTGCTTCTCTTGCTTGCGGTACTTGTTTTGTGACGATTAACGGTTGTGGTTTGATATGTAGTTTGAAGTGGGTAAATGCATGGCTAACAATTGGTAGCGCATTGTCTACAGTGGCTAATATGCCAAATTGATTCAGGCAAATTGACTCATAATCGTTGCTTGTTTGTATATTTTCTTCACATTCTGGAAAGCTCCATAAACCACCCCAAATGCCAGTGGGCGGACGCCTAACGAGCATCACTTCATTGCCTTGTCGCAAGATAAGCATCGTTGTATTTTTCTCAGGGATGCTCTTTTTGGGTTTAGGCGTAGGCAACGCAGTAGTAAGGTTTTGCTGGCGAGCTAAACAACTTTCATTTAATGGGCATGCGGTACATTTAGGTTTACTTCTGATGCAGACGGTTGCGCCTAAATCCATAAGACCTTGCGTGTAGGCAACCATGTTTGACTGCGGTAGAAGCTTCTCAGCAAGTTGCCATAATGCTTTTTCAATTTTTGGGGTGCTAGGCCAGCCTGCAATTGCAAAGTGCCTAGTCAGTACGCGCTTAACATTACCATCCAGAATCGTTTGCACTTGATGAAAGGCAAAGGAGGCAATTGCGGCGGCTGTGGAGCGACCAATGCCAGAGAGTGTTTTGATGGTGTTGAAGTCTTGTGGGAACACGCCGCCATGCTCGTTTACAATGGTTTGTGCAGCATGATGCAGGTTGCGCGCTCTTGAGTAATAGCCAAGACCGCTCCAATGTTGTAATACCTCGTCTTGGGTAGCATTTGCCAGTGCGGCAATGGTTGGAAACCGTGCCATGAATTTAGCGTAATAACCAATGACAGCCGTTACTTGAGTTTGCTGCAACATGATTTCTGAAACCCAAATAGCGTATGGGTCTGTGGTGTTCTGCCAAGGTAGGTCATGGCGCCCATGTATTTTTTGCCAAGTAATAAGGCGGCTGGCAAAGTCAGTCATGCTTGATATATTCTATGGGTGATTGTGTTTGGAGTATTGCTAAGTCACTGATTTTATTTAGACAATTAATTTACTGGGACTAATTAATTTTACTGAGCACAATTAAAAATTAAGGAGCTTTTTAAGTTTTTGCTCGGCTTTTTCTTTCGCGATTTCTTCAGCAGATTTTGGCTGTTCTGTTGTGGTGCTGTCTGTTTTAGCGGCGTCGCCAGTGGCTGGCGCAGTTTCTGTTGGTTTGCTCTTACCTAACAAACCTTTTAGCGCGTCCACTTTATCTCCATCACCGATTAAGCTTTTGACCGCGCCAGCTTTATCACCACCTACTTTGTCTAGTAGGTTAGATTTAGCAATCGCAGTGCCAAGCGAGGCAAAGTCAACGCCATATTTAGGGGCTGAGAAAGTGCCAGTTACTTTTACTGGAATTGAAACGCCAGCAAGTGCGTCTAAATCAGCACCGCCTTGCCCTTTGATTGATTTAACAATGGTTGGCTTGGCTAAATAGTTAATGGTTTCATTGGCAATATCGACATCACCACGGCTATCACCTTTTGCTAACCGCAAAATAGGGGCTTTCATGGCTAGGTCTTCATTGTGTGCAACGCCATTTTTAATATCAAATGATGCAGTAAGCTCACTGAAGTCGGTTTTTTGTGTTTGATCAGCGCCAATACTGCTTTGGCCTTTTAGGACGTTTAGCTTAGATTTTGCATTGCGAATGGTGCCAGCGATATCAATGCCTTTGATTGCGCCATCTGCAAGCTGTAGTGACGATTTGCCGTTAAGCGCTTTTTTCATTGCGCCAACGGTATTACCAGAGGCTGTCACATCTACATTAAGCGTGCCTTTACCATCTAACATGTCGTTGTTAATGGCATCCACTAATAAAGGGCCAATGGCAATGCCTTTCATATCTTGTTTAAACGCAATACTAGGCGTGTTGCGTGCATCAACGCTGAGCGAGCCGTTCATACTGCCTTGATACAAATTGGCAGACAATGGCGCAATTGTCGCAATACCATTAGCGGCCTTTAGATCAACACGTACGTTTGAGGCTTTAGTTTTGCCGTATCTTAAGTTGCCAATGCGGATAGAGCCGTTCGCATTGAGTGCTTTAAGGGCGCTTAAATCAATGGGAGCATCGCCAGTGTTTGCTTTGGTTTCTGCGGGCTTATCACTTGCAATGATGTATTTATCAAGATTAAGCTGGTCTATATCAAGATCAAAGGTATAAAGCGGTTTGCTAAAGTGGCTGATACCTAAACCACCTTTAATTTGGCTGTCATCAAACTTAACATTCAGGCCTGATAATGTCAGCTTCTCACCATCTGCTTTAATGTTGACATTTAGGCCTGATAAGCGATATTTTTCATAAATAATATTGCCAATATTGATTTTGCCATCTAATAACAGATTAGCTAATGCAGATAAATCGGCAGGTTTTTGGCTTGCAGGGTCGGTTTTTTTAGGTTCTTCTTTTTTACTACTAGCGCCTAGCAGTTTGTTTAAATCTAAAGTGTTAGCGTTTAAATTAAACTGAATATTCGGTTTTTTAAAGTTAGCAACAGCAACCTGACCATTAAGCTTGGTGTTATCAACGTTCATGATGAACTTGCTATTCACTCGCTCTTGTTTAACGTCAGCGTGCAAACTTAAATCAAAATTCACTTTGGCGCTACCGTTAGGGATAGCAGGGTCTTTAATATCTACATTGCCAGCGAATTTAGGCAAGTCAAAAATCAAGCTTTCAAGATTGCCTTGGAACGGAGATGAAAACTTGCCGTTAATGCTGCGTTTGCCTTGTGTGCCTGATATCTCACCACTGATGCCGCTACTTTGTAGGGCTTTAGGTGAGCCTTTAATGTCAGCTAATACTAAACTTGCTTTAAATGAGTCACTCGCTTTTTCTTGGCTTAAGTTAACGGTGATTTTCTTGCTCGTTACTTCATCTTTTTGTGCAACTAAGGCGGGTGCGTTTAAATCTAGCGTGACTTTGGCGCCATCAAATTGACCAGATAATGCTAGTTTTAAGCTGTCGATTAAGAACTCACGAGTTTCAGGTTTGGCATCAATATCGCCGCTCATGGTAATGTCTACGTCTTTACCGCCTAGTAAGTCACCTTTAATTGTGGCGTCTAAGTCTTTTGCGGCAAAGTGCTTGGCTTCAGGGTCTGCTAGGAAGTTGCCTTTTAGTTTTACATCGGCAGCAATTGCAGGTTGATTTGCAGTTGCGCTAAAGTCAGTGGCTAAATCAATCGGCTCAGCTAAAGCAATATGACCAGAAGTTAAATTGAATTTTGTAAGTGCATATTTTGCACCAGTGCCTTCATCGCTATAATTGACGGCAGAGTTGGTGACTTTAACGCCATCCACATCAAATTTAATTTGCTCAGACTCTTCTTCATCTTTGCTGAGTAAGTCATCAAAGTTAGTGGTGCCATCTTTATATTTAATGATATTAGCCTGAGCGCCATCAATGTAGATGGTATCCACAACCAGCTCTTTTTTAAGTAGCGGTAGAAGGGCAAGTGATACTTTAGCACCTTGAATAGAGGCAAATGTTTGCTCAGATTTGTGTTCTGAAATTGAAACCTTGCCTAGATCAGCGCCAATTTTTGGCCAGAAAGCGAGCTTGATGTCACCTTCAATTGTTAGGGTGCGCTGTTTTTTCTCTTGCACTAGCTTAATAATTAGAGGTTTATAGTCATTTGGGTTGAACGTTGCGGAGATGATGGCGACTATCAAAATCAGCAAGGCAACCACACCAGCAAAGCCAATGAGACCATATTTCAATATTTTTTTCATGATGTCACCTTATTATTAATTCATATTGATGATTAATTTGTCATCATCATTAGTCTATATGCACGTATATATCGTTGATTGTGCTTTAGTGTACAGTCCAGTCCACTAAGCCTGTGTAAGCCGTTACCAGTACAACTACGCCAAACACAAGGCGATACCATGCAAAAATCGTAAAGTCGTGGTTGCTTACATAGCGAATAAGCGCTCTAACCGCAATCATGGCACTAATAAACGAAAATATAAACCCCATTGCCCATGCGCCCATGTCATCCATACTAAGCAGAGCGCGATCTTTGTACATAGAGTAAATAGAAGCAATACCTAGTGTAGGTACCGCGAGGAAAAATGAGAACTCCGCTGCGGCTTTACGCGATAGCCCAAAAAATAAACCACCGATAATGGTAGAGCCAGAGCGAGACATGCCAGGAATCAGTGCAACCGCTTGTGCCAGCCCTAGTTTCAAAGCATCCAAGGGGCGAATGTCATCAACGGTTTCTATGGTGACAGTATGCGTGCGTTTTTCTGCCCAGAAAATAATAAACGCGCCAATAATAAATGCCATCGCGACTGGCACGGGTTTGAATAGATAAGTTTTGATGAGGTCGCCGAACGTTAAACCCAAGATAGCAAGCGGTAAGAAAGCAATGGATAAGTTAACGATTAAGCGGTTGGCGATGGGGTCGCGTCCAATGCCTGCAAATGTACTTACAAAACGCCTACGATATTCCCATACAACCGCCAATATTGCGCCTAGCTGAATTGCAATATCAAATACGTTACGCTTTTCATGGTCCATGAAGTTGAGTAAGTCACCAGCCAATATTAAATGCCCTGTGCTGGAGATGGGCAAAAATTCGGTAGCGCCTTCAACAATACCAAGTAAGGCGGCCTTAAGTAATAACAAGATATCCATATGTTGATTTCAATAGAGAAAGAGGTTTTAAAGTGACGGTAAAGCTAGTAAGTCAATATTAATGTAGTGTATTTAGCTTGCATCTTGATGGTAACAGCATTGATGCAAAATATCTGTGCGATTAACACAGAAAGGGTATAGACCTTTTCTATTAAATCCAGCTTTCAAAATTTTAGATGGTTATTTAAGCATACCCATCACAGCCGCAAGCAGATTGCCAGAATTGCTGTCTAATTTGCCGTTAGGTGTCATTTTGTTAATTGCTTGAGGTAAATATTCAGCAATTTTTGTACTAACATCAGTGGGCGATAGGGTGAGTTTTTCGGCAATACTAGCAATACTGTCACGACCCAGTACTTGGATGATTTGCTCGGGGGAGATTGGTAGATTTTCACCTTGGCTTATCCAAGAAGCGGTTTGTTCAGTAAAGCCAGCTTCATTAAACTTGGCGATAACACCTTCTAAGCCACCATTTTGTTTAAATAAATCCATCGCAATTTGCAACATAGCGCCTTTATCGCCACCCATATTGCCTAACATTGCACCAGCCAAACTATCAAATAATCCCAAACCAAACCCCTTACTATCATTACTTTTATTTAGTTAATTGACTCAATCTAATAAAAATCTAAATCTTATAACTATTTAGAAACGTTCATCATTGCGTAAATAGCGCCATTCGCCTACAGGTAGTTTACCTAAATTAACACTACCAATACGGATACGTTTTAAACCTACAACGTGCAAGCCTACCATTTCGCACATGCGACGGATTTGGCGTTTTTTGCCTTCACGTAATACAAAACGTAGTTGGTCTTCATTTTGCCAGCTTACTTTAGCTGGTTTTAATTTCACACCATCTAAACTTAAGCCAAAGTTCAAGCGTTTTAAATCAGCATCACTAAGTTCACCCGTCACTCGTACTAGGTATTCTTTTTCAACGGTAGAGTCTTCACCAATCAAATGGCGCGCGATACGGCCATCTTGAGTGAGTACTAACATCCCTGTAGAGTCAATATCTAAGCGACCAGCTGGCGCCAAGCCATGCAGCATGCCGCGGTGAAATTGCTTAGGATGATGTTGATGCAGTTCTGGGTCGTCTTCCCATTGGTTATCTGGGTGGACTAATACGATGGCTGGTTGGTAACCATCTTCAGCTTGGCCGCTGACATAACCAACAGGCTTGTGCAAAATAATGGTGACATTTTCAGCCTGATGTTCTTGTGCATAGCTGCTGATAATAATTTCAGCATCTGGTGAAATACGTGAGCCTAATGTATCGACGATTTCATCGTTGACCTTGACCCAGCCGTTCACAATCCATTCATCCGCTTCGCGGCGAGAGCAAAGCCCGCGCTCTGCCATTACTTTAGATAATCGTGGTAAATCGGGTTGGCTGGCGTTTGCTTTTGCTGCAAATGCTTCTTTATTGGTGCGGTTTTTGTCAAACTCGCTTGCCACAAAACCATCGCGCACCTTGCCGCCGCGACGTGGTGGGTTGCGGTAGGCACCTTCACGGTCTGCTCTATCGCGGGTGGTTTGCATGCTGTCTAGTTTGTGAGCATCTGGGTTAATCGGGCGTGGTGATGGTGCGCGGCTATCTGGTGTTTGTTCTCTTGGTACAGACGTGTGCAAAGCACCATCATGACGGTGGTTACGTTGACGCGGCGCATCCTGACGCGGTGGTCTTGCTTGATCTCTAGGCTCAGTTCTGGCACGTACTGGCGCGCTCATTTCTGGTTCGCTAGGACGTTGTGGCTTAATTGGCGCAGTTGTCCGATCACGTGTAGGCGTGTTTGAGCGGCGTACAGGTGCTTTACTTGCCACATTGCTTGGGGCGTCACCTGATTTTTTTGAGAGTTTTAATGTAGTCAAAAGTTTTTTCCTTGAATGTTGCTATTTTACGCCTTTTTTATTTGCTAGGCGTGAATACAATTGATTGAATTAAAAACAAAACAGCCAGCGGATAGCTGGCTGTTTTGTTGAGTTCAAATCAAGAATAAAAGCTTGAGAAAGTCAGCGTGTAATTAAACCTTCTGATAGACTTCAGATCCCTTTTTCACAAACTCAATCGCTTTTTCCTGCATGCCTTTTTGTAGCGCCTCTTGCTCAGAAACACCTTGCTCAGCTGCGTAATCACGTACGTCTTGTGAGATTTTCATTGAGCAGAAGTGTGGGCCGCACATTGAGCAGAAATGCGCTTGTTTTGCACCTTCTTGTGGCAATGTTTCATCGTGGAATTCTTTAGCTTTTTCTGGGTCTAGGCCTAGATTGAACTGGTCTTCCCAGCGGAATTCGAAGCGTGCTTTAGATAATGCATTGTCACGGATTTGTGCACCTGGGTGGCCTTTTGCTAAGTCTGCCGCATGTGCTGCGATTTTGTAGGTGATGATACCAACACGTACGTCTTCTTTATCAGGTAAGCCTAAGTGTTCTTTAGGGGTCACGTAGCACAACATTGCACAGCCGTACCAGCCGATCATGGCGGCACCGATACCTGAGGTGATGTGGTCATAACCTGGCGCGATGTCTGTGGTTAATGGGCCTAATGTATAGAATGGAGCTTCACCGCAATGCTCTAATTGCAGTTCCATGTTTTCTTTAATCAGGTGCATTGGTACGTGGCCTGGGCCTTCGATCATACATTGTACGTCGTGCTTCCAAGCGATTTGTGTGAGTTCGCCTAATGTTTTCAACTCGGCAAATTGTGCTTCATCGTTTGCATCATAGATTGAACCTGGACGTAAACCATCACCTAAGCTGAATGAAACGTCGTACTGTTTCATGATTTGGCAGATGTCTTCAAAATGTTCGTATAAGAAAGACTCTTTATGATGCGCTAAACACCATTTCGCCATAATAGAACCGCCGCGTGACACGATACCTGTCATACGTTTTGCTGTCATTGGGATGTAGGCCAAACGTACACCCGCATGGATAGTGAAGTAATCCACACCTTGCTCGGCTTGTTCAATTAATGTGTCGCGGAAAATTTCCCAAGTTAAGTCTTCAGCTTTGCCGTTTACTTTTTCTAATGCTTGGTAGATCGGCACAGTACCAATCGGCACTGGGCTGTTACGGATAATCCACTCACGAGTTTCATGAATGTTTTTACCTGTTGATAAATCCATGACGGTATCGCCACCCCAACGTGTACTCCACACCATTTTTTCAACTTCTTCACTGATAGAAGAGCCTAGTGCTGAGTTACCGATGTTCGCGTTGATTTTTACCAAGAAATTACGGCCAATAATCATTGGCTCGATTTCTGGGTGGTTGATGTTCATTGGGATAATTGCACGGCCGCGCGCTACTTCTTCGCGGACGAACTCTGGTGTAATCATTTTAGGGATGTTTGCACCAAAATCTTGGCCTGGGTGTTGTGTTTGCAACAGCTCGCTCATGTTTTCACGGCGTTGATTTTCACGGATGGCAATAAACTCCATTTCTGGGGTGATAATGCCTTTACGTGCGTAGTGCATTTGCGATACGTTCATGCCTTCTTTTGCGCGCAATGGTTTGCGGTGCAAGTTAAAGCGCATTTCTGAAAGCTCTGGGTCAACTAGGCGTTGGTGGCCGAACTCTGAAGTTGGGCCATCTAACTGTTCTACATCGCCACGTTCCATAATCCAACCAGTACGTAATGCAGGCAAGCCGTTACGGATATCAATGCTGATGGTTGGGTCTGTGTATGGGCCTGAGGTGTCATAGACAACAACTGGTGGGTTTTTTTCTGCGCCAAAAGCAGAAGGCGTGTCGCTTAATGAAATTTCACGAAACGGTACGCGGATATCTGGGCGTGAGCCTTCAACATAAACTTTGCGTGATTTTGCAAATGGTGTGGTTGCGCTCTCGTCAACAGAGGCGGTTTCGTTAAGAAACTTGGTAAGATTTTTATCGGTGGCGTTCAAGTGTGGCTCCTAGCAAAAATGTAAGGAGCAGGAAAACTGCGTGCCCTTACTAGTATATTTGTAGGAAAGCGAATAGATGCTTTCCTACGGCGGCATGACCCGCATCAGGTTCGAAGGGTATATCTCACTGTATTTTGGTAAAATACAGACCCCTAGCAATTAGCGAAATATACGCTAAATTGACTATAAAACCAAGTGTTTAAGTCAAGTTATTAATGGCAGTATAATGATTATTAAAGTAATGTAAGGAATGGTCGTAATATCTATGTGGTGTAGAGACTAGTTTGTTCGTCTTATCAAATCGTTATTTTTTTGATGACTAGCTAGCGTAGTGTGTCTTTAGTAGAGTGTCTTTGGCTGAGCATTCTGAAATTGCTTAATTTAGTGTGTTGTTATGCTTTTTGTTACACTGCTTACTTCTATACCGCGTTAACTCAAACTTAAATAGTATTGGTGAAATTATGGCATTAACTATCTATATCAGTTATTACCTTGTTGCAATTACTACGCTTTTTTTTCACTTCACGGGACATTTAGAGCGCTGGGGCATGGAGTGGGTGATTCTTGTTTTGGCTGTAACAGTGTTTCCAGTTGTGCTTTACGTTTAGGTAAAGTCAGGCAGTTTATAGTTAATCTCACAAATAACGTCATACCAGCGCAGGCTGGTATCCAGTCAAGGTGATGGTCACGAATGGTAGTTTATTGTAAAAAAAGCTAGTATTCACGTAGTCTGGATTCCCGCCTACGCACCACAGGCACTCCGATTCACTAAGTGCTAAAGCACATGTGAAGTCGTATGCGGGAATGACGACGGTGAGCGTTGAGGCTTCAATCTACAAATACTGCCATTATTTAGAGGACTAGCTATAAGTATAGCTGAGGCCTAACCTGTGGAAGCAAGTTGCAATGTGTGCCTGTTATTTTTTTGCAGCAAACTCTTTAGCTAATCGTGCTTGTTTTTTAAGCCCTAAATTCACAAAACTTGGCATAAAGCCATTGAGCCAAGCAAAAAATGACTCTGGTTGCCCAATAAAAACTTCCTGTTTTTGATGCTCTATCGCTTTAACAATAGTCGCTGCTACTTTCTCAGGCTCGTCAACATTTCCCCCAGTTTTAGCAAGCATTGCGAGCGTTGCCGCGTCGTTCATGGGTGTATTAATGCTCCGTGGCGCAATGTAGGTGACATTAATGTTGGTATCCACCAGCTCACGACGTAGTGCCTGCGAAAAGCCGTGGATTGCAAATTTTGTAGCACAGTAAGTTGCGTAATGTGGAAAGCCCAGCGAGCCCAGAATAGAGCCTATCATGACAAACTGACCCTGATGATTAGATCGGAAGTGTGGCAACATTGCATTGGCAAGCTGAATAGGTGCTGTGACGTTGGTTTGCACCATTTGTGCAATACGTTCAGGGCTTTGGTTATCGAATAGGATGAAGTCAAGAATCGCGGCATTGTTGATTAAAATATCAACACCGTCAAAGGCTGTAGTCGCTTGCTGTACCACTTGTTGTGCGGTGCCCGCTATTTCGAAGTCAGCCACGATGGTTTTTGCGTTGCCACCTTTGTTTTGAATTTGATGCGCCAAAGTTTCAAGCTTATTGCTATCACGGCCAACTAATATGAGGTTTGCGCCTTTGCGTGCAAGCATTAATGCTAAGTGTTTACCGATACCACCAGTAGCGCCTGTGAGCAGAATGCATTTGTTTTTTAGTTGCATAGGAATCCTATTCAATTTTGCATATATTCGGCCTCTATTGTACGGAATATATCACCATATAATCTATAAAATATTTTAGCACTGTGAATCAGGGTTGCTTGGTCTTCTGGGTTAGTCACTTGATTCACTAAACTTTCGTAAAATGATACATGGCTAATATCCAGAGAGCCGTGGGACAGTAAGTAGCTAAATGCTTTTTTTGGTAGGTTGAGTGATTGCATTAAGGTTTCACCCGCTTGCGTGGCAACTGCTGTGCTTGTGCCTTCCAGTACGAGTACCATGCCGAAAAAACCGATAGGGTTGACACGGTTGATCATGTCGTATGCATAAGCGACCATCACTTCGGTGGCTATGCTGGCACTTGTTGCTGGTGTGGCGCTATTGCGAACAGCTTCTCTATCACCACCGCATACTTCAATGTCGTTGAGTATCCATTCTTGATGGCCCATTTCTTCTTCAATATATTCACCAACTGCGGTACGTAGCCATTCATAGTGAGCAGGTAAGCGGCCACCGCAAGTCATGAGTAGTGGTGTGGTGTGTTTTACGTGATGATAAGCCTGCGTTAAAAAGCCAACATAAGTATTATGAGAGATCTCACCTGCTGCACCTTTGGTAATGAGCGGTAAGCTTAGGAGTTCTGTACGTTCTTTTTCTGTAGCTTGTAATAATTTTTGATACACAGTCATGCGTATTGCCTTTCATATAGCGCGTTAATTTTTTGTTCATAATGTTGCCAAATCATGTCTCTACGGTTTCTGCCGTTGGAGGTAAGTTGTTGGTTGGCAAGTGTAAATGGCGCATCCGCACTTATCCATTGCGTGATTCTTGCGTAATCTGGCAGACCTTGATTGATGTGTTGAATCGCGTTTTCAATCTCTGCAGTTGCGCTGCCTTTTCTGGCTACAATAATGGCGGTGTTCCATGGTTTAGCTTCACCAAATAATGCTGCTTGTGCAATGTAAGGGGAGATTGTCAGTTCTCGCTCCACCCATTCTGGCGAAATATTGCGACCAAAAGAGGTGATAAAGATATTCTTTTTGCGGCCAGTGATGTTGAGGTAGCCGTCTTCGTCAATATGTCCAATATCGCCTGTGTGAATACTGTTAGATTGCACGGCAGTTTGCCCTACGTAACCTAGATAAGCATTGCCTGTGACAATAATTTCATGGTCGTTGGTGAATTCGACTTTTAGGTGAGGCAACACTTTACCTACACTGCCAATTTTATTAAAGGCGGGTGTGTTTAATGCAACCACAGAGGCGCACTCTGAAAGGCCGTAGCCTTCGTATACTGGTACTGATAACGCTTGTGCGCGCTTGAGTAAGTTAGGCGATACGGATGCGCCACCTACTGCTAAAAAGCGTAATGAACTTGGTAGCGTTGCGTCAGCTTCAGCTTTGTTTAATTTAAGCTTACTTAACTCAACCTGGACTAACTCAAGCTGGTTTAACTCAATCTGGCAAACCAGTGCATTAAGTAGCTCTGGAGTGAAAATTGCTGTTGTTGCTAGTGAGTGTTTAAGTGCCGCTAATAGTTTTTGAATATTGAGGCCAGATGCGCCACTTAAGCCAATTTCGCTACTAGGCAGGAGCACGCAAGTAGCGCCAGCGAATAATGGTGCATAAATGCCAGCGATGTTTTCTAATAAAGTAGCCAGCGGTAATACATTTAAATGAATGTCATCAGGCGTAACTTTCGTTGCGTCAGCGATGGATGTTGCAACATTCATCATATTGTCTGGGCTTAAGCACACGCCTTTAGGGTTGCCCGTTGTGCCAGAGGTGTAAGTGATTTTCGCCGTATTTAAGGGTAACGCGACTTTTGGTGAAGGCTGCAACTCAAATTGGGTGAGTGTTTTGCCCGCGATAATCCATTGCGTTTTGCGCACTATTTTATCTATCAGTAGTGGTTCGAATAACGCTGGCTGGTCAGTGACCACGATATTAGCACCAGCGTCTTGCATAGCGTGTAGCCATTGTTCGCTTGAAAAAAAGAACGGTAGCGGAATAAGCGGTAGGTTACTTTCTAATGCCGCTAAATCTAACACTACCCAAGCTGGATGGTTTTCTACCGCTAAGGCAATGGTTGGCGGTGCAATCGTAGATTTTTCTTGGGTAAAATCATGCCAAGCTTGGCTTTGAAGTTGAATCGCAGTTTGCAGTTCAGCATAAGTGAGGCTGCAATCCATGCCACGTAGTGCGATTTTATCTGCATGCATAATCGCATGTTTGGCGATTGCCTGATTAATTTTGTGTTGCTGCGTCATGGTTATAGTGCCGTTACGCCTTTAACTGCAACTACTTGTGGTGAGTTGTCGTAGTAACTTCCCCATGTGGCTTGCTCTGTAGCGCTTAAGCGTGATTTATCTGCACCTTGTAAAGCATAAACATCACGCCCGCCTTTCACTAATCCATTTTGTAGGCTGTGGTGAGCAGTAGCAACACACCATTCAATATTAATGTCTAAGTTGTGTTGAATGATATTGGCGATTAAAACGCCTGCATTGCGAGGATTAGCCACTGCTAAATTACCAATTTCGGTAATTTGATGGCGAGTAATGACACGATTAAAGCGATTGGACATGACTGTTTCAATCGGCGCATCTAAATAGCGCTCTAAAAATAACGGTTCTATGTGTGCTTTGCGCATGCCAAATGCGGCGACTAACTCATTGTTTTCATCACGCAGGCTAATCAATTGCGGCATGAAATGTTGCACATCTGCACCATACGTATGTGCAAATACATCATGGATAAATTGTTCAATTTCTCTACGGTCAGGTGCGTCTATTTCTGAGCATGCTATCTTGGTATTGCTTACACGTTGTCTTTTGGCTGCTGTAAATGGGCGCGTTTGATAGGCAGCTTCTGCGTTAAAAAATAATGGGCTTGCATCAAAACTTAGGCTAAGCATTTTATATTTCACCTTAATTAAATATGCTTACAGTTACGCAAAGAGTGTGCCTAACTTTTATTAGGTGACGCATATTTAAGCAGAATGACTACGCTGTAATTAAATTTTCATTTATAAATCAATAGATTATAAATTTCAAACAAAGTTCTGAGCAGAGGGCAGTTGCCTGTGATGGGTAATGATTTGTGCGTAATTTGAAACAAATTATGCAAGAAATGTAGGTAACTTTAGTTTTGGTAAACCAATTCCATACAAATATTGCATAAAGCATTTTGGTTGTTGATTAGCGTTAATTACAACTAATGCTAATTACAGTTAGCGAGGGAAGGGTTGCTTGTTGTTTCACCATTGGGGAGTAACCAGAGTAATGGTTTAACGCGATTGTCCAATTTACAGGCATCTGCATAAGCAATACTGCCAGCAGTTTCTTGTACGTAGCGAATTGCCGCTTCGTCTGAGTACAGCACGTACGGTGGTGATATGCCATGAAAGTACAAGCCATTCCAGTAATCATTTTGCGCACTTGGCGCACTGCCTAATATACTGCTTGAGAACTGCAATCTTAGTGGGTTATCAGAGGGTAGGTTAATGGGATGGATACGTTGACCATTGGCCCAGTAAGTTTTCTTGCGCCAGTAAATAAGCTTAAGTTCACCCAAGGAAATACTTTTGTTTGGATTGTCGTTGGTCACAATCACGGCAATAATAGATTTTTCCGCAGCCATGCCTGTCGCTTGCAAATACAAGCCTATTATCAATAGCAATATTGAGATAAATCCGCGCATTAGAACAATACCGCAAATGAAGCCAAGAAGCCGCGAGGTGATTCTGGTTGGTCTGCGCTACCACCAGTGAACTCTAGCTTCAATAATTGAGTAGGCTTGACGCGCCAAGTTGTGCCAATTAGCCAGCGTTGTTGATGTCCTTCATCTGGCCGATGAAAAGTTTCAATACGAGCAATACCAAACCAGTTTGACCCCACAGGTAGCGGAACTGCGGTTTGTAAATAAGCGCCATAACCGCTAGTGTTATTGTGTGAGTCCCAGCGCTGAAATGCCTCTCCTAAAAACTCAATGCCACGATGGTGGGTGATAAAGTCTATCCCCAGCATATGGTAACGAGTGTTGAACACTGTTCTCTCGTCAAAAGACATTAAGTTCAAGCCAATATTGGCTTGTTGACCAAAGGCGATGCGGGCGCCTTTAGCGTTTCTGAATCTTAGCTCGTCATCATCTTCATCTATATCTTTAAGCGTTTCAACAAATATAGAGTACTCAATTGCGCTATTATCAAACGGGATTGCACCAAAGGCCATAATACCGTTGGCTGCGGTAGGAAATAATCTACTGGTAGCTGCAGGACGTGAGCTGGTCCATACTAATGGTGAGGCGTGAAGCTGGTTCCAGCGGCCTGTAGGTGTTAAAAAGCGCCCGCCTCGCAGATTAACGTTGTCTGATAAGTTGTAGTCTAGGTAAAAGCGTTCTAAATCAATGTAGCTTTGTTTGGTGTTAAATTTATTATCGGCATCCCAAGAAATTGGGTTTTCTAATTCTAATTCACTAAAAAATTTAAAGCGGCTTTCATTTTCCCAAGTCAAAATCAGGCTGATTTCATTAATAGCAGCGGTGGTTTCCGATTTACGCGGAACCGTAATGCCAGCACTGGTATAGCCACCTAATCTGAAGCCATCCATGAAGCCTTTTTCAGAATCTGATACATCGTCTGCATACACAGTGTTGCACAGCAGCAGTAGCAGGGCTACACTGCCGATACAGAATTTATTGATTAGATGCATGGATGCTCCAAACTTTAGACTCGCGATAACTTTTTGAAATTAAGAGCATAGATTGAAAATTAAATGCATAGGCGGATTATATTCGATAGCGACCTAAAAGCCTTGTGACTAATCAAACAAGTGACAGTGATAATCATTAATCATACGGACGCATAAGTAGGCCTAATATTTTGAATCAATCATTTATAGAGTCAATGTCAGTTAAACGGCTATTATTAGTAGGCTTTTTACTATCAGCGTTGTTGCCAATGCTGATCGTGACATTACTCACATTTTTTGAAGCCCGCACTGTATTAAGAGAAGAGATCGTGCGCGACATGCAGACCCGTGCCAATGCGGCATCGCATCAGGTGGATGATATGATGTTTGAGCGCCTGCAAAATATCGTTTCTTGGAGCCGTTTAGAGGTGATGGATGAAGTGGTGATTGGCGACTTTGATAAGCGCTTATCAAAATTTCTCAATGAGCTAAAGGTAAGCTATCGCGGTGTGTATCAGTCGCTTTATGTAGTGAACAATCAAAATACTGTAGTGGCCTCTAGTCAGCCAGCTGATATAGGAAAACCTGCAAAAGATGTACCGCCGTGGTTACAAATTTCCTTTTCCAATCGTGCAGTGCGTTTATACCAGCTTGCAGAACATAAGCTACCTATTGCTAGTGATATATTGGATGTAAATCAGCAAAAAGTAGGGTCTTTATGGGTGATTTTTGATTGGCGTGCGATTACTAAAATTTTAGATAGTACTGAAAATCAGGGTAGTGCGGCGGCTTTGATTAATGTAGATGATAAAAACTCGCAAACACGTATGCTGGCAGAGACTCAGCATTGGGAAAAAATAATTGCGGCGCATGATATCTCGGTATATTCAGTTACTCAGCCTTCCGTAACGCCGCCGATTTTTAATTGGGTGGTTTCAATTGCACAATATCGATCTGTTGTGATGGCGCCTGTGCATCGCATGGGTTATATGTTTATCTTGTTGTTAATTATCACAGGCTTAGTTGCAGCTGCATTTGCGGCACCATTGTCAGGCCGTATCACCAAGCCATTAGCTAAGTTGACTGATTATGCTAATCGATTTATGCGATCATCACAGGGCGTGTTACCAGAGCTCGAGGGGCCCACAGAGGTGCGCGCTTTATCTAATGCTTTTGGCAAAATGATGGATGACTTAGCACTCTCAAAAGAAAATCTGACGCGCGCAGCTAAGCTGGCGGTGGCAGGTGAAATGGCGGCTGCTATGAGCCATGAGATTAGAACGCCTTTAGGTATTTTGCGCTCATCCGCACAAGTATTAGCGCGTGAAAAAGATTTGAGTACAGAAGGCCAAGAAGTGGTGGCTTTTATTAACATGGAAACAGAGCGTTTAAATAAACTAGTTTCTACGTTGGTAGATTCTGCGCGTCCGCGCCAGCCCGAATTTGCGCTACATGATATTGTGCCTTTGGTTGAGCATGCGGTGGCAATGCTACGGATGCAGGCCAATAAAAAGGATGTTAATCTAGCAATAGTAGTCAACAACCATTCTGAAAAAGCGGTTGTTGGGCAAATAATGGTGGAATGCGATGCAGAGCAAATTACGCAGGTGCTACTTAATTTGTTGCTGAATGCGATTCAAGTGTTGCCAACAGGCGGTAAGGTTGCGGTGTCTATTATTGATGCACAAGATGATGTGGTGATTAGCGTTGCGGATGACGGTGCTGGCGTAACAGAAGCGCAAAAAGAACAAATATTCGACCCTTTCTTTACTCAGCGTCCAGGTGGTATCGGTCTAGGTTTAGCAGTATCTAAGCAGATAGTAACCGCTCACTTTGGATCGCTCGCGGTAGAGAAAAGCACACTCGCCAATACTGGCGCAGATTTTAGAGTGCAACTACCAAAACGGCAACTACTTAGTGATGCCTAATCATAAAAAGTGAGATTATGTCAGACAGCATTAAATATATATTAGCGGTAGATGATGAGCCCAGCATGCTACGCCTGCTGGAGATTAGTCTGCGTCAGGCAGGCTATCAACCACTGACAGCGAGAGATGGTCGAGAGGCATTGGAAGTCATTCAAGCACAAAAAGTTGATTGTGTGGTGACTGATCTACACATGCCGCGCATGGATGGCTTGCAGTTACTGAAAGAAATTCGTAAAACAGATGCTGAACTCCCAGTGATAATTGTCACGGCACAGGGCGAGATTAAATCAGCCATTGAAGCGATGAAAAGCGGTGCATCAGACTACATATTGCGCCCCTTTGATTTGGAAGAGCTAGAACTCGCCATCAAACGCGCTTTGTCTTTTTCTCGATTGGTGGTTGAAAACAAGTTCTTGCGTGAAGAAAAATCGATTAATATTGGCTTAATTGGCAATAGCCTCGTGATGCAGCAATTAACTGCATCTATTCGACAAGTGGCGCCAGAAAAAGCGACAGTATTGCTGGCGGGTGAAACTGGCACAGGTAAAGAGGTAGTTGCACGTGCGATTCATGCAGCTTCACCACGAAATAATGCATTATTTGTAGCAGTTAATTGTGCTGCGATTCCACATGAAATGCTGGAATCCGAGTTATTTGGGCATGAAAAAGGCGCTTTTACTGGCGCCGTTAAAGAACGTATCGGTAAGTTTGAGTTAGCCGATGGCGGCACTTTATTTTTGGATGAAGTGACTGAAATGCCAATGCAGTTGCAGGCCAAGTTGCTACGAGCTTTGCAAGAAAATGTAATTGAGCGTTTGGGCGGAAACCGTCCAATTTCCGTGGATATTCGTGTGGTAGCGGCTACCAACCGTAACCCAATAGCAGCGATTAAAGACGGTAAACTACGTGAAGACTTATATTATCGTTTAAACGTATTTCGTATCGATTTACCCGCACTCAAAGCGCGAAAATCTGATATTGAAGCACTGGCTGAATATTTCTTAGCCAAACGTCGCGTGGCGATATCCGATCAGGCTGTGCAGATGCTCATGCAGTATGATTGGCCTGGCAATGTACGGGAACTAGAGAATGTATTAGAGCGTGCCGCCATTATCAGTGGTAATCAAATAATTCAGCCTGAACATTTACCCGCAGAAATGTTAAGTCACTCGGTTGAGTTAATGGCAAGCAATTCGGACACTCACGGACTAAACCCAACTAAGCCTGTTGATGATAAGGCTACAGCGAATCCACTCTCTTTACCTAGCTCGGTGGAGGCGCTAGAGCGGCAATTAATTGTTAAAGCATTAGCATTTACGCATGGCAATAAAAGTAAGGCAGCAAAAGTGCTTGAAATTAGTGAACGTTCCTTATGGTATAAACTGAGTCAATACGGCATTAGCTAGGGCTTGGCACTGAGTTTTATGCCGTACCTCCCTGTTTAAATTTAAGTAAGCCAGTCACTAGGTATTGTGATGGGTAATTCACTTTACATTGTTAGTTAACAGTGTTAATTTAACGGTGTTAACTATCATCTGTCAAATTAAATGCCACCTAAAGTAAAATCAGCTGAAGCGCGCGATGCGCTACGCACAAAGATACTAGATGCTGCGCGCACATTATTTGTGGCGCGCGGCATAGAGGCAGTTTCTATGCGCGAAATTGCTAGAAATATTAACTATTCGGCCACCACGCTATACCACCACTTTTCAGATAAAGAGGCACTTTTACAAGCCGTATGTGATGAGGATTTTTTAAAGCTGGCAGCGAGCATGCGTGACGTGATGCAGTTGCCTGATCTCATTGGGCGTATCCGTGCCTTTGGTCATGCTTATGCCATGTTTGCATTGCAGCACCCCAACCATTATCGATTGATGTTTATGACACCACGCGTGCCATGCAATTTAGAAACAACACAGATTCAGCGCGGTAATACTGAGCAGGATGCGTATGCGCAACTTAAATGTATTGTGCAAGATGCTTTTGACGCAGGTTTGTTTAGGCCCGAGCTCACTAACGCTGAGTTAATTGCCCAAACATTGTGGGCAGGTGTTCATGGCGTGTGTTCACTTGAAATATCCTTGGGTCGGGAAACTTGGATTGAATGGTCAGCTGTGCAAGCTAGGCTGGCAATGATGCAAAACACGATGTTGCAAGGTTTGTTGCGTGGGCTTGTAGATATTGTGGATAACAACTATCAATTAACAACAGCGACTAATAAAATTGAATCGTGAGTACATTCAAATGAAAATCTTTTTATTACTAATTGCCATATCGCTTTCTGCTTGTGATCAACCACCTCCGCCAGCACAACCGCCGCGACCTACATTGGTGGTGAAGGTAGGTGATGCAGGTCAATCAGGCGCGATGATTTTAGTGGGTGAAGTCCGCCCTCGATATGAGTCTAAGCAGGGATTTAGAATTAATGGAAAAATTACTAACCGTATCGTAGAGGTTGGTGCGCAGGTGAAAAAAGGACAGGTGCTAGTTAAGTTAGATAGCGCTGATGCCAATTTAAGCATGGCCTCGGCAATGGCAGATGTGCGCGCTGCGGAAGCTAATTATGCATTGGCTTTGGCAGAGCTTGAAAGGCAGCGCCAATTGTTTCATAAAAAGTTTATATCTGCCTCAGCCTTAGATTTGCGCGAGGCCGAGCTAAAAACCGCGAGCGCAAGGTTAGCGCAAGTAAAAGCACAGGCCGATATTTCTGGAAACCAAACACTGTATACACAGCTTACTGCTGATCGAGATGGTGTGGTCACGATGATACAAGCAGAGCCAGGCCAATTGGTGCAAGCGGGAGAAGTGATCGTCAGTATCGCGAGTTTAAAAGAAATGGAAGTGTTACTTGCAATACCAGAATCGCGCATGGGTTTAGTTCAAATTAATATGCCTGTGACGGTCAAAATGTGGGCAAATCCTAAGCAGGTTTATACAGGGCTTGTGCGTGAAATTTCGCCAGCAGCAGATTCAGCAACGCGAGCATTTAATATTAGAGTAAGCATTAATGGCGCGGATGAAAAAGTTAAATTAGGCATGACGGCAGGCGTTAAGTTTGAGCATCCTAATGTTGCTAGAATTTCTCAGTGGTTGATTCCATCAAGTGCATTAACGCAAATCAATGGCAAAGAAGTGGTCTGGGTGATTGATGAAAATAATAAAGCACAAACACGTGAAGTAGAGGCTGGTGAGTTATCCGAGCATGGGGTATTGATTAGCAGTGGCCTAAAGGCGGGTGAGCGCATTGCAATAGCGGGTGTGCATACACTGGCAAATGGTCAAGTAGTAGCGCCAAGGTTTAAGGCTACGCCATGAGTGAATTTAACGATGAATTAAAAAATGAGTTAAATAGTGAATTAAGCAGTGAGTTAGATAAGGATGCGCCAAAGCAGGGGGCATTATCAGCTGGTGAAAAGGCATTGCCTGAGCTAGGTAAATTAAATAATAAACTGAATTTATCAAACTGGGCGTTAGCGCATCAAACGCTGGTTTTATATTTGATGTTAGTACTTACTGTCGCTGGATTCCTTGCGTATTTAAAATTAGGGCAATCAGAAGATCCGCCATTTACGTTTAAAGTGATGCTGGTAAGCGTCACTTGGCCTGGTGCCAGTGCGCAAGAAGTAGAGCAGCAAGTCACGGATAAGCTTGAAAAGAAATTACAAGAAATTCAGCACCTTGATTACACCAGCAGTTATTCGCGTCCTGGTGAAGCTATGGTTTTTGTTGTTGCCAAAGACGATACGTATTCAAAAGATATACCCGAAGTTTGGTATCAAGTTCGAAAGAAAGTTGGTGATATTCGGCATACGCTACCGCAAGGCATAGAGAGCTTAACGTTTAATGATGAGTTCAGTGATGTCTATGGCACCATGTATGCACTGACGGGTGATGGCTTTGATGCGGCAGCACTTAAAGAACAAGCTGAGTTGATACGTACAGAGTTACTCAAGGTAAAAGATGTTGCCAAAGTGGAGTTCTTTGGGGAGCAAAAACAACGCATTTTTATTGAAATTTCGAATGCTAAGTTGGCGAGTATCGGGATTAATGGCAATACGCTTGTTAATATATTGCAAGCGCAAAATGCAGTTGTAAAAAGCGGCAGTTACGATTCAACTGATGAGCGTATTCGCATTGCTGTGTCTGGTCGTTACGATAAATTAGAAGATTTACGCAATATTCGGCTACGCGCAAATCAACAAGATTTCCGTTTGGCCGATGTCGCCCGAGTTTACCGTGGGTTTGAAGACCCACCTAAGAGCCGAATACGCTTTGAAGGCAAAGAAGCCTTGTTATTGGGTGTTAGTATGAAAGACGGTGGCGATATTATTGCATTAGGTAAGTCACTAGATGCAACGGTTGCGCGAGTAAAACAACAGTTATTAGTTGGTTTGGCCTTGAATACGGTTACCTCACAGCCGGCCATTGTGGCAAATTCTGTGAGTGATTTTGTCATGTCACTGGTCGAGGCATTGGTGATCGTCCTAGGGGTGAGCTTGCTATCTTTAGGTTTACGTAGCGGGATTGTCGTGGCAATTACTATCCCCGTGGTGCTGGCAAGTACGTTCTTATTGATGCATATGCTTGATATTGGCCTACATAAAATATCGTTAGGTGCATTGATTCTGGCTTTAGGCTTACTGGTGGATGATGCCATTATTGCCGTAGAAATGATGGCATCAAAAATGGAGCAGGGTTGGGATAAAACCAGAGCCGCTTCATTTGCTTTTACTTCAACCGCTATGCCAATGCTCACGGGCACTTTGGTGACAGTGGCAGGTTTTCTGCCCATTGCAACAGCAGTTTCTTCCACTGGAGAATATACCCGCTCAATATTTCAGGTTTCAGCTATTTCTTTGATTATTTCATGGTTCGCGGCGGTGATATTTGTGCCCTATTTGGGCTATCACTTGTTGCCTGATTATTCAAAACAAGCAGTACCATCAAGATTTAAGCAACGGTGGCTTAAATGGTGGCTTAATAAGTTAAGGCGTAAATCATCGGGTAACTCAGATAAGTCTCAAAGTCATGCTGCTACTTTAGAGGCACACCATCATGACATTTATAACACAGCGTTTTATCGTGCTTTTCGGGTGGTGGTCACGGCTTGCGTGCGGTATCGTATAGCTGTGATTGCAATCACCTTAGCGTTGTTTGTACTGTCAATTGTAGGGTTTACAAAAGTACAGCAGCAGTTCTTTCCTGACTCAACACGGCTAGAGTTAATCGTTGATTTACGTATGACAGAGGGAGCCTCTTATGCGGCAACCGATGCGCAGGCCAAAAAGTTAGAGCATTGGCTACAGCAATGGAACATCAAAAATAATGGGATTGATAATTTTGTTGCTTACATCGGCACGGGTGGCCCGCGCTTTTATTTACCACTAGATATTCAGTTACCGCACCGTGGTTTTGGGCAGTTTGTCATATTAAGTAAGAGTTTGCAGGCGCGTGAAAGCTTACGTCAGGATTTAATCCAATTATTTGAGCAAGACTTTCCTGCTTTGCGCTCCTCTGTACTACGCCTAGAAAATGGCCCACCAGTAGGCTTTCCTGTGCAGTTTAGGGTGTCGGGGACGGATATTCCACATATACGTGAAATATCGCATCAAGTGGCCGATATTATGCGAGCCAATGCTAATCTGATTAATGTACAGCTTGGATGGGAAGAGCCAAGCAAAGTGGTGCATGTGGAGGTGGATCAAGCCAAAGCGCGTCTATTAGGTATCAGCTCAGTGGATGTAGCTAATATGATTAATGGCGCCATGCAATCACTCTACATTACAGAATTTAGAGAAGGTAATGAACGTATTGATTTGGTAGCTAGAGGAACAGAAATTGAACGTAGCCGATTATCAAGTTTGCAAGATTTAATGATTAATACGCAAAGCGGCAGCAGTGTTCCTTTATCGCAATTAACTACCATTACCTCAGATTTTGAAGAAGGCGTCATCTGGCGCCGTAATCGCGAACCATCCATTACAGTCAGGGCTAATCTTCAAGGCAACTTACAGGCGCCAGTGGTGTCCGAGCAGATTGAAAGTCAATTGAAAGAGATTAAAGCCAACCTGCCATTAGGGGTAAGTTTAGAAACAGGCGGTGCGGTTGAAGAGTCTGCCAAAGGCGGCGCATCAGTTGCGGCAGGTGTGCCTTTGTTTCTGGTTGCCGTGTTAACGATATTGATGATTCAGTTGCAAAGCTTCTCTCGCGTTGTGTTGGTGTTATTGACGGCACCATTAGGTTTGATTGGGGTTACTTTAGCCTTGCTTGTGTTTGATAAGCCTTTTGGTTTTGTGGCAATGTTAGGCACGATTGCACTATCAGGCATGATTATGCGTAATTCCGTAATCTTGGTAGATCAGATAGACCAAGATAAAGCGAGCGGGCTACCTGAGTGGCAGGCAATTGTAGAGTCTACAATCCGTCGTTTTCGCCCGATTGTACTCACAGCGGCAGCTGCAATATTGGCGATGATACCATTGTCGCGCAGTGTGTTTTTTGGCCCAATGGCAGTGGCGATTATGGGAGGGTTAGCAATTGCTACGTTGTTGACGGTATTATTTTTACCTGCCTTGTATGCCGCTTGGTTTAGAGTAAAAGTACCTTAGCCAATAAGCACTTGCGTTATAATTATCATTAAATAAAACATCATAGAGTAATCAAACATGACACAAACAGCAAAAATCGTAGAACAGCATGCACCTGCCCAGTTTAATACTCAGTTTAATATAGCTGAGGCCAGATTTAACATGATAGAACAGCAGATTCGCACTTGGGAAGTGTTAGACCCAGTCGTATTAGCTGTGTTAGATGCAGTGCCGCGCGAAAATTTTGTTGCAGAATCTCAGGTGGGCTTAGCTTTTGCGGATGTTGAGTTACCCATTGGTGAAGACCAAACCATGCTGTCGCCAAAGCTGGAAGGCCGCATTCTTCAAGCTTTACATATTAAAAAGACTGATAAAGTGTTGCTAGTAGGCACAGGTAGTGGCTATTTAACAGCATTATTAGCTACTTTAGCGCAACATGTACATGCGGTTGAAATTTACCCAGAACTATCTAACACCGCGCAATACCGCTTACAAGCGCAAGGTATTCACAATGTGACGCTTTATGTAGGTGATGCGGTTAATGGCTTTTCTACCGCTGCACCTTACGATGTGATTGTGTTTACGGGCTCATTGCCGTTACGCCCAGTGGCGGCAGAAAAAATGTTAAATGTCGGTGGCCGTTTATTTGCAGTGGTGGGTGATGCGCCGATGATGGAAGCCACCGTGACACAGCGTGTAAGTGAAGGCTCATACCGTCATGAAACGATATTTGAAACCTGCTTGCCAGTGTTAGAGAATGCACCACAAGCAACAAAGTTTGCTTTTTAAATGCATGTGTTAATTAAGCCCTGATATGCTCAAAATCCCTCAAAACCTCAAGGTTGTTCAAGCCCTCAAGGTTGCTCAACGCTTAGCCAAGCTGACGGTGTTGTTGTTAGCATTTGCACCTTATGCTAATGCTGATGATAAACCGTACTCATTGATTGAGGTCTATCAGCAGGCGCTAGCAAATGACCCTACGCTGGCGTCAGCATTAAGTGCTAATCAGGCCGCACAAGAGGCGATAGAGCAGGCCAAAGCGCTGTACCGTCCGACGCTTAATTTAACTGCGGGTGCGACTGCCACGCAAACTAGATTAGAAATTTTATCTGGTAACAACCCTTTCGTACCTGAAGGGCGCTCAAATTTTGAGAGTTATAATTATGGAGTACAGGCACGTCAGCCGATTTATCGTAAAGATAGCCTAGTACAAATCGACCAAAGCAAAGTGCAGGTAAGCCGAGCCGATAAACAATTGAATTTAAGTAAGCAAGAGCTGATGTTACGAGTGACGCAGGCTTATTTTGATGTGCTTTTGGCGCAAGACCAAATAGAATTAATCGTTGCGCAGAAAGCCGCCATTCTAAGCCAGTTAGAGCAGGCTAATGCTAATTTTGAAGTTGGTACAGCGACGATTACAGACGTAAATGAGGCACAGGCGCGTTTTGATCTAGTATTTGCGCAGGAAATCGCCGCGGTTAATCAGTACCAGATTGCTAAGCATGCAGTGCAAGCAATCACAGGAAAAATGCCAGAAAAACTTGCAACGGTTAGAACAGACATGGCGACTAATAGTCTAGGGCAGGGGTTGGATAGATGGCTAGAAGTGGCTACGCAAAATAACTTGAATATTCAGATTCAGCAGGATGCACTTGCCATTTCAACTCAAGAAGTAGAGCGCTTAAGGGCGGGGCACTTACCTACATTAGATGCGGTTGCAAGTTATACCAATAACTATGCAAACGGTAATCCGACCAATGGTATCGGCAGTGAGCTGAAAACTGCAGCGATAGGGTTTCAGTTAGAAATCCCCTTGTATCTAGGGGGCGCTGTCAGTTCGCGCGTGCGTCAGGCTGTGCTTAATCAACAAAAAGCGCAAGATGACATACAAATCGCACGGCGCAGTGCAGAGCTAGAAACGCAACGAGCTTATCTCAATTTAAGCTCAAGCATTGCCCAGGTAAAAGCCTATGAGCAAGCGCTGATTTCTAGCCAAAGCCAAGTAGATTCTACCAAGTTAGGCTATGAAGTTGGCGTGCGTACCAGTGTGGATGTGCTTAATGCACAGCAACAGCTATTTAGTGCTAAACGTGACTTATTGCAGGCGCGCTATAGTTATTTAGTGAACATCATCCGCCTTAAAGCGACTTCTGGTGTCGTCGCAGAGCCTGATTTAGCAGATATTAATCAACAATTAGTGATCGTAGGGGCGCGCTAACGTGCAATATTCAACTCAAAAGGCCAGCGTTACATTAAGCCAGCTTGCCCTTGTGGACATGCAGGCTAAGCTAGCGGCTGTGATGCCTATTGATGCCATGCAAGCGGTGATTAAAAATTGCGGCATCTTGTTGCAGGCGTCCAATCTGTTAAATGTGGCTTATATTGTTACTGAGCAATATCCAAAAGGTTTAGGTCATACCGTGCCTGAGCTATCTGCGTTAGTTCAACACATGCAACCTGTCGAAAAGATTGCTTTTTCTTGTGTAGCCGAGCCTAAGTTTAATCGGCAATTGACGCGCGATCATTCGCAAGTGGTGCTGGCAGGCATGGAGGCACATATTTGTATTTTACAAACAGCGATGGATTTACTAAGCATGGGTAAACAGGTGTTTGTGGTAGAAGATGCCATCATTTCACGCAACCCAGCTAATAAGGCCAATGCCATTGAAAGAATGCGTAATGCAGGTTGTGTGATTACCAATACAGAGTCTTTGGTGTTTGAGTGGCTAGGCGTGGCAGAAGGCGATGCATTTAAGGCAATTAGTAAGCTGATTCGCTAGTATTGCCATCGTATTTAGGTAATCAGTATTTATAGCTGTTCCTCTAGATAATGGCAGCATTTGTAAATTGAAACCTCAACGCTCACAGTCGTCATTCCCGCATACGACTTCACATGTGCTTTAGCACTTAGTGAATCGGAGTGCCTGTGGTGCGCAGGCGGGAATCTAGGCTGCGTGAATACTAGCCCTTTACAACATACAACCATTTGTGACCACACCTTGACTGGATACCAGCCTTGTCATGCCTAATTTTGATGCTTCAGCGACTATAAATAGCGGGGAAAGCCTTCACGGTCTCGCTGGTATGACCTTATTGGTGAGATTAGCCATAGGTGTAGCATTGAACTTAAATATACGGTTTAAGCAGGTTTAAAGTTCTTTCCGCAGCACCACGGTTACGTTCACTAAATTGAAGGCTTGCATCACTCATCGCTTGTCTTTGTTCATCGTTAGCAAATAGCTGCTGTAATGTTTTACTTAATTCTTCTGCATTTTGCACGCGGCAGGCCGCCCCTGCAATTACTGCCATTTGGGCCGCTTCTTCAAAGTTAAAGGTATGTGGCCCTACTAAGACTGGTTTTCCCATACTGCATGCTTCAATCAGGTTTTGCCCACCAAATGGTAGTAAGCTTCCCCCGATAAAGGCCGCATCGCAACTGGCGTAGTAGGTGAACATTTCCCCCATTGAGTCGCCAAGTAAATAATTAACGTTATTTAAGTTAGCCGCTTCATGGTTAAGGGTAGTGCGCCGTATAAACGGGTGATTAGCTTTTGTTAATAGCGCTGCTACTTCATCAAAGCGTTGTGGGTGCCTAGGCACAATCATGGTGAGTAAGTTTGGGATATTAGCCTTGCTGACCGCTTCAATAATCAATGTCTCTTCACCATCACGCGTGCTGGCAGCTAAAAACACAGGGCGTGTTGCTCCTAGTTGTTTGCGTAGCTTTTCACCCAAATCGCGCGCCTGTTCATGCGGAGCAACATCAAACTTGATATTGCCAGTAATGCTTATCTCTGTCGCGCCCAAACGCTTCAGGCGGTTAGCATCGGCATCTGTTTGTGCGCCGATGTTGCTTAAGCTTTGTAAGCCTTCTGTAAGTACTTTGCCCAGCTTGTGATAGCCTAAGGCGGACTTTTCTGAGAGCCGTGCGTTGGCCAGCACTAAAGGAATATTGCGTTGCTGACAGCCTGCAATTAAGTTAAACCAAAGCTCGGTTTCCATCAATACGCCGATACTTGGTTTAAAGTGTTTTAAAAAGCGGGCAACGGCAAAAGGCACGTCGTAAGGTAAATAAACTCTGCTCACTTTGTCCCCAAACAATTGCTCGCTAGTTGCGCGGCCCGTTGGGGTGGTGTGTGTCAGTAAGAGTTGATGGTTTGGATATTGGTTTAATAACGCGCGGACTAAAGGCTCTGCGGCGCGTGTTTCGCCTACGGAAACACAATGCAGCCAAATTACTGGTTTTTGTACTGGGGTATGATAAAAACCATAACGTTCGCGCCAGTGCGCTAAGTATTCTTGTTGCTTTCTGCCACGCCAAAGCAGCTTAAGCGGCGTTAATGGCAGCAATAGATAAAGCAGGCATGTGTAAAGATTCCGCGTCATTTTGTGTATTAGTGTTAAACAGGAGCAAATGTAGAGTTGTTGTATTTTCGCATAATTTATTTCATATGGTTTTTTAAGGTGAACACCAGCATATTTTATTTGCGAGTTTGCCCTAAGCCAGCGCTGGTGCGGTGTTGAATTTTGGCAAGAGAAATTTGCGTTTTATGATAAAAATATTTATTCAAAAACAGCTTGACCTACCACTACAGAATGATTAAATTACTAAAAAAACACAATATATAGTGGTTAGTGCATAGTTCTGGCAGTATTAAAAAGTTAGTGTGCGCTTACCATCTTTAACTGCGTTACCGTTAAATAATACAGACTTATCTCATTGTTTTATCGTTGATTTAAGTCTACCAATAAGAGGGTTAAATGATGCTAAAAGCTGTAGATACTGCTAAGAATTCAAAAACAGAGGTTGAAAAAGAAATTCCTATTCAACCTGTTTCACTGGATATTTGGGATAAAAAATATCGTTTGAAGTCTAAGCAGGGCGACAATGTCGATCAAGACATGGATGCTTCGTATCTACGCGTAGCGCGTGCTTTAGCGGATGTAGAAACTACAGAAGAAAAACGCGCTGAATGGCATGAGCGGTTTTTATGGGCGTTGCGTCGCGGTGCAATCCCAGCGGGTCGTATTACCTCTAACGCGGGTGCATTGGAGCATAAGCCAGCTACTTCTACCATTAACTGTACAGTTTCTGGCGTGATATCAGACAGCATGGATGATATTTTAGGCAAAGTGCATGAAGCCGGCTTAACCTTAAAAGCAGGTTGCGGTATTGGTTACGAGTTCTCAACCTTGCGTCCAAAAGGTGCTTTTGTTGCAGGCGCAGGCGCTTACACCAGCGGCCCATTATCTTTCATGGATATCTACGACAAAATGTGCTTCACCGTATCTTCTGCGGGTGGCCGTCGTGGTGCGCAAATGGCAACGTTTGATATCTCACACCCAGATGTGACAGATTTCATCAAAGCAAAACGTGAAAATGGCCGTTTACGCCAATTTAACTTGTCATGCCTGATCACTAAAGAGTTTATGGAAGCAGTAAAAGCAGATGCTGAATGGAAATTAGCTTTCCCTGTGACAGAAAAAGAGGCGATTGTTGATGCCTTAAATACCAATGACGACAGCCAAGTGGTATGGCGCGAGTGGCCAGTTAAAGGTAAATACCTAACTAAAACTGAAGGTAAAGATGCAGGCAAAGTAGCCTGCCGCGTTTACAAAACCATCAAAGCACGCCGTTTGTGGGATGTGATTATGTCCTCCACTTACGACTTTGCTGAGCCAGGTTTCATTTTGATTGACCGTGTCAATGAAATGAACAACAACTGGTTCTGCGAAAACATCCGCGCAACCAACCCATGTGGCGAGCAACCATTGCCACCATATGGCGCATGTTTGTTAGGTTCAGTAAACCTCACGCGTTTTGTGAAAAACCCATTTACCGATGAAGCTTACTTTGATTGGAAAGAATACCGTGAAGTGGTAGCGATTTTCACGCGTATGCTAGATAACGTAGTGGAAATCAACGGCTTGCCATTACAACAACAGCGCGACGAAATCATGCGCAAACGCCGTCATGGTATGGGTTACTTAGGTTTAGGTTCTAGCCTCACGATGATGAAAATGAAATACGGTGAAGACGAGTCAATCAAATTCACAGAAGAAGTCACGCGTGTGATGGCTGAAGAAGGCTGGAGCGTAGGTGTGCAATTAGCCGAAGAAAAAGGCGCCGCGCCTATCATGGATGAGAAGTTTGAAGTCACAGCAGACATGCTAGCAAAACGCCCAGAAATGGCAGCAGACGGCATTAAAGTCGGCCAAAAAATCGCAGGTAAAGTATTGCTAGGCAAATACAGCCGCTACATGCAACAGTTCCCTGAAGGCTTGCGCAACCAAATTGCGGCTAAAGGCGCACGCTTTACGCACCATAGCTCAATCGCACCGACAGGTACTATTTCATTATCATTGGCTAATAATGCAAGTAACGGTATTGAGCCATCATTCGCGCACCACTACGCACGTAACGTGATTCGTGAAGGTAAAAAATCAAAAGAGAAAGTCGATGTGTTTTCTTATGAGTTATTAGCTTACCGTGAGTTAATCAACCCAAATGCAATGCCATTTAGCGATAAGCCAGAAGAAAAATTGCCAGAATACTTCTTAGATTCTTCTACCATCATGGCAAAAGCGCACGTGGATATTCAAGCCGCATCACAAAAATGGATTGATAGCTCAATTTCAAAAACCATTAACGTGCCAACAGATTATGATTTTGAAGACTTCAAGAACATCTATCTATACGCTTATGATAAAGGCTTAAAAGGATGCACTACGTTTAGATTTAACCCAGAAGCGTTCCAAGGCGTGTTGGTGACAGAAAAAGACTTAGAAAGCACTACATATAAATTTACCTTAGAAGACGGTACTGAAATTGAAGCCAAAGGTAATGATGAGATCGAATATGATGGTGAGATTCACAGTGCAGCCAACCTATACGATGCACTAAAAGAAGGCTACTACGGCAAATTTTAAGCTGCTTTGTTTGTTAATACGGCGTTGTGTTTAAATTTTCAATCCTCATGTACTACTTGTACATTCCGGTAAAAAATTTAAGCACGCCTTGTCTTAACTGCACACGCAACGCTTAAAACAAGAGCGGATAAATGTGAGGGCAACCCTCAAAAGGAAAACAAAATGACTATTAAAATTGATAAAAAAATCGTTAGCTACAACCTAGTGTCAGAAGAAGACAAAGCAAAAGCTGCTGAAGCCAAAGTAGCAGAAGCTAGCACTAACGTTGTGCAACTAGGCGAGCCGCTCGGCCGCCCAGAGAAGTTAGTAGGCAACACCTACAAAATTAAAACACCAGTCACCGAGCACGCACTTTACATCACCATTAACGATATCGTGATGAACGAAGGCACAGCACAAGAGCACCGCCGCCCGTTTGAAGTGTTTATCAACTCCAAAAACATGGAGCACTTTCAGTGGATTGTTGCCCTAACACGCGTGATGTCAGCCGTGTTCCGTAAAGGTGGTGATGTCACTTTCTTGGTAGAAGAGCTTAAAAGCGTATTTGAACCAAGCGGTGGCTACTTCAAAAAAGGCGGTAAATTTGTACCTAGCTTGGTAGCAGAAATCGGTGAAGTGGTAGAGCAACATCTACAAGAAATCGGCATGCTTAAAAAACCAGGCCTAGATCAACACCAACAAAAATTGGTAGAAGAGAAAAAAGCAGAATACCTAGAAAAACACGCTAAAACGGGCGAAGAAGTGAATGAAGAAGGTTTCCCAAAAGGTGCGCAACTTTGTAAGAAATGCAATACCAAAGCTAGCATTATTATGGATGGATGTTTGACTTGTTTGAATTGTGGTGAAAGTAAGTGCGGTTAAATTAGCACCAACATTTGTGTTGGTTCGTGATTCATATATTTTTCCTCAAATTAATTAAATAAATTATTGGGGCTGAAGTTTAATGTTTATCCACTCCAGTCCCAATTATCAAATACCCTTTACATGGATCTGCAAGCAGATGCGCATTGACGGCAAGCTTCTGCGCATTTTTGGCAATGATCCGCTGAATGTTTTGCGCACTCTTCACCACACTCCTCACAGATTTTTGCGCAAAGTTCACAGATTTCCTTCGCGTAATTACTGCCGCGTGCCATAAACCCAGCTGCCATTCGGCAAATGGCAGCGCAATCCATGTCCAGTGCAATGCAACGTGACATCTCGCTGACATTATCTTCGCTTAGGCAAGCAACAGCGCAATGGTCGCAATCAACGGCACACTTGTTACAGGCATCTATACAAGCTTGATATTCGTGATTCATTTAAATCTCCTTTATCCAGATTAAAAACTATTAAGTCATAGTGAAATAAATATCTGTGGGTCTCAATATTTATTTTTTTTAACTTTCATTTATTCTGTTGTAAATATCTGTTCGTTGGCGCACATGGTTAATTAGTTGGTAGCTGTTTTTATCCCGCCCTTGGCGTGTGCTAGCGAACTGTGTGAAAAATAACAAATTGGTAGATTTGATACTTAATTTACAAAAAAACACATATTGGTATAGAAGTTATTTACTGCTTGAGTTTTATTTTTCTTCCCATCAGGAGTTATCCATGAGCATTCTAAGCAATATATTCAATAAAATTTTTCCATCCTCACATCCAGCGGTAGTCCGCGTAGGGCGGACTCACTTGCAGTACGGCGTATGTAATGTTGCTTTTCGCCTCTAGGCGAGTTACTTTACTTTTGCTTGCTCAAAAGAAAGTAACCAAATAATACCCGTAAGGGGCATCCCCAATCTCGCTAAGTGCTAAAGCACTAAGTCGGTTGTGAAACTCACCCCCTGCCGCTTGTTTCCTGTGCTGCTCAGCTTGATGGGCGGCAAGCTGTAACCGTAAAGGTCATCCCCATCATCACGAATTGCTAAAGAAATTGTTCTGATGTGAAAACTCGCTTTGCTCAGACACCCGCTTGCCGAAAACTCCCATAAAGCTTGCGCTGTACCCGTAAAGGGCATGTCCGCCAAGTGCCCGCTGTTTTACAGCGACCTTGGCGCCATCGGTGCGGCAAAGGAGATGAAAGACAATTGGTATCAACATCCGCGTGAAATCAGTCTTGACATCAACCGCCATTTCTTTACAATTTGTAAATCTAATTTACGGTTTGTAAAGAAATGATTAAACGTCAAGCTGAAGCTGTGCTCTTGGATCTTGCCAAGGGCTATCCTATACTAGCCATCACTGGACCACGCCAAGCTGGTAAGACCACGCTAGCCCAATCCACTTTTCCTGATAAGCGCTATGTGTCGCTGGAGGACCTTGATGAACGCGAGTTCGCTGACCAAGATCCTCGCGGATTCCTTGCTCGCTTTCCTGATGGCGCAATCCTCGATGAAGCTCAGCGCTGCCCGAATCTATTTCCCTACCTGCAGACACGCGTTGACGCTGAGAAGCGAATGGGGTTGTTTGTGCTGACTGGATCACAGCAATTCGGCCTGATGTCGAATATCACGCAAACACTGGCTGGGCGCGTCGGGCTTATTCAACTGCTTCCGTTTTCATTACAGGAACTGCAAGCAGCGAATGTACCCGTTTTGAGTCTGGATGATGTCCTTTGGCGTGGTATGTATCCACCCATTTATGATCGTCACCTGGCACCGGAAAAGTGGTTTGCCAACTATGTCATGACCTATATCGAGCGAGATGTGCGTCAGATCGTGGAAGTGCAGAATCTGAGTTTGTTCCAACGCTTTATCAAGATGTGTGCTGCTCGTGTCGGACAGCTTATCAACATGTCCAGTTTGGCGACAGACTGCGGAGTGTCGCATAACACGATTCGCAGCTGGCTATCAGTTCTTGAGGCAGGCTATGTCGTGTTCTTGCTCCAGCCGCACCATCAAAACTTCGGTAAGCGCCTAGTCAAGACGCCGAAACTCTACTTTTATGACACTGGCTTGGCTGCGTTCCTGTTGGGCATTCGTGATGCTGAGCACCTGTCGATTCACTCTGCACGTGGCTCGTTGTTTGAGAACTTTGTGGTGAGCGAATTATTAAAGCAGCGATACAACCAAAGCTTGGCATCTAACCTGTATTTCTGGCGGAATAATACTGGAGATGAAGTTGATGTTGTGATTGAACAAGGTGAAAAGCTGATGCCAATGGAGATTAAATCTGGTCAGACATTCAACGCTGACTTTCTGACAGGCATCAATAAGTGGATGAAAATCGCTGGTGATGCAGCATTAACGCCGCAACTGGTTTATGGCGGTAGCGAGAACATGACGCGAAATGGTGTTGAGGTTAGGTCTTGGAAACAAATTGGCTAAAGACTGTGAGTCCGTATTTGCTGGCAATGAGGCAACCTTTACTGAATTTTTTAAAGCTTTCTTCATGATTAATATTAACGCAGTAAGACTTGAGTTTTCAAATTAATTTAAGCTTAGTTTATTGTACCATTAGCATAATTGAAGTTTTTATTCATAGCCAATCACTATATGCAAATTCGCATTGCTCAACTTGAAGATGAATGTCAAAAGTTACGTGAGGAGAATACATCCTTGCGCAACCAATTAGGTTTAGAACCAAAATCCTCTCATACAAGAACATCTGAATCTAATAATAAATCAGTTTCAGTCAAGCCCTCCCATCAGGCGAAAGCAACACCAGAGCTTTCCATCGACGCTAAAATTCAGCTGTTTCGCTCACTGTTCAAAGGCAGAGAGGATGTTTATCCTATACGCTGGGATTCTAAGAACGGTCGTTCTGGTTATACGCCTGCCTGTGACAACGAATGGCTATCAGGTGTATGCGACAAACCACGAGTTAAATGTAGCGAATGCAATAACAGGAAGCTGCTCAGTATAAATTACCAAGCCATCTATCTTCACCTGACTGGCAAAAAAACTATCGGCGCGTATGCTTTATTGACCGATGAGACTTGTTGGTTTCTGGCGGCTGATTTTGATGGAGATCACTGGCAAGAAGATGCAACTGCATTTGCGCGCACGGCAAAACTTAACGGCATTCACGCCAGTCTCGAAATTTCAAGATCTGGGAATGGTGCCCATGTCTGGATTTTCTTTACCCAGCCAATACCTGCAGCAACAGCCAGAAGACTGGGTAGCGCTTTGATTACACTTACTTGTGACAATGAACGCCTGCTACATCTTAAATCTTATGATCGACTTTTCCCCAATCAAGACACCATGCCCAAGGGAGGCTTTGGTAATCTGATAGCACTGCCTCTGCAAAAGATCCCAAGAGAAAACGGCTGCAGTGTTTTTGTCGATGATTTGTTACAGCCATATCAAGATCAGTGGGATTATCTGGCTAAGGTTGAACGAGTAAATTTAAAATCTGCGGAGCGTGTGATCCAATCTGTGAACATGGATGGTGGTGTACTGGGCGTTAAATTTGTCAGTATTGATGAAGGCGTCGAAGATCCTTGGACTAAGCCACCATCTAGGCGATTAGATGACAAGCCAATTGATGGCCCATTCCCAAGCGTGGTGGAAATTGTGTCAGCCAATATGGTTTTCATACCAAAAGAGGGTTTGCCAACGGCACTGATGAATCGATTAGTTCGTTTAGCCGCCTTTCAGAATCCGGAATTTTACAAAACGCAAAAAATGCGGCTTTCAACCTTTGATATTCCAAGAGTGATTGGCTGTGCAGAAGACTTTGAGAAATATATTGCTTTGCCGCGAGGCTGCCAAGATGAAGCAATTTCGCTAATTAAATCACTCGGCATTCGTGTGAACATTCGAGATGAGCGGTTTAACGGTGTAACGATTGATGTAAGTTTCTTGGGTGAGTTGCGGTCAGAGCAAATACCAGCCGTAAAAGAAATGCTCAGACACGATACAGGTGTTTTGTGCGCACCCACAGCTTTTGGCAAGACGGTTTCAGCCGCCGCTATCATAGCAGCACGTAAAGTCAGCACATTAATTTTGGTGCACAGAACGCAGTTAATGGACCAATGGGCAAGCAGGCTAACAAGCTTCCTGGATATTAATGAAAAACAGATTGGAAAATTAGGCGGAGGTAAGCGCAAGCATGGAGGTTTTATCGATATTGCTCTGATGCAAAGTCTAAACCGTAAGGGCGAGGTGGATGATTGTATTGCGGATTATGGTCAAATCATAGTTGATGAATGTCACCACCTTTCGGCTTTCAGTTTCGAGCAGATACTTAAATCTGCTAAAGCAATATACGTGTTGGGTTTGACAGCAACACCAATCCGTCGTGACGGTCATCACCCAATTATATTCATGCAGTGCGGGCCAATTCGTTACCGTGCTAATGAAAAGCATCAACATCGACCTTTCGATCATGAAGTCTTTCCACAAAAGACAGGTTTCAAGCTGCCAGCAGAAACCGAAGCCATTCATGAGATCTATGCATATCTTGCTCAATCCTCAGAACGTAATCAGCAAATTGTGCAGGATGTAAAAGCGGCTTTAGCATCGGGACGGTCGCCACTTGTGCTGACTGAAAGAAAAGATCACTTATTTCTGCTTGCCGAACAACTGAAGGGATGCACGGAGCATATCATCACGCTCTGCGGAGGAATGGGTGTTAAACAGCGCAGGATTGAAATGGAAAAACTGACTAATCTGCCAACTGGAACGTCGAGGCTGATTATTGCAACAGGTAAGTTGATTGGCGAAGGGTTTGATGACCCACAACTGGATACTTTGTTTTTGACCATGCCGATTTCATGGCGAGGAACATTGCAGCAGTATGCGGGGCGACTGCACCGTTTGCATGACGGAAAAAAGGTGGTGCAAATTTACGATTATATTGACGAGAACTTACCTGTTCTTATGCGCATGTTCGACAAGCGAATGAAGGGTTACAGGGTAATGGGCTATTCTCTAACCTGAGTGACATATTTTAATCTTGAATGAGCAGGATAATAAATGCACTAACTCACAATCAAGTAAATTAGTGGGTCACAGCGTGATTGCAGCCTATGCGTAAATTTGTGTAGAAACTAGTAGCATGATATGGCGTTAGGTTGAATTTTAACTGATTGATTTTAAAAGGATATTACTTGCGCCTTATGATATCTACAACACTTTTTGTGTGACACCCCATAAGCGACTAGTTCTACCCATAAGTCGCTAGCACCAACCGCATAAAGCACTAGTAAAAAGCCTGATAATTCAGGCTTTTTATCTGGTAAGTAACTAATTGCTAATTTTTCACAGAATGTATTAACTAACTCTATCCTGAAACATAAAAGGCTATTAATACACTAACGACAACCAGTTTTTATAAATATAAGTGAACGGTTTATAATGAATTGTCTTAAGTTGATTTCTAAGGAGCTTGCAGATGACAATAAAATCAGAGATAGAGCTTCATTTCGACGAATTGCAAGCACTTGCTATTGAAACGTTTTCTTGTATTTCGATAGCTTAAATCGCGTGATTTAAGACTACGAGGCAAGGGTCTTGCCCAGCCTCGCTAAGTACTAAGGCCGTAAAGGTTACCCCACGGAATATATGTGCTGTACCAGTATTTGACATCACCGCTCAACTAAAGGGCTAAAGCCCTAAGTGGAAACGCGAAAGTACGTTATTCTGAGTGAGCGCACTATGTCGGTTGTGAAAGCAATTCTTCCACGTGTTTTTTGATATTTGAGGCCATTTTTTTGGTGGGTAAGTCGTTATCATCACCGCCAAAAGGGTCTTCTATTTCTTCGGCAATCAGTTCTAAGCTAGCTAACACATAGAAAATAAATACCACGACTGGAATCACGTAATAACCCAAGCTAAACACATAACCAAACGGCAGTGTCATGACATAAAAGAAAATGAATTTCTTAATAAATGCGCTGTAAGAATAGGGAATCGGTGTGTTTTTAATGCGTTCACAAGCACCGCAAATATCGGTAAATGATTGTAGCTCGGCGTTAATAATATAAAACTGGTCGCCTGTTATTTTGCCAGATATATATAAGTCGTTGGCTTTTTGAAACAAAATCTTAGCTACTTGGTTGGGGCTGTGTTTGTGGTGGTCTATTTCTAAATCTAAGCCTTCAAACAACATTTGGCCGACTTCTTCATTCAATAAATGTTTGGAAAGCACTGAGGCATAAGTTGGAATGGCTTTTTTAAAGAAATTGCGGTCGCTTTCATTGGATAAAAAAGCGGAAAGTTTAAGGGCTAGGTTGCGGCTGTTGTTGACTAATGCACCCCATAGCTTTCTGCCTTCCCACCAACGGTCATAGGCGGTGTTGGTTCTGTAAGCCAGTAATAAGGACAATACAAACCCAACGGTGGTATGCATTAACGGGATATTTTTAACATGGCTTTTATCGGAGAGTTGCCAAAATTCTATTTCCAAGTAAGCTATGCCACCAGCGTACAGGCCAATGAATATCATCATGGGAATGAGTCGTCGAAAGGTATCAGATTCGTGAAATCGGAAGATAAACGTAATCCAGTCTTTAGGATTGTATTGAATCATTTTTTTTTGCCTGTTAAAAAATTTGAGGCGAGTATAGCATGACAAAATTGCAGGCTGAAAAGATGACTCCACAATCTTTTCACGGTGGATGTTAGGTACTAAGCCAGCCAAGCTTTTGCTATGAGTTGGATGTAACCAATATGATTCATATTGATGATTAATAGCATCTTATGATGCTTGCTAATCTTTCTATATGAGAGGCTTGCCAGCCTAAATTGATACATCCGAATTGAACAAATTAGGCTAGCCTTCAAATTACGCTAGTTTTGCAACGATGCTTTAATGACAGCGCTGTATGATTTAGTCGGCCTGTTGATGAGTCTGCTCAGTTGATGGCTGTTATCAAACAGCCCGCCTTTTGAGGCGCCAACATCTGAGTCTGCAAGTAAAGCTGCAAAGGGTTTGGGTAAGCCCATGCTTTCTAAAGCTAGTGCAAACTCATCTTGTGGTAGATTGACATAACTGATAGCTTTGCCTGATTGTTTTGCAATCTCATTCGCAAATTTAGTTACGAGCATTTGACTGTTAAATAATGTGTCGTTGGCATATAAAAACCGTCCCCAGAATCGGCATAAACGTCTTTGTGATGATCCACTAGTTTATATCCGTTTGCACATAATTTGTCTGCGTTAGCTTTGCATTCATTTAAGCTACTATTGAACTCGCTACAGGTGAGTTTGTATGCTTGCATGCCATCGTGCTCTATTTGCGTTGTTTGCACACTTGCGCATGATGCTAGTGTTAACAAGGGTACAAGTAGGATTGTTTTATTCATTTTATTGTCTCCTTTGACTATAAAGTTTAAAAATTGTCATATTGCTGTAATGTTCGTCTGTTAAGCGTTTGCACATGTGTATGTTCTTATTTTTTCATACAAAGTTGCGTGAATTTTTTGTGACAATTGATCGTATTATAGTCGGAACCGCTGGACGCTAAGCAGCGAGGAGAGATTTTGGGGTGCTAAAAGTGATATTTAAATACAGCCAATATTTGAGTGAGTTAATTCTAGTGGTCGCGCAAGTTGTTCTTTTTCAAACTAATCAGTTCGAAAGTAACGATATCGAAAAGAAGTATATTAAATGCCGCAATAAAACCTGCGCATGATTTCACTTGAAATATCAGGGGCAATATATTGCCATTCATTAGGGTTGCTGTTTTTAAGCACGGAGTCACCACTCCCCATGTTTTTCTTGTATTGCGTGTAAGCCATTGTTCTGAACATCTTGGTTGTACAATTGACTTCAAGCAATGATTTCTCTGAAAGATAAGTCACGTTATTGACTACTTGAGGTTTCATGTAGTCTTTGATTCTCCAAACCCTAATCACATGGTCTTGATTACGCGCAGTGACTTGGTTGTAATAAATCTTAACGCTACCATCATTGCTCGAACCGCCGAACTCTGTCCAGCCAGCCACCGCGCTATTGCTGATAAACATAAGGATGAGTGTGCTGAGCAGTTTTTTCATTTTGGTTTCCAATGATTCAGATTTGATTAAGCGCCTAGTTTGAAGATTAAGTTCCAGAGGTAGAATTTTGAAGGCTAAGCTGTCTGTTATGGATGGATAGCATTCATTTTACGATCAAGTTCTGCAATATCATGCATGAGCTTTGTTTTTTCATCATCACTTACATTGCTATTTAAGCGTTGTTGTAGCTGATTGCGCACGGCAGATAGCATTTTTGAATGGACGCTAAAGTCTTCTGCTTTCGGTACTCTCATTTTGGCAAGTGCGGCAGTGAGCGCTTCATATTCTTGGTCTGTCAGGCCTGTGATGCTTTTGAGGCTGTTTGCTAGTTGTTCTGTGTTTGTCATGGTGATATAAAGTTGGTAACCAAATTAAATTTAACTGAATTTTACCATAGGCAGCTTTTACACAATGAGAGATATCAATGTAAGGACTATTCTGTAGATTAGATGATGCGATGACCTTGATCATCTTGAAAGCTCTATAAGTGACACCAAATTAAATTGGTAATATTTCACTAAAAAGCAGATGATGATAGATAGGGAGGCGCTGAATAAGTTGCCGAGCGAGATAAAGTGCTAGGCGCACGGAACGCAGAAGCCGAGATAGTATGCGTTATACAGCGAGATTGCGAGTACCGCGCAACGTAGCAATTTGCTCGCGCAGGCACTTATTCCGCGTTTCCTTAGCATCTATTTTAAGATTTATTAGTCAAGGAGAATGACATGTCTGCCCATACTTACAAACTTATTGAGCTTGTTGGAACGTCTACCGTTGGTTCTGATGATGCTGTCCGTAACGCGATTGCTAAAGCAGCGTTAACCGTTAAACATATGGATTGGTTTGAGGTGGTTGAAACTAGAGGCCATATTGTGAATGGTCAGATTGCTCACTATCAAGTGACTATCAAGGTTGGTTTTAGAATAGAAGACTAAATAATAATGATTCATGGCTCCAGTTCGTTACAAATTCCTGCTTTATCTGATCATGATACGCAAGTATGGATAGCTTCGTTATCGAAGCACTTTTCACCTGGTGAGGTTGAGTTAATTCGCCAAGCTTGTGAACTTGCGACCTTGGCGTATGCCTCGCATACTGAATTGACAGGGGTTCCGTTGTTACAACATGCAACGGGCACGGCGGCTATATTGATTAGCTTAAATATGGATGCGGAGACCATTATCGCGACCATTTTATATGCGGCGCCTGCGCATATCGATAATTGGCAGGACACGCTAAAAGCGCGGTTTGGTAGCGATATTGTAAGCTTGGTAGAAGGTATTTTGCGCATAGAGCAAGTGCAGGAATTCAGTGAGTTTGAAGACCTGCAAGTGCAAGATAAGGAAAATAGCGACAACAGCAAGCAGATTGAAAGCTTGCGCAAGATGTTGCTAGCGATGGTGCAGGATATTCGTGTGGTGCTCATTAAACTAGCCGAGCGCACGCAAACGCTTCGTTACTTGGCTGGCGCCAGCGAAGCACAACAAAAACAGATTGCGCGCGGTATTCAAGGTGTTTTTTCCCCACTGGCAAATCGCCTTGGGGTTTGGCAGCTTAAATGGGAAATGGAGGATCTATCTCTGCGTTATTTAGAGCCTCAGCTTTACAAAGAGGTCGCTAAGCTGCTGGATTCACGCCGTGTTGACCGAGAGCAATATATTCAACACGTTGAGGATACGCTTAAGCAGAAATTAGCGCAGGCTGGTATTAAAGCTGAAGTGTCAGGTCGTCCCAAACATATCTACAGCATTATTAACAAAATGCGGCGCAAAAATCTTGATTTTGAGCAGTTGTTCGATGTACGTGCGGTTCGGATTTTGGTGGAGGATGTGAAAGACTGCTATACCGCGCTTAGTTTGGTGCAAGCCTTATGGCCAGCTATCCCTGGTGAGTTTGATGATTACATCGCACGCCCTAAAAGTAACAACTATCGCTCACTACATACCGCGGTAAGTGGCCCAGAAAGCTTGGCATTAGAGGTGCAAATTCGGACTTTCGAAATGCATGAATACTCCGAGCTTGGCGTGGCTGCGCATTGGCGCTATAAAGAAGGCGGTAAGTCGGACATCGTGCTGGATGAAAAAATCGCTTGGTTACGCCAAATATTGGCATGGAAAGAGGCGCCCAAAGACAGCGGCGACATCCTTGAAGAGTTCAAAACTGAATTGTTTCAGGATAATGTGTATGTGTTTACCCCGCAAGGGCGAGTTGTTGATTTACCCAAAGACGCCACACCTATTGATTTTGCCTACGCCTTACATACTGACTTAGGGCACCGCACACGTGGCGCTAAAGTGGATGGGCATATCGTACCGCTCAGTTATAAACTACAGAACGCGCAACGGGTAGAAATTCTAACGACTAAGCTTGGTGCTCCTAGCCGTGATTGGTTAAGCCCGACGCTTGGCTATTTAAAAAGCGCCAGTGCGCGCGCTAAGGTTAGGCATTGGTTTAAACACCAGCTCGTAGAAGAAAATATTACGCAAGGCCGAGCAAAGTTAGATAAAGAGCTACATCGCTCAGGCGTGGGCGATGTGAATCAGGAAAAGCTCGCCCAGAAATTGCACTTTAATAAGCTGGAAGATTTTTTAAATGCGATTGGTCGTGGTGATGTGAGTGATCACCAAATCGCTACGGCTATCCAAGAGGTGATGAACCCAAAACATGTTGAGAAGACCAGTCATGTTGCTGTGAGAAAAGCACCAGCACAGTTAACGGCAACAGAAGTGACGATAGAGGGTATCGGTAATTTACAGACCAATATGGCAAAATGTTGCAAGCCAGCTTTCCCAGATACGATTGTTGGCTACGTAACATGCGATAGGGGCGTGACTATCCATCGGCAGGCTTGTACTTTTATTAAACGTTTAGGTACCGAGCGCCAAGATCGCCTGCTTAATGCACAATGGCGAGTGGGAAAAACTAACTGATTGAAGAAGCGGTCTAGCAGGCTTATAAGTTAAGTTCCGAGTGCCGTTTTAAAAATACTGACTATTATTTTAATTGACTATGTTGATATGAGCTTGATGCAAACCTTATACAAACTTAGTATGCAAGCTTAGGTGGGTTCTTGTGCGCCATGTAAACCAGACGGTAATCGTTGACTGGTATGCCACTTAGCAGTATAGTGCTGGCCTTCGGCGTGTAGCGTAGCCTGGTAGCGCGCCTGCTTTGGGAGCAGGATGTCGGGAGTTCGAATCTCTCCACGCCGACCAATTTAATTGGTTTCAATAATGGCCATAGGCCAGTTTCACACATTTGTCTTTTGATTTTTTTTGACACCTCCAGTTGATAGGCGCATGTTTAACATGTCCTTATCTAAAATAATCCACCTATATTTGCGTATCAGTCTATGATGAAACCATTGGGGATGACACAAGTCCAACCCAATATATTAATCAAACTTATCTGAATACGTTTAGGCGCGTAGTGTTTAATTCGTGATGAATCAGTTTGATGTTGAACATTTTAGGAGAAGTATCATGGCAAAAGGACAATTACATAAAAACAAAGAGACAAAAAAGCCTAAACAGGATAAAAAAGTAGTGGTGGTGTCAGGTTCTACCATCATACCTAATAAGCCTGCACCAAAGAAATAAGCGCCACGCTAGTTTATATAAGCTAGTGTGTAGTCTAATCAGAGCGCTCAAATTTAAGCGTTTTAGTTTAGATAGTGTCGTCACGAGATTGAAAAATTATGAGATAATCAAGACTTCGCAACAACGAAGTCCAAATTAATGACCACATCAGCATTGAGAAGACATGACATCAATGACCACACATGGGAGCTGCTAGCGGCGCACCTGC
>JAUXNQ010000054.1 GCA_030682715.1 Methylotenera sp. | reverse complement strand
GGCGGCAGACGCGCTATCAGGCGTTGTTTAATACGGAAATCGAGAAAGATGATTTAATCAATATACGCGAGAGTGTGCATAAAGGATGGGCATTGGGCGGTGATAAATTTAAGGCGACAATTGCTTTGTTAAGTAATCGGCTGGCGGTATCTAAGGGAGTGGGTAGGCCAAATTGAGTGAGCAATAATCGTGTCTGACCCCATTCATTGATAATCGTGTCTGACCCCATTCATTGACCCCATTCATTCCATGACCCCATTCATTCATTGATGCCAATAAGCAAAGTTCATTTCCCATATTACGCGTAAAAAATCAGGCGCTATGATCCCCATTCAATCACATGTAGGAGCGGTCACCGACCGCGAATGCGATGGTGAAACTTAACCTGACGATACAATAAATCAGCACTGTTTCAATTTGATAGGTTTGTTCGCGGCTACTAGCCGCTCCTACATACGACTTTGCAAGTGCTTCAGCACTTAGCAAATCGGAGTGCCTGTGGTACAAAGGTATCACAGCTATCCGTAGTAGATAGCTGCGCTGCGCCTTCAATTTTAAATTAACTTACTCTTCTATCCCTAGTTCCTGAATTTTTCTGGTGAGCGTATTTCGCCCCATTCCTAGTTGGTTAGCGGCTTCAATTCTTCGGCCATGAGTATGTTCTAGTGCTTTTTCAATTAAAATCCGCTCAAAAATTTGCGTGCGGGTTTCTAATACATTTTGCTCGCCACGGTTGAGTGCATCTGTTACTTCTGCGGCAAGTGCTTCTTGCCAAGAGTCATTTGTGCTTGATTTGCTACTGTCTTGTTTTAGCTCTGGCGGTAAGTCTGCAATGTCAATATTTTGACCAGGCGCCATTACCGTAAGCCAGTGGCATACGTTTTCTAGCTGGCGAACGTTTCCGCTCCAATTAACAGCACTAAGATATTTAAGTGCTGCAACAGAGGGTTGCTTTGCTTCAACGCCAAGTTCAGTAGCACTGTGTTGTAGAAAATGCTTAATGAGTAGCGGGATGTCTTCACGGCGCTCACGTAGTGCGGGTAAGCGTAGACGAATTACATTTAAGCGGTGAAATAAGTCTTCACGAAATAAACCACTTTTGACGCGTTCTTCTAAATCTTGGTGGGTGGCAGCAATAATGCGTACATTGACTTTAATCGGCTGGTGACCACCTACGCGATAAAATTGGCCGTCACTAAGCACACGCAATAGGCGGGTTTGCAGGTCTGCTGGCATGTCGCCAATTTCATCTAAAAACAAAGTGCCAGTGTCAGCTTGTTCAAAGCGGCCACGTCTGCCAGCCGCTGCGCCTGTAAATGCACCACGCTCGTGACCAAATAGCTCAGACTCTAATAAGTCTTTTGGAATAGCGGCGGTGTTAATGGCTATAAAAGGCTTATCTGCACGTGGGCTGTGGCGGTGGAGTGCGCGTGCAACCAGTTCTTTACCACTACCAGATTCACCGTTAATTAAAACTGTAGCATGTGAGCGGCTTAAGCGTCCGATTGCTCTAAATACCTCCTGCATGGAAGGGGCTTGCCCAATGATTTCTGGCGTATCTTCAGCGACTGAGCTAAAACCATTTTCTGAGGCTTGTCTGGTGCTTTCTTCTACAGCACGTTTGATAATGTCGATGGCTTGGTCAACATCAAAAGGCTTTGCGAGGTATTCAAAGGCGCCACCTTGAAAAGCTGCAACTGCACTTTCAAGATCAGAATAAGCCGTCATGATAATCACAGGAATATCTGGATATCGACGCTTCATTTCGCTTAGTAGGTCTAAGCCTGAACCATTTGGCATGCGGATGTCGCTTACAACGACTTGTGGTTGCTCATGATCAAGTGCATTGAGTGCATCAACTACAGACGGGAATGTCTTAAACGCTAGGTCTGTGCGGGCTAATGCCTTTTCAAAGACCCAGCGAATTGATTTGTCGTCGTCAATAATCCAAATTGGTTTCATTTCTTCATCCTATCGTGTTATTCGCGGTCAATGACCGCTCCTACAAAGTCAGGAGCGGTCATTAACTGTGAATGTAAATACTATTTATTGCATTTTTGTAGCAGGTTTGACTGCTGTAGTTTCTATGGGTAACAAAATTGTGAACCTTGTGTTTCCTGGCACACTCTCGCATTCAATCATGCCATGATGTTGCGTTACAAATGTCTGAGCGAGTGTTAAACCTAGGCCTGTACCGCCTTCACTACCTGATACTAAGGGGTAAAAAATGCGGTCACGTATATCCGCAGGAATCCCTGGGCCGTTGTCGATAATTTCTAATTTAATTGCAACGCGATAGCGTTTTCTGGCGAGTGTCACTTGTCTTTCAGCACGTGTCCTGAAGGTAATTTGGCTGTCAGGCGTTTTGTTTGATTGCATCGCTTGTACTGCGTTGCGTGCAATATTTAATACAGCTTGGATGAGTTTTTCACGGTCACCTATTAGTTCTGGTAGGCTTAAGTCGTAATCACGTTTGATGAGTATGCTACGTGGAGATTCTGCCAGTAGTAGGCTGCGAACGCGTTCTAATACTTCGTGTATATTGGTTGGTTGATACTTTGGTACCCGATGTGGGATTAAAAGCCTATCCATCAGCGCTTGCAATCTGTCTGCTTCTTTAATAATGACTTGCGTATACTCGCGTAAACTAGGGGATGGTAGTTCGTGTTCTAGCAATTGCGCTGCACCACGGAGGCCACCTAGTGGATTGCGGATTTCATGTGCTAAGTTACGTAGTAGCTCTGCATTGGCTTGTTGTTGAATCAGCATGCGTTCTTCACGGGCGATTCTTAACTGAGCATCCATAGGTTGGAATTCTAGTATTAGATTAGCTACGGATGACTCTATAGGGGTGACTGTGCAAGTGACCGCAAATGAGTTTTGTCTATGGGTGCTAATGGTAAACTCATGCTCACGAAATGGACTTTGCTCTTTAATTGCATTGTTGATTGCGAGCATGAGTATTTCGCAATCTGGGAATACCTCGTTGATATGTTGGCCAATAATCTGAGTTGCGCTAAACGCAAAAATAACTTCGGCGCTAGGATTAACATAGGCAACACGACAGTCATCTAGCAAGATGATTGCTGTTGCTAAATGCTCTAGTCCAGCAAAGTGGTCTGGCGTTGGTTGAACCATAATAGTGCTTCACTCGTCATTTTATTGATTGACTTATCATAAGCAAGAGATAGACCAGTTTTGATATGGCTTATGGATTAATTGATAAAACTTGGTGGTGCTATTTAGTGGGCAATTTAACTTGTTGAATTTAAATGTTAAATTATTTTTTCATGTTAATGTGCGCTAAATTCATTCATTGTTTTAATGAGTGAATGATTAAATTTTAATGTGATTAGTATAGCAGTATTGGAAAACAAAAAAACCAGACCCGCCCCATTTAGGTGCAGCGCTGGTTGTGTTGATGGATTTATTTGCAGTAAATTAGCGTAATGAATCTAACTCTTTTTGCAAAAGCTCAATATTCTTTTTATGATTATCGACAGTTTCCTGTAGATTTTTCATTTTCTCTTCAAATTTTGGAACATTCCTAAATGTTTGACCTGTTGCTGTTTTGTAAACTTCTGGGTTAGATTCACCTTCTGCATAAGCCTTTTTAGCCTCATCAAGTGCTTGTTTTTCTGCTTCAAGTTCGTTTTGTAAAATCTCTCGGCGTTTGTTATCACGTTGATTTTGAGTGTTGGCATCTACTCTAGGAAACGTTTCAGGCGTTGGGCTGCGCCTTGTTGCATTTGTGTTGCCTGCCTTGGCGCGCTCATTGGATGTCACATTGGTATCAGGGTCTAGCTCAAGGCGCGTAGCCCCCTTGCTTTTGATGTTTGAGTAAGTTACTCGACCATCGGCATCTACACGCTTATAAATTTCAGCAAATGCATGGCTTGAGAGCGTAATGGCAATCAGTGATAAGAATAAGTGTTTTTTCATGTGGTGAGTTTATTAGAGTTGATTAAATAAGGCAACATCGATGATGCTTGGCGGTGTTGTTAACAAGTGATTATTTAACGAATGCAAATTGTATTAGGTTGACGCTGATATAAGTGTGGCAATAATAGAGAGTAATAGTTGCTGGTGTTGTATATGCGCAGAAAAATAAAAAGGGCGAGTAAATCGCCCTTTTAAACAGTATTAAACTAACAACAATTGCTTAGCAAGAGTAGTACAAACCAAACTCAGCTGGGTGTGGTGTCATACGTACTTTGTTTACTTCTTCCATTTTCAATGCAATGTATGCATCGATCCAGTCATTAGTAAATACGCCACCTTTAGTTAAGAACTCACGGTCAGCATCAAGTGCTTCAAGCGCTTGTTCTAGTGATGAGCATACTGTTGGGATTTTTGCATCTTCTTCTGGTGGAAGATGGTACAAATCTTTAGTGGCTGCTTCACCTGGGTGAATCTTGTTTTGTACGCCATCTAAACCAGCCATTAGCAATGCAGAGAATGCCAAGTATGGGTTAGCGATTGGATCTGGGAAGCGCGCTTCAACACGGCGACCTTTGTCAGAATGCACAAAAGGAATACGGATAGAAGCTGAACGGTTTTTAGCTGAGTAAGCTAATTTAACTGGTGCTTCAAAGTGTGGAACCAAACGTTTGTATGAGTTCGTACCTGGGTTAGTAATCGCATTCAATGCACGAGCATGTTTGATAATGCCGCCGATGTAGTAAAGTGCGAATTCGCTTAAGCCTGCGTAGCCGTTACCAGCAAACAAGTTTTTGCCATCTTTCCATACTGATTGGTGAACGTGCATACCAGAACCGTTATCGCCAGCGAATGGTTTTGGCATGAATGTCGCTGTTTTACCGTAAGCGTGAGCCGTGTTCAAAATCACGTATTTTTGAATTTGAGTCCAGTCTGCACGTTGTGTCAATGTGCTGAATTTAGTACCAATTTCACATTGGCCGGCAGTAGCAACCTCGTGGTGATGTACTTCAACAGGTACGCCCATTGCTTCAAGTGTTGTACACATTGCTGAGCGGATGTCGTGCAATGAATCGACTGGTGGCACTGGGAAGTAGCCACCTTTTACCCCTGGACGGTGACCTGTGTTGCCGCCTTCAAATTTCTCACCAGACGCCCATGCGCCTTCTTCAGAGTTGATGCGAACTGAGCTACCGTTCATTGAAACATCCCATTGGATGCTATCAAAAATGAAGAACTCTGGTTCTGGACCGAAATAAGCTGTGTCACCTAAGCCGCTTGATTTTAAGTAAGCTTCAGCACGTTTTGCTAATGAACGTGGGTCACGGTCGTAGCCTTTGCCATCAGTTGGGTCTACAACGTCGCAAGTTAATACCAATGTTGGCTCGTCCATGAATGGATCGATGTTCGCAGTTGTTGGATCTGGCATCAATTGCATGTCTGATGCTTGGATACCTTTCCAGCCAGCGATTGAAGAACCATCAAATGCGTGGCCTTCAGTAAATTTGTCTTCATTAAAGTGCGATACTGGCACTGTTACGTGTTGCTCTTTGCCGCGTGTATCGGTAAAACGAAAATCAACAAATTTAATGTCGTTATCGATTACCAATTTCATTACATTTTCCACTGACATTAGAATCTCCTATGGTGGTGTGGGTTAAAATAAAACAAGTAAAAATTCAACTCAGAAGATTAGCAGGAAACGTGCCAATCTGGAAAGCGTTAAACGCTTGAATTTTAGAGGGTAAATAAATAATGCATTAAATTAACGCCCCAATTTAATGCATTTCATTATTTAGTGCACTAAAATAGTGCAAATGTGCGTTGTTGACGAGGTTTCTGTCAACAGGTTTAAGCGTAAACGTAAAGATGGTTTATTATAATTCGAACGGCAGTAATGGTGTAAGAAAAAGGTGTTAACAGATTGTTTTTGGTCATGTAATTAAGGATGAATGCATCATGAGTGATAGTCAGGAAATTTTAGCGCTCGCAGAGAGGCGAGCAATTGAAAAACGCTTGCCATATGCTGGTGAATTAACACCGCAAGAGGCTTATGAGGTTTTGCAGGCGAATGTGGGTGCGCAGTTGGTGGATGTACGCACTAAAGCAGAGTTGGAGTTGGTTGGTCGTGTGCCTGCTGCGTTACATGTTGAGTGGGCGTTTTACCCTGGCATGGTGGCTAATCCAGACTTTGCTGCTCAATTAGAGGCGCAACTTAATCAAAAGAATGTAGATAAAAACTCTCCAATTTTGTTTTTATGCCGCACTGGTGGGCGCTCTCACAATGCAGCCTTGGTAGCTGAATCTTTAGGGTATCAACATGCTTATAACGTGCTTGAGGGATTTGAGGGCGCGAGTAATGAGCAAAAGCAGCGTACGCTTATCAATGGTTGGAAGCACGCTGGCTTGCCTTGGACTAACTAATCAATGACCGATATCCACGTTAAACCACTAAATCGTGTTGACCGTTATGCAGTGGTGGGTAATCCAATTGCGCATAGCAAATCTCCCATAATTCACGATGCTTTTGCTCAACAAACAGGGCAGGCCATGACTTATGAGCGTATTCTTGCGCCAATAGATGGTTTTGATGACACAGTAAGAGCGCTAATAGCGGAAGGTTATAAGGGCTTGAATGTCACTGTGCCATTTAAGTTTGAGGCGTTAATATTTGCAACTAAAAACGGGATAGCCAATCCACGTGCTGACAGAGCTCGCGCATCAAACACCCTTATATTTAGTGAGGGTAGTGCGGTAGTTGCTGATAATACAGATGGATTAGGGCTAGTTAACGATATATCCAAGAACTTAAAGTTTGATATTCGACACAAGAGAGTACTTTTGCTGGGTAGTGGGGGTGCCGCATTTGGTGTGCTACAGCCCTTGGTTGAAGCAAATCCTAGTCTTATCGTCATTTCAAATCGTACTTTTGCTAAAGCTGAAAATGCTGCAAGAATTCTTTCTGAGATTATTGATTCCACTAACAGTGATACTGTATGTATGGCTAAGCGTTTTGATGAGTTGGATGAACAAACGTTTGATTTAGTCATTAATAGTACGTCAACAGGCTTAACTGATTCTGTTTTGCCAATTCCTGACACGGTATATGCTGAAAATTGTCTTGCTTACGAGATGATGTATGGTCGAGAAACGCCTTTTATGGCGCAAGCACGCCGTAATGGTGCGCAAGTGGCAGATGGTTTAGGTATGTTGGTAGAGCAAGCCGCTGAGGCGTTTTATTTGTGGCGTGGTGTGCATCCTGATACAAAGCCTGTGATGGATAAAATAAGGGCGCTTGCAATATGATCACTTGGTTGATGAATAATAAATCGAATGCATCGCCTTTGCGTGTTGGTGGGTATTTAGCACGTGCTTTCGTGCTTTTTATGGCTTTTGTGCTGTTGTATCAGGTTTGGATATTTTTGCACATTTGTTGGTGGATTAAATTCAACCCTTCTTCTAGCGCTTTTATGGAAGATCGGTTAGCAATTATTCAAGAGGATCGCCCAGAGGCTACGCTTAAGCATAAGTGGGTAGATTATGAAAAAATATCGAATCATCTCAAGCGAGCTGTAATTGCTTCAGAGGATGCAAAGTTTCTTGATCATGAGGGTTTTGATTGGGATGGCATACAAAAAGCATATGAGAAAAACCTGAAAAAAGGCAAGATCGTGGCGGGTGGTTCTACGATTAGCCAGCAGTTAGCAAAGAATTTGTTTTTATCCACCAAAAGAACACCTTGGCGCAAAGGGCAAGAGGCGATTATTACCATCATGCTAGAAAAGACCATGTCTAAGCGGCGTATTTTAGAAATTTACCTCAATGTGATCGAGTGGGGTAATGGTGTGTTTGGTGCAGAGGCGGCTGCAAGACATTATTATAAAACTAGCGCAGCGCGCTTAAGCAAGGGGCAGGCGGCAAGGTTGGCTGCGATGATTCCTAACCCTCGCTTTTACGATAAACACCAGTACACGCGTTATCTTAATAGACGCACTGCAACGATACAAGCAAGAATGCATATGGTGCCAGTGCCCTAGTGGTTGTGTTCAATGATGGTCTTAATTTCAGTCTAGCTAGTCGTTAATATTGAGAGAGTATGTATGAGACCTATAGAGGATTTTTTTAATTCGATTATTAGCTTACCTAGCTTGCCTAAGGTGGTGCATGAGGTGATGCGGATGCTCAATAGTGATGATGTCGATATTCATCTATTGGCTAGTACTATTGAGCAAGACGCGGTGATCGCCGCTAAAGTCCTTAAAATGGCTAACTCATCTTTTTATGGTGTCACCCGTGCGGTTAAAAATATTGACGATGCGGTTGCGATTTTAGGGCTAGCCAAGATTCGCTCTTTGGTCGTTGCATGCGGTATTGCTGGGGCTATTGCTAATGTCCCTGGCTTGGATTTAAAAAGATTTTGGTGCCATAGTTTAATTTCTGCGAGCATTAGCCGTGAAATTGCAAAGCAATTGGGTAACGATGCAGAGATTTCATATATAGCAGGGTTGTTGCATAACATTGGTGATTTATTGATTCACTTGGTGTTCCCTGTTACTTCGGCTGAAGTAGATGTTTTGTGTGTTGATGTAAGCGCAGAGAGGCGACAGGCCGTAGAACGTGAGGTGCTTGGTTTAGATCATTGTCAGATTGGTGAAGAGCTTGCGATTCGATGGAGCTTCCCACAGGAAATTGCGCGTGCGCTACGTTATTATGCAACGCCTATGGACAAAGCTGCATGTGAGATATCACTGGTGGTTTATGTGGCGGTACATATCGCACAAGGCTTGGAGCGGGGAGATGCTGCTGATGTTATTGCGAAGAGTCTTGATGCCGACATTATGTCGCGCTTGAATATTTATAGTGATGAATGGCTTGCATCGATTGAGCGTTATCGTGGCTTTTTAGCCGAGGCTAATGCGATGATTTAGTGATTGAGATGAGCTGGGTACTGCAAGGGTTTAAGCGTTCTTAATCAGTTTTTAATCATAGGCTGTAGTTAAATTGTAAATCTATAATTACTGATTAGCATGGACGCTAATCAGTATTTTTGTGTACTAAAGCATTAACTTTAAGTATTTAGCCGTATAGCTGACGTTGCTTTCTGCGACTTCTTCAGGTGTGCCTTCAGCAATCACCATGCCGCCGCCATCACCACCTTCTGGACCCATGTCTACAATCCAGTCTGCTGTTTTAATCACATCAAGATTATGTTCAATAATCACAATGGTGTTCCCTGCATCGCGCAAGCGATGGATCACATCGAGTAATAATTGAATATCCGCAAAATGTAGGCCTGTGGTTGGTTCATCTAGGATGTATAGCGTACGACCTGTATCGCGCTTACTTAGCTCGAGCGCAAGCTTAACGCGTTGCGCCTCACCGCCCGATAGTGTTGTTGCACTTTGACCCAGCGTAATGTAGCCTAAGCCAACATCTAGCAAGGTTTGTAGTTTTCTGGAAATGACAGGCTGTGCATTGAAAAAGGCGTGAGCTTGTTCTACGGTCATCCCTAAAATTTCATGGATATTTTTACCTTTGAACTGAATTTCAAGTGTTTCACGGTTGTAGCGTTGGCCTTTACATACGTCACATGGCACATAAACGTCAGGCAAGAAATGCATTTCAACACGAAGTACACCATCGCCTTGGCACGCCTCGCAACGGCCGCCTTTTACGTTAAAGGAGTAGCGCCCTGGGCCGTAACCGCGCGCGCGACTTTCTGGAACACCTGCGAACAAGTCTCGAATCGGTGTAAATAAGCCCGTGTATGTGGCAGGGTTGGAGCGTGGGGTGCGCCCAATTGGGCTTTGGTCTACATCGACCACTTTGTCAAAAAATGCTAAGCCGTCAATTTCACCGTAAGGCGCTGGTTCTGTACTGCTGCCGTATAAGTGCTGTGCAACGATACGATAAAGCGTATCGTTAATTAGGGTAGATTTTCCGCTACCAGAAACACCCGTGATGCAGCTTAGCAAGCCAACAGGGAGCTTTAAGGTAACATCTTTGAGGTTGTTGCCAGTTGCATGGCTCATTTTAAGCCAGCGTTCTGGGTCTGGTGCTGTACGTTTTTTGTTATAGGTGATTTGGCGTTTACCGCTTAAATATTCGCCTGTAAGAGAATTTACATTCTCTTTAATTTCCGTTGGTGTGCCCTCAGCCACAATACGCCCGCCATGCTCGCCTGCGCCAGGGCCAATATCAACGACATAATCTGCCGCCATAATCGCATCTTGGTCATGCTCTACTACAATGACGCTGTTGCCAATATCACGTAGACGTTTGAGCGTGTCGAGTAAGCGGTCGTTATCACGTTGATGCAAGCCAATTGACGGCTCATCTAACACGTACATGACACCAGTTAAGCCACTGCCGATTTGTGATGCTAACCTGATGCGCTGTGCTTCACCGCCTGAAAGGGTTTCAGCCGAGCGGGATAATGATAAATACTCAAGCCCTACGTTAGTGAGAAATTTTAGGCGGTTGCTAATCTCTTTTACAATCTTATCTGCAATCGCTAGTTTTGCGCCTGTTAGTTCAAGCGTATCAAAGAAAGTAAGCGCTAATTTTAGTGGCACTTGGCATACTTCATGGATGTTCTTATTGCCCACTTTTACATGGCGCGCTTCTTTGCGTAAGCGTGTGCCTGCGCAGTCTGGGCAGCTTTGTGAGTTGAGATATTTCGCTAGCTCTTCGCGCACGGTCTGTGAGTCTGTTTCGTGATAACGACGTTTTAAATTATTTAAAATGCCCTCAAACGTATGGTTTTTTTGATAAAACACACCGCGTTCATTCAGGTATTTAAACGCAATTTCTTCTTTGCCACTGCCGTTAAGTAATATCTTTTGAATGGGCTCTGGCAGTTTTTCAAAGGTCGTGTCTAAATCAAATTGATAATGAGCTGCCAAGCTTGCCAGCATCTGGAAATAGAATTGGTTGCGTTTGTCCCAGCCTTTAATTGCGCCTGCCGCTAATGATAAATGTGGGAAAGCAACCACCCGTTTAGGGTCAAAGAAATTGATATTGCCTAAGCCATCACAAGTTGGACATGCGCCCATTGGATTGTTGAAAGAGAATAGGCGCGGCTCTAGTTCTGCAAGTGAGTAATCACATAGCGGACATGAAAATTTGGCAGAGAACAGGTGCTCTTTGTCTGTGTCCATTTCCACGGCAATGGCTTTACCTTCGGCTAAACGTAATGCAGTTTCAAAAGATTCAGCAATTCGCTGCTTCATATCCGCTTTAACTTTAATACGGTCAACCACTACATCGACATTGTGTTTAGTGGTTTTGGCTAGTTGCGGCAACGCATCTACTTCATAGATTTTTCCGTCAACACGTAGCCTTACAAAGCCTTGTGCTTTAAGTTCTTCAAACAGGTCAATTTGTTCACCTTTGCGGTTAGAAACTACAGGCGCTAATATCATTAGCTTGGTGTCTTCAGGCAGGGAAAGTACGCTATCCACCATTTGGCTGACGGTTTGAGCTTCTAGCTTATTGCCGTGCTCTGGACATTCTGGATCGCCAGCTCGCGCGTATAACAGGCGCAGGTAATCGTGGATTTCAGTGACGGTGCCAACCGTGGAGCGTGGGTTGTGTGAGGTTGATTTTTGCTCAATAGAAATTGCGGGTGATAAGCCTTCAATCAAATCGACATCAGGTTTATCCATGCGTGCCAAAAATTGACGCGCGTAAGCAGAAAGCGATTCAACATAACGGCGCTGGCCTTCTGCGTACAAAGTATCAAAAGCCAGCGAAGACTTGCCAGAGCCAGATAAACCAGTGATCACAACCAGTTGATTGCGTGGAATATCCAGTGAAATATTCTTTAAATTGTGCGTGCGCGCACCGCGAATACGAATTAAATCCATATAGCTAAATCCATTGTACTTTTGCTTACCTATGAGTCTGATAAAACGTCGTCATGATGACGTAGTATTTTATGTTGCAGGTAATATTTGTGAAAGAGGTGTGCCGTATTACTTGACCGCATGTTAGCAAATGCTTGTATCTCAATCTTGAATCTAAGCAAAAAGACGATTGGTCATAGGCAATTTTATGAAACATTCGGGATAACATGAAGGCAACCTGCTAATATACCTACTTTTACGCATTTAGCTTAATTATTTTTCATGTCTTCATCGCAACACCTCTCTTCCGACAATATGACTCCAGCAGAAAGGCGCGCAACTTTAAGTTTGGCGTCTATTTATGGCCTGCGCATGTTTGGTATGTTTTTGATTTTACCGATATTTGCTATTTATGCGTCTACCTTACCAGATAAGCCCAGTAGCTTTATGGTGGGGTTAGCATTAGGTGCTTATGGGTTAACTCAAGCCTTATTACAACTTCCATTTGGCATGGCATCTGATAAGTATGGCCGTAAACCAATGATTTATCTGGGTTTGGCTATTTTTGCAATTGGTAGCTTGGTCGCCGCGCTGGCCACGAGTATTGAAGGGATTATTCTTGGCCGTGCTTTACAGGGGGCGGGTGCTGTTTCTGCTGTCGTGACTGCTTTGGTGGCAGATTTAACACGCGATGAGCATCGCACTAAAGCAATGGCGACCATTGGTGTGACCATCGGCATTGCTTTTTCATTATCTTTGGTTGGCGGCCCGATTCTTAATCAGTGGATAGGCGTACCAGGTATTTTTGCACTAACTGGCGTGCTGACCTTGGCTGCTATTGCAGTGGTGCGTTTCGTTGTGCCGAACCCTGTGCATAGTCATTATCATTCTGATGCTAGCGCCACACCTGCCAGATTAAAAGATGTGCTTAAAAATAAACAGCTACTACGAATGAATTACGGTATTTTTGCCCTGCATGCAGCACAAATGGCGATGTTTGTGGTGGTGCCATTTGCCATTGTAAGCTCAAGCGGACTGCATGAAAACCAACATTGGCAAATCTACTTACCTATCGTGCTGGCGTCTTTTGTAATGATGGTGCCCGCCATTATTTATGCTGAAAAACAATCGCAAATGAAACGGGTATTTGTTGCCGCTATTGCCATGATGTTATTGGCGCAATTGATGTTCTCGGTTTCCATCAATTACTTTTGGGGTATTGTTGCATCTCTCACTGTTTATTTTGTGGCTTTTAACGTGCTAGAGGCTTCACTACCGTCATTAATCAGCAAAATTGCACCAGCTGCCGCCAAAGGAACTGCCATGGGCGTTTATAATACTGCGCAGTCTTTAGGCATTTTTGTAGGCGGGGCATTTGGTGGATACCTTTCACACATTTACGGCTTTGCGAGTGTGTTTATATTTTGTGGCGTGATGATGTTTTTATGGCTATTATTAGCATTTTCAATGCAAGCGCCACTCGCGGTTAGAACCAAAATGTACACCATGGAAGGCTCAGCAGAGCAGATGACTGCGGAGATGGTGGAAAGTGTGAAAAGCAAACTTACCAAGTTGGCTGGTGTAATAGAGGCCGCAGTGTTGCCGCAAGAGCGTACTGTAATATTGAAAATAGATAAATCGTATGATTGGGATGACTCCCAAGTGTATCAATTGTTGAGGGGGTAAACATGGCATCAGTAAATAAAGTGATATTGGTTGGAAATCTTGGTCGCGATCCAGAAGTGCGCTATATGCCAAACGGCGAGGCTGTATGTAACTTTAGTATTGCAACAACTGATAATTGGAAAGATAAATCAGGCGCTAAACAAGAGCGTACTGAATGGCACAATATTGTCATGTATCGTAAATTGGCTGAAATTGCAGGCGAGTACCTTAAAAAAGGTCGTCCTGTATATGTTGAAGGCCGTTTGCAAACACGTAAATGGCAAACTAAGGAAGGTCAAGATCGTTATACGACTGAAATTATTGCAGATCAAATGCAAATGCTAGGTGGCCGTGATGGTGGTGGTTCAAATGCTAGTTATGACGGCGGCATGGATCAGGGCGGTGATAGTGATTACAACCAAGCATCCCCTAGCCAAGGTCAGTCTAGCCAAGGTCAAGCAAGACAAGCACCCGCTGCAAAACCTGCGCCAACTGGGTCAGGCTTTGATGATTTTGAGGATGATATTCCTTTTTAGAATTTACCTGAAGTAAAAGTGTAAACAATAACCCCATGAGTCTATGATTCATGGGGTTATTCTTTTGTTTACACTTTTATTTTTGTGTTGATGATATTATTTAATAAAGAATACCTAAATTCCATGTAAATAATGAATCAAAAATACCAAGTTAAAATGATCCTTGCTTCAAATGAATAGAAGCTTCCCATTTTGCTCGGTCATAATGGTTTTCTAATTTTTGAGCCTACAAATTTCTTCTTTATCTTGAAGTGTGCTTAAACTGAAGCGTGCTTAAAAATAGAGCATCCAACACCATCGGCAGTTGTCTGAGATCGGTTATGGTATTTTGCGTATTCCTTAGATTTAAGAAATGTTGATTTGGAAGAGTGCTTGAACGTTGGTCAGTTACTTTTTTGGTGAAATCGAAGCGTTGGTCGGAATGTGTAGATTGTCTTTTGAAAAGAAACATTCCACGTTGGATGAAATTAATGTCCTGAGATTGGCATGGCAGTAAATTTTGTGATGATTAGGTGTTTTGCGTAAGCAGAATCAGCATCTTGATTGGTTGATAAGGATATCGGTATGCAGGGTTACCAGCTTACATTTTTCACTCAGTGTAATCGCCATCACGGCGGTTTTCCCTTAGGTGAACGGTTGCTGCAGAAGGCACGCATACTGGCCTTGTCTGGCGCCCCCTTGATTGCCGCAGCGCAGGGCTTTGGTCATGTCAGTAAGACACACTCAGCACGCTTTTTTGAATTGGTCAAGCAGTCTATCATGGTTATGATGGCCCGCAGCTCAGCCGATATTGTGTGTCTGTTCCAGCGTTTGTGCGATGAAGTAGTGGATGTGTTTTATGTCAGGGCACCTATTAAGTTCAGTATGACTGGGGAATCATGATTCCCAGTCTGCTCCTGCGTTTCCTCCTGTTTTCAGTGCTTTGGTGGGTGCTGGCGGAGGGTCGTATCGACGGCTGGTGGTTGGGTGCTGTTGCGGTAGTGACTGCCACTTGCGTTAGCGTGATATTGATGCCGCCTGCCGTGCATCGGCTACGTTGGGGGCAAATACCAAGTTTTGTCTTATTCTTTCTTAGGAATTCCGTACGCGGCGGATTTCAGGTTGCCATGATGGCGTTGCGTGGCCGAGCGGCACTGCAGCCAGGCGTGCTGGAGTTGCAATTGAACCTGCCAGCAGGCGGTCCGCGCGTTCTCATGACCAACGTGATTGGATTGATGCCGGGCACACTCAGTGTTGAGCTGGCAGAGGATCGGTTGCGCGTGCATGTGCTGGATGAGCGTCTGCCTATCGAGGCCGAGGCAGGTGAGCTAGAGGCGCGCATCAGCGCACTCTTTGGAGTCGGGCGATGACAGGGTTCGAACTTCCAATAGCGTTTTTTCTGCTCTGCAATCTGATTGTTGCACTACTGGCGGCTGCGCGCGGACCGACGGCGGCTGATCGTATGCTGACGGCGCTCCTGTTCGGTAGCACTGGCACGGGTGTGTTGGTGCTATTGGCATATGGTGGCGCTGGTCAGGTGCTTGTCGACGTCGCATTGCTACTGGCACTGTTGGCAGCGATTGGCGGCATCGCCTTTGCTAGGCGAGCATGGCAAAGGGGCCGTGATGATTGATATCCTCAGCGCTGTGCTACAGATTGCGGGTGCTTTCTTCTATTTTGCTGGTACGCTGGGACTGCTACGCTTTCCCGATGTTTATAGCCGCCTGCATGCTCTGGCCAAGGCTGATAACTTGGGGCTCGGCTGTGTTCTGATCGGACTCGCGCTACAGGCCGAGACGCTTGCAGGCTCTCTGAAATTGTTGCTGATCTGGCCCTTGGCGTTGGCGGCAAGTGCAGGGGTGAGCTACGCTATTGCGTGCCGTGCCGACAGTCTTGGCGTTGCACCCTGGCGCAAGGAGAAACATTGAGCCTCGAGTTCGCATTCGACCTGCTACTTGCCCTAGCCATGGTCTGGAGCGCATGGCGGAGCTTGTATGCAACGCGGCTGGATCGGGCTATCGTCATGTTCATCGCTTTCGGATTGCTGATGGCGTTGGCTTGGACGCGTTTGTTGGCTCCCGATATCGGTCTGGCTGAAGCGGCCATCGGCGCTGGGTTGACTGGCGCGTTGCTGCTCGATGCTTACGGTGCACTGCAACGGAAGAAGATATGAAGCGGCTGCTGGTCGTTCTCGGTGCAGTCTGCTTGGTTGTGCTGCTACTCGGCGCCATGCATGATCTTGCGCCAGCAAGCGTGGAGTTGCATGCTGCGGTCGCGACCAATCTGACTGCCAGTGGTGTCGAGCATCCAGTGACCGCCGTTCTGTTGAACTTTCGCGGCTACGATACCTTGCTGGAGATTGCCGTACTGTTGCTCGCCCTGATCGTCATTCTCGCTATTGGTATGGACGCAACTATCAGTGCCGAAGCAACTGTCGATGTGCGACCTTTGGTGAATCCAGTGTTACAGACGTTGGCAAAGTTGGTGGTGCCCCTGATGATCTTGGTTGCTGTCTACTTGCTGTGGGCTGGGAGCTTCCGTCCAGGCGGGGCTTTTCAAGCAGGTGCCGTGCTGGCTGCCGCTGCCGTACTGCTGCATCTAGCTGAACTATTACCCAGTTGGCAATCGCCAGGCGTGAAATTGCGCTTGGGGCTGGCTGGTGGTTTCCTGATCTTTCTTGCCGTTGGCGCTGTATCTCTGATGCAAGGGGCATTGCTCGAATACCCGCTGGAACAGGCAGGTGCGCTGATTCTGCTGATTGAGTCTGGCTTAACGGTCTCGCTGGGATTGATCCTTGCTGGGCTTTTTCTGCTCCTTTCGCGTGACGACGGAGAAACATCATGACAGGTGGGCTGCTTTTCGCCAGCGTCGGCGTAATTTTGTTCGCGATGGGTGTCGCTGGCGTGTTGCTGCTCGGACATCTTCTGCGTCGCATCCTCGCCTTCAATATCATGGGTAGCGGAACATTTCTAGTGCTAGTCGCACTCGCACAGCGCAACGGTATTGCAGACCCAGTACCGCAGGCTATGGTGTTGACTGGCATCGTCGTTGCCGTCGCCGCTACGGCATTGGCACTGGCGCTGGCGCGACGACTGTATGTGCTGACAGGAAAACTTGAGCTGTCGCAGGATGATGAAGAATGATGGTCTGGCTGATTCTGTTGCCGCTGCTATGGGCCAGCTTAGCCTTTATGTTGGGGCCCAGCCGTGGAGTTTGGCTCTCCATAGTGGGATTGGCAGCACAGCTTTGGCTCGCCTTTGCACTTGCCGCGGAAATCGTCGGTAGTGGGGCTGCGATGCATGCGGTCGGTGGCTGGGGCGCGCCGCTCGGCATTGACCTTGTAGCCGATGGGCTGTCAGCAGCCATGCTGCTACTAACTCAGTGCATCGCACTGCCGCTGGCAGTTTATGCTCATGCCTATTTCAAGCGAGATGACCCAGCTACGACATATTTTTGGCCACTTGTCGGATTTCTGCTGGCAGGACTTAATGCGCTGTTTCTTTCGACTGATCTGTTCAATATCTATGTCACGCTCGAACTGCTAGGCCTGGCAGCGGTAGGTCTGGTCGCAGCTGGCGGTGGCGCGCAACAGATTGCGGCAGCGCTGCGCTATCTGTTTGCCACGCTGGTAGGCTCTGGCGCTTATCTACTCGGCGTTGCACTGATTTACGGCACCTACGGAACGGTTTCTACAGTTACCCTCGTCTCGCTTATTGGCGCTGACGCGCCTGATCTGGTATGGATTGCGGGAGGTTTGATGGTGCTTGGGCTGATGCTCAAGACAGCATTGTTTCCTTTTCATTTCTGGTTGCCGCCAGCGCATGGCGGCGCCCCCGCCCCAGTATCAGCGCTGTTGTCTGCTGTTGTGGTGAAAGCCTCGTTCTATCTGGTTCTTAGATTATGGATCGGGCCATTCTCGTCCCTGACAGTAGTGGCGAGTCTGGTTGTCTGGTTTCCTGCATTGCTGGGTACGCTGGCCGTCTTCTGGGGCTCTTATCAGGCCATACGTGCCGAGCGCCTCAAGATGCTGATTGCTTATTCGACCGTGGCGCAACTGGGTTATCTGTTTCTAATATTTCCGCTATTGGCTAGTGCTGGCGCGTTGCAGGCTGGCATTATGCAAGCATTTGCGCACGGTCTTGCCAAGGCCGCCATGTTTGCGGCAGCGGGCACGCTGATCAAGGCAACTGGACAGGAGATGGTAGCGGGGCTGGCTGGGGTTGCCGAGCGTTTACCTGTCACGCTGTTTGCCTTCGGGCTGGCGGGTATTACCTTGATGGGTCTGCCACCTTCAGCTGGTTTTCTCGCCAAATGGCAATTGATAGAGCTTGCGCTGTCACAGCAGCACTGGGTCATCGCATTTGTGGTTCTGGTGGGCGGCTTGCTGGCGGCAGTGTATGTTTTCCGTGTATTGCGCCAGGCATTTCTGCTGGCACCTGCTGGCAGCGTAGTGACGCCAGTGCCGCGCACGCTGGAATGGACGGCTTTCGGCTTGGCGGCTGCCAGTGTTTTGCTGGGCTTGCGAGGTGTTGAGTTGATGCAGTTAGTGGGTGTTACATGACTTTCAACGAACTCTTGCCATTGGCTGTTTTGGCCTCTTCATTGATACCAGGTCTGCTTATCTTTACGCTGCCAGAGTCATGGGTCGGGCTGCGCACAACGCTTAATCTGTCTGGTGCGTTGGTCAAACTGGCTCTCGTTTTGCTGCTGATTGTGGGCGTGCAGGCTGGGGAAAGTTATGGTGTGCACTTTGCCGTGCTGCCAGGTCTTAATCTTTCCTTCAAGGCGGATGCGCTTGGCCTGTTGTTCATCACGCTATCGGCGGTGCTCTGGTTGTTCACCACACTTTATGCGATCGGCTACCTTGAAGGCGCGCCGCGTCGCAGTCGCTTTTTCGGTTTTTTCAGCCTTTGCGTCACGGCCACCATGGGTATTGCCATGGCTGCCAACCTCTTTACCTTTTTCGTTTTTTACGAACTGTTGACCCTCGCTACCTTTCCGCTGGTTGTTCATCGGGGCACGGAAGCATCCATACGCGGTGGCATGACCTATCTTGCATATACACTGATTGGCGGTGCAGTACTGCTAACTGGCATTGTCTGGCTGCATCATCTGCTTGGACATACCGACTTTGCTCATGCCGGTATTGCTGTGGCGTTGGGCTCGGCATATGACGGTCAGTTGCAGATCATCTTCCTACTGCTGATGATTGGAGTCGGTGTCAAGGCAGCAATCGTGCCGCTACACGGCTGGTTACCGCAGGCGATGGTAGCGCCAGCTCCAGTCTCTGCATTGTTGCATGCAGTTGCTGTGGTCAAGGCAGGTGCTTTTGGCATCGTGCGTATCGTTTATGAAGTGTATGGTATCGAATTCGCACAGTCGCTTGATCTGTTGTTGCCGCTGGCAATCTTCGCCGCGGTGACCATTGTATGGGGTAGTTTTCGTGCGCTATTTCAGGATGATCTGAAAAAGCGGCTGGCTTACTCGACGGTGAGCCAAGTGTCCTACATTGTGCTGGGAGTCACGCTGTTCGGCCCCATCGGTACTGTCGGTGGGCTGGTGCATTTGGTGCATCAGGGCATCATGAAAATCACGCTGTTTTTCTGCGCTGGCAACTACGCCGAAACCCTTGGCATCCACAAGGTGAGTGAAATGAACGGTGCTGGGCGGCGCATGCCGTTGACGAGCATCGCGTTTACAATCGGTGCGTTGGGTATGATAGGCGTGCCGCTGACGGCTGGAGCCGTCAGTAAGGCATGGCTGATTGACGGCGCATCGGCCGCTGGCATGGATTGGGCGATATGGGTGTTGTGGACATCCAGCCTGCTTAATGCCGCCTATTTTCTGCCTATCCTTTGGCGAGCCTGGTTCAAGCCTATACCAAAGGCCTGGCCAGCGGAGCATATCGTAGCGCGTGGTTGGCGCGAAACCGCGTGGCTGCTGCTGTTGCCGCCAATGATAACCGCAGTGATGACCCTTGCAACTGGCATTTTTTCGAATAACCAAATAAGCCCCCTCTCATGGGTCAAATTGATTGCCGAGCGTGAATACATTCACGAGTCGATAATCTGGACGCCATAATTTAGAGAAGTTTCTTTGTTTCCTCGAACTGGGCGGCAGATGAAAGATGTTCTTGAAAAAAGTTAGAGGCGGCAGAGGTCTCCTTGTTGGCGGTGATAGTAGCTGAAATAGACAAACAGAAGTGGATGAAGCCAAAAGCAAGAATGTGCTTGAGGCTTTGAGCGAATAACAAGAAAGTAAGACGGTATCTTATTTTAATAAGTGTTGTATTGAAATTGCGCCACGCACTTCGCCTAATGAATAGCCTGTGGCTAAGTCGTTGGGGTACTCAGACTTAAGCAGTTGTTTTAAATTTGCACTGATGTCTTGTTCACTACCATGACATTTTAAACACATGGCCTGTGTAGGAATGGCTTTCATATAACGAAAGACTTGCCCAGAGTCGGTTTTTTCTAACGAACTTACTTCCATTTTGGCGGGTAGCTGCCCATCTTTTTGTGCTTGGTTAAAGTATTCTAGCGTTTTTCTTTCCCATTCATCTGGTGTCCCTTGAGATTGGTTTCTAGGTTTTAAAGAAACTCTTTTTACGGTGCGTGATTGATTAGAGTATTGCTCAGCCATGGCAGGGGCGACTTGTTTGCATACGCTTATCGCACTTTCAATACCGCTTGATTCTATTTGCGTTTTAAGGGTTTTGCCTAATATTTGCATAAATTCCTGCGCGGTTTTTTGGCTTTCCTCTAAATATTGCTGTTGTAAGGTTAGATCGTTTTCAGCAGCGTAGGTTAAGGCAGAGCACTGTATGAGGAGTGCGCTAATAATTAGATTTTTTTTCATGAGATGTCTCCTTTTTAACGCTAAGTTCTACTTAGTGTGATTTATGTGTTAAAAATATTGTTGATTGAATTGATGTAACTCAAACAATACTATATATTATTATATTATATTAATAAATAAAATATTTAAGGGTAAATTAAGGTAAATCAATGAGCAAGAATTATAAAGATATCACTAAAGACATTTCTACATCACTGATGGGTTTGCGGACAGGCTCCCCTGATCTGATGAAAGCATTTGGCGATTTAGCGTCAGCGGCTACAAAAAATGGTGTTTTAGATAAAAAAACTAAAGAGTTAATTGCTTTGGCGCTTGGTGTGGCGGCGCATTGTGATGGGTGTATTGGTTTTCATACTCAGGCTTTAAACAGGCTAGGCGCAAGTAAAGAAGAGGTGTTTGAGGCGCTTGGCATGGCAGTTTATATGGGAGGGGGGCCATCGCTGATGTATGCTGCTGAAGCGATTGCTGCATTTGATCAAGTTAGCAATGCATAAGCGCTAAAGCTGTCGATTAAACTATATTGGCTGGCGTTAAGTCATATAAAAGATAACCTTTAAAGGATATGTTAAAAAACATAGTAGGGTTGTTAATCATGACAGTAGTAAGCGATGCATGCAATTGTTGATTTGTAATTTGCATCCTTAGCCGTTGTATAAAAAGTTACAGGAGAAAATGAAATGAAAGCAAATGTTGGTGGTGTTGATCGTGCGCTTAGAATTATTGTTGGGCTTGCCCTGATTGCATGGGTTTTATTTGGTAATGGGCCTATGTGGGCTTGGCTAGGGCTGTTGCCGCTAGCAACAGGGTTGTTTAGTTCTTGTGGGGCATATTCCTTACTAGGGATTAATACCTGTAAAACTAAGTAATATCACTAAGTAATATCAAGGTGCCAAATTATCAAGGTATTAAATTAAAAAAGCAGTGGTTGCCCCACTGCTTTTTATTGACGGATAATGTTTAAGCTAGATAGCGATTAACTCAAGTCAAAACGATCTGCATTCATCACTTTCGTCCATGCTTTAACAAAGTCTTGCACAAACTTTTCTTTTGCATCATCTTGTGCATAAACTTCAGCATAAGAGCGAAGGATGGAATTCGAGCCAAACACTAAATCAACTCTTGTTGCCGTCCATTTAATTGCACCAGTTTTGCGATCACGAATCTCATAAAGGTTTTTACCCGCTGGTTTCCATGTGTAACTCATGTCAGTTAAGTTTACAAAGAAATCATTACTTAATACGCCTTCACGATTAGTCAGCACGCCATGTTTAGATCCGCCATGATTAGTACCAAGTACACGCATACCACCAACTAAAGCGGTCATTTCATGCGCGGTTAGGCCCATTAATTGCGTGCGGTCTAGCAACATTTCTTCGGCAGATACCAGGTAGTCAGCTTTCAGCCAGTTGCGATATCCATCATGCAAGGGTTCGAGCACTGCAAATGATTCTGCATCTGTCATTTCATCTGGTGCATCACTACGGCCTGGTGCAAATGGAGCTGTAATGTTCACGCCTGCATCACGCGCGGCTTTCTCAACGGCAGCTGTACCACCTAGGACGATTAAGTCTGCAATGCTTACTTTTTTGCTTAACCCAGCTTGAATGTTTGCAAGCACACTAAGCACTTTTTGTAGTCTTGCTGGCTCGTTGCCTTCCCAATCTTTTTGTGGCGCTAAACGAATGCGTGCGCCATTAGCACCGCCCCGATAATCAGAACCACGGAAAGTGCGAGCACTATCCCAAGCGGTAGATACAAGCTCTGATACACTCAACCCCCTATTTAAAAGGGTTGCTTTTAAATCTGCAATTTCAGCCTCACTTAAGCTGTAGTCAGCTTTTGGCACTGGATCTTGCCAGATTAAATCTTCATTAGGTACATCTGCACCAAGGTAGCGAGCTTTAGGGCCTAAGTCACGATGTGTTAATTTAAACCATGCGCGTGCAAACACTTCTGAGAAGTAGTCTGGGTTTTTATAGAAGCGTTCAGAAATCTCTCTGTAGATAGGATCCTTAATCATCGCCATATCAGCATCTGTCATGATAGGGTTGTGTCGAATCGATGGGTTTTCTACATCAACAGGTTTATCTTCTTCTTTAATGTTGATTGGCTCCCACTGCCATGCACCAGCAGGACTCTTTTTCAACGCCCAGTCGTAAGTGAATAGAAGGTAGAAGTAGCCGTTATCCCATTTTGTAGGATTGGTCGTCCACGCACCTTCAATACCACTAGTGACAGTGTCGCTACCAACACCTGTACCATTTGGGTTGTGCCAGCCAAAGCCTTGTTCATGAATATCAGCAGATTCTGGGTTTGCGCCAATGACACTGGCGTTTCCATTGCCGTGAGCTTTACCTACAGTATGTCCGCCAGCGGTCAGCGCAACAGTTTCCTCATCATTCATTGCCATGCGCGCAAAAGTCAAACGGACATCCTGTGCTGTTCTCAGTGGGTCGGGTGTGCCATTAACGCCTTCAGGGTTTACGTAAATCAAGCCCATTTGCACTGCCGATAGCGGGTTTTCTAGTGATTCACGATTGTCGCCGTCATAGCGATGAGCGTTGCCAAGCCATTCTTTTTCTGAACCCCAGTAAATATCTTTTTCAGGATGCCAAATATCAGCACGACCACCTGCGAATCCGTAGACTTTTAATCCCATAGACTCATACGCCATAGTCCCTGCCAATACAATCAGATCCGCCCATGAGAGTTTGTTGCCGTATTTCTTTTTAATCGGCCATAATAAACGGCGTGCTTTATCAAGATTTACGTTATCTGGCCAGCTGTTAAGTGGCGCAAACCTTTGGCTACCAGTACCAGCGCCTCCGCGACCATCTGCAATGCGGTAAGTACCCGCGGCATGCCAAGCCATACGAATCATCAAACCACCATAATGACCCCAGTCAGCAGGCCACCAATCTTGGCTATCTGTCATCAATGCTTTTAAGTCGTTTTTAACTGCGGCTAAGTCTAGTTTTTTAAACTCGTCAGCATAATTAAAGTTTTCACCCATCGGGTTGGTTTTGCTGTCGTGCTGGTGCAGAATGTCTAGGTTAAGTGCTTTAGGCCACCAGTCCATACTTGAGGCACTTGTTGTGGTATTGCCGCCATGCATTACTGGGCATTTTCCTGATGTAGAAGATGGTGCACTATCCATGATAAAACTCCTTTTTGTTGAGGTGAAAAATTGGCATTTTTAATGAAGGGACGTCACATTACGACGACCTTTACGACGACCTTTAACACCACTAAAATTTATGCCATGTTGATTTGATGCAATACGTTTAGTAAGTTACCTAATTAATAAAGGTGCCATTCTCTAAAAGCTAAGATTCAAGAAAAAGCAATATTCAAGTTACCAGCGTTGTCCTTGCTTGGTATTTAGTAAGGGTTTAAGTTTTTCCGAAATAATATTTCTAGCTCTAAATATTCTCGATCTTGTCGTGCCTATCGGGCAACCCATCGTGAGTGAAATTTGCTCATAAGTTAAGCCATCGATTTCTCTTAATGTGATGGCTAATTTTAAGTCTGGCGATAATGTATCAATTGAAGCCTTGACTGTTTTTGCAATCTGCTTGTTCCTTAGCTCGCTTTCTGGCGTCTCTGCGCTATACAAATCTGATGCTGTACTTAGATTATCTAAATCTTCAAGCTCAATTGAGCTGTCAATTTGTGGGCGACGCTTTTTATCGAAGAGATAGTTTCTTGCTGTATTAAGCCCAATTTTATATAGCCAAGTGTAGAACGCACTGTCGCCCCTAAAATTAGCGATTGAGCGATAAGCCTTGATAAACGACTCCTGTACAAGGTCTTCAACGACTGATTGATTTTTGATGATACGTAGGATGACTCGATATAATCTATTTTGATACTTTTCAACTAACAAGCCAAAAGCCTGCGCATCCCCTAGCTGGCTGAGTGTAACCAGTTGTTCATCTATCAATTTTCCGTTAACTATATTCACTTTAATGTCTGCGCTTAATAATGTTCTTGTTTCAAATCTAATACAGATGCTTTTCTGCTCTGGATGTTCTATAAATCCTAAATCTGTAATATGACAAGAAGTAGTTGAACCCATTATAGAGAGATGAGTTTATTTGTGAAGTTTATCTTTCTAATTAAATTGATAAGTAAAATAAATCATAAGCGCGGTATGATTTTTATTTGTTTGGCTTGAGTGAGAGGCGTTATTATCGTTGATAACAAACCTTGATATAAGTCTGCCAGCCAAGCTCGCCATCCATTAGATAACAAGTTGCTTGTTTTTGTATACCCAAAATCTGGGTGAATATATCTAAAGGTTAAACGCCCAATAAAGCTAAATATCGCACAGATTGATATAGATGTAATTGAGCGCGTTGATTTGAAAGTTTTGATAAAGTTTCTTTATATCAAGAGGTAAGCAACTTTTTGTTGATAAACATAATTAAGTTTGTTAAATTGAGGGTATTACTTGAACCTTGTTCAAAGAAAAGTTAAATAAAGTAGCATACTAAGTGAGTGGGGTCTTGAAGCCGCCTCCAAGGGTTTTGTTATTGTTTCAATCAATGATAAAACAAGAATTCCTTAAAAGGGGCTGGTTTCTATGTATGGCACACTTCATAAAGTGATCAATAATTATACTCAGCATCCGCAGCACTTTTGCTGTTCTGTTTACCATAGTTCGTATTCTATCAGTCGTGGCATTTAGCCGTTTTAGGTGATATTTTGAGACTTAATGTTAAAAAAATATCAGCTTTTCTACGCCATAAGACATGGTCTATTGTCTTGGTGTTGGCCTGCGTATTTTCTGTTTTCGGTTACTACGTTTATACCGAAAAACAGTTGGACGATGCCCATGAATCACGCTATGTATCCTATCAGTTAGCAGGACAGCTAAGGCAGACTTCAGATGACCTCACTCGGATGGTTCGGTCTTACGTGTTAACGGGCGACGCACGATATAAAGATTATTTTCAGAATATTTTAGATATTCGTAATGGAGATATTCCTCTTCCTGAAGGCTATTTTAATTCTTACTGGGATATGGTTGTTGTAGGTAAGCTACCAGCACCATCAGCTCATGGAAAAGGCGTTGCGCTTTTGGATATGATGCGTGTTGCAGGGTTTACAAAAGATGAGTTAGATAAACTTGCCTCAGCAAAACAGTATTCAGATGAGTTGACGGCCTTGGAGTTTGAGGCGATGCGTCTTGTAGAGTCAGCGGCGCTAGATACAGAAGTAAATAGATTAAAGGCAGCTCAGATGTTGTTGAGCAGTCAGTACCATCAGGCTAAGTCTGAGATTATGAAGCCGATTAACGAAACGTTCTTAATGATGGATCGCCGTACGTTAAATGCGGTGAATCATGCCAAAACAGTCTCATCTTTTTTTTGTGCCGTCTTTATTTTAGTGACATTGTGGGCAATATTTTTTGTATGGCGATCCTATCGAATATTGCGGTCAACATTGGGCGCTAGCGCAGACGAGGTATATCAGCATATTTCCAGAATTGGCAGTGGAGATTTCTCTATGCCAATAAAAATAACCCCCAAGCAAGAAGATAGCGTGCTGGCCGAGTTGGCAAAAATGCAGGATTTGCTCTACAAGCATGATTTGGAGCGTACGCTAGCTGAACAAAATTTACGTTTGAATAAAAAGCTTTTGATAGAGGCGCAGCATATTGCTCAGGTTGGAAGCTGGTCGTTAGACTGGCAAACTAATGAGTTGATCTGGAGTGATGAGATTTTTCATATTTTTGAGATTGATGCGCATCAGCTCTTAGCAGGTTATGAAGCATTTTTGAATGTCGTTCATCCGTTAGATCGTGCGGAGGTTGATCGTGTATTTAATGTATCCGTGGTTAACCATGAGTCTTATAGTATTACACACCGCTTACTTTTAGCAGACGGTTCTGTTAAGTGGGTGCATGAGCGCGGTACGTCAGATTATGATGCTGAAGGAAACCCAACTTATTCTCGAGGTACCGTGCAAGATGTGACCGATCGTCATAACGCTGAAGCATTGGTACGTAAAACCGAGAGTTATCTTACTAATATCCTTAATTCGGTTGAAGATGTGATTTGGACAGCCAGTGCCCCAGATTTTAAGGTAAATCATGTGAATGCCGCGATAGAGAAACTTTGTGGTTTGTCACAGCAGGCTCTGGTTGAAGACGGAAACTCATGGGTAAGCTTGATTCATTTAGATGATCGTGAAAAAGCCCGCGTAGCGATGGATTCGGTTTTTGATAAGGGTCGAGCAGAGGTTGAATATCGTATTGTGTTGGTGGATGGCAGTGTTCGCTGGGTGTCTGATCGTCGGCATCTCGTTTATGGAGAACGCGAAGAGCCTGCTGAGCTGGTGTGTGTCATCCGTGATGAAACAGATAAAAGACTCGCAGCTAACGCCGACCGTGAAAGTAAAGAGCGTGTTATTCAGATGCTGGAAACCAGTCCAATCGCTGTGTGGATAGCCACTGCTGCTGGTGATAAGGTCTTATTCGCGAATAAGCGCTATACCGAGTTAATTAACTGCTCACCAGAAACTGTCATGGGGCGAAATCCTAAGCTTTATTATGCAAACGCTTTGGAGTACGAGGCGATTTTGGCGCAAGTGAATAGTGGGCACTCCGTTAATGACAAGCTGATTCAACTGATTGTGGAGAATAAAGGTCCAGTATGGGCGATGGCCTCTTATCGCCCTGTGGATTACGAAGGATATGCTGCCATGTTGGGTTGGTTTTACGATGTGACGGATTTAAGGCAGACACAAGAAGCATTGTTGCTAAGTGAGGCGCTTGCGAAACAGTCGCTTGAAGAGTTGAAATATCAGAAATATGCGCTGGACAAACACGCGATTGTTGCGGTAACAGACGTGAAAGGGCGTATCACCTATGCCAATGAGAAGTTTAGTGAGATAAGTGGCTACGCAATAGAGGAGTTAGTCGGGCAAGATCATGCAATTCTGAACTCTGGTTATCATCCCAAAGGTTACTTCAAAGAGATGTATCAAGTAGTGGCAAGAGGTCAGGTTTGGCATGATGAAGTATGTAATCGTGCCAAAGATGGGCATCTGTACTGGGTAGATACAACCATTGCACCTTTTCTTGGAGAGGATGGTAAGCCACAAAGCTACATTTCTATCCGTACGGACATTACTCAACGTAAGGCAGCGGAAGATAAAAGTAATTATTTAGCCCTTTACGATACGCTGACAAACCTCCCTAATAGACGTTTGTTGTTAGATCGTTTGAATCAGGCTTTAGTTTCAACAGCCCGCAGCATGCGAAACGGTGCATTGCTATTTTTAGATCTTGATCACTTTAAAACGCTTAACGACACTCTTGGTCATGATGTGGGTGATTTGTTATTGCAACCAGTTGCTGAGCGACTCACTGCTTGCGTGAGAGTGGGCGACACCGTTGCCCGCTTAGGAGGGGACGAGTTTGTTATTGTTCTGGAAGGCTTGAGTGAGCAAGATGTAGAAGCTGCTACTCAAGCAGAATCAGTGGGAGAGAAAATCCTAGCAAAGTTTGTTCACCCATATCAATTTAAAGGTTATGAGTACCATATTACTTCAAGCGTAGGTATTACGTTGTTTGGTAAAAATAATCTGAAGTCAGATGAGTTGTTGAAGCAAGCTGATATTGCCATGTACCAGGCTAAAAAGCTTGGGCGTAATGCATTGAGCTTTTTTGATCCAAAAATGCAGGAAGGTATTCAGGCGCGCGTTGATATGGAGCATGAGCTACGTAAAGCGCTTGATAAAAATGAATTTCAATTGTTTTATCAAATGCAGGTGGATGTTGCAGATAAACCCATTGGAGCCGAGGCATTAATTCGTTGGATTCATCCAGAGCGAGGCTTGATTCCACCTAATGAGTTTATTCCTATTGCTGAAGATACGGGCATGATTTTGGCTATTGGTGAATGGGTGGTCGATGCTGCCTGCGCGCAACTTAAGCGTTGGGCTGAAGATAATAAGACACGAAACCTCACACTCTCCGTCAATGTGAGTGCAAAGCAGTTTCATCAGGCTGACTTTGTTGAAAAAATTAAGGCGGCTGTTTTCCGTCACGCTATAAATCCAATGTTGCTTAAGCTGGAGCTGACGGAGAGCGCGCTGCTTGACCATGTTGAAGATGCGGTTGCAATTATGAATGCGCTGAAAGACGTCGGTGTCAGATTCTCGCTGGATGATTTTGGCACTGGCTATTCGTCACTTCAGTATCTCAGGCTCTTACCACTTTATCAGTTGAAGATAGACCGTTCATTCGTTCGGGATATTGCTGGCAAAGGCAGTGACCAGGCGATTGTACGTACTATTATTGCGATGGCGCACACCTTAAATCTGAATGTGATTGCAGAAGGGGTGGAAACTCAAGAACAGCAAGGCATACTTTTAGATAGTGGTTGCATGCATTATCAGGGCTATTTGTTTAGTAAACCGCTACCTGTTGATGTATTTCAAAGCCTGCTTGAAGAAAGTGTTGTTTAGGGCTAACTCTCATAAAAGTCATGTAGCGATTGAATCGCGCATCTTAAATAACAAGTATCTTAATAAAATGCATGCTTTAATTTTGCAAAAATACCGCAAAACTGACTAAGTTGTATCAACTGGTCTTTAAAGTGTTAAAATTGCATAAGACGATTGCTTTTAAAGCAAAAAATCACAAATCTTTTGTTTTTGTCTTGCGCTCAAGTAGTTGTTTTGGGTGTGGTATGTAAAATAGCGCATTTTATTTCAGGCGCATTGTGTTTGATAAGGCTGTTAACCTGATAGCTTAGCCATGCTGAATCGGTGCGTTAAACTGTTGCTATATAAATTGCTACTATAGTAGTTCAGCTAGTTCGGCGAATGCCGTACGAGCTGTTGTTTCATTGTTGATAAGCCCGCGATATACGGGCTTTGTTGTTTTTGATTTTTGTTTTTGTTGCGCCAAATCTTGTTGCAGCAAATGAGTTATCTAAATGAGCCCTATCCAAAAAATTATTACTGATGATGTGCGCATCATCGAAATCAAAGAGCTGACGCTACCGTCTGTGCTGTTGGATAAACTTGAGCCTAGTACAGCCACTACCGATAGAATTGTTAAAACCCGCGCGGATATTCATCGTATCTTACATAGTGCGAACGATCGCCTGTTAGTGGTGATCGGGCCGTGTTCTATTCATGATTATGATGCAGGTATTGAGTACGCAAAGCGCCTGTTAACGCAATATCACAAACACATTAACGAGTTGTTGATTGTGATGCGCGTCTATTTTGAAAAGCCACGCACCACGGTTGGATGGAAAGGCTTGATTAATGACCCGCATTTGGATGGTAGTTTCAATATCAATGCAGGTCTGGAGTTGGCGAGACGCTTTTTGTTGGAAGTGAACGAGCTAGGCTTGCCAGCTGCGACTGAATTCTTAGATACGATTACACCACAATATACGGCAGATTTAGTGAGCTGGGGCGCGATTGGCGCACGCACCACTGAGTCGCAGATTCATCGTGAACTAGCATCGGGCTTATCTTGCCCAGTTGGGTTTAAAAATGGTACAGATGGCAATATTCGTATTGCTGTCGATGCGATTAAAGCCGCCGCAAGCCCACATCACTTTTTATCTGTGACTAAAGAAGGCCGTTCGGCGATTATTTCTACAACAGGTAATGAAGACTGTCATGTGATTTTACGCGGTGGTAAAACACCTAACTACGATGCGGCGAGCGTAGACGCTGCCGCAATTGAGTTAGCGCAATCTGGTTTAAATGCCAAGGTCATGATTGATTGCTCGCATGCTAACAGTCAGCGCCAATATCAGTTGCAAGCACAAGTGGCCGCAAATGTAGCTGAGCAGTTAAATGCAGGTGATGATCGCATCATGGGCTTGATGATTGAATCACATTTGCATGCTGGACGTCAGGATCATGCGCCTGGTTGTGAATTGACCTATGGACAGTCGATTACGGATGCCTGCTTAGGTTGGGAAGAGACATTGCCGTTGCTGGATATGCTCGCTGAAAGTGTGAAGACGCGCCGTCTTAAAAATCAGCAAGATGACGATGCAGATGAGTAAGTTTTTTTAGTCTATATTGGCTAAATTCGGGGCGTATTTGGCCTCAATAAAATTTTATCGGATTCAGGTATAATCGCGGGTTATTTAACGTATTGAGAGAGGTGATTTTAGATGCCTATTTACGATTATCAATGTAGTAGCTGCGGACATAAAGCAGAGGTAATGCGCAAAGTGAGTGCTGCCAGCGTAGAGACTTGCCCGCAGTGCGCTAAAGAGACTTTTGCTAAGCAAGTGTCTGCACCGAGTTTTCAGTTAACTGGCAGTGGCTGGTATGCAACTGACTTTAAAGGTGGTGCGAGCAAATCAGCTAAACCCGCTGATTCAGCTGCATCTGAGTCTGCTAGTGAATCAAGTGCTGCGCCAGCCGCTTGTGCTACGGGTTGTGCGTGCCACTAGGCATGCTTGAATGACTCAATCTTAATGAAAAAATACTTTATTACAGGCCTGTTAGTGTTAGTGCCATTGGTGATTACCATCTGGGTGCTAAAGTCGCTTATTGGTGTGATGGATCAAAGTCTGTTGCTATTGCCAGAGGTTTGGCATCCACATACTTTTTTGGGTCGAGATATTCCAGGGATTGGTGCAATTTTAACCGTGCTGATTGTGTTGACTACTGGTCTAATTGCGACCAATTTCTTTGGCATGCAGCTCATTTTACTATGGGAAAAGCTACTTAATCGCTTGCCTGTGGTGAAGTCGATTTACTCTAGCGTTAAGCAAGTGTCTGATACTTTGTTTTCAGATTCTGGTAATGCGTTTCGCAAAGCCGTGCTGGTACCGTTCCCACGCGAAGGTGTGTGGACCATTGCTTTTGTAACAGGCACGCCAGGCGGCGATGTTGCAAATCACCTACACGGTGATTACGTCAGTGTTTTTGTGCCAACCACACCAAACCCTACTGGCGGTTATTTTTTAATGATGCCTAAAGCCGATGTAATAGAGCTCGAAATGACGGTAGATGAAGCACTAAAGTATATTATTTCTATGGGCGTGGTTGCGCCTGCAAACAAGATTCCAAAACTTTTAACTCAATATCCAAACAATTAAATTATGATGCGTACACATTACTGCGGCCATTTAAACCGCGAACACATTGGTCAAACTGTCACATTATGTGGTTGGGCGCATCGTCGCCGTGACCACGGTGGTGTTATTTTTATTGATTTGCGTGACCGTGAAGGTTTGGCGCAAATTGTGATTGACCCTGATACCAAAGAAGCATTTGCACTTGCGGAAACGGTACGTAGCGAGTTTGTGCTAAAAGTGGTGTGTAAAGTGCGCGCTCGTCCAGAAGGTACGGTTAACCCAAACTTACCTACGGGTGAAGTAGAAATGCTGGCGACTGAGATTGAGATATTAAACCCATCACTCACGCCACCGTTCATGTTAGATGATGAAAACCTGACCGAAACCGTGCGTTTAGAGCACCGTTATATTGATTTGCGTCGCCCTGCGATGCAAAAAAACATGATGTTGCGTTATCGCGTGGCTAAAACCTTGCGTGATTATTTGGATGTGAACGGCTTTATTGAAGTTGAAACACCAATGCTTACACGTAGCACGCCAGAAGGCGCGCGTGATTACCTAGTACCTAGCCGTGTGCATCATGGTCAGTTTTTTGCGTTGCCACAATCACCACAATTGTTTAAACAATTGTTGATGGTGTCAGGCTTTGACCGATACTTCCAAATTACTAAATGTTTCCGCGATGAAGATTTGCGCGCTGATCGTCAGCCAGAATTCACACAAGTGGATATTGAAACATCGTTTATGGAAGAAAACGACATTATGGATTTGGTGGAAGAAATGATTCGCCAAATGCTGAAAAAAGTCCAAGACGTAGATTTGCCAGCGCAATTCCCGCGCATGCCATTTGCTGAAGCCATGAGCCGCTACGGTTCAGATAAGCCCGATATGCGCGTGACGCTAGAAATCACTGAGCTTTCAGATGTAATGAAAGATGTAGATTTTAAAGTGTTTGCGGGTGCTGCCAACATGGCAGGTGGCCGTGTGGCGGCCTTGCGCGTGCCTAACGGCGCGGCAATCAGCCGTTCTGAAATTGATGCCTACACTGAGTTTGTAAAAATCTACGGTGCTAAAGGCTTGGCTTACATCAAGATTAACGACATCACTAAATTGAACGAAGAAGGCTTGCAAAGCCCGATTGTTAAAAACATTCACGTCACAGCATTGCAAGCGATTATTGACCGCACAGGCGCGCAAAATGGCGATATCGTGTTCTTTGGTGCCGATAAAACTAAAGTAGTGAATGAGGCCTTGGGTGCGTTGCGCCTTAAAGTTGGTCACGATAAAGGCCATGTAGATGGCCGCGCATGGGCGCCATTGTGGGTAGTTGATTTCCCAATGTTTGAACATGATGAAGAAGCTGATCGTTGGGTGGCATTGCACCATCCGTTCACAGCACCAAAAGATGGTCATGAAGATTTGTTAGCCACTAACCCAGGTGCGTGTTTATCAAAAGCTTACGACATGGTCTTAAACGGCTGGGAAGTAGGTGGCGGTTCAGTGCGTATCCATCAGCAAGAAGTACAGTCTAAAGTGTTCGATGCACTAAAAATCAGCCGTGAAGAAGCGCAAGAGAAGTTTGGTTTCTTGCTAGATGCATTGCAATACGGTGCGCCTCCGCACGGTGGTTTGGCATTCGGTTTAGATCGCTTAGTAACGCTAATGGCGGGTGCTGAGTCTATTCGTGACGTGATTGCGTTCCCGAAAACACAACGTGCTCAGTGCTTGATGACTAATGCGCCGAACGAAGTGGATGAGAAGCAACTCAGAGAGTTACATATTCGCGTCCGCTCACAAACGCCAGCGGCGTAAAATGCACTCGCTTGCGCTAGCGTTGTTGCGCCCTCTTGCCGTACAGTTGTACTGTCTGCGAGGGCGCGCCTAGCTAGCGCGGCGCGACTCCATTTTAGGTAATAGGTCTAGTGATGAATCTTCAAATGAATGTCAAGCTTGCAGGAAGTTACACAAGCGCATCTCAGAAAATTCGAGTTATTACCGAGAGTTGGCTTGCTGATTTTGGATATTGTCCAACATGTGGAAATGATTTAAAAAGTGCGAAAGCGAACTCAAAAGTATTTGATTTTGAATGTGTTCCATGTGCTCATGAATTTGAGCTAAAAAGTAAGCGTGCAGTAAAAACAGTAAGCAAAATTTGTGATGGTGCTTACTCTGCAATGATGCAAAGAATCATTGAGCCGAATAGTCCAAACTTTTTCTTTTTGGGATACGACGCATCCTTTTCTGTTACTAATCTACTGGCAGTGCCTAATTATTTCTTTCAACCATCTGTGATAGAAAAAAGAAACCCTCTTTCTAGTACTGCAAAACGAGCAGGCTGGGTGGGCTGCAACATACTGCTTGATCAAATTCCTGAAATAGGTAAGATCAAGTTGGTAGAAAACGGTGAAATTATCTCTCAAGAAAAGGTATTGAAAACTTGGCAGAAAACAGCCTTTCTTGCGCAACAAAATAAAATTGAAGCTCGTGGTTGGACATTGGACGTGATGAAATGTATCGAGCGAGTTCAATCAAAGGAATTTAGTCTTGAAACGCTTTATAAATTTGAGGCCGAGTTGGCTGGTAAGCATCCACACAACCGATTTGTGAAGGATAAAATTAGACAGCAGTTACAAGTCCTTAGAGATAAAGAGTATCTGGAGTTTGTGAAGCCAGGATATTACAAGTTAATGGAGTAGTTATGAATAGCCCATATCTAATGCAAACAGGAATAGTTGAGAGGCTTTTAGAAGCAGTTGTTATTGTTATGCCTACTCTTCCAGAGGGAGAGTCAAAACAGAATCTTATGGAAGCAATGGATGTTTTCAAAGAAGCAATTACTCCCAGCGCATTATTTCTGAGTGAGGTTCATGAATATTTGTCTTCTCATTCAATTACCATTGGTGCTGGAGAGGCTGTCCAGTTGTTAGAAAATGCGGCATATGATATTGATTTAAATCATGCTTCTGATGCTGTTATTTATCATGTTGATGAGTACCTTCTAGCCCAGTAGGGTGGGTTCGAGAACCCACGCGTAGCGTACTTGCAATATTCACCGCGTGAGGTTAACCCCTCATCCTACATTTTAATTACGGCAGTTTACGTAAAATCTAAGTGCTAAACTTATGCCCATCAAATCCCTAATCCGCACTATCCCACATTACCCAAAACAGGGTATCCAGTTTCGTGATATCACCACTTTACTCAAAGATCCCATTGGTTTTCGCATGGTCATTGATGCACTTGCACAGCATTATGCTAACCAACACATTGATAAAATTGCTGGCATAGAAGCGCGCGGATTTATCATTGGTGCGGCATTGGCGTATAAGCTTGGTTTGGGCTTTGTGCCGATTCGTAAATCTGGAAAATTGCCTGCTGAGACGATTGGGCATGATTATGCTTTAGAATACGGTGCTGACCGTGTGGAGATTCATACTGACGCAATTGCTCAAGGTGAGCGGGTATTGTTGGTGGATGATCTAATTGCGACAGGCGGTACGGCTGAAGCGGCTGCCGCGTTGATACAAAAGCTAGGTGGCGTAGTCATGGGCTGTGCTTTTGTGATTAACTTGCCTGATTTAGGCGGCTCAAAACGCTTAGCTGACGGTGGTTTTTCGCCTTTTTCACTTTGCGAGTTTGAAGGTGATTAATCGCTGCTTTCATGTGTTGTGCTAGTTACTCGTCGCGTCAAAGGTGTTAAAGTATATAGATTATTGTTGCCGATTATTTATGGCACTTACCTACACCAATTTATTGAAACCATACTATGCCGGTCACCCAACTTAATCATTACAACCTACGCACGCCTTACGAGACGATGCTTAAACTTAAAGACTTTTACTGCGATGTATTGGGCTTGAAGGTTGGGCCGCGTGAGGGGTTTACTAGTAGAGGGTTTTGGCTTTATATTGGCGATACGCATGTATTGCATCTGGCAGAGTACCGCGGTGAGGGTGAGCCATTAACGAATGTGTTGACGACGATTGATCATGTGTCGTTTACTTGTACTGACATGCCTGCAATGGAGGCACATTTAAAAAGTCGCAACATACACTATACAACGCGCGATTTACCTGTATTAAACGTGAAGCAGATTAACTTTAAAGACCCTGTGGGTAATGGCATAGAGTTGTTTTTTTATATGGAAAACGAGAGTGTTTAAATCGCTTTCTTGCTAGGCATTGGCCCGTGAGAACTATCAAGCAATATAGTTTGTCATAGGCGTATTAAAACAAAAAATCATAAAAATTAATTTGGAGCGTATGGTATGGCTATGCAATTTCAAAGGTGGTTTAGTAAAGTGGTAGTAGCTGTTGGCTTATCTTTATCTTTTGCTGCTAATACGTATGCAGAAGCTGACCCGAAATTATGGCCTGTGATGCAAGAAGCTTTCTTTGCAAAACGTGAAATGAAAGATGTTGACTTCATTAAGATAGAAGCGCCGAGGCGTGCAGAGAGTGGTGCGCAAGTGCCAGTGACTTACAGCATTGATAATGCAGCTGCAAATGGCGTGGTGATTAAAAAACTTTATGCTTTTGTTGATGCAAATCCGATACCTATTACCGCTATTTATCATTTGACTGATACCTTAGGTAACTTCCAGCTATCAACACGTATTCGTTTTGAGACGGATGCATTTGTGCGTTTGGTGGGTGAAACGGCAGATGGCTCCTTATATCTGGCCTCACGAGAGATCAGAGCCGCTGGCGGATGTGGTGGCATGGTAGAGAATAACGAATCTGAAATTCGTGCTGCGGCAGGACGTATTAAAATGAATGTGGAAACACCAGTTAAGGTGGGCACGCCAACCACTGCAACTTTTAACATTAAGCACATTATGCGCACAGGCTTACAGCGAGACTTGGTTTCTCAAGGTTATGTGCCAGCTTTTTATATTAACAAAGTTGATTTTGTTTACGGCGGTAAACCGTTAATGACTGTGGATGTGGGCGTAGGTACTGCAGAAGACCCATATTTCAAATTTAGTTTTATCCCAGCTTCAGCGGGTAACTTAGAAGCAGTAGCGACGGATAACGAAGGTAAGACATTTAGCCAACAATATGAAGTAAAAATATAGCGCTATCGAAAATATATAGTAATGAAATGGCCTCCAATGTGAGGCCATTTTTTTAACCATTTTTATATAGTGGAAATTTACTATGTGAGATATATAATGCGATGTTAAAATTAGGCTATTGAAAATTAAGGACTATTTGATGAAAAGCTATCGTAAAGAACTTTGGTTTAATCCACCGACACGTGTTGCATTTATTCGAATTACCGAGCAAATCCGTGAGTGTCTGCGTGAGAGTGGTGTACGTGAAGGTTTAGTTTTAATCAATGCGATGCATATTACTGCCAGCGTATTTATAAACGATGATGAGCGTGGCTTGCATCATGACTATACGCAGTGGTTAGAACGTCTTGCACCTCATGAGCCTGTGAGCAGCTATCGCCATAATGATACTGGTGAAGATAATGCAGATGCCCACATGAAGCGTCAAATTATGGGGCGTGAGGTTGTGGTGGCAATCACCAATGGTGAGCTGGATTTTGGTCCTTGGGAGCAGATATTTTACGGTGAGTTTGATGGTAGGCGTAAGAAGCGTGTGCTTGTGAAAATTATAGGCGAGTAAGTTGTGATGTTTATTCTTTAATAAGCAGTCCTTCGACAAGCTTCCTTCGACAAGCTCAGGACGAACGGGGTTAAATTGATTGAATTTAAGCTGAGAGGTATGCATGAGGAATGTATTTAATTATTCATTTGTATTAACTGTCAGTTTTCCGTTCGTCCTGAGCTTGTCGAAGGATGAGCGGCGCAATTAAATAAAGTGTTCTGGATTTATATCCTACCGTGTTCTGATGGTTCTTATTACACAGGACATACTGATAATCTTGAAAAACGTTTGGCAAGCCATCAGTCTGGTGAAGTGCTAGGCTATACCTCTACGCGTTTGCCTGTAAAGTTAGTGTTTAGTCAATCTGTGCCGACTAGAGAAGAGGCGTTAAGTGCTGAACAACAAATCAAGGGTTGGAGTCGCGCTAAAAAGTAAGCAATGATGCAAGGTGATTGGCAAAAAGTGTCAGACTTAGCTAAAAGTAAAAATATATAGTTTTGAAGTTGTTCATCCTTCGGCAGGCTCAGGACGAACGGCTTTATATAAAAAGTAAATTAATTAAAGTAAATATGATGAAAATACCTGAATTACTAGCCCCAGCGGGCGATTTAGATCGTATGCGTACAGCATTTGATTACGGAGCAGATGCGATATATGCAGGGCAGCCACGTTATAGCTTACGTGCGCGTAATAATGATTTTACGATGGCTAACCTTGAGATTGGCATTAACGAGGCGCATGCGCGTGGTAAAAAGTTTTTTGTTGCCAGCAATATTGCGCCGCATAACGCTAAGGTTAAAACCTATATGGCAGATATGGCGCCTGTGATTGCGATGCGCCCTGACGCTTTGATTATGTCTGACCCTGGCTTGATTATGATGGTACGTGAAAAGTGGCCTGAAGTGCCAGTGCATCTTTCTGTGCAGGCCAATACAGTGAATTTTGCTACGGTGAAGTTCTGGCAAAGTTTAGGCTTGTCGCGCGTGATTTTATCGCGTGAGTTGTCTTTAGATGAAATTGAAGATATACGTCAGCAATGCCCAGAAATGGAATTAGAAGTTTTTGTGCATGGTGCTTTATGTATTGCTTATTCTGGCCGTTGCTTGCTTTCTGGTTATTTTAACCAGCGCGACCCTAATCAGGGCACTTGTACCAATAGCTGCCGTTGGGATTATAAAGTGCATGACGCGGCGGAAGATGCCGCTGGCGTGATACGTCTTGATGAGTTTGATTTTAAGGCGGAAATGGAAAAATCAAGCTTGTCTGGCTGTGGCAGTTTGCCGCGTCATCCATTAGCGGACAAAGTATATCTGATTGAAGAAAAAGGCCGCCCAGGAGAGTTGCTTCCAATCGAGGAGGATGAGCACGGTACTTACATTATGAATAGTAAAGACCTACGAGCCATTGAACACGTAGAGCGCTTGATTAAGATGGGGGTAGATTCGCTTAAGATTGAAGGGCGGACTAAATCTCGCTACTACGTAGCACGTACTTGCCAAAATTACCGTCAGGCGATTGATGATGCGTTAGCTGGTCGTCCATTTGATTGGAACTTGCTAGGGGATTTAGAGAACTTAGCTAACCGTGGCTATACCGATGGTTTTTATCAACGTCACCACACAGCGGAACACCAAAATTATAAACAAGGTTATTCAAGTTCTAGCCGCAGTTTATATGTAGGTGATGTTGTGGCCTATGATGCTGAAAAAGGGTTGGCTGATATTGAAGCACGCAACAAGTTTGCCGTGGGTGACCGTTTGCAGGTTATACACCCGACTGGTAATCAAGATATTATCGTAGAAGCCATGTTCAATAAAAAAGGTGAGCCGATACAAGAGGCTTCAGGTAGTGGTTACTACGTGAAACTGCCAATTGCAGCGGGTGATTTGAGTAATGCGATGGTGGTCAAGTACTTATAGTCTGGTTCAAGCTATATAAAAGGGGAGCAATTGCTCCCCTTTTTTTATTGCTGAAAAACGTATTACTTATTCATTACGTACATTGTAACTTCAAAGCCAAAACGCATTTCAGTAGCTGATGGTGATGTCCACATGATCGTTCTCCATAAAAGTTAATTTTAATTTAGAACTAGCACTTGATAGAGTTATCAATGTGGCTAGCTCGTGTAAAGCATTGTGCGCTTACAGGCTTATTTATACGCTATTTGTATTCATGAATGCTACTTAAGAGAAATCATGAGATACACGCCTGTCATTTAGCGTATATGGTCTAGTGAAATCCTCCTGTTTGAGGTTGTTGTCTTTTACTTTCAAGAATATCGTTTACGTGGATTGGTATGGGTTAATAATACCTTACTAATTTAGCCGTCAATTATGTGTTGACATATTAAATGAGAATGATTATCATTTATATAACTTCTTGGATTGGAGTACGTTATGAGTAAGCAGTTAATTATTAGCCAAGCGAAACTGACAGGTAATGAAGATTGCAAGGTGCTTTATAACAAAGCGAAAGACATGGTTGAGCTTGAAATTAGCGGCACTTCATTGCGGCTTGAAGTGCGCAACTTTTTTATGATGAATGAAATGATGCGTAAGGCAGTAGCAAGGTTGGTGATGCAAACAGAATTACATCAAGTGTAGTAATCAAGTGAAAAAACTAGGTGAAAAAACCAAGTGAGGTTAAACATGCAAAAACAAGTATCAGCATTAAAAGCACCCAGTGAACTATTTGACCCTGAGTTGCCAACGTCTAGAGAGTTGATGGCTGCAATTTGTTGCGTAGCGACGCAATATGCGCTTAAACCATCACATGAGTTGGCAGTGTTAGCGAGTGAGTTGGCTCATAAGTTAACTGCGCCTGAGTACGCCGATACAAAGCTAATAGAAGATATTGCAGAACGCTTGGTTAAGCAATGGCAAGTGATCGTTAGTGAGTACGGCGCTGAAGACAATTGGTTGATGGCAACCCATAACACATTGCAATAGTTATATACATTAAATAGATAAGGAAACAAGATGTCTCGATTTACTGGTCCACGATTAAAAGTGATGCGTGCATTAGGGGTGGATTTACCTGGATTGTCACGTAAAACTATTGAAACCCGTCCAACGCCACCAGGCCAGCACGGTAATAAAGCATCGCGCAAGCGCCGCTCTGATTTTGGTGTGAAATTGCAGGAAAAACAAAAGATTCGCTTCAATTACGGGTTAGCCGAGACACAAATGCGTAGATTGATTCTAGATGCACGTAAAGGTAAAGAACCAACAGGTGAAAGACTACTGCAATTGCTGGAGCGCAGAATGGATAACGTAGTTTTCCGTGCAGGATTTGCACCTACGGTGATTGCTGCAAGGCAGTTAGTCAGCCATGGGCATCTGATGTTAAACGGTAAGCCCGCTAACATTCCGTCGATTAGATTGAATGTAGGTGATGAAATCACTATTAAGGCAAAAAGTAAGCATATTCCAATGGTGGTTGAAACCGTAAAACAGCCATCGTTAGAGCGACCAGAATGGCTGACTTGGGATACGACCGCGCAAGTGGTAAAAGTGGCGCACTTACCAGCGGTGAGTGATGTGCCTTTCCCAGTGGATGTGCAATTGGTGGTTGAGTATTATGCTAACCGCGTGTAGCGGCTGGCAACAGAATTTGAGCTGCCCCTAACAGTGGCTCAAATGTAGTACTGCATGGCAACATGCGTCTCCTTGATCTTAACCGATCATTTATGGTTGCATTAAGTTAATCGCTTATGTAAGTCGACCATCTTTTTAATTTTAGTCACTCAATTGGGCTGCCATCATGAAAATTATTACTAATTTAACTTCTAAAGAACATATGAGTTTTGATATAGCAATTGTGACAGACAGTACGCGTACGCAAGATGACATTAAGATTTCTAGAATAAAAAGATTAAATAGCGACAAGCTGTTTACGAATGTGAAGGAAGTGATGATTGATCACGAGGATGAAACTTATTTTTTACGGATTACTAAGCAAAATAAACTGATACTGACCAAATAATAGGTGTGACATGAAAATTTACAAAGCCCTAGATAGCGCGTCAAGCAATCAAGCATCGTGCTTGCGTGTCTTATTATCTAAGAATGAAAGTGGCCAAATTATATTTTGTGAGAATTGTAATGTCGCCGAGTTGGAGTTAGGTGCAATTAGCTTGCGAATAGATGCTGGCACTTTGCATGCTTTAAGAGGCTTGTTGGCAGATGCCGTCACAAGGTTGGCATTGTATCAACAGGAAAAAGCCATTGCCACACAACAGTCAGCATTTAATTGCAGTGTTCACTAGTGAGTGTCATTTTAGTAAGTGTAGTTATTTAGTATAGCTATTCCACTAAATAATCCTACCACCACCTAGTCATTCCGTGCTTTCGCGTGTGAATAACCAGCTGAAGCTGATATATTCCACGGTTACCTTCACACTTTGCTTGCCAGTTTATCCGAGATTTACCATTAGACAAATTTTCCAATGGAGGCCATTAGCGCAATAGATTGATTTATAATGGATTTAGGGTATGTAACTTTTTTATTTTTGGAAATTTTTAGTGCAAGGTGTCAAGTTGTTTAGTCTATGCAATGTTGCAGAAACTTAGCTTTGTCTAAATTGAGCGTCATTCCCGCGAATTCTGGGAATCCAGTTAGGTTTCAATAGA
>JAUXNQ010000052.1 GCA_030682715.1 Methylotenera sp. | reverse complement strand
GCGTTTTGGCTTTGAAGTGACAATGTACGTAATGAACAAATAATCAAAAATTTTGATTAATGAATGGGAGCTTAGGCTCCCTTTTTTATTGCCTGTAGTATTGCGGCAAGCATCAATGATCTGAAACCAAGAATGCCTTGTTGCATTGAGAAGGTCATGGACGCTATAAAAGCAAAAACCCCTCTGAGTTTCCGCAGAGGGGCACCTTAGATATCAATCCCTTTGGAAGAGAATTGATACAGTAAGCGTTTTTGCTCACTCACGAAGAGTGAGCATTATTTAATTTACAGACTGAATACTGTTAAACCACCGCCGCCAGGAGCAGCGTTGTATTTAGTCAATTCTTTGTAACCACCAGCAGCACCAAGTGCGTCTGTGTCGTTAGTCATACCAAGGTTCATCGCTACACCAGCCCAGCCACCGATACCTGATAGCACGCCAACGTGTTGTTTACCTTTGTGACCGTATGTGAATGCATTACCAATCACGCCAGAACCAACTTGGAATTTCCAAAGTTCTTTACCTGATTTAGCATCAACAGCTTTGAACCAACGATCTAAAGTACCGTAGAACACTAAGTCAGTAGCAGTTGTAAGCGCACCGCCCCAAGCTGAGAATTTCTCTTTGTTGTACCATACTTTTTTGTTAGTCATTGGATCATAAGCAGCGAAACCACCCATAACACCGTCAGGACCTGGGAACATTGTTAATGTTGCACCAACCCATGGTTGACCAGCAACGTATTTAGACTCAACTGGCTCGTATGTCATACATACGTGGTTTAGTGGAGAGTACATCAAACCAGTTTTTGGTGAGTATGCAGCTGGTTGTTGGTCTTTTGTACCCAATGCAGCTGGGCAGATGCCTTTAGCATTGTAGTCTTGGTGAGTTGAAGCTGATGCCAATTTGTTTGGCACACCAGTTTTCAAATCAACATCAGTTGCCCAGTTCACGAATGGATGCACTTTTTCAGCAGCCACTAATTTACCAGTACCAGCATGCCATGTGTAAGCAAAACCGTTACGGTCATGATGCCAAGCGTATGTTTTGCCACCTTTATCGAACAAGATTACTTCGTTAATACCGTCGTAGTCCCACTCATCATGTGGAGTCATTTGCATGCCCCAGCGTGCCATACCAGTATCTAAATCACGAGCAAAAATAGTCATAGACCATTTGTTGTCACCTGGACGTACATCTGGGTTCCAAACTGATGGGTTACCTGTTCCGTAGTAAACCAAGTTAGTGCGAGCATCATACGGCCACCAGCCCCATGTAGAGCCGCCACCATGTTGCCAACCATCTTTAACTGCTTGTGGTTTTAACCATGTGCGTGTACCAAGTTCTTTTTCGCCAATTTTCAATTGATCGTTAGGAATCTTTTTGAATGAACCGCCTTCTTTGTTACCACCGTTTACATCGATGTAAACTGATAGCGCACTGTATTCAGGCGTATCTTTATTGAAACCATCACCAATCAACATTTCAGCATCTGGGCCTGTTGAGTAGGCTTTCCATGCCAACGAGCCGTCTTTGATGTTGTAAGCTGCTAAGAAACAACGTACACCGAACTCAGCACCTGAACAACCTGTTAATACTTTATCTTTAATTACGTGCGGAGCATTAGTATTTGTAGCACCAACTTTTGGATCATTTACTAATGTTGACCATACTTTAGCACCAGTTTTAGCATCTAAAGCTACTAAGTTACCATCATTTTGTTGTAGGTAGATTTTACCATCGCCGATACCAAGACCACGTGAAACGTTGTCACAGCACAATACAGCTTGTACTGATGGATCTTGTTTAGGGAAATATGACCAAACGATTTTTTGGTTGTTGTCTAAATCTAAAGCGTATACGTTGTTTGGGAATGCTGTATGTACATACATCATGTTACCAACTACAACTGGTGAACCTTCGTGACCACGGTTTACACCAGTAGCGAATGTCCAAGCTGCTTTAAGGTTTTTAACGTTGCCTTTGTTCACTTGTGACAAAGCGCTGTAACCTTGATTGTTGTGCTGACCACGTGGGTGAGCCCAGTTGTTCGAGTCTTTCATTGCTGCTTCTTGATCTGCAGCTGCTGATGCCACTAAAGGCATCGCCATACCTGCTACCAAGCCAAGTGCCAACTTGATTTTATTGATTTGCATATTAATCTCCAAAGTTAAACTACTAAGGTTATATAAATAGACTCATAATATAACTAATAAACTTTTGATGTTCCTCAAAATTTTCACTAGTTTTTTGAATCTATTTGCAGCACACTTATGTGCATGGACAGAACTATAAACCAGTAAATCATGAATTGCAATACATTATTTACAATTTATTTACATTTAACTTAACATAGTCACACTTATTACATAAAACCATTGTGTAGTGCTGCATCAACCAATACAAGTAAATTTAAATATCCTTTAGAATCAAATAGAAAGAAAATTATCCCCATGCAAACCAATCTCTACAATTTGTATCCTGAAATTGATACATTTAAAGAAAGTATGATTAAAGTTGATGATTTGCATGAGGTTTACTACGAGGTTTGTGGAAATCCTGATGGTGTACCTGTTGTTTTTTTACATGGCGGCCCAGGCAGTGGGTGCAATCCTACACAGAGACGTTTTTTCGATCCTAATTACTATAAAATCATCCTTATCGACCAGCGAGGTTGTGGCCGTAGCAAACCGCTAGGATCCACTGTTAATAATACAACCGATGATTTAGTACATGATATTGATTTAATTCGGACAAACCTAGGTATTGATCAATGGTTAGTGTTTGGTGGGTCATGGGGCAGTACATTAGGTATTGCTTATGCGTTAAAACACACCCAACATGTAACAGGATTAATTTTGCGCGGTATCTTTTTAAGTCGCAACTCTGAACTCAGTTGGTTTTTAAATGATGTAAAAGCTTTTTACCCAGAACCTTGGGAGGCGCTGTGTGAGTTCTTACCTACTGACTCAAGAGATAATCCTATCAAGGCTTACGAAAAACTCATTTTCTCGGACGACTCAGCCATTAGCATTCCTGCTGCAATTCAATGGAATCAGTTTGAAAGTAGCATTATGACTTTGCTACCCAGACCAGCGAGTGAACAAACAATCAACGGCTTGGTTGAGCTGGCGCGAGCTAGAGTGCAGGTTCATTATATCCAGCACCAATGCTTTGTAGGTAGCCGTGATTTACTTGCAGAGGCAAATGCTCAACTATCGCATATCCCAACAGTTATTGTGCAAGGTCGCTACGATATGGTGTGCCCCCCAATCACCGCATGGGAACTTAAACGTGCAATGCCTCATGCAGATTTCTACTTAGTTGATGATGCGGGACATTCAGCAATGGAGTCAGGTACCACCTCAGCATTGGTCACTGCGACGGAAAAGTTCAAAAATTTAGGCTAGTGCTTGCATCATCATGAGAAAGGTTAATACTAAGATTCTTAATAGTCATTTCTACTTATACTTTATTGTTAGTAGCGCTCAGAGAGGTTGCCATAACACAATGCCAACAAATAATCATTTGGACATGATGTCAATTCATATGGGTTTGATTTTAAATTTCGTAGCTTCCAGTTTCACTGTATGAAGAAAATAACTTTCAGCCTGAAATCTAACTTAGCCTTGCGCGATAATATGCGCAGGGCTATTAGTATGCCAAAAGAGGTTTACGCCAACCAAAGGTACAACACGCCATTATTTGTATTTAGTGAAATGTTTAAAGCTTTCCAGCGGCACAATGCACTAAGCTTATCTGCATCATTATCCTTTTATGCTATGTTTGCATTAATTCCTTTAGTATTACTGATGTTTTTTTTGTTTAGCCAACTTATTTTCAGCTCTGACTATGCAATTGTTAAGCTTGCCATTATTACCAGTAATTTGATTCCTGAATTAAGCAACTCCATCATGACTGAAGTGTACAGTACAGCAAGGCACCAAGCTGCATGGGGTGCGTTAGGCCTTTTTGTGCTAATTTGGACAGTAACCCCTTTGGCAGGCGCAATGCGCGCAGCCTTCTATAGCATTGCCAGCTTAGTTGAGGCGCCATCTTTTATTAAAAGAAAAGTGAAGGATATTTTTGCCATTATTGGCATGCTGCTACTGTTTTTTGTATTTACATTCGCCGGGCTAATGCTAGAGAAAGTGATTATTTTTCTGGGTGCAAGTAGCCAATATTTAGAATATGAAATACTAGCGACTTTAATGTCTTTATGCCTCACCACCTTACTAATCAGTATCTTTTACTTTGTATTCTTTCCTGCACGCCTATATATTAAGCATATTTTAATTGGTGCTTTGTTTACGGCAATACTTTGGCTACTGATGCGGCCAGCTTTTACCTTGTTTTTATCCATGAATGAATCATATGGGTCAGTATTCGGGAGTATGAAAAATCTTTTCATTTCTATTACCTGGCTATATGTAAACTTTGCAGTGTTCTTACTCGGCACAGAGCTTATTGCAACATTAAGAAAAAAAGATGTCCTATTACTGAAAGGGCTTTTTAGTGAGTCACCAGAGCGTAGTGTGGCTACAGAATCTCACTACGTGAAGAAGCTAATGCAACGTTATGGAAAGATATATGAGAAAAATGACATTATCTTTAAACATGGCGAAGCCACTAGCCACTTGTACTATTTAGTCTCAGGTGAGGTAAAAATAATTAAGCAAAATAAAGTATTACGTACCGTTCATGCTGGTGAGTACTTTGGCGAAATGGCAATGCTATCAAATACGCCAACGATTGCTGAAGCCAGAGTGGGCTCTATCAACGCAGAAGTGATTACAATGGATACTGACAACATTGAAACACTTTTACTAGACGAACCTAAAGTAGCAATGAAGTTTTTAAGAAAAATGGCAGCGCGCCTACAACAGCAAGATGAATAGTTATTAGATTCACAACATACGAGTTTTGATACACTTTTAGGACCAACCATGGCAAAGCAAGCACCATACTCTCCACAACCCAGCCAATTGGAAATGCAACCTGTCCTGCAATTATTTAACTCAGGAAAATTAGCAGAAGCCGAACAAGCAGCAAAAAAGCTTGTGGCACGCTACCCTAACACCTTTATCTTGTATCAAATTTTAGGCATTTCTCAAGATGGTTTATCTAAGCGTGAAGCTGCCATTGAAAGTTATAAAAAAGCGTTATTAATTCAGCCTAACACACCAGACCTGCATTTCAACTTAGGTATTGCGTTTTCTAACCTTGGTAACCTAGAACAAGCCAGCCGCCACTATCAGCAGGCTATTTCACTGCAACCCAATTTCTTTGAGGCTTACGGCAACCTAGGAACGCTGCTACAAAAGCAAGGGTTATTAGAGGATGCTATCAAGAACTACCAGATTGCACTTAATATCCACGAAGATGCTCGCGGTCATTTTAACATGGGGACGGCATTACGTGATCAAGGCAAACTAGATGACGCAATTCAACACTTTAAGCATGCGATTCGCATGTTCCCTAACTATGCTGACGCACATAATTATTTAGGCGAGTGCTTACGCGACCAGGGCAATATGGAATACGCCATTAAAAGTTATCTAGACGCGCTAAAACTCAATCCTGACCATGCTGGCGCTAATTACAATATGGGCGAGTTTCTATACCTTGCTAACCGTTTTGATGAAGCCGTTGATTATTTTGAGCGGTCGCATTTAGATGATTGGCAGGAACGCGCTTTATATTGCACCTACAAAGCAGAGCACTTTGATACTTTTAAAACAAAGTTAGATGAAATTGTACGCACCCACAAAAAACATGACGCACCATTTCTAGCCACATTATCCTCACACTATGCGCGCAATTTTGGCGTAGAAGATCACTATAATTTCTGTAAAAACGGCTTTGATTTTGTTTATCAAAATAGCATCAAAGAACTTGCCGAACCCAATAGCCAGTTTCTGAAAGACCTACTCAATGATATAGACAATACCGCGATTGAAGTACGCGCACAGGGCATGATTATTAACGGCAAACAGTCTGCTGGTAATTTATTTAAGCGCCCAGAAGCTTCATTTAGAAAATTGGGTGAGCTAGTTAAACAACAGTTTATTCATTATAAAAATCGTTTCGCAGGGGCTGATTGCGAACTGATTAAGTCATTTCCTGACGAGCTTGAATTCACCAGCTCGTGGTATGTGCGATTACGTCGTGCTGGTTATGTAGATCGCCATATTCATGAAGTTGGCTGGATTAGCGGCGCTGTTTATTTGGTATTACCCAAAGACAAAAAAGACCCATTAGAAGGCTGTTTTGAATATGGCTTGCATGGTGACAATTACCCACAAAAACATGATAACTTTCCAGTAGGGATTGCATCACCTAATGTGGGCGATATTGTGTTGTTCCCATCATCACTATTTCATCGCACTATCCCATTTAACTCAAATGAAGAGCGTATCTGTATTGCCTTTGATTTAAAACCACAAGGTGAGATTTTTAGACGATCAAACTACTAACACCTTTAAATAAGACATGCATACTTTCGCCGACTGAACACCAGTAGTTTAATCAGGAAAAAGTTGGCGAAAGTATGCACTTACTAACCGCTTAAGCTAGCATCCTTCAGCCTCAACAAGCTTGCGGGCGTCTTCAATCATAAACTCTAAGCGTGCCTCAGCAATATCTACCTGTGTATCCATGATGGGGTCAATACACTTACTACCAAAGATAATCTTACCCTCTAAATTGGCCTGACTTGTCAGTCGCGTGTAATCTTCCACGATACAGTTCTTAATCACAGCACCAGCCTCAACCACACAACTCGCACCTAATACTGCGGGGCCCACAATCGTTGCGCCAGCTTCAATTTTAGTACTACCGCCAATATAAACTGGTGGTGTAATGTTAACCTGATCAAAATCAACGCTTAAATTAATACCCACATGCACACCTGGCCTAACCTCTCGGCCAGGCATCTTAAAGCCTTTCACTTCACCATTTAATATCTGACTAGTGACTGTCCAAACATCTTGCACGTTACCAATATCTAGCCATTGAAAAGGTAAGTTTATCCCTATGAAAGGCAAATGCGATTGCGCTAGCTTGGGGAATAACTCCCCACCTATATCATAAGCAACACCTGAAGGAATGTAATCAAAAATCTCCGGCTCAAAGATATAAATACCAGTGTTGGCTAAATTTGATATTGCATCTTTTGGATCGGGCTTTTCCTGAAACTGTACAATGCGGTCGTCTTGATCAAGCGCCACGATACCGTACTTAAACACCTCATCATTCGGCACCTCTCGAATAATCACACTAGCGATTGCATTTTTCTTACGGTGTATCTCTAACGCCTTAGTAATATCTAAATCGATCCAAGCGTCACCGCAGAGCACAATAAATGTCTCATCAAAAAAACCTGAGAAATCCTGAATTTTTTTCATGCCACCAGCAGAACCTACTGGCGAACTGATGGCAACACCAGACTCGACATAACCTTCATAAGAGTAGGCCATGCTTACGCCAAACTGCTCGCCATCTCTGAAGTAATTCTCAATAATGGGGGCTAAATGGCTAGTGTTCACCATAATCTGATCAACACCATGCTTTTTGAGCAGCTCAATCAGATATTCCATCACAGGTTTCCTCACCAAAGGAATCATCGGCTTAGGAATTTCATGCGTAATCGGCTGGACTCTTGTGCCCTTACCAGCGCCTAGTATCATTGCTTTCATATTATTCTTAATTTATCTTTGATTATTCAACAAGTGTAATTATGCCTAAAATACCACAATGTGACATAATTTGTCTGTCGGCTATCAACACATGTAAAGAATAGCTCATCACGAGACAGTTACTTTCATCAGCATATCGAAATCAATACAAGCGGAATGAAAAAATGGACGGTTTTTGCTGATTTGAATCAGGCTTTACTTAACTCTATGGACTTAACTCAATGGTGATGCATTGCCTTTTGCTTGTACATGGCTGCATCGGCCGATTTTAGCAGTTGATTAATGGTTTTTTCATTACCTTTAAACAACGTTATACCGATGCTCACCGTTATTTGATAATCAAACAATTGAAGCTTATAAGGTTGCTCTACCATCATGCGAATTTTATCAGCAACCTGAGTGGCGCTAGCATTTGATTCGGCGAACTCCGTCCCTAGTTCACTTAAAATAACGATAAACTCATCGCCACCTAAGCGCGCCACCGTATCTACATTACGAAGAGAGAGGTTAATTCTCTTGGCGATATCTATTAAAAGTAAATCTCCAGCATCATGCCCTTTAGTATCATTAAGCGCTTTGAAATTATCAATATCTAAAAAAATCACGGCTCCATAATGACCACTTCGATCACTGATTGCTAACGCTTGCTCGAGCCGATCTAACATTAGCATTCGATTAGGAATTCCAGTTAACGTATCTTGGTTAGCAAGTTTCCATAAAAGATTTTGATGGTTGATATGTTCAAGTCGTCCCCGTTGAACTGAGCGCAAATAAATATACAAAATCGCCGAAGATACAAACGATAATGATGCTATTAATGCTATCAGCTTTAAACTCAAGTCAGTCCAACCAGCTTGTCTAGTCATTAAGAGAGAGAAGGCCTCTCCCATGGTTGCCAATGTTTTTTGTAGGCTAAACACTGGGAAAATTGCTTCTTCAATGGCACTCCTGCCACGTCCAGACACTGCGAATAGCTGACCTTTATGTTCTTGGGGCGTAAAGTCTTTATGATAAACAACTGCACTAAAACCATCCCGCAACAGATTAGCATTAGGCCTCTGTAGCTTGTCTGCATCAATAATCATATTCTCTTCTGACTTTATCGGGCATACCACTACATAGGCAAGATTTCCTTCAATTAATCGGAACGGATGGCTCGCCACTGGACTTTTAAGACTTATTGCTTGCAATATTGCTGTTTCTAAAAAAGGAACACTGGAAACATCCAATCCTAAAATTTCTTCTGAATTTGCAGAGGGGGGTTCCATAGAAATGATAGGATAATATATCGGCTTATCTTGCAGGGCCTTCCATCCGCGACTGTGATCAAAAGAGAAAGATTTAACCGTGAAGTTTGGATCTCCACTAAGCCGTTTGCTTGTAATAAAATCTTCAAGCTGTTGTTTGGGTACCTTCTGTATGACTTCTAGCGCAAAAATCTGATCATTGCTGTCGATTACACTTTTGACATACACCGATACTTTTTCAGGATCAGTATTTCCAATCGCAGCAAACAGTGCAGAAAAGCCTTTTAGAACAGTTTCGCTACTCACCATACTTCTATTGAGCTTATCTACATAGTCCTCACCATGTTCAGTGAAGTTTCTTTCAGCATCGCGGAGATTGAGATTGACGACCGTCCACAGCACCATCAAGCAAAGTGATATCCACACCACTAGTGCTATAAAAATAGTCAGGGTTGAAATTGGTTTAATAGAATTTAGCTTAGCGTTCATCATATCCCGCTAAAAAATCAACATTAAGACTATGTTTGTGACAGGTTGAAAACACGATGTATGCACCTCTTTGAAAAATAAAAGGTGCACATTCAATACTACGTTTAATCTTACAGCACCTGCATACTAGTATCCGCATGGCAAGATAGTTTTGCAATCACCCTAACGTGTGCATCAACTCACTTATCACAAGCATCAACAAAAACACCTAATAGCTTATTACAACACAAATATACCCAATACCTAGTCATCAGCAAACATCTTCTAATGATGTATATCCTGATAATTATTCACAATCTCTTGTATTTCTGAACGTTGTTCTAATACGACATCAACACAATCTGCATCTAGTTTGCCAATGTCTACCATACGCGTTAACTCGGCAAATGCATCATCTAAAGACCAGCCTACTTTTATATGGCCAACTACTCACCAATGCGTCTAGCACATCTCCCATCGTAACAACTCTACCCTCAATTGGGATAGCTTCACCTTTGATTCCTTTACGGTAGCCTGAGTCATCCATCAACTCGTGATGAAACGCCACAACATTACGCATCACCTTAGATTTAGCCAGTTGCTGTAAATTAAAGTCCCCTAGGATTTTTTCAATAATCTCAATGCCTTTTTTCACATGCGTTTGCATGATTTTTTTCTCATCAGGGTCTAGTCTGCCTTCTTTTAATAGTATTTTGTCAGGAATACCTATCTTGCCAATATCATGCAGTGGCGCAAACAAATAAACATGTTCAACAAACTCGTCGATCAAGCCAATCTTACTTGCCATTCCCTTTGCAATGACTCTCGAGTAACGTGCCATTCTTTCGATATGCGCGCCAGTCTCTAAATCTCTCAGATTTGTCAGCTCTTTCGCCATTTCAACAGAGGCAACTACTGTACGTAATGCCGTCATTTCAGTGGATAACGTCATATCAATCAAACTAGAAAACAATAATAAATCGCGCTGCGTTTGAGGGGTAAACGCTGCATGTGCTATCGAGTCAAAAAAATAAGAAACCTAAAAGCACGCCTTGGTCATACATTGGAATGGTAAACGAAGATTGATAACCCTGCTCCAGTAGCCAAGTTGAATGCTGATTACTCGGCTTGATTGATTCTCGAATAGAATCAATGACGCGAGGCTTTCCGCTCAGCGCTATATCGGATAGGGACAAGCTATCAGCTACTTAATTTCATAGCCTGAAATCGGCACGCCTTGCCTAGTACTATTCACAAAAGTTTTCAACATATCTTCTTTTGCATCATAAATCGCACATCCAATACGATCTACCACAGGCACAGACTCCAGCATTCTTTCATGCAAATGTCTCAAACGTTCATTCAAAGTATCGCCATGCCTTGTTACATCAAGTATTTGATTTTTCTTCATATTTTATTGGTATTATTGGTCTGTCAGAACTATGGCACAACTGGTTTTCTTACAAACATCAGGCAGTTTGTGCCAGACGCCTCAAAAACGTCATTACACGGAAGTCGCCTACTTCTAAAGTTCAACCCTCGGCAACCATAAGGGAAACTCGGTTCATAGGTAATAAAATAATGTGCACATTTTAAGCACTGCTTAGCGTCGAGTTGATTGATATCGAACTGATTAGATTGATTAACCATAGGCTTTAAACATAAAAAAATAGCTACTTTGCAGTAGCCAAGACCTCAAACAGGTCAACATCGTCATTAACAATACTTTACCTAGCAAGTTACATTAAGACTGCTATTATTTTGTAGGCACTCAACTCACCATCAAGGCAATATAACACAAGCTCGAAACTTGCCCACTGATGCTGTGAAAAATTACCCACACGCATTTTGCAAACATCTACATGCAAAGTTAGGCGCATCGCCTTAGCGCATAAGCCGCCTATTGATAATCATGAGCAGCTAATGGATGATGCAGCATTCCATTTTGCATAGATACCTCTTTAGGCAAAGGTAGCTCGTTTATGGCACGTTTGAGTGTGAGCTTAGTCGCTTCGTATTCCAATCTTGAGTTTATTATCATCAGCATCCGAGACCGCTTCATTGCTCACTCGGTATAAGAATTAACTGGTGTATGTCAGCTTTCAGAAACAGAGGTTCAATCTATAGCGCTTATTAGCGCTTGGCACCTGCAAAATAATAGCTATCTAGTAATTGTATAGGTAAGATATTTTTAAGAAACACCCCATGATGATTCAACTGCTTACAGCATGCAAGCCAGGATTACTGAATGCTACGTTAAATGAATTTATGATTTGGACTTTTTGATGCTAGGCAATAATCGTTCATATTCTTTAACGACTGCTACATAACATTCGCATACGCGCTTTTCTAGCCCAGCGCGATTGAGCACAACAATCTGTCCACGTGTATAACTAATCAAACCATCTTTTTGCAAACCACTTGCACAAATATTCACACTTTCCCGAGTCACACCCAATAGTTTTGCAATCATTCCTTGTGTGATGATCAACTTTTCATCATGTAGCCGATCGATGCTCATAAGTAACCAACGACAAAGTTGTTGATCAAGTGCATGGTGCTGATTACAAACGGCTGTTTGAGATGTTTGAGCAATGAGCGCTTGTGTGTATAGCAAAGAAATTAGTTGTAACTTACCACCTAAAGCAAACTCACGCTTCATCACTTTACGGCTAAGTCGGTAGGCTTTAACCTCTGACTGTACTTCGGTACTACTAGGCATACTTTCACCGCCCATGTAGATAGAAATGCCTATCATGCCCTCATTACCTACAATTGCAATCTCGCTAGAGGAGCCGTTCTCTAAGCTATACATCAGGGAAACAATGCCACTAGTTGGAAAGTATAAATATTTCACATGGTCACCAGCTTCTGAAATAACAGCACCAACTGGCATCTCAATACGCTCCAAATCGGGCAGTATGCGCTCGTAATCATCTGCAGGTAAAGATGCGAGTATTAGATTCTGGCGAGGGTCTTGTAATTGCTTAGTCATACGGAAAATCTCTATTAATTGCTAATGTGAATAAGGCTAGGACAACGCCTTACGGTACTACATACTGGAGCCACATACGCACAAACCCCCCATTTAAAAAATGGAGGGTTTGTCAAATATCTAAACCAGTGATGCTATGTGTTTAAAACTTTAAATTTGCGATCAAATATACTTGATTTGATGAGTAATCACTATTGTTCCATCAGCAATCGTATAGGCCTTTAACTGACCAAGCATTACCTTCACAATTACAATATGACGTAGTAAATCCTGCACCTACATTATATAAATCCCAGTCTTGCTTAACCCCTTGCACATTAAAGACAAATCCACCGCCTGCAAACGCAACGTTCTGATCCATAGTTGTTGAGTTGAAATCATGTAACCATCTTGCATGCACCTCTGGAGACAGTATAGCAGTAGTCGCGTATCATACGCTCCGCTTTTACACCCAAGCTAGATTGCACAAAGTCATAGTCTTGGCTACCTACACGCAGATTTGCATCGCCACCACCTTTTTCATTGTAACGATCTACGCTAATTCGTGATGCCTGTAACGAAGCCAGAGGTGTAATGACCGTTTCGTTAACATAAAAAGCTTATCCACTGCAACCAACCCAGTATATTGGCGACCACTGTAATCAGCACTCGGTTTACGGTTAACGCTAGGAAAGATATTGATATCAGAGTTAATTGTCAGCAATGCACCAACCGTAGTATCAATACCAGTAGCTTGCCATACACTATCATCAGGTGCAACGCCAAAAATATATGGCAGTTCAACATCTTGACGCGCTAGCGTTGGAGGAGCCCAAGTGACTAAACTAGCAGCGACAGCTATTACTATTATTTTCATTCTCATGAAGCTACCTCAATGGTTTTATTTAATTGAACTTAGTGAATTGAACTTGGTAAATTGAACCAAGCATTAAACTTGGATTAAATATGCGCTGATTGTATTGAGGTTAATCAAAAATATATGTGGGGTATCTCACAGAAAAGATGATTTATTTTTATTGATTGAAAACAAGCAATTCAATCTCACCAGACAATGTCAATTACAGTTGATTTAGTACTTAATTAAAGCAATTAAATCACTAGTGTCCAGTTAAATTGAGTCATGCCAGCTGCAAAGTTAATAATTGATAAGGGTTATGAACGATTAAATGGTGTCCACAATTTGAATTCCAGAGCAAACATTTGCGATACTTTTAGGTTTAATGAACCTGGAGTGAAACATGAACGTGGGCAAAACGCTGTTTACACAAGTCATGGAGTACGTACCGTGGAAGACGTTTGGACGTATTATCGACCGTCACGGTGGCGATGCAGGGGTGCGCGCATTGGACTGCGCCAATTTGTTTCGCGTAATGGCTTTCTCGCAATTGACATGGCGCGAATCTTTACGCGACATCGAGTCCTGCCTAGCGGCCAACCAAACCAAGCTATTTCATATGGGATTGAGCGGTGTACTGGCCAGAGCCACACTCTCAGACACACAGAATCAGCGCGATTGGCGCATCTACCACGCACTGGCCATGCGCCTGACCGTACGAGCCCGAAACCTCTACACCAAAGAACCGACAGGCCTGGAGCTCGATGCAACGGTTTAAGCGCTGGATTCAACCACTATCGACCTGTGCTTGAGCCTGTTCGACTGGGCGCCGTTTCGTTCAACCAAAGCGGCGGTATGCACACGCTACTGGATTCGCGTGGGGCGATTCCAGCCTTTATTTACATTAGCGATGGCACCAAAAGTAGGCGCCTCTAGGCGAAATGGCCGACGTCAAAGTGCTCGACATCTTGCCCGTCGTAGCGGGGGCTTTTTACGTGATGGATCGGGGTTATCTGGACTTCGGCAGGCTATTCAAGCTACATCAAGCTGGGGCTTTCTTTGTTACCAGCCAAACACGGGATGAACGCTCGGCGCGTATATTCAGTCAAGACCGACCGAACTACAGGAGTGGTCTGCGATCAGTCGATTCGACTCAGCGGATATTACGTGAGCCGAGACTATCCCGAGCATTTGCGGCGCATCCGTTACAAAGACCCAGAGTCAGGCAAAACGCTGGTGTTTCTAACCAACAATACAAGCTTCCCGCCATTGACTATTGCCGCGCTGTAGAAGAGCCGCTGGCAAGTGGAGTTGTTCTTCAAGTGAATCAAGCAACACCTGCGTATCAAGCGTTTTTTAGGCACCAGCGAAAATGCTGTGAAGACGCAAATCTGGTGCGCAGTGTCCACCTATGTGCTCATTGCCATTGTTAAAAAGGAGCTTCATCTCAATGCCTCGCTCTACACTTTAATTACAGATTTTATCGGTCTCTGTTTTTGAGAAAACCCTTATTTCATAAGCCTTGCAGCCAAATCCCAATAGAGTCATTATGTCGCCATCTGATAACCAATTGAATTTATTCGAAATTTAACCGGACACTAGTGCAATTCAATCTTTACTAAACCAAGAGGGAGAGATATTTATTGAAGTAAACGGCTATTTTTAGGTAAATTCAAGATTTTTAGCTAATTCATAAACGCATATGTGATGTAAGCCACATTAAAATATCGCTCAGAAGTGCAATATATTATTTTTGATAATCGTTAATAGATTTGGGCGTTGCGTGTAGATTGCAAACGCAATTGCTTAATGCATGTCGCATGCATCTATTTTTAACATTTGGAGGAATAATGAACTTAATCATCAATCTCATCGTCTATTTGGTCGTTTTTGGACTCATATGGTGGCTAATTAGCATGCTACCTTTGCCAGCGCCTGTTGCACAAATCGTACGTGTACTATTCATCGTCTTACTGATTCTTATCGTGCTATCTGTTTTTGGCATTATTCCTGGTGGCTACCTACCTCCTATTCGCCTCTAGTATTGGTATTCATGGCTTTGAGATATTAATAACAGGTATTTATTACACATTCGGCTTAAACGGTAAGTTTAAAGAGTTAATGCGCACTTAATCGTTTAAGTCTTTGTAAAAATTTATCTTCATCTCTATACAAATGCACGCTTTATGATGCCGCAACAACCTTTTACCATTACGCGCCTAGCACTCAAACTTACGTGGAATTCAGCAAGATGTTCTACATAGGCAATGTGCTAGATCGGGAGTTTTACTTTTCTGTTAGCGCGAATAATATTGACGACATTATCTCGCCATTTGATTTAAGTACGCCTGGAACCTACTCTGGTCTAGAGTACAGGGAAAGAGGATATTTAAGGCTGAATGACCCGCTGGACCCGGGCATGTTTTCACAGGATGATTGCCCACAATGCGCAGTGGCAATAGGCACCATGATTGCTGTGCCTGAGCCAGAGGCATATGCCTTGTTGCTGGCAGGCTTAGGTATGATTAGCTGGCGTGTAAAATGGAAGTCTAAACCCACCATAAAGCGCATTTCAGTTAAAAATTCGTTATCAAACTAGTGATGATTCAATCAGTTAAGTATCGAAATGTGCCACAACTGCTAAAGCTAATCAGCGGATTCAGAAGAGCAATGTTTTAATTTAATATTTTAAAAAGTAATAAACAAGAAAAGATGTCAAATGGCGACATTAGAAACAAAATACGACCCAGAGATCTCTCCCTAAGTCGTCTTTAATTGGTGGCCCCTCTGTGAGTCGAACACAGTACCAACGGATTCTGGTTTGTGACGGTTTCCCGCCTCCCTGGACTATGCCTTCACCATAACAACCATTACGATTGCTTTAGGTGGGTGCCGTCTAGTCTCTACACGTTCAACAAACATTTCTATTTGAAGCTTCGCTCGGCATTGCCTTGTGCATCACTGCCGTCAGGTTTCACCGAATTTGACACCATCCCATATACAGTTTCCACGTATATGGCACATTTACATATGAGTCCGCTGCTCTAACCAAGCATGAGCTAAGGGGCCTTAAACTTTTATCGTGGGCATTTTATAACATTTACCCACAATTATTCTTTTCTGAAACTAAAAAATTAATGATGTTTCAGTATTTCAAATTACTTTTTACTTCTTTATGTACCTAAGCACATGAAACCTATCTGAAAACCGAGAAGACACTTCAGAAGAGCATGAGCTAAGGGGCCTAAACTTTTGAAGTCGTTATTTTAAACTAATCTTGTCCAGTTTCTAAGAAGCTTCTTAATCTTTCTGAACGAGTTGGATGGCGCAACTTGCGTAGCGCCTTCGCTTCAATTTGTCTAATACGCTCACGCGTTACATCAAATTGCTTACCTACTTCTTCTAGCGTATGGTCTGTGTTCATTTCAATACCAAAGCGCATACGTAATACTTTTGCTTCACGCGGTGTTAATGATTCTAGCACTTCACTTGTTGCATCGCGTAAGCTTGCATAAACAGCGGCATCCACTGGTGCCAATGTCGTACTGTCTTCAATAAAGTCACCTAAGTGAGAATCTTCATCATCGCCAATTGGCGTTTCCATTGAAATTGGTTCTTTACTGATTTTCAAGATTTTACGAATCTTGTCTTCAGGCATTTCCATTTTCTCAGCTAGCAATGCTGGGTCTGGCTCAACACCAGTTTCTTGCAGAATTTGGCGACTGATACGATTCATTTTATTAATCGTTTCAATCATGTGTACAGGAATACGGATAGTACGTGCTTGGTCGGCAATACTACGAGTAATGGCCTGGCGGATCCACCACGTTGCATAAGTTGAGAATTTAAAACCGCGACGGTATTCAAATTTATCAACCGCTTTCATCAAGCCAATATTACCTTCTTGAATCAAGTCCAAGAACTGTAAACCACGGTTTGTATATTTCTTAGCGATAGAAATCACCAAACGTAAGTTTGCTTCAATCATTTCACGCTTAGCACGGCGTGCACGTGCCTCGCCGGTGGTCATTTGTTTATTGATTTCTTTTAGCTCTTTCGCTGAAATACCAACTTTAGTTTCTAAATCAATAATACGTTGCTGTTGGTCTAAAATTGAGTGATTAAAGCGCGCCAATTTTTCATTGTATGGTTTGTCAGCTTTAAGCTCTTCTTCTAACCAAGCTAAATTACTTTCATTCCCTGGAAACGATTTAATAAAGTACGGACGTGGCATACCTGCTTTTTCAACACAGAAGTCCAGCACTTTACGCTCATGTCCACGTACAGTTTCTACTAAGCCACGCACTTGATCGCATAGGCTTTCAACTTGCTTCGGTGAAAAACGGAATGCTGTTAATTCAAGAAGGATTTCAGACAACAATGCTAGATACTCAGGGTCTTGCGAACCTTTAACTGGCAAAATCACTGTCATTTTTTGGTGTGCTGCACGCACTACTTCAAAACGTTTGAGTAGCTCTTCTTTAAGCTTAGCTAATGCTTCGGCAGAGATAGCAGCGGCTTTTGCACCATCTTCATCGCCGTCATCTTCTTCTTCATCAGCCTCAGGCTCTTCTTCTTCTGGCGTTTCTTCCGTCATCGCATCGTCTAAACCGATATCAGCATCGATTAAACCATCGACTAAATCATCTACGCTTAACTCATCGCGCTCAACTTTATCTACCATTTCCAACAAAGCGGCAATCGTAGTAGGACAAGCAGCAATCGCTTGTACCATATGCTTTAGACCATCTTCAATACGGCGTGCAATCTCAATTTCGCTTTCGCGTGTGAGCAAATCAACGGTACCCATTTCGCGCATATACATACGCACTGGGTCGGTAGTACGGCCAAACTCTGAGTCTACCGTTGCAAGTGCTTGTTCAGCTTCTTCAACAGCGTCATCATCAGTCACGGCTGGAGGTGCGTCAGACATTAACAATGCTTCGGCATCTGGTGTTTCTTCATACACCTGAATACCCATGTCGTTAATCATGCCGATAATGCCATCAATCTGCTCAGAACCTTGAACGTCATCAGGCAAGTGATCGTTAATCTCAGCATAAGTCAGGTAGCCGCGCTCCTTACCTAATACGATTAAGCTTTTAAGACGAATGCGACGCTCTTCAGCGCTGACCTCTTGCAGTTCTGGGCGAACGTAGTTTTCTGCATTTTTTTCAGCTTGTTGATCACTTTTCTTTGGTCTTGCCATGTCTTACCTCTAAAATTTTAGCTCTACCATGACGCATACATCACACATGATAAATAAGATTACCGTAACCGAGCATTATAACAGAATATAGCCTTATTTTGGCTGGGGTTTACTACCAACAGATTTCAATAGCGCAATTTCATCAGCAGTTAAAGCGCTCAAAGGTTTTTCACTGATTCGTGCCAATAATGATGCACCTTGGCGTTGCGTATGCACTGCCTGCAACTGCTGGCGAGCACCTGCAACCTCTTTCGCTTGATCAAGCGTATCATCCAGCAACGTTAACTCTCGCTGCAATTCTTGCAAAACGCTTGCGTCAATGTTTTTTTCCAACTCACGCAACAATACCGCAGGCTTAGAATGGGGATGCATCAGGCAAATTTCAATCACCTGCCGCAATAAAATATCCGTATCATCCCGCTCATCTAATAAACTTAAATCATCTTTCTGCGCCAGCGCTGGATGCATCAACAACATTAAACCAAAGCGCTTTTGCAAGGACACTGTTGTACGTGTCAATTTTGGCTTAGCCTGTACTCGCGTTTTATTTAAACTGGGCAACTTTAACAACGCCTGCATTTCATCTGGTGATAATTGCGCCAACTCAGCCACCTTTTTGCGCAAATACATTGCACTGCGCGGTGCGCCAATCTGTTGCATGATAGGCTCAGCCTCATTTAGAAATCGCACGCGATCTTCCTGACTTTGCAAGGCATTGTTTTCACTTAAATGTTGCAGAATATACTGAGACAACGGCATTGCCGATTTAATTTCAGCTTCAAACCTTTCTTTACCAAATTCACGTACGTAAGAGTCTGGATCATGCTCTTTAGGAAGAAATAAAAATGATAGCTTCAAACCATCAGTTAGCGCAGGTAAAGCATTCATTGCCGCACGCCATGCCGCAGTACGCCCCGCGTTATCGCCATCAAAGCAAAATACAATCTCATCCGCTTGGCGCATCAACTTTGTAATATGGTAAGGCGTTGTTGCCGTACCTAGCGCAGCCACCGCATACTCAATGCCATATTGCGCCAATGCGACTACGTCCATATACCCTTCTACCACCAAGGCACGGCCTGCATCACGGATGGCTCTGCGCGCCAAAAACAAGCCATACAACTCATGCCCTTTTTGAAACAATGGTGTTTCTGGTGAGTTGTAATATTTAGGCGTATCTTCTGGGTTAATGACACGGCCACCAAAGCCAATAACCTGACCTTTTTGATCATGAATAGGAAACATGATGCGATCGCGGAATCGGTCATAACGACGACCTTGCTCGTTCTCTACCACCAAACCCGCTACTGTTAATGCCTCATTCTCATAATGCGGAAAAACACTTTGTAGATTTTGCCAACCAGCAGGCGCATACCCCACCTGAAACTTAGCCGCGACTTGGCCACTTAGTCCACGCGCTTTTAAATACTCAATAGCACGCGGTGATTTTTTTAGCTCCGCTTTATAAAAATTAGCCGCTTCTTGTAACGCATCTTGCAAGCCAACAACCACTTTAGGTGCTGGCTTGTCGCTATCGCGTACCTCTTGCGGCACGGTCATCCCCACCATTTTGGCTAAATCATGAATCGCATCAACAAAGCTAAGCCCTTGATACTCCATCATAAAACCAATTGAAGTGCCGTGTGCGCCACAGCCAAAACAATGATAAAACTGTTTAGTAGGACTTACTGTAAAGCTGGGGGATTTTTCATTATGAAACGGACAGCAGGCAGAATAATTGGCGCCTGCTTTTTTTAGCGGCACACTTTTATCAATCACATCGACAATATCAACGCGATTTAGCAACTCTTGAATAAAACTTTCAGGTATCAAAGTGTCCGCTTTAGCTAAAATAACTACGTTAATAGAATTTGCTAGCCATTCTAGCGCAATCTTTTAAAAACAAAAAAGGAGCTTATCGCTCCTTGTAATGTCTACTTGCTTCTATTGCTACGGGTTAACCTAAACGAGTTTTAATCAATCCAGATATTTTACCCATATCAGCACGGCCAGCGACCAATGGCTTAATTTCTGCCATTACCTTGCCCATGTCTTTAATACCAGCAGCGCCTGACTCGACCACAACTTTTTCCAAGATGGCTTTAATCTCATCTTCAGTGAGTTGCTGTGGTAAATAAGTTTGCAGCACGGTGACTTCAAAATTTTCTACATCAGCCAAATCATGACGATTAGCTGACTCATACGCTGCTATAGAATCCCGACGCTGTTTGAGCATTTTCTCAATCACAGCTATTACATTGCTGTCATCTAATTCAATACGTTCATCCACTTCACGCTGTTTAATAGCCGCTTGTAATAAACGTATTGCTCCCAAACGCACGCCATCTTTAGCGCGCATCGCGGTTTTCATGTCCTCAGTTATCTGAGCTTTTAACGACATGCTAATAACTCTACTTACAGTTTTTTAGTACAATTTTGCTGGTAAAGTTTGCTTCATCAAGCGACGATATTGACGCTTAACAGCAGCAGCAGCTTTACGTTTACGTTCCCAAGTTGGTTTCTCGTAAAATTCGCGAGCGCGAAGATCATTCAATAGACCAGTTTTTTCAATTAGGCGCTTAAAGCGACGTAGAGCAACGTCAAACGGCTCATTTTCTTTTACGCGTACACTAGACATTCATTCTCTCTTATCTGCAACAATTTAATTAGGTGATGCTCAAGTGCGCCAAACAAAGCTTATCAACTTGAGAAAAGTCCACCATTTTAATCGTATAATTACTTTTATTCAATTACTTTTATAGCTTTGTGTTATAAAAATGCACTTTTAGACAAAAATGGACCAAAATAAATGTTAGTTTTAGGCATTGAATCATCGTGTGACGAAACAGGCATCGCCATATACGACACGGACAATGGCTTATTATCGCATGCGCTACACTCACAAGTAGAGATGCATGCAGAATATGGTGGCGTAGTCCCTGAACTTGCGTCACGCGACCATATTCGCCGTGTACTGCCACTGACAGAACTTGCACTTAAAGATGCCAAAAAGACATTGCAAGATATTGACGCCATTGCTTATACACAAGGCCCTGGGCTATCTGGCGCATTATTAGTAGGCACAAGCTTTGCTGAGTCACTTGCGTTCAGCCTACAAATCCCCACGATTAACGTGCATCACCTCGAAGGCCACTTATTAGCGCCTTTATTGGAAGACAACCCTCCAGCGTTTCCATTTGTTGCTTTATTGGTTTCTGGTGGGCATAGCCAACTGATGCGGGTTGATGGAATAGGCCAATATGAACTGCTTGGTGACACACTGGATGATGCCGCAGGTGAGGCCTTTGATAAAACAGCAAAATTATTAGGGCTTGGCTACCCTGGCGGCCCAGCACTATCGAACCTAGCAAAAACTGGCAAAGCTCGCTTTAAATTACCGCGCCCATTACTTAATAGCGGCGATTTAAACTTTAGCTTTAGTGGCTTAAAAACCTCTGTACTAACATTAGTGAACCAACACCAACCGTTAGATGCTGAAACTAGGGCGGATATCGCTTACGAGTTTCAAGAAGCTGTAACAGAAGTGCTAACGATTAAATGCATGAGCGCATTACGGGAAACAGGCTTAGACAATCTAATTGTTTCTGGTGGCGTAGGTGCAAACGCAAAATTAAGAGAAAAACTAAACGCAGCCACTAAACGAAAATTATGCAAAGTAAGCTACCCACGTTTAGAGTTTTGTACCGACAACGGCGCGATGATTGCATTTGCTGGCGCAATGCGCTTAAAAGCAATGCAAGTGAGAGCAATACAAGATAAATCTATACAAAACAATGTGGATAAGAACTATAGCTTTAGCGTAAAACCGCGTTGGAATTTGAGTGAATTACAAGCACCTTAGTCATCACGCTATTAGCAAGAATGATGACTAAGGGCGTGATGGCTAAGTGATGATGACTTTTCTGCGTGATTATTTTATTTCTTTTTACCAAATCCTGATTCAGTACCATCCAACAACTTTTTGATGTTACTTCTGTGTCGCCATATCAAGAAAATAGACATCACTAACACCATCAACACATAATCGGAAACACCAATCGCATTATCTGCGTTTGCTAGTAAAAACCACGCATACACAGGCGCCAACGCCGCCGCCGCCAACGCAGCAAGTGATGAATAGCGCGAGATTGCAAACACAACCACCCAAGTCAACAATGCCGCCAAAGCAAGCATAGGCGAGATAGCCAACATGACCCCTAAGTCAGTCGCAACACCCTTACCACCTTTAAAGCCATAATAAATTGGGTATAGATGGCCAAAAAACACGGCTAAACCTACCGCACCCACTACCCACATTGTCATCCCAGACTGTAAAGCCAACCACACAGGAAACCAGCCCTTAAACACATCACCCAATAAAGTTAAAATGGCTGCGGACTTCTTACCGCTACGCGCCACATTTGTCGCACCGATATTGCCGCTACCTATTGTACGCGGATCTGGCAAACCAAATAACTTACTCACTAAAATACCAAATGCGATTGAGCCAAGCAAATAAGCAGCAACAATCCAAACAACAGGCACTAACGTGACAGGAATAAAATCTAATTCATTCATTTAAACTCTCTTTACTATCATCCACGCTAAGCGCGAATCTATGTGTGATACCCACAATTACTAATAAATTGTGGTTTAATATTCAAGATATTACTGGATTCCCGCCTTCGCGGGAATGACGACAAGAAAATAAGGCTTATGGACACCATTTTTTTAAGCGAAGTTAAAGTACAAACCAAACTAGGCGTACCAGAGTGGGAGCGCATGATCCCGCAAACCATTATCCTAGACATAGAAATCGGCTACGACCTCAACAAAGCCTGCCAAAGCGACGACGTAAACGACACCATCGACTATGGCGCTGTGGTTAACCGTATACGTGAAACCCTACAAGAAAACAGCTTTCAGCTTGTAGAAAAACTTGCAGAACACCTATGCCAATTGATTCTGAAAGAGTTTAACGCGCTAAGTGTGAAGATTAAAGTGGCTAAGCCTACTGTGTTGCCAGGATTGAAGGCGTTGGGAGTGGTGATTGAAAGAGAAAATAAAACTTGAGGGAAGCTGTCAAAATATTGATTGAGCCGATTAAGGCTACATGGGCAGAACTGGCCAAACAAGCCAATACAACCCATTTAGTTATAAAGCTTCTAAATTACTCAATCAGAACTCCTTATTATTTAAATAAGCTATCTGAATCATCAATTATTGACAATGGAGCTCAAGCACTAGAGCTCACGCAACTAGCTGATGAATCACTCATTCTGGGAAAAGCTAGTAGTTTAATTCTAAAGGGAAATTCAGAGTCTGTTTTATATCCGTTCTTAGTAAGTTACTGGTCTATTGTTGAATGTTCATTTGACGATTTAATGATAAGACTAATAATGAATGATGAAAATCTCAATCAAAAGCTTAATAATGCTGGGATAGCAATAAAATCAGATTTACAAGTTGGAACAGAATTATGGGCTAGTGAGATATACGGGAAACTAGGAAGAAAAACCCGTAGCAAATTAGAAAAAGAAGAAGGTAATGTAAGTGAATTTAAAAAACACCGCGCTCTCTTGAAAATCTTTGAAATAAATCTAGAGTTTGATAAAAACAAAGTTGTTCATATTGAAGAGTTTAATCAAATAAGAAATTGCATTCTTCACAATCAAGGAGTTATTGACAATAAAGCTGCCAATACTTGCCCTAACCTAAAATCAATGGTTGGGCAAAAAATTAGAATTGATGATGAAATTTTTGTTAATTGCGTCGACTCTGTGCGTGATTACACACTATCTTGGATGTTTGCATTAATTTACAGCCCCTACTTAGTCGACGCTATGAAAAAAGATAGCAAGAACCCTTACTCTGCTTAATACTTCCTCATGCCCCCTTTACACCACGCCGAGCAACACAGACATAAAGGGAGCTTTCAGTAATCGGCTGTTTGAGCGTAGCGAGTTTCCGATTGCTGCCCTTTATGTTGAGTAGCGCAGGGAAGGCGTAGCCCGTGGTGTGGGGTGCCGTTTTCTTTGGTTACTTTCTTTTCAGGCAGTTAAAAGAAAGTAACTAGCTGTCGGGCTACCCCCGACACACTACTTAAAACCACTGGATTCCCGCTTTCGCACCACAGGCACTCCGATTCACTAGGCACTCAAGCACCTGTGAAATCGTATGCGGGAATGACGGAGAAGTAATTAGCCCCGCGGATGATGCTCACTATGCAACCGCTTCAACCGCTCCCGCGCCACATGCGTATAGATCTGCGTCGTAGAAATATCTGAATGACCTAGCAGCATCTGCACCACTCTTAAATCAGCGCCATGATTGAGCAAATGCGTTGCAAACGCATGACGTAACACATGTGGTGACATATGCTTGGTAATCCCAGCCAACAAAGCATAGCGCTTAATCATGTACCAAAATGCCTGACGCGTCATCGCATCGCCACGGTTTGTAATAAACAAGGCATCACATAAACGCCCTTGTATAATATCTTGACGAGCTTCTTTTAAATAGCGTGATATCCACTCTATCGCATCCTCACCCATCGGCACTAACCGTGTTTTACTGCCTTTACCTGTCACACGCACCACACTATCACTGAGGCTCACTTCCGTTGTTTTAATGGAAACCAGCTCAGACACACGCAAACCACAGGCATAAAGTAGCTCCAGCATGGCTTTATCTCTCACTCCTGCTGGCTCGTTCGAATTTGGCGCATTGAGCAACGCCTCTACCTCTTCCTCATTCAGGCTTTTGGGTAAGCTGCGCGGTAATTTAGGTGACTCAATTTGGATTGTAGGGTCTATGCTTATCATATTTTCGCGTAAGCAGTAGCGATAAAATCGCCGCAGGCTGGCAATTAAGCGGCCAATAGTGCGTGGTTTACTTAGTGGAAATCTAACGGCTAGATATTGCTGAACATCTGCCTTATCTACGGTTAACAGTTGCTTATCTTGCGTCAACACCCAAACGGCAAACGATGTTAGGTCTAGCCGATAGCTTTCTAATGTATTTTTAGATAAGCCATCTTCTAACCAGAGATGATCAATAAAAACATCAATATGCGCTGTATCATCAGGCGAAAGCTTGCGCTCACTCATGTATAACTCCTGAAGACTGCATGCCCTCATGACGCAACAGCCACTGCTTAATCTGCAAGCCATTATGCTTGCCTTGCATAAAACCACCCAAGCCACTTTTAGCGACCACTCGATGACATGGCACTAGCAAAGGCAACTGATTAGCGCCACAGGCGTTTGCAACCGCGCGTGGGCCTGAGCCAAGTTGTTGGGCTAACTCAGTGTAAGTACTGGTCTTTCCACATGGGATGGCAGATATCGCCTGCCAGACCTTCTGTTGGAAGGCTGTGCCCTGCTGGTTAACAGGTAAGTTGAACGTTGCACTGGCTTGTTGCAAATACTGCATCACCTGCTGGCAAGCTATGCTGACAAGTGGATGTGTTGATGCTTTTTTTAGCGTCACCTTGTCATGATCAGGTAAGTTCTGTAAATCGGCCGTTAGCGGACGTAGCTCAATCATTAATTGATTGTGATGCAACCCAATATACACCTGACCAAACGGCGCATTAATGAGCGCATCATCATTCATATCAAGCTGGTTGGTTTTCATCACGTTATGTTAAACCAAAGTTAGCTATATGCAAACCACACACAATGCATATAAAAAGGATGAATAATAAGAATTGACTACTCTCATGTTGCAGGCAACAAAAAACCCCAATGATTTTCATCAATTGGGGTTTTAATGTGTTTTACACACAGACTGAGTATTACGCTTTTTCTACTGGCGCTAAAACTTCTCTGTCACGTACTACTAATTTCTCTTTAATACGTGCTGACTTACCTGAACGCTCACGTAGGTAGTACAGTTTCGCACGACGTACATCACCGCGACGCTTAACTTCGATGCTAGCGATTAATGGTGAGTAAGTTTGGAATGTACGCTCAACGCCTTCACCTGAAGAAATTTTACGTACAATGAATGATGAGTTCAAACCACGGTTACGTTTAGCGATAACAACGCCTTCGTATGACTGCACACGTTTACGTGTACCTTCAACTACGTTCACGCCAACCACTACAGTGTCACCTGGAGCAAAAACAGGAATCGTTTTGCCTAAACGGGCAATTTCTTCCTCTTCCAACATTTTAATAATATCTGCCATCTTTATTTATCTCTTCTGGTTACCCGTCGGAGTTCCTTTTAATTGTGAAGAAACTTGTTCCTACTTATCCGAACTCTATTCAAGTTCTTTTAGTAGCCGTGCTTCTTCTTTCGTCAACGGCCTTGCGGCCAATAAATCGGGACGTTGATCCCGAGTTCTTTGCAATGACATTTTCAAACGCCACTGTTTAATCTTGGCATGATTACCTGACATTAAAACATCAGGTACTCGTCTGCCGTTATATTCTTCTGGCCTAGTGTAGTGTGGGCAATCTAACAAGCCATCTACAAATGAATCTTCAATGGCAGAGTCACTATCACCTAACGCACCTGGCAACTGACGAATGATTGCATCCATCAACGCCATAGCGGGTAATTCACCACCACTTAATACATAATCCCCAATCGATACTTCCTCATCCACCTCAGCATCAATTAAACGCTGATCGACACCTTCATATCGACTGGCAAGCAATACTAAGCCTTGCTTTTTGCTTAACTCCATCACTTTCTGATGGGTCAGCGGCTTTCCTGCTGGCGATAGATGCACCACCCAATGACCATCAACCTGATCAGTCGTCTGGGCCGCTTTTGCTGCACCAATCGCTTTTTCAAGCGGCTTTACAAGCATCACCATGCCAGGACCACCACCATAGGGTCTATCATCTACGGTTTTATGATTGTCGCTAGTAAAATTACGTGGATTCCAAAAGCCAACCTCATAGATACCTTGTTGTAATGCCCTGCTTGTAATGCCATGCTTAGTGATGGCATCAAACATTTCAGGAAACAAGGTCACAATATCAAATTTAAACGCCATGATTTAAATGGTTTAACTTTAACGAAACGACTAAAAGTCTTCGTCCCAATCAACCAGCATCGTCTTGGCTTTTAAATCAACCTCTAATACGACGGTTGCTACAAAAGGCAATAGTCGCTCTTGCGGTTTTTCTTTATCAGCATCAGCGCTCACTACTTCTGGCTTTACGGCATCTGGTTTTACTACATCTGGTTTTACTACATCTGATTTTACGACGAGCACATCATTTGCCCCCGTTTCAAACACTTCAGTAATTAAACCAAAATCAACGCCCTGACTGTTTTTAACACGTAACCCGATTAAGTCTGACCAGTAATACTCATTCTCGTCAGGCTCTGGCAATTGCGCTCGTGGCACGGCAATCTGCCTACCTTTGCACGCCAACGCAGCATCACGATCATCGATACCTTCTAACTTCACAACAATCACATCGTTATGAAGTTTAGCAGTTTCAACCACCATTTCACGCCAGTCGTCGCCTTTGCCTAGCCACCAAGTGTCATAATCAAACAGACCGTCAATGACTTCTGTATCAGGCAACACTTTAAGCCAACCATAAACGCCGTAGGGCGCAACAATGCGCCCCATTACCACCATGTTATTCACAGCCATTTTAATTGCTCAGGTAAATTACCTAAGCTTTTTAAATTAAGCGTCAGCAGCTGGTGTTTCAGCAGCGGCAGCCTCGGCAGCTTTAGCTGCGGCTGCAGCCTCTGCGGCTTGAGCGTCAGCTTCTGCCTTAGCAGCGTCAGCGGCTGCTTTTAATTTTGCAGCTTCTTCAGCAGCAGCTTTTGCTTTAGCAGCTTCAGCCTTAGCAGCGTCTTTTGCTTTAGCAGCAATAGCAGCTTCTGGACCTTTAGCGTGGAATTTAACTAAACGAGCAACTGTATCAGACAGTTGTGCGCCGTTATTTTGCCAATGCGTAACACGAGCTAAATCGATACGTAAACCTTCAGCGTTTGCACTAGCTGATGGATTGTAAAAACCAACACGCTCAATAAAGCGACCATCACGACGATTGCGTGAATCAGCTACAACCAGGTTGTAGAAAGGAGTTTTTTTCGCGCCACCACGAGCTAAACGAATAATAACCATAATCTTTGTTCTCTTTTGAAAAATTTAAAGCAGAAAGGCGCGGATTTTACGTTACTTATACCCCTTTTGGCAAGCTATTTATCTACATTTATTAATCAAGTAATGATTTATATAAAAATAGTTTGCCAGTTAGGATTATAAATGTAGTTTGTAACGTGTAAGGTCCGCTAACCCTGCGGCTAAGAAGCCCTCGCGACGCAAGCGACATGAGTCGCACAAACCACAAGCTTCACCTTCGCTATCAGCCTGATAGCACGAAACCGTCATGGCGTAATCTACACCTAATGTTGTGCCTAGTTTGACTATCTCAGCCTTAGTCATATCGATTAAAGGTGCATGTATGGTAATAGTTTTACCCTCCACTGCACTTTTAGTGGCTAAATTAGCCATATTTTGAAACGCTTTAACGTATTCTCCACGGCAATCTGGATATCCAGAATAGTCTAAAGCATTCACGCCAATAAAAATATCTTGCGCTTGCAACACTTCTGCCCAAGCCAATGCCAGCGATAGCATAATGGTGTTACGTGCTGGCACATAAGTAATGGGAATACCTTCTGTTGCGCTTTCAGGCACAGCAATAGCATCATCAGTCAGCGCCGACCCACCAAATAAAGATAAATCCAACTGTGCAGTTTTGTGTGCAGCTGCACCCATCACTTTGGCAACATTTTTTGCTGCGAACAACTCTGCAATATGACGCTGATGGTAGTCCAAACTTAAACAATAACACTCAAAACCTTGGTTACGCGCATAGGCTAATACCGTGGCTGAGTCTAACCCACCTGACAGAAGTACAACGGCTTTTTTTGTCATTTTCCAGGCACCTCGCCCCATAATATCTTGTGTAACTGCAATTGCATACGCACAGGAAGCTTATCTTCCAAGACCCAATCGGCTAAGTCTGATGGCACTACTTGGCTATAAACTGGTGAAAATAGTACTGGACATTTATCAGTTAAACGCTCTTTTACCAAGAGGTCTTTTGCCCATTCATAATCAGCGCGACTGCATAGCACGAACTTTACCTCATCTGTTTTTTTAAGATGCTCGAGATTGGCCCATAAGTTGTTTTTGAGCTCACCTGAATCTGGTGTTTTAATATCCAAGATGACTGACACACGAGCATCCACTGGGCCAATATCAATTGCGCCACCAGTTTCTAAAGAAACGCTATAGCCTTGACCACACAACGCTTTAAGTAATACGTGGCAGTCTTTTTGCGCCAGCGGCTCACCGCCAGTCACTGTGACGTATGGCGTGCCAAACTCTGCGACTTTAGTGAGAATGTCATCGATTTCCATATTGCTACCACCACTAAAAGCATAGGCAGTATCACAATAGACGCAACGCATTGGGCAACCTGTAAGGCGCACAAATACGGTAGGCAAGCCCACACGCGAGGACTCGCCTTGTAGCGAATAAAAAATTTCATGGATTTTAAGTTTCATCTAATACTTTGCACACTAACAATTAATAACGCAAAAAAATAGCGCCAATACAGAGATTGGCGCTATTTTAACTTAAAAGCTTTATTTGCCTAAATGTAGGCGAATAAACAAATTTTAGGTGCTTACCTATTTTAATCACTATTTTTAAATATTTATCGAATAGCCTCTAGTGCTTTTAAACGTTTCTGCGCGGTTGGCGTCAGCTCACTATTTGGAAACTTAGCGATTAAATCACGTAATGTTTTTTTAGCGCCTGGTACTAAACCAAGCTGAATTTGGCTATTCGCCATATTGAACATTGCATCGGGGAGCTTCGGGCTATCAGCATAAGTATCAATTAACTTTTGCTGAGTGGCGATAGATGACTTGTAATTTTTTAATGCAAATTGTGAGTAGCCCAGACCATACATTGCTTCATGCACATAGCTACTAGCTGGGTAATCTTTCAGGAACTTATCGTATGCATTGAATGCATCCTTATGCTTTGATTCTTTTGATAGGCCGTTTGCCAACTCTAACAACTGGTATTCCTGCGTGTCTTTTTCAGCAACTGCGGGCGTGGCAGCCACTTCAGCTATTGGCGCGGACTCTATCTTACGCAAACGCTCATCAATATCTGTATATAAATCTTTTTGACGTTGAAGTGCGGTTTCAACTTTATGATTGGCGACTTCAAGCTCACCTTTAAGCCTAGCATTCTCTTGCTTTAACGCATCTAGCTGTGACTGCATGTCGGCTAAAGCGTTTCTTGCAATAGCATCCCTCTGCTCTTGCGATTGTTTTAAATCATTAATTGCAGACTGCGTAGCCTGATTCTGGCTTTGCATATTTTTCTCAACTTCTAGTATTTTCTTTCGCGCCTCTGCATCATCAAACAATGCAGAGTGACTGCTCATGGAAAATAATTGCGTTGCTAACAATACGCTAGACAGAATCAGGTTTTTCTTCATTTTTAAACTTAGTAATTTTAAAATTAGTACTTAAAAATTAGTCGTTTTCGTAAACAACATCAACACGGCGGTTCAATTGATGGCAAGCTTCGTCAGCGCAATTTTCTGATGCTTTTTCTTCACCAAAGCTCACTGTTTCGATTTGCTTGTCTTGAACACCTAACAAGTTAAATGATTTTTTAACTGATACTGCACGGCGTTGACCCAATGAAAGGTTGTACTCACGTGTGCCGCGCTCATCCGCGTTACCTTGTAATACCAATTTAGCATTGCTGTTATCAAGCAAGTATTTAGCATGTGCTTCGATTAACGGACGGAACTCTGCACGTACTGCGTCGCTATCAAAGTCAAAGTAGATGTTTCTTTTTGACAAAATGTTGTTTGGATCTTTCAGTGGGTTATTACCGTTGTTAGCATTGCTATCAATAGTAACTTCTTTAACACCTGAAGTATCTGCTGAACCGTTAGTAGACTGTGATGATGAAGCTGATGGGCTTTTATCTTCAACGCCTGCTGGTTTATCTGTCATTGGTGTACTTTTACAAGCAGATAACATTGCTGCTAGCACTAAAGCACCTAATACTTTTTTATTAAACATTCCTTTATTCATTCCTTTATTCATTACTTTCTCCTTTAGTAAAAACAAACCATCCATATTACATCACATTAATTCAGTAGCGGACCCCATGCTGGTTCGCGAATATCGCCGCCTGACTCGCTTAGACGCTGCCTTACGCGACCGTCTGCAGACACAGCTGCAAGGGAGCCACGACCAGCTGTTCTAGTAGCATATAGTATCACACGGCCATTGGGCGCGAAACTTGGGGACTCATCTTGTGAGCCTTCGCTAACTATTTGCACCTGTCCTGTCGCTAGATTCTGCAAGGCGACGCGGAATTTTCCACCATCATTTCGAATCATTGCTAGCGACTTGCCATCTGGCGAGAAGCGTGGACTCAAATTGTAAGGGCCATCAAACGTGACTCGTTGTGCATCACCACCAATGGATGAGACTTTATAAATTTGAGGACTACCACCTCGATCTGAACTAAAGTATATCCACTTGGCATCTGGTGACCAGATAGGTTCCGTGTCAATTGCACTACTCTTAGTCAGTTGCTTCAAACCACTGCCATCAGCGTTAATCAGATAAATCTGCGAGTTTGCGGCATGCGTTAATACAATCGCGAGCTTACTGCCATCTGGCGACCATGCTGGTGCACTATTATTACCCTTGAAGCTTGCCAATGTGATGCGTTGACCTGTCATTAGTGATTGCACAAAAATAATCGGCTTTTTCTTTTCAAATGAAACGTAGGCGATTTTGCTACCATCTGGCGACCATGCTGGCGAAATAATCGGCTCATTGGAAGAAACAACGGTTTGTGGATTAACACCATCCGCATCCGCCACTTGCAATGCATAGCGACCTTTGGATTTATTGATATAGGCAATACGACTTGCGAAAATTGCAGACTCTCCAGTGAGCTTCTGGTAAATAACATCCGCTATCTTATGTGCTGTCATACGCAGTTGATTTGGCGCGATGTTGTAATCCATGCCAGCTAACTGAGTTTGCTTAAGCACATCACCCAATTGAAAACTTACCTTCAGGCGATTGCCTGGCAAGGTTTCTATTTTGCCGACAGCAATAGCCTGCGCCTGCAAAGCAGCCCAATCACTATATTTAACTTGGGAAATATTGCTAGGCTGACTCACTACACCCGCTGTTTCTAACACTCTGAACATACCGCTGCGGCGTAAATCTGCGCTAATAATGTTAGCGATATTTTCTTGATTTTTAACGTTGTCTTGATTAAAGGGCACTATTGCGATGGGCAGTTGCTGTGCATTGCCGCCGCTAATTTCTATTTCCAATGCGGCGTGACTAATAGGCGTCACGATTGTCGATGCCATGACTGCAATCGCAGACAACAGTGTTACCTGAAATAAATTAAGCAATTTTTTCATATATCGTATGGTCAGTAATATCTTAAAAGATCATCAAATTTTACTGTAATCTGCAATAGATGCCAGTGCATTTACACTTACTTACATTTCCACCTTTAAACCTAGTGGTCATTAGGTTTGAAGGTTAGCTTCAATGTCCTGAATTGTGAGAATAATGTTTTATCTTCAGGCAAAGGTAGCGGCTCTGAAGCACGAATAGCGCGCTCAACCGCCTCATCACATGTGACATTGCCGCTAGATTTAGTAAGTTTAGGTGAGGAGCCTAATTCACCTGTAGGCAACAAGGCAATTTCAAACTTTAATTCGGGATTGCCATCACCGCATAAGGAATTATTTACGTTATTACGAATTTTTGCTTGAATTTTTGCTTTAAATTCGTCAACTACGCCAGCCTTTGCCGCATTACTCTTTTGCTCGCCCAATGCTTTTTCGTCACTTAGGCTTTCTTGTTGTAGCTTCTTTAACACATCATCTACAGGCGGCTTGTTAGGTTTTTCTAACGCATCTTGCATCAGTTGTTTTTGCAATTTAGCCAACTGGTCTTCTTGTTGTATTTTTTTAGGTAGCTCTTTAGGCGGATCTTTTTTAATCGGCTTTTTTGGCGCCTCTTGTTTAATTGCGATTTCTGGCTCTGATTTTGGTGGTAGCTTCAGTTCAGGCTTAGGCTCAATCACATGCTCTGGCTTGGGTTTTGGCTTTGGAATTTCTTTTACAACAGGTTTTGGTATCACCATTGGCGGTGGCTGTTTAGGCACATTGGCGACAGGCAAGCTGTCCCACAACTCTACCTCCGCAATACTAACGGGATGCGTTGTTTTCCAATTAAACGAAATCAACAAAGCTCCCAACAATATAACGTGCACAGTGATGGATAAAACACCGGCTTTAAATGAATCTGTATTTTCGCGCTGACGTAACATAGAGGTTAAATTAACTAAACACTTTAGGCGGGCTTAAGCAACAAGCCAACTTTGTCTATCCTATTGGTTTTAAGCAGATCCATCACACCGATTACATCTTCGTATTTAACGTTTTTATCCGCTGCAATCACAACGGTACGTTCTGGTGACTTTGTTAATGTAACTTGCACCGCTGCCAACATCTCATCACGTTGCATCGTTTTGCTATCCAGCTCTATGCTGCCATCTTTCTTAACCGTGACAACGACTGGCGGCAGTTTTGGCTGATTGAGTGCTTGACCTGCACCTGGCAGTTCCACCACACCTGGGTTAGTCATAGGGGCTGTGACCATAAAAATAACCAACAAAACCAATGTGACGTCGATGTAAGGCACCACGTTGATTTGATTCATCATGCGCCGTTTACGAGTTCTGCTCATCGCGAAACCTCTACTGAAAACGATTTCAAAGTAATAACCAATTGAATCAACATGTTAAGACTTACGTTGCAGGATGTTGGTAAACTCTTCCATGAAGCTTTCATAGCGCACTGAGAGCCTATCTACTGAACTTGCAAATCGGTTGTAAGCAATCACTGCTGGAATCGCTGCAAATAAGCCAATGGCGGTTGCTACCAAAGCTTCGGCAATCCCTGGCGCTACTTGGGTGAGTGTTGCTTGCGCTACGTTAGACAAACCTCTAAATGCATTCATAATGCCCCACACCGTGCCGAACAAGCCAATATATGGGCTGACTGAGCCAACGGATGCTAAAAATGGCAAATGTGCATCAAGCTCATCCATCTCTCGGTTAAAAGCCGCACGCATCGCACGGCGTGAGCCTTCCATCACATCAGATACGTCCATACGGGTTTGCTGCTTATGTCGTGCATATTCTTTAAAACCTGCTTCAAAAATACTCGCCATGCCTTGTGGCTTACGACGATTGGCAGTAATCACGTCATACAGCTTATTAAGGTCGCCACCACTCCAAAAAGTATCTTCAAAATCTTCCGCATCACGCTCGGCGCGCTTAATCGTGGCGACTTTAATAAAAATATACCACCATGAGAACAACGAAGTGATGACTAAAATAAGCATCACCAGCTGTACTGGCAAGCTTGCGCCTGCGATCAGGCTAAAAAAGGACATATCACTACTTGCGTTCATAACTTCTCCACTTTTTTGTCTACTGCTTTTTTATGACGTACTGCAAAGATTAACTACATTACTGATGACTTAATATAGTCAAAATAATTTCAAACTGAATATGGCTAAACTTTATCAAACATCAGTTTTTTCAAGCCTCAATTTTTTCAAATCTTAACTTTTTCTAGCATCGCTTGTTTTATGTTTGCTGGAATCCCTAAAGGCTTAAAGCTTGAGGCATTTACAAAAGCCGCTTTAACATGTGCGTTAATCAACAATACGCCTTCACGCGTGATGGTTTGTGCCAACTCAATACTGCCGTGGCCGATTTTAACGATATCGCAGTGAATTTCAAGCATGTCATTAAAATAGGCTGGCTTTTTAAAGGTGATTGATAGACTGTGCACCACAATAATGATGCCGTGACCGTCTTTTAATTCAGTTTGCTCAAACCCCAATGCACGCAACCACTCGGTTCGGGCGCGCTCCATGAAGTTTAAATAATTGGAATGATAGACAACACCGCCAGTATCAGTGTCTTCATAATACACACGCACAGGCCAACTAAACTTTGCAAAAGACATGCTTACTCCTGCCAAAGCTCACCACCTGCCAAAGCACCTGGCACAGCTAATCCAAAGTGTTGATACGACTGACTGGTTGCCACCCGACCACGCGGTGTGCGCATTAAGAAGCCTTGCTGAATCAAATAAGGCTCTAGCACGTCTTCAATCGTATCGCGCTCTTCACCTATGGCTGCTGCTAAGTTATCTAGCCCAACAGGCCCACCACCAAATTTCTCCAGCACTGCCAGCAGTAACTTTCTATCCATGACATCAAAGCCAAGTTTATCGACATCCAGCATTTTAAGTGCGGCATCGGCAATACTGGCGCTGACTTTACCATCCGCTTTTACTTGGGCGTAGTCGCGCACACGGCGCAATAAGCGATTAGCGATACGTGGTGTGCCTCGTGAGCGTTTAGCAATTTCAAACGCCCCAGTGTCTACCATTTCGACATCAAGCAAGCCTGCGGAGCGCTGCACAATGCGGCCTAGTTCTTCAGAGGTATAAAACTCTAATCTCGACACTATGCCAAAACGGTCACGCAACGGATTGGTGAGCATGCCAGCGCGTGTGGTTGCCCCAACTAAGGTAAATGGAGGTAGATCTAACCTAACACTACGTGCAGCGGGGCCTTCGCCAATCATGATATCAAGGCGGTAGTCTTCCATTGCTGGATATAAAATTTCTTCAACCACGGGTGAGAGCCTGTGTATTTCATCAATAAACAGTACATCGTTTGGCTCTAAGTTGGTAAGTAGCGCCGCTAAGTCACCCGCACGCTCAAGCACAGGGCCAGAAGTTTGGCGCATATTGACGCCCATTTCTTTGGCAATAATATGCGCTAGGGTTGTTTTACCTAATCCTGGTGGGCCAAACAGCAATACATGATCCAGCGCTTCGCTACGTCCACGTGCTGCGTTAATAAATATTTCTAGTTGCGCACGCGCTTTTTCTTGCCCGATATATTCATCCAGCACTTTGGGGCGGAGTGCACGCTCTAGCGCCTCCTCCTGCGGATTGACAACATCTGGGGCGATTAAACGATCAGTTTCTATCATACAACTTCATCTGCTCTCTTGTTTTGCAAAACCACCCAATGTGAAACGAGTGTTAAACCAACCGCTAACAATGTTGGCCCTAAAAAAATACCAATAAACCCAAACATCAACACACCGCCCAATACGCCTAATACAACAAGCAATAGCGGCAAATGGGATGTATGGCTAATTAAGATTGGCTTAATAATATTATCTACCGTACTGATCACAAGCAAACCGTAAATAAGTAAAAAGATTGCCCAGCCCTGCTCTCCATGATTAAACAGCCATAATGAAGCACCACCCCATACTAACGGCGGTCCGACTGGAACCATCGATAAGAAAAAAGTAGCTAACGCCAACAACAATGGCATAGGTGCACCCGCTAACCAGAACCCGAACAATGCGACACTCGCTTGTGCTAACGCAGTACCAAATACGCCTAACATAACGCCTTTTACTGTACTAGAAGCCAAGGTTAGCATTTCCTGCCCCAGTTCACCGCCCAATCTACGGACTATCGCGGTAATAACACCTGCTAGGCGCGTGCCATCTCTATAAAAGAAGAAGGCAACAAAGACGACTAGTACCAACTGCAAGAACCCACCCATCACTAATTGTACGGTCTGTAACAGAAATGCTCGAATTGGTTCAGAGTACTGGTTTAGCAAGCGCATGAGTTCTTCATGGCTAACAAGAGCACGCTGCCAAGATTCAGCTAACGGTTCACCAATCATGGGTAGACTTATTAGCCAAGTTGGTGCAGTAGGCTGCAAACTTTGGAAAGTAGTCTGTGCTTCATCAAGCAGTACAGTGGCAGAGTTAGCCAAATTTACTGCCAAGTAAGCCATGGGTAAAATCAGCGCAAACAGTAGCAAAAGCGTCATTGTGATGGCCGCAAGCATATCTCGCTTACCTAATAAACGCCATATACGTTGATATAACGGCCAAGTGAACACACAAATCACAGCAGCAAACAGCATCGCTGGCATGAACGGAAAAAGCACGAAAACGCACCCTACAATCAGTAGTGATATCAAGGTGATACGTGCGATTTGGTTGGTGTTAATCATATTTGTACTCAAAAAATATCAGGCATATTGGCAATATGCACGTTCAAACAATATACTAAACTGTTATACGTAATCACAAAATACAACACCACTACCCTAACTATCATCCACGTTAACATCGTATCCACTTATTGTTATTCATATGGCCTACATGATGAAAGATAGTATCACTGACTGTTTGGATATTAAATATCAGCCATTAATAATGGGCCAACTTTTTCCCAATATCGAGAAAAACGTTTTAGCCGTCGCTCACTCACGGCCACATTAGCCAATTTTCTTACTGGCTCCCACCTTGGTGCAAACGGTGCTATGATTTCTTTGATTCTTAAATTCGGCGTATCTTGCGTGACCACTTGCCCTACGCCTTTTTGCATCAGCACCTCATGTGTGTCACCCACCCACACCTCAACATTCATCATCTCATTTAGACAATCTGCCACAAACTGCAAACGATTAAGTGACCAGTGCCCATAGAGCACAGGGTCAAACACAAATATCTTGGGATATGGTTTATCCATCAACGCATTATGCGCAGATAACATTTCATCATGGACAAAAATAGCAATTGCTTGAAAACGATGTGTAGCTTTCATCGGCAATGATTTAATCGCATACTGCTTTGGATCTGTAGCGATAGATGGCGTAAATAGACGTGCATTTAGCGCCTCGTAGCTATCGTCAAACGGGCATTGTGCGGAACATGTCGCACAGTACTTTCCACCTGTATAGCGCTCGAAGTTTTCTTTGTTGAAGTAATAAGGTTTAGAACTAAATGTCGAAGCAATCCATTGCCAAGACAAATGGTTACTTGCAAAATCACCATCCAACAAATGTGCTTCAAACCAATCTGCTGCTTCTCGCCAATCCATTTTTAGATGATGTACAACATAACTGGCAAACCACATGCGGGCATGGTTATGTAGATAGCCTGTATCAAGCAACTCTTTCACAAAGCCATCCATGCAGGGCAAGCCTGTGTTTGCTTGCTTTACGGCATCAGTAAGTGGCTGATACTGAATATCTACTTTAGGTGACTCCATTTCGCTAAAGATTGCATTGCCTTCACAAGCCCAAACTTGTCGCCAAAAATCGCGCCAAGCTAATTCCATCAATAACTTTTCGCCTTGTAAACCAGACTGCTTTTTGACGAAAGAAAATGCTTCATTAAGTGTGAGACAACCATGGCGTAAATAAGGTGATAAGTGGGTGACTGCGCCGTTGATAAAGTTACGATTACGGCCATACTGTATAGCATCAATTGCATTCAGCTTCCTTAACCCGCTCGACCTACCTCCTGCCCACTCCATGGCCAGATCTGGACCTTTCGCCGCAGAAAATATACGCCTAATATAATGTAACCGTTCTGCTCGATCGCTAGGGATATTGAGTTTGTGTGCGGAGCCCATTGATGCATTTCCTACAAAATTAAGGAGGATGTAGATACCACCCAAAAGAGTACACCTTTTGTGCGAAATTTTATATTAAAAAATATTGAAATATCATGCAATAATAATCACAGGCATTTACTATTAGAAATCTATAGACTTTTTTACCAGGATATCAAATGATAGAAGCAACATGGATTTGGGCGATACTGGGTACTATTTTAATCGCACTAGAAATATTGGCCATTGGTACTTTGTATGTATTATGGTTTGGTATTGCTGCTATTTGTTTAGCCATTGCAACTTGGCTCTTCCCCAACACTCCTTACGCAATTCAATTAATTATCTTCGCGATACTCTCGCTCGGCTCTTTAACAATATGGCGTCGTTATTACAAAAGGACTGACGCCAACTCACCCATTGGGCAATCACAAGGTGAAGAAATCGGACGTATTGGCACAGTAGTAGAAACAACAAGTCCTGCACAAAATGGCTTAATCCGCTTCACTCAAGGCCTAATGGGCAGCCGAGAATGGGCTGCGGTTTCCGATGAGGTCATTGAAACCAACAGTCAGGCGAAAGTCGTCGCTGTTGAAGGCAATGCATTACGCATCACAAAAATCAGTTAACACATTATAACTTTCACTTAAGGAATATTCACATGACAGAACTTAGTTTAGTACTCATATTTTTAGTAATTGTTGCCATCATTAAAGGTGTACGCATTGTGCCGCAAGGTGAAGAATGGGTGGTTGAGCGTTTAGGTAAATTTGCTGGCGTACTTAATCCTGGACTCCATGTTATCAACCCAGTGTTTACCAGAGTGAGTTATAAAGTGACCACCAAAGACATTATCTTAGATGTGCCAGAGCAAGAGGTCATTACACGTGATAACGCTGTTATCTTGGCCAACGCTATTGCATTTATTAAAGTAACAAAAATCGAACGCGCGGTATACGGTATTGAAAACTTCCGTGAGGCTATGCGCAACATGGTGCAAACCAGTTTACGTTCTATCATTGGCGGCATGGATTTAAACCAAGCGCTTACCTCACGTGACCGCATTAAATCTGAGCTCAAAATCGCCATTGCAGACGAGGCGCTAGACTGGGGTTTAACAGTTAAGTCGGTTGAGATTCAAGACATTAAACCATCACCTAACATGCAGGAAGCAATGGAACGCCAAGCAGCAGCAGAGCGTGAAAGAGTTGCGGTAGTGACCGAAGCCGAAGGCGCAAAACAATCGCTCATTTTAAATGCTGAAGCGCGTTTAGAAGCTGCTCGTAAAGATGCTGAAGCACAAATGGTGGCGGCAAAAGCATCTGCAGAATCAATTAAGTTTATTACAGAAGCCATACAAGAAAATAACGCATCAGCGATGTTCTTATTAGGTGACCGCTACATTACAGCACTTCAAAAAATGTCAGCGTCTGACAACAGCAAAATTGTTGTGATGCCTGGTGATTTAGTGGGGGCTGTTAAAAGTTTAGTTGGCGGGAAATAAATACTTTTAATCAACAACCCTTTTCGATTCCTTCCCCTTGTAGGCGGAAGGTTATGGCGTTCAACGGAGCTACTTTAGTAGCCATTTGAACGGACATGCCCCTTGCGGGTAGGATGGGGGTTAAACATTTTACCCATGAGCAGAATTCCGCCCCGCACCAAAGACTTATCCCGAAAGTTACGCTACAACATGACTGATGCCGAAACGCGCTTATGGCAACACTTAAGGGCGCGCCAGATACTCGGCTTTAAACCTACATTTTCCATTAGACCATCATTTCTAATGTAAGCCATTAGCGCAAGTGAATGATTTATAATGGCTTTAGGGTCATTTTGCATGTAAAGTTGAATGCGCAATTTTAGTACGGGGCCAATCATGGGTTTTGAGC
>JAUXNQ010000048.1 GCA_030682715.1 Methylotenera sp. | reverse complement strand
CTAGTTTGACTAAAGGATGTTCAGGATTAATCAGCTCAGTGAGCGTTTTCTGAAATAACTCACCGGAGAGAGGATGTTGGCGTTTAGGTCCCATAAAACACTCTGAAATTTGCAAGAAATCAAGGTGTTATTATCGCATTTCTGGTAAATTCACACCACATAAATATGTTAATTACACAATTAAATCAATTGGTTGGGAGTTGTTTAGGGGCGACTAATTAGGTAATCAGTATTTATAGCTGATCTTCTATAGTTATTCCACTAAATAATCCTCCTACCAGCTAGTCATTCCGTGCTTTCGCGTGTGAATATATCAGCTGAAGCTGGTATATTCCACGGTGAAGACCTTTCACACTTTGCTTGCCAGTTTACTGGCATAGCAAAGTGGGGAAGCCAAGCACTGGCTCACGGTTTCGTCGGTATGCCGATTTTGTGCGACGCGGGCACAGTATCGAATTATTTGATGGAACAGCTATAAGTAGCTAAAGCGACAAGATTGGTGCGATAAGCCAGTAAACTGGCTAGAAAAGTGTGTAGGGTGAACGGTAATTCTTTACCCATTGTATAGTTATACAGGGGTCTCTTTCTGTAGATTAAACCAACAAGCGCTCAACCACTTTACCATTGATTAAGTGGCTTTCTATAATTTCATCAATATCATCGTTATCCACAAAAGTGTACCAAACTGCTTGAGGGTAAACTACCATCACAGGTCCTTCGCCACAGCGGTCTAAACAGCCAGCACGGTTAACTCGTACTTTACCTTTACCGTTCAAGTTGAGCTTTTTTACCCGCGATTTCATATGATCAAAAGCCTGCTCTGCGTCGCTACTCATGCAGCAAGCTGCGCCACCTTCGCGCTGGTTCAGGCAGAAAAATACGTGATGTTCGAAATAGCTTTTCATAATTTTCTCATATCAATTCTCAAGGAAACGAAGCATTTTCCAGACTGAGAAAAGCCATTAAGATTTTTAATTTCCACTAGGCATTTAAGCGCTGTCAGTAACCCAGCAAGCGAAAATGACAGAAATTAAAAAGATGATGACTTACTCTGTAGCCAAGCTTTCTTCTTTGGTAAATGTCCATGTTCTGGTGATACTTAGTACATCTATTTCTTTACGCACATCATCAGGGAATCTCGCATAAGGTGCCCCTAACTCAACGATGTGCTTTGCAGCGGCATCGAGTACTTTGTGTCCAGAGCTACGATTAATCTCTATAGACTCAATACTGCCATCGGCTTTAATGGACACCGTCAATTGTAGCTGGCCATACAGTTTTAAATTTTTTGCAGCTTCGGGATAATTAAGGTTACCAATCTTCTCTACCTTTTGCCGCCATGCTTCTACATATAGCGCATAGCGATATTCCTGAGCGCGCCCACCAACAAATTTACGTTTTGGTCTTTTCTGATATTCATCCTGTTGCTTAGCAATTAACGCTTCTAAACGATCCATCTCCAATGCAGCAGCGGTGATATCTTGAATATTGATTTTCTTACTTTGACTTTCCTGAGGGGCTGTATCTATTTCAGTTGCTTTAGCCTTTTGTAATGGTTTAGATTCAATAGTGTGCTTAGCCTCAAGCTGGGTCATTAAGGTTTGTGCTTGCTTTTCTAGTGCGGCAACATTCTTTTGCGCTTGCATCTCTTCTGATTGCTGTTCGTCAGCTTTGGCACTCTGTTTAGCATTAACCACTGGCTTAAGCGTCACATCTGCCTTTTGCTGCTTTAATGCAGGTAACGCAGTTTTCATTTTTCGGTCTAGATCAGTATTACCACCGCGATCTAGATTTGCTTGTGCATACACTTCTGTATTTTCAGGTTTCGCCTTAGTTTTTGTATTGACCAATACAACTTCTAATACTGGTAACTTATCACGGAATTTTTTAAGTTCTGGCTCAAAATGAATACTGAGAATCACCAAATGCACCAGCAAAGAGATGCTCAGAGCAATAGTCATCACACTCATTGATTTGATTTTTACAATGAGTGAGACCGATGGATTTAACGCTGCTTTTGCGGGTTGTTTTGCCAAATGTTTAGACTTCTTTTAAGGCGTCGAGTAGTTTTTGGTGAATACCGCCAAAACCACCATTACTCATGACCAATACATGGTCACCAGCGGTTGCTACTTGCTTAATGGCAAGAATCAACTGCGTCAGATCATCATACACCTGTGTTTTGCTTGCGATTGGTGCAAGTGCCGCGCCAGCATCCCAACCTAAATTTGCTTGATAACAGAACACCAGATCAGCTTGTTTTAAGCTAGCAGGTAAGGCGTTTTTCATCACCCCTAGCTTCATGGTATTAGAACGTGGCTCTAATACTGCCAATATACGTGCCGCACCCACTTTGGCGCGTAAACCCGCAATGGTGGTTTCAATGGCGGTTGGGTGATGTGCAAAATCATCATACACAACTACGCCTCGACTTTCACCGCGCACTTCCATGCGGCGCTTCACGTTTTTAAATGCAGTTAAGGCAGCAATGCTCACCTCAACAGCAACGCCAGCATGACGTGCAGCAGCAATGCTTGCCAGTGCATTCATCCGATTGTGCTCACCTAACAGGCCCCAAGCCACGTGCCCTTGCATTTGACCTTTGTAAACAACATCAAAGCTTCCATCACCTTGTGCGTTAATCGCTTGCCAGTCGTTATCCGTGCCAAACTTCTCTACAAGCGTCCAGCAGCCCTTATCAAGCACTCGTTGCAAACTGGCTTCTCTACCATTGGCAACAACTAAGCCTTGTTGCGGTACAGTTCTGACCAAGTGGTGAAACTGCTTTTCAATCGCATTTAAATCTTCAAAAATATCCGCATGGTCAAATTCCAGATTGTTCAATACCGCAGTGCGTGGGCGGTAGTGCACAAACTTAGAGCGTTTATCAAAGAAAGCGGTGTCGTATTCATCTGCTTCAATCACAAAAAACGGCGAACAAAAATCATCTTTGGGCGCATTGCTGCGTTGCCCGGTGCTCACAACCTCACCGTACGTATTTGTACTGTCTCGGTCGCTGTGCTCCGTGCGCATGGCATTGCATCCCAAATCTTGATTTTTGTTGAAGTTACTATCTTTTGGTGAAATTTGTGGCAGACGTGCCGACACTGAAAAATTCTCAGGCACCCCACCAATCAGGAACCCAGGTGCCAAACCTGCATATTCCAATATCCACGCCAACATAGAGCTTGTTGTGGTTTTGCCATGCGTTCCAGCTACTGCTAGCACCCACTTACCCTGCAACACATTCTCTGCCAGCCACTGCGGGCCTGAAATATAGGGTAAGCCTTGATTTAGAATCGCCTCCATTAAAGGATTGCCACGCGACACTACATTACCGATCACATAAATGTCTGGGTTGAGCGCGGTTTGTGATGGATCGAACCCTTCAATCAGCTCGACCCCTTGCGCCTCTAACTGCGTGCTCATTGGCGGATAAACATTGGCGTCACAACCTGTGACCTTATGGCCAGCAGCCTTAGCCAACACTGCAATACCGCCCATGAAGGTGCCGCAGATACCTAATATATGAATATGCATAAGTTTTTTACTTGCTTCTAAACCAAAAATTTCTGAAATTAAGCCAGATTTGGTGCTAACCAACGCTCTAAATAGCCTTTAGTTAACCCTCTACGCTCTGCCATATCCAGCAACTGATCTGCACCAATTTTATCAACACTGAAATATTTACTTTCTGGATGTGCAAAATAGAAGCCTGACACCGCAGCACCTGGTGACATTGCAAACGACTCCGTCAGCTCCATGCCAATCGCCTCAGCTTGCAGCAACTTAAACATGTCTGGTTTAACCGTATGATCTGGGCAAGCAGGGTAGCCTGGTGCTGGACGAATACCTTGGTATTGCTCTTTGATAAGCGCCTCTTTACTTAAGCGCTCATCAGCTGCGTAACCCCAGAAGTCCATGCGGACGCGCTCATGCATATACTCTGCAAATGCTTCCGCCAGCCTATCAGCCAAGGCTTTGAGCATAATGCTGCTATAGTCATCATGCGCCGCTTCAAACTTTTGCACATGTTTTTCGATGCCCAATCCTGCTGTCACTGCGAACAAGCCAATGTAATCTGGTGTGCCTTTAGGCGCAATGAAATCTGCCAAACATTGGTTAGGGCGTGCAATGCCGTCAATCACTGGCTTCACGGTTTGCTGGCGCATGCCGTAATAGGTAAATGCAATGTGCTCACGCGTTTCATCGGTATATATTTCAATATCATCATCGTGCACTCTGTTGGCTGGATGCAAAGCCACAACACCGTTAGCTGTAAGCCAGCGACCATCGATGATTTTTTTCAGCATGGCTTGCGCCTCGTTGAATACCTTGATCGCCGCATCGCCGACTACTTCATCTTTTAAAATAGCTGGATAAAAACCTGCTAAATCCCAAGTCTGGAAGAATGGCGTCCAATCGATATATTGCGCAATGATGCTCAAGTCTGCATTTTTAATCTCGCGGCGACCAATAAACTTAGGTTTCACTGGTGCATGCTCACCTGCAAACGAAAGGTCTGCCTTATTGGCGCGCGCCTCGGCGATGGTAAGCATCGGCGTGCCTTTTTTATTGGCATGCTGCGTACGTGCTTTCTCGTAATCGGCCTGTATCTCAGCTAAATACGCACCGCGGGTTTCTAGCGTGAGTAAATTTTGCATTACCGTTACTGAACGTGAAGCATCAGCTACGTAAACAATTGGGCCATCGTAATGCGGCGCTATTTTTACCGCAGTATGGGCACGTGAGGTGGTAGCACCGCCGATTAACAATGGCATTTGCTTGCCTTGGAAATAGGGGTCGCGCTGCATTTCACGCGCTACGTGCGCCATTTCTTCTAACGATGGTGTAATCAAGCCAGACAAACCAATGATGTCTGCATTTTCGGCTTTAGCCATGGCAAGAATTTCAGATGCTGGCACCATCACGCCCATGTTCACTACTTCAAAGTTATTACATTGCAACACGACAGAAACGATGTTTTTACCAATATCATGCACATCGCCCTTTACCGTTGCGATGACCATTTTGCCTTTAGGTTTAGCAACAATGCCAGTACGTGCTTCATCAGCAGCTTTTTCCGCTTCAATAAACGGGATGAGGTGGGCAACAGCAGACTTCATCACGCGTGCAGATTTCACCACTTGCGGCAGGAACATTTTGCCTTGACCAAATAGATCACCAACCACGTTCATACCATCCATGAGCGGGCCTTCAATGACATGAATTGGTCGGCCGCCACTATCGGCCACTTTTTGGCGTGCTTCTTCGGTGTCTTCTACAATAAATTCGGTAATGCCATGCACCATGGCGTGACTTAGTCGTTTTTCAACAGGTACAGGGTTTTCTGCCGTACCGCGCCACTCTAGTGTAGCTGCTTCTTTCTTACCGCCAGCGACCAGCGTACTGGCAATCTCAATCATGCGTTCGGTAGCGGCAAGTGGATTACTTGGGTCAATCACACGGTTAAGCACCACATCTTCAACACGTTCTTTAAGCTCTGCTGGTAAATCATCATACACGCCCATCATGCCAGCGTTGACGATGCCCATGGTCATGCCAGCCTTGATGGCATGGTATAAAAACACGGTGTGAATCGCTTCACGCGCGGGGTCGTTACCCCTGAAACTGAAACTCACGTTGGATACGCCACCCGAGATTTTGGCGTAAGGCAGATGCTGTTTGATCCAATGTGTCGCGTTGATAAAATCCACTGCGTAGTTGTTATGCTCTTCAATACCCGTCGCAATCGCGAAGATATTTGGGTCAAAAATGATGTCTTCTGGCGGAAAATCTAGCGCTTTTACCAGCAAATCATAAGCGCGCTTACAAATCTCGATCTTACGTTCAAAGGTATCTGCCTGACCTTTTTCATCGAATGCCATTACAATCGCCGCCGCACCGTAACGTTTGCATAAGTTGGCCTGACGTATGAATTCCTCTTCGCCTTCCTTCATGGAAATCGAGTTGACAATAGCTTTACCCTGCACGCATTTTAAGCCTGCTTCAATCACTGACCATTTACTAGAGTCAATCATAATCGGCACGCGCGCGATATCTGGCTCGGACGCGACCAGATTCAAGAAATGCGTCATGGCCTTGATAGCGTCCAACATGCCTTCGTCCATGTTGATGTCAATCACCTGCGCACCGTTCTCCACCTGCTGACGCGCTACGGTAAGCGCTTCATCATATTGTTCATTAATAATCAGCCGCGCAAAGGCTTTAGAACCAGTCACATTAGTACGCTCGCCTACATTCACAAATAGCGATTCATCATCGACAACGAAAGGCTCTAAACCAGATAGTTTCAGCGTACGTGGCAATACTGGTAGCTGGCGCGGTGGTAAATCTTTAATTTCGTTATAAATCGCGTTGATATGCGCTGGGGTAGTACCACAGCACCCACCTGCTATATTGATAAACCCGCTATCTGCAAACTCTTTTACCAAACTTGAGGTCACGTCAGGTGTTTCATCAAAGCCTGTGTCAGACATAGGGTTTGGCAAACCTGCATTTGGGTAAATACACACAAAAGTATTTGCAATCGAAGATAACTCTTCAACATAAGGGCGCATTAAAGTTGCACCTAATGCGCAATTTAAGCCGATAGTGAGGGGCTTGGCATGGCGTACAGAATGCCAAAATGCAGTGACCGTTTGACCAGACAAAATGCGACCTGATGCATCTGTCACCGTGCCAGAAATCATGATTGGCAGTGTATGACCCACCTCTTCAAAATAGGCATCAATCGCAAACAATGCCGCTTTGCAGTTAAGCGTATCAAAAATGGTTTCTACCATTAAAATATCTACGCCGCCTTCAACAAGCGCGCGCGTTTGCTCTAAGTAAGCATTTACTAACTGATCAAAATTCACATTACGTGCAGCTGGGTCATTCACGTCTGGAGAGATTGAAGCCGTTTTAGGTGTAGGGCCCAATGCGCCAGCCACAAAACGAGGCTTATCAGGCGTACTGTAATTGGCACAAGCAGCCTTTGCTAACTTAGCCGCCTCAACGTTCATTTCATACACTAGATGCGCCATATGGTAGTCATCTTGCGCAACAGCCGTGGCACCAAAGGTGTTGGTTTCAATAATATCCGCACCAGCCGCTAAGTACTTTTCATGAATCTCTTGAATAATTGCAGGCTGAGTTAAGGTCAATAACTCGTTATTACCTTTGACAAACAACTCACGCTCACCCGCTGGCGCTTTGAAATCAACAAAGCGCTCGCCACGATAGTCTGCTTCCGTCAGCTTATATTGCTGAATCATCGTTCCCATCGCGCCATCTAAAATCAAGATACGCTGCGCTAACAAAGCACGTAATTGGGTTTCTATCGGAGATGTTGTTAAATGAGCCATGAAAATCAGTCGTTAAAATTTTCTCAATTTTATCATGCAAGTATCGGGTTGCTATATCTAGTTCTATACTTCACCGCGTCTATATTGCACGGCCTCTGCAATGTGGACAGGTTTAATATCAGCATCGCCTGCCAAATCGGCAATACTCCGTGCAACTTTTAAGATCCGATGATAGGCACGTGCAGATAAATTAAGACGCGATATCGCGGTTTTTAATAAGGTTAAACCAGCCGCATCAGGCTGACAGTACTCATCTATTTCTGAGCTACCTAAGGCAAAATTTGCTTTACCTTGACGTTGCAACTGTACATCACGCGCATTTTCAACTCTGGCGCGAATAGCCTCACTAGGCTCTGCATCGGCCGCACGAGTTAGCTCATCTTCTTTTAGTGCCGCTACTTCTATGTGTAAATCTATACGGTCTAGTAACGGGCCTGAAATTTTGCCTTTATAACGCGACACTTGATCTGGCGTGCAACGACATTTATTATTGTAATGCCCTAGATACCCACAAGGGCAAGGATTCATCGCAGCGATTAATTGAAATTGTGCTGGAAAGTCTGCCTGACGTGCCGCGCGTGAAATAGTAATATGGCCACTCTCCAAAGGCTCACGTAATACTTCTAGTACTTTACGGTCAAATTCTGGCAGTTCATCTAAAAATAGAACGCCACGATGCGCCAATGAAATTTCACCTGGGCGCGGAATACCACCTCCACCCACCAAGGCTACTCCAGAGGCCGTGTGATGAGGCGATCGAAATGGACGACGCTTCCAATGCTCAACTTTATAATTGCCGTTAAGTGACTGCAACGCAGCAGATTCAAGCGCCTCATCTTCGGCCATGCTAGGCAATATGCCAACAAATCGGCTTGCCAGCATACTCTTACCTGTACCAGGCGGGCCGCTCATAATCACACTATGGCCACCAGCGGCTGCAATTTCCAAAGCGCGCTTTGGCCCAGACTGCCCCTTAACCTCACTAAAGTCAGGATAAATAATGGGCTGTGCTTGGCGATGCGCATCCATCTGCACCAATAAAGTGCGGCCACTTAAATGCGCGCACACTTCTAGCAAACTTTTTGCTGGATAAATAATAGCATCGTTCACCAATGCGGCTTCTACCGCACTTTCGGTAGGCAAAATAAAGGCGCGACCACTTTGATAAGACTTATAAGTCATTGCCAATGCACCACGAACAGGGCGCAACTCGCCAGTAAGCGCCAATTCACCAGCAAACTCATATTTAGACAAAGAATCAGCTGGAATCTGACCGCTGGCAGCTAGAATACCTAGTGCGATAGGTAAATCATAACGCCCACTCTCTTTGGGCAAGTCCGCTGGTGCCAAATTCACGGTAATTCGTCGCGCGGGAAACTCGAACTGTGCAGTTTGCAAAGCCGCTCGCACGCGGTCTTTACTCTCTTTAACCTCAGCTTCAGGCAAACCTACAATCGTAAAGCTAGGTAAGCCATTAGCGAGGTGCACTTCAACCACCACCTGTGGCGCATCCATACCAGTAAGGGCTCTGCTATACAGCACGGCTAAACTCATAAAGCTTGCTGTCTTTCCAATTCAGCCAATTTAGCTTCTAGTAAATCAAGCTTTTCTCGTGTGTGACGTAACACCTCTGCCTGCACTTCAAACTCTTCACGCGTCACAAGCTCCATTTTGGTGAATGCGCTCTTTAATAGTGCATTTAAGTTTTTCTCAACATCAGCCAAAGGCGAGCTTGCAACTACCTCTTTGATTTTATTGGATATTTCATTAATTTTATGGGTATCTAGCATATTAAATCCTCTATTAATTAAGCTTAGTTTATCAGATTATTTACCAGCATTACATAAACACAACAATCAGACAATTTAATATCCTATTGATTTTAAACATATTTATTTTTGGCACGCCATTTGCTTTAACAAAATCGTGTATTTTTAAATAACACTTTTTTATTTGGAGTTAATAGCATGCGCAAATCATTACTATCACTAGCAGTTCTAAGTGCTCTCGCTGTACCATCATTCGCATCTGCTGAAGAAGTAGCAGCAGCTGCACCAGCTGAAGCAAAATCAGCATGGACAGCATCTTCTAACGTTGGCTTTGTGTCCAACTACTATACTCGTGGTATTTCACAATCATGGCATAAACCAGCTGTTCAAGGTGGTATAGATTTTGAGCACACTAGCGGCTTTTACGCTGGAGTGTGGGGCTCATCTGTTACACCAAACACATTCCCTGACGCATCTGTAGAGCTAGATGCATACTTTGGTTACAACGGTGAAATTTCTGCAATCGAAGGCTTAGGCTACACTGTGGGTGCTATTGGTTACTTTTATCCAGGTGGTAGCTGGAAAAAATATGTTAATACAAGTGGCGTGCAACAAAAACCTAATGGCGGTCGCTGGGATACTTATGAGGCAAACTTTGGCTTATCTTACAAATGGATCAGTGCAAAAGCTTCTGTGACATTGGGCGACTGGTTCGGTGCTGAAAAAGATACTGGTTTTGATGGTGGCTCAAGTGGCACAACCTATCTTGAATTAAATGCAGCTTATCCACTACCTTGGTATGATCTAACATTGGTTGGTCACGTTGGCCACTTAAATGTTTCTGCAAAATTACAAGATGGTGAACAAGGCAGTGGCGGCAGAAGCCCTGACTACACTGACTATAAGGTCGGCATAAGCAAATCATTCAGCTTTGCTAACTCTGAAGGCTGGGATGCTGGTCTTTACTACGTAGGTGCCTCAGATAACGGCTACTGGGGTAAAAGAGGTTTTGGTGGCCCAAGCTTTAACGGTAGTAAAGAAGTTAAAGATTTAGCAGATAACCGTTGGGTTGTTTCTTTAAGCCGCTCATTCTAATACATCTGAATGAACGGGTTCAGGTTTTGTTGCTGAACCCGTTCTACCAACTTGGAGAAAAATATGAAATTTGTATCCGCAATTATCAAGCCTTTTAAGCTTGACGAGGTGCGTGAAGCACTTTCAATCATCGGTGTACAGGGTATTACTGTCACCGAAGTGAAAGGGTTTGGACGCCAAAAAGGTCACACTGAGCTATATCGTGGCGCTGAGTACGTCGTAGACTTTTTACCAAAAGTTAAATTAGAAGTCGCGATTAAAGATGAGTTACTTGACCAAGTTGTAGATGCAATTGAAAAATCAGCAGCTACAGGCAAGATTGGTGATGGTAAGATTTTTATCTTTAATCTAGAAGAAGTCTACCGCATTCGCACCGGTGAAACCGGTGTAGAAGCGCTATAAGGGGATCATGATGAAGAAATTACTCTCGATGTTTGCACTTGTTGCTGCACTTGGTTTAGGTTATAGCAGCATTACGTACGCAGAAGATGTTGTAGTAACAACTGACGTAGTAGCTACAGAAGCAGCCTCAGTAGCTACTGAGGCTGCACCAGTAACTGAGGTAGCGGCCGAAGTGGCAGTTGCAGAAGAAGCGCCAGCGACGCTTGATGCTGGCAACACAGCTTGGATGGTAATGGCAACAATTTTAGTGTTGCTAATGATCATTCCTGGTTTAGCATTATTTTACGGTGGCTTAGTTCGCACCAAAAATATGCTTTCAGTATTAATGCAAGTGTTTGTGATTACTGCCATGGTATCTGTTATTTGGGCAGTGTATGGTTACAGCTTTGCATTTACAGATGGTGGCAGCTTGAATGGGTATATCGGTGGCGGAAGTAAAATCTTCTTAGCTGGCATTACACCTGATTCATTAAGCGGCTCAATTCCTGAGTATGTGTTCTTAACATTCCAACTGACTTTTGCAGCTATCACACCAGCTTTGATTGTTGGCGGCTTTGCTGAGCGTATGAAGTTCTCTGCTGTACTAGCATTTGTTGCACTTTGGGTAACTTTTGTATACCTTCCAGTTGCACACATGGTATGGGGTGGTGGCATACTTGCAGATTTAGGTGCAAAAGACTTTGCAGGCGGTACTGTAGTACATATCAACGCAGGTGTTGCTGCATTGATCGGTGCTATCTTACTTGGCAAACGTATCGGTTACGGTAAAGAGTCTATGACACCTCACAGCATGGTAATGACAATGATTGGTGCATCATTACTATGGGTGGGTTGGTTTGGTTTCAACGTAGGTAGTGAACTTGCTGCTGACGGTACTGCTGGTTTAGCATTAATCAACACTCAACTAGCGACAGCATCTGCTGTCATGGCTTGGATCTTCATTGAGTGGTTAGCACGTGGCAAACCTTCAATGTTGGGTGGTGCTTCAGGCGCTGTGGCTGGTTTAGTTGCAATTACACCAGCATGTGGCTTTATCGGCCCGATGGGTGCAATCGTACTAGGCTTTGTAGCTAGCTTGGTGAGCTTCTGGGCAGTTACTAGCCTAAAAGGCAAACTTGGTTATGATGACTCACTCGACGTTTTCGGTATCCACGGTGTTGCAGGTATCATCGGTGCAATCGGTACTGGCATATTTATGAGTGCTAGCCTTGGTGGTGTAGGTTACGACGAAGGTGTAACAATGTCTAGCCAAGTAACAACACAAGCAATTGCTGTAGGTGTAACAATCTTGTGGGCTGGCGTAATAAGCTTCATACTTTACAAAGTAGTTGATGTGTTAATCGGTCTACGTGTTTCAGAAGAATCAGAGCGTGAAGGCTTAGATACAACAGAACATGGCGAACGTGCTTATCATATGTAATTTGATTAGCTAATAAAAAGGGGCACATGTGTGCCCCTCAGACTGCTGACAAAGCCTCCACCTAGTGGAGGCTTTGTGGTTTAATAAGGTTAAATCTACTGTCACAGATGGTGAAACCTGCGATGCTTAAACCACCCACCCCAACCCAGTACGAACTGGAAATGGTCACACTGGAAGAACTGGTTCCCCAAGATCATCTTTTGCGTCTCATTGACCGGCACATCCAATTTGACTTCATCCGCGAACAAACCGCACACCTCTATAGTGCAGACAACGGACGACTGGCACTCGATCCGGTACGCTTGTTCAAGATGCTCTTCATCGGCTACCTATTCGGCATCCGCTCCGAACGACAACTGGTACGAGAAATCCAGGTCAATGTGGCCTACCGCTGGTTCTTAGGCATGCGCCTCACCGACAAGGTCATTGATGCCTCCACCTTCTCCCAAAACCACCGTCGGCGCTTTATTGATACCGACATTGACCAAACGATCTTCGATACCATTGTCGAACAAGCCATTCAAAACGGACTCATCGGTGGTCGCGTGTTTTATACGGACAGCACCCACCTCAAGGCCAATGCCAATAAGAACAAACACCAGATACACGTAGTAGAGCAAACCCCAGTGGACTACCTCGCCGAACTGAACGCAGCCATCGACGAAGACCGTGCAGCGCACGGCAAACCACCCCTGCCCAAACAAGAATCCCCCGAGACTACCACCACAAAAGCGGCCAAGATCAGCCCCACCGACCCAGATGCCGGCTATTTCACACCAGCCATCTGCCGAGGATTGGAACAGCGCGACATCTACGGCGTGATCGGTTATCGTAGACCCAATCACTGGGACGGTTATCTCACCAAGCGGACATTTACCTACCAGCGTGAGCAAGACGTTTATGTGTGCCCTAACGGACAGACACTTCACTATCGCACCACCAACCGCTTGGGCTATCGGGAATATGCGTCCTCTCCATCTGCCTGTGCTGGCTGCCCGATGAAAGCACAATGTACCAGGAGTGCTAACTGGATCAAGGTCGTTACCCGCCAGTGTGGCAGTGTCACAAGGAAGCGGTGGATGCCCACCGTCTGGAAGAGAAGGGCAAATGTTTATACGCCCGACGCAAGGAAACGGTAGAGCGTAGCTTTGCCTATGCCAAGCAACTACATGGGCATCGTTATGCCCGTTATCGTGGATTGGCCAAGGTGAAAGGTCAGTGCCTGCTGGCGCAGGCGTTATTACCTTCATCAACGCTTGCTGCTACCAGATACAACGCTATTTCATGACTGCTATCAATTTTAGTTTTAAAACCACATTTGCTTAAAACTACGGCTTAAAAAGACAAACCCCGCTAAAAAGCGGGGTTTGTCAACAGCCTAGGGCACATATGTGCCCCTTTTTTATACGTTGCACTTCAAGGTTGAATCCGCCAAGTATTTGAAATTGGCATCATGTTATTTGCCTGTGCTGGTTTTTTTCTACATAACATCTGGCTATTAGCAACAGCATTATTATTGATGACGGGTATGCATTCCACCCTGTTTGGACCAGTTAAATATGCGTACTTACCACAACACTTAAACGAGCATGAAATAGTGGGTGGTAACGGCATGGTAGAAATGGGGAGCATTGTTGCGATTTTACTTGGGCAAGTAGTTGGGGCATGGCTCGCTATGCAAAACACGCATGCCGCATTAACCAGCATCACCGTTTTGGGCATAGGTATAGGTTCACTCATGTGTGAAAAGCTATCTAAAGGAAAAGTAGAACTTGGTCTGGTATTGTTTGGCGCATCTGGTTTAACCCTATTCAGCTTAGATTTATATTATGCAAGTGCAAGCATCTATGAAAGCTTGAACAATAAAGCCATATTTGATTACACCGCATTTATTGCAAAACAATATGATGCACAAGGGCACTTAATCCTTAGTCACTGGCGCTTACTTCTAGACATCGCATTCATCGGTATTTTTGGTGGCTTATATATTGTGCCGTTATATGCATTTATCTAAACGCATGCTGAAAAAACCCATAAATCTCGGGCAATTGCAGCCAACAACATTCTAAATGCGCTTTTTATGGTCATTTCTGCACTATTTTCTGTGTATGTTTTCAATATGGGCTCGAACATCCCAGAACTATTCTTAGTCACATCACTGCTGAGCGTGATTGTCATGGCCTACTTATGCATACGTCAGCCAGCTTACTTGGGGTCTTTTATTGCTTGGTTAAAACCTAATCCATAAACACCCTTAAACAACAGGCATAAAAATATCTTTAACCTTATAATAGCAAAACTATTTTTTATTACTAAGCTTACATGTCCTTAATCAGAAAACTGCATCTCTCCATCTGGAAGCTTTCCTCCAAACTAGGTCCATTTGCGCCATTCATCGCCATGTTAATACTAGGCTTAGCAATATTATCTGCTGCACGTGTAGGCTTGGTCTTATGGAAGTTTGATCGCGTAACCAGCACAGGGAAATTAATAGAGATTTTGGTGCAAGGCATACGCGTGGATGTGATCCAACTGTGCCTAATCGCTTTGATTCCATTATTACTCGCACCGATTTTAGCCACCCAACGCCTATTTAAAATTTGGCAAAAATTCACCTATGTCTGGGTAACGATTGCGCTGGTTTTATTAGTGTTTCTAGAAGTTGCGACCCCTGGGTTTATTGGGGAGTATGACGTGCGGCCAAACCGAATTTTTGTTGAATACCTTAAATATCCCAACGAAGTATTCAGCATGTTATGGCGCGGTTTCAAAATTGAAATTTTTTCAGTATTGGGGGCTGTAGTGCTAGCAGGTTGGCTAGTACACAAATTCATGCGCCCTTGGTTAACCATGCAATCAGACTGGTCTAATAAAAAATTATGGCTAGTATGGCCACTCATTTTTATATTAACTGCGTTTGGCATCCGCTCCACCTTGGGCCATCGACCTGCCAACCCGGCATTGTTTGCCATCACGGCAGATAGCATGGTGAATAGCCTAGTTCTTAATTCTGGTTATTCAGTGGCCTATGCGACTTATAACCTCATGAAGGAAACAAAATCCAGCGACATCTACGGCAAAATGTCACGTGAAGACATTTTTAAAATCACTGGTGCCAAAGACGCAGACATGCCCACACTCACCACGCTTAACCCAAGCAATAAACGTGAGAAACCACTCAATCTGGTGATTATTTTGCAAGAAAGTTTAGGCGCTACCTTTGTAGAGTCTTTAGGCGGCTTTCCCGTCACACCCAACTTAGAAAAGCTAAAAGAGCAAGGCATCTGGTTTGAGCAGCTATACGCAACAGGTACTCGTTCTGTACGAGGCATTGAGGCTGTCGTCACTGGCTTCCCGCCGACACCTGCCGACAGCACAGTGAAGCTATCAAAATCACAAAAGAACTTTTTCAGCATTGCTACATTATTAAAAAAACAAGGCTACCACACTGAGTTTATCTATGGTGGAGAGTCACATTTTGACAATATGCGTAGCTTCTTCATGGGTAATGGGTTTAATTATATTGTTGACCAAAAAGATTATAAAAACCCAGTACTCACAAGTAGCTGGGGCGTGTCAGATGAAGACTTACTCAACAAGACCCATGAGCAACTATTAGCACACCACCAAGCGGGCAAACCATTTTTCACGCTAGCATTCTCGTCATCAAACCATTCACCGTTCGAATTTCCTGACGGCCGCATTGAGTTGTACGAGCAGCCAAAAAACACAGATAACAATGCAGTGAAATATGCAGACTACGCCATAGGCGAGTTCTTTAAAAAAGCACAAAATAGTCCATATTGGCAAGATACTGTTTTCCTAATTGTTGCCGATCATGATATTCGAGTACGCGGCGCTGATTTAGTACCAATAGAACGCTTTCATATTCCAGCGCTCATTCTAGGTGCAGGCATCAAACCACAGCGTTACACAGGTTTGGCAAGCCAATTAGACTTACCAGTGACCATGCTTTCACTCATGGGCGTGCAAGGTCAGCACCCTATGACAGGGCGTGATTTATCTAGCATTCCACCTGATAGCCCAGGTCGTGCCATGATGCAATATAATGAAAATTATGGGTGGATGGAAGAAAGCCGACTAGGTAAGCAAGTGGTGGTATTGCGCTCAGGAAAAGCGCCTGCACACGGCCAGTATGACAGTAAAATAAAAGACCTCATTGAAACACCCGCACCAGCTAATGCAAAATTACTTGAAGATCGCGCCTTGGCAAATGTATTACTGCCAGACCTTCTCTACAACGAACAGCGTTACCGTTTACCGTAAATCTGAATGAATAATCCAATTAAACAACGTAGCATGCTCACATGGCCTATTATTAGAAAGGGGCTTGCTTACATTCTAACTGGCAAATTTAGATTAAAAAATGCTCACTTACCAGCAGAACACCATGCGGTTCCAGCTAATTTTATTGGTGTTTGTGTTGCATCATCAGCTGACCCAGCGATGGATGATTATGTCATTGCAGAATTACGCGCATTAGGCATCAACCAAGTACGCTTAGACTTCACCTACGGTGATTTAGAAAGCTTTAACGCACGCTTTCTGCAACGCTTAATTAATAATGAGTTTCATGTCACTTTGCACCTGATACAGCCATTTAACCATGCAAAAAACATGGAAAGCAAGACAGAACAGGAAACTTGGCAAAGCTTTTTAAATGACGTGCTCAACCGTTTTGGGAGCCAACTCTCTCGCGTAGAAATTGGCAACACCATCAATAGAAAACGTTGGGCAGGCTATACAGTTGATGGCTTTCTTGCCGCTTGGAATATTGCTTACACCACCATCAAACAACATGATATCGAGCTGGCTGGCCCAAACGTCACGGACTTTGAGCCGATCTATAACATCGGTATCTTAAGCCTACTTAAAGCCAAGCAACAGTTACCAGACACCCATAGCAACAACCTATTTTCTGAGCGCGTGTCAGAACCAGAGCGCTTCGACCATCGCATATTGAAATACCGTTGGGCAACTGTATTAAAATTTAATCTGATTAAAAAAGCACGTTTACTGAGAAAAATTGGGCATGACTTTGGCATCCAACGTTTTATTTCACCTGTGGCATTTTGGGCAATCTACCGCATTCAACGCCTCCTCCCTGATGGTGAACAAAAACAAGCTGACTATGCTGCACGCTACATGCTGCTCAACGCAGCCTCTGGCGCGCTAGATCAAGCTTTTTGGGGCGCGTTTATTTGTCAACGTGAAGGCTTAATCGATGATGGGCTGATTGATGCAGAATACCCTGCGTTAGAGCGAGTTACCCACTATGCCAATGTAGACGGCAAGCAAAGTAACTTCTGGCGTCACGCCAGCTTCAATGCGATTAAAACCGTTGCATCCATGATTCAAGGTGCTGAATATATCAAAGCAATATCAAGTGCAAATGGGCTGGAAATTCATCACTTTCAGACTAATGAACACGATATACATGCGCTATGGACGATTAATGGCAAAGTAGCTTTACTGCAAGACATTTACGACATCAGTGATATCAACACCGCGACTATCATTCACCGTGATGGTCATTTGCTAGACACTCAAACCCATATCGTATGCGAATCGCCTATCTATATTCGCTGGCCAAAAAATCAGACTGTGATTATTAAAAACACCGCAACGCTTGCTAAAGACTTAGCAATACACGCACATATTCAAGCACTGCAATACTATCCATTCCGCCAAAATAATTGGTTTGGCATGATATTGGCACGTAATGCAGAAGAGGCTTTGCTGATTGGTGAGCAGTTACACCCCAGCAAACTGATTAGCCCACAAAAGGTTGATGCATTACGTCACGCACGCAATGCAATATGGGCGTTACCTGACCCACGCAACGCGCAAGCACAAGTCACCGTCAAACAACCAGTTAAAATGTATCCGCATAAGGCACTGTTAGATAGATTCAAGCCTAGTAAAGCCAAACGCAGTTGGAATGGGGCAGTTGAGTTATTAAGACGCGGCATCAGCACTGCGCATCCAGTCGCTTTTTTTGAGCAGGAAGGTGACAAAACCCTCAAGCAGAACTTCTATATTTGCGACTACGTTAAAGCAGACTGCTCCGTAGGCGAAATGTTTGTGCACTTTGCAAAAGGGAATAAAGAATTTCATTTTGCAAAGAAAAACAGCTCTATCCGCGCAGAGGAAGTTTACCAACAACTGGCGCAATACTTACATCGCATGCATCAGACTGGCGCTTTTTTCAGAGACTTATCAGGTGGCAATGTATTAGTGCAGCTACAAAATCACAATCAATTATCGTTCTCGCTGATTGATACAGCGCGTGCGCGGTTCTATACGCACCCAACACCAATAAATCAACGCATTTCAGACTTAGCCAGAATGTGTAACAAGCTTCACTGGGCTGGGCGCGAGCGCTTCATGGGTTTATACCTTGCCAATATTGGCAAAAAATTAAGCTCAGGCATTAAATTTTCATTTTACTTATATGACTTTAAAGTGGCATTTAAAAGAAAATTTGGTCGCAAAGGCATTAAAAAGTTAATACAGAAATTTAAAAAGTAAACCGCAGCCATCAAACAAGTGCACTTCTCATGATTTTCATTACCCTGCATTCATGAACTAAGTCATGCTACAAAGTTTGAAGCAACGTAGTATCTTAATCACGTAATGCAAATGCGGTACGAATTTATATAAAAGGAGAATTACTATGTGGACAACACCAGCTGCTACTGAAATGCGTTTCGGTTTTGAAGTTACAATGTACGTAATGAACAAGTAATATCTTACGTATAAATAAAAAGGGTGTTATCAGCACCCTTTTTATTTGCCATCAAACCGATGGCGATTCCTAGATTAAATTTTTATTTTATTAAGGCTTAATCACAAAGTCTTTTGGTAAAAACACCCAAATCTTACCTGTCTGTTTCATAGCACCAGCTTTTGCTCCTGCACTGGCACCAGCCCCCCAAAAGAAGTCTGCACGAACGCCACCTTTAATGGCACCGCCAGTATCTTGAGCCATCATTAAACGCTTTAAAGGTTTACTTGTATTTGGCTCTGTCGTTGACAAAAACACAGGCGCGCCTAATGGCACAAACTTAGGATCAACCGCTACACTGCGCTCGGCCAAAATGGGTACCCCTAATGCGCCTAATGGCCCAGGTAAGCCAGCAGGAAGCTCCCTAAAAAATACATAGCTTGGGTTTTGGTTAAGCAAATCACGTAGCTTATCTAAGTTATTACGTGCCCAGTTCTTAATACCTTGCATGGAGGCTTGCGCCAGTGTCAATTCGCCACGCTCTATCAACAAACGGCCGATTGAGTTATAGGTATGTCCATTCTGATCAGCATAACCAACATGCATTTGCTCACCAGTATCTAACTGCACTAAGCCTGAGCCTTGAATCTGCAAGAAAAAGACGTCAATAATGTCATCAATATACACAAACTCACGACCCTTCACTGGCGAAGTCTCTGTCTCAATCTCTGCTCGGTCATAATAAGGCACTAACTTATTACCCACTAATCGGCCTCGTACACGCTTATATTTTAATTCTGGAAATAAACTGTCTAGTTCCACAGTAACCAAATCATCAGGTGTGGCATAGAGTGGATTAGGATATTTAGCTGACTTAGTACGGCTACCTTTTAACAAAGGTTGGTAGTAACCTGTAATCATGCCTTGTTCAGAGCCATCAACATTACTCGCTTTATACACTGAGAAATGTTCTTGAAAGTAATTAAGTACCGCCTGTGTTTTCGGCTTGTTTGCAGTCTCATTATTTAATTTTTGTGCGGCAGTGCAGGCATTTTTCCACGCTGGCTTATTAATTAATGTCGAGCAACTTTGCATCCACGCAGGCCAAGCCAAACTTAGGTTATCTGCTTGCAGCCCATCTATATCTTTCCAATCGGCGGCTTGTAGCAAACTATAATCAGCTAACTTAGAATCAGGCAACTTAGCCAGCTGCTTTTGCTGATCAGCCGTTGCTTCAGCAGGTTTAGTCGTTGCTGGTATTTGTACAGGTGTCCCGACAGTGGGGCAGTCACACTTTGTCTGCGGTGGAGTAGGCTCAGCAACAGGCTTAAGGTTTTTATTAGTACATGCCATCACCAGTAATGTGAGTAGTACTAGCAGCGTATGATGCGCAAATTTTTTCATTTTTAATTACAAATCTTGTATGGAGTATTTAATACTGACAAAAGGACGGAAATAAAGTTAAATTAATGCAATATTCTAGGCATGGCGAGTGAAAAAGGAGCAATCACCGCATCAAACTGTGTACCGTCTTCCGCTACCATCTGATAAGTGCCGTGCATTTCACCCATCGGGGTGTTAATCAAGGTGCCACTCGTATATTCATAATGCTCTGCAGACTTAAGCAACGGTTGCGCGCCGACTACGCCTAGCCCTCTAATCTCTTTTTGCTCGCCGTTAGCCGCTGTCACCACCCAATGACGGCTAATAAGCTGTGCTGGTACATTGCCAGTATTAGTAATTGTCACATGGTAAGCAAATGCATATTGATTGTGCTCGATATCTGACTGCTCTGCGATAAAAGTAACCTCTACTTTTACGGTGCATTCATAATGTTTGGCGCTACTCATGATCGTGTTCTATGCCTAACTGCTTCTATGCTTAAACTATAAGTGCAAAAAATAAGACTTATACCTATCGTATATGTTGAAATCAGAACACATGACTGAGTAACTTCATCTGACCACAGATTAGCTTTTTAGTGCACTAAATGGCATGTAATAACACCAAAGTCCACAATAAAACTAAGGATGCACTTAGTTTTACTTCTAGGCTCTACTTAAATTCAAAACTTTACTTAGAAATAAAGCCTGTGAAATAAAGCCTATGAAATCAATCCTGCTGTTGGTGAACTAGGACTCGCAGAATATAGTTTTTTAGGCATACGTCCAGCCAAATAAGCTTCACGACCTGCCTCTACTGCTTTTTTCATTGCCCCAGCCATTAATACAGGGTTTTTAGCAGCCGCAATCGCTGTGTTCATTAATACGCCTTGGCACCCGAGTTCCATCGCAATCGCAGCATCAGAAGCAGTACCAACGCCTGCGTCTACCAATACTGGGATTTTTGCATTTTCAATGATAATTTGAAGATTCCACGGATTTAATATGCCCATGCCAGAACCAATTAATGAGGCTAGCGGCATCACTGCGCAACAGCCAATTTCTTCTAACTGTTTTGCGATAATCGGGTCATCAGAGCAATACACCATCACATCAAACCCATCTTTTACCAAAGTTTTAGTGGCGGCAAGCGTTTCCGTCATATTAGGATATAAAGTATTAGGGTCACCTAACACCTCTAACTTCACTAATTGATGACCATCTAATAATTCGCGCGCTAATCTTAATGTACGCACAGCCTCATCCGCAGAGTAACAGCCTGCTGTATTAGGTAAATAAGTAAACTCTTCTGGCGGTAAAAAGTCCAGCAGTGAAGGCTCGCCTGCGGTTTGGCCAATATTTGTACGACGAATCGCCACTGTAATAATTTCTGCTCCGCTTGCATCAATCGCCGCGCGCGTCTCAGCAAAGTCTTTATATTTACCCGTACCAACCAACAAGCGTGATTGATAAGTCTTATTTGCTATTTTCAATAAATCTGACAACTTATTTATCCTTCATCATTCATTAATAGTGAATATATTCAATGTACTAACTAGCCGCCGCCTACTGCGCCGACAATCTCTAATTTATCGCCATCTGACAACTGAGTGTCTGCAAATTGACTACGTGGCACAATTTCGCCGTTAAGTTCTATCGCCAAGCGTTTTCCGACTAGTGCTAGCTGCTCTACCAACTGCGCAACATTCATCTGCGCAAGATCAAAACTACGTGCTTTACCATTTATTGTAAGTTGCATAGAAATTGCACCATATGACTAGATACCATGTGATTAAATCAGGGAAACCATGATCATCTGACTAACTCACCAGATACCAATTCACCTGATATTTGGATAAACAAGTGTGATTGTTTACACAAATAGATTCAAAACAACATTTTACGAAAATTGTAGTACTCTTAGCAAACCTTAATTTAGTTATATTTAATATTCCACTAAAACTAATTAACAACGCCAAATGCTTGATTTACATGCTTAGAAAGCACACATATCCCACAAAAAACATGTGTGTCGTTGTACAATATCTCGAGTTTTTTATTTGGAAGTCTATTCAGAGAGCTATCATGAACATTCAAAGCCACATTGCTGACCTTAACACACCTACTGGGGTCATGCGCACCTATATTCACCGTCCATCAGGCGATGGGAAATATCCTACTGTTTTATTTTATTCAGAGATTTTTCAGCAAACTGGTCCGATTGAACGTGCCGCTAAAGTCATCGCCAGCCACGGCTATGCTGTACTAGTGCCTGAAGTATTTCATGAGCTTAACCCAATCGGCACAGTATTAGGTTATGACGATGCGGGCCGTGATAAAGGCAACGCAGATAAATCAGCAAAAGATGTAGAAGGCTATGATACTGATAACGCTGCCATGATCGCTTTTGTGAAACAACAAGCTTGGTATAACGGCAACATTGGTGCAATGGGCTTCTGTATTGGCGGACATTTAGCTTTCCGCGCAGCATTACAACCTGAAATCAAAGGCACTGCATGCTTCTACGCGACAGACTTGCACACACAAGTGATTCCTAACAAACCAGGTCAACACAGCATGGAGCGCCTGAGCGACATTACAGGCGAGCTATTGATGATTTGGGGTAAACAAGATCCGCACATTCCTGCAACTGGTCGTGCAGATGTATATAAAAAGCTAGGTGACACTAACATTACATTCACATGGCATGAGTTTAATGCTCAGCATGCGTTTATGCGTGATGAAGGTGAACGTTATGATGCACAAACAGCAATGATAGGCTACCAACTGGCGTTAAATCTATTTAGCCGTACGTTGCATCAGTAACACAATTCATTCGTTTTAGTTGTAAGTCTGGACCATAAAAAACCTGATCGCTTGATCAGGTTTTTTAATTCGCGAATTCAACCTTGAAGTGCAACATCACTAAATTCAGATAATGCCTGTTCGGGTGTTTTCCATCCAAGGGGTTTTCGTGGTCTTGTATTGAGTTCACGTTCAATTTCTCGTACATAAGCAGGATCAAGCTGATCCAGTCACATGGATTTTGGCAAATACTGAAGCACCAAGCCATTTCTGTTCTCATTCCTTGCGCGTTGGTTGGACTGGTAAGCGGTCTGCAAAGTAAATATCAGCACCCGCGTCTAAAGCAGCTTTAGCTGGTTTGGAAAAGCCTGTACCAAAAAAGTGAAATCCCCTAAATAGTCAGCAAAAGGGCAGGATTCTTGGTGGGGGAAATTGAAGCGTTTATTTTAACTAAATTCACTATCAGCGCATATCAAAGCTGATAGTGCCCCAGTTTAGGACATCTGTGAGATTAGGTTTTCTCACAGAAAGCGTCACGCAATTTACTAACGCCCAGTTCCAGCTCGTTAATATTCAGACTACCAAAACCAAGCCTAATTGCATTTACCTCTTTTGCTGATGCTGAGAACAGTGTGCCAGGTAGAATGCGCACATTCTTTTTTAATGCACTTTTCTCTAAGTCATTTATATTTAAGCCATTATTTAGACGTAACCAGAATGCAAGACCTCCGCTTGGGACATCAAAATTTACAAAATCACCTAACTGACTACTAATTAGATTGATTAAAAGGTTGCGACGCTCGTGATAAGCTTTAAATGTTCTACGAATATGGCGTTTGATTTCACCAGAAATCATCAACTCTGCAACCGCTAATTCAGTAATTGAGTTACCTTGTCTATCAATTAACATTACATCTTGTGCGCACTTGCCTATAAATGATTTTGATGCGACTAGATATCCAACACGTAGCCCAGGTGCTAATACCTTTGATAATGATCCCACGTAGACAACTTTGTCTGCGTGATTGGTACTTGCGAGTGGAAATACGGGGCGATGAGAAAAGTGAAATTCGTGATCGTAGTCATCTTCTACAATGGTGAAATCATATTGCTTAGCAAGTATGAGTAGCTTTAGTCTGCGTTCTGCAGTCATGATGACTGTGGTAGGAAACTGATGATGAGGGGTGACGTAAATAGCTTTAATCGGATATTTTTTGCACAGTTTTTCGAGTGCAACGACATCTACTCCATATTTATCCTGATCTACAGTAAGAATTTTTGCACCACATGATCGAAATGCCTCTCTTGCAGGTGGGTAACTTAGGTCCTCTACAACCACATAATCATCATGTTTGGTTAATACGCGAGCAGCCAAAAAAATCCCCATTTGGCTACCACGAGTAACACAAATTTTCTCCTCATCAACGTTGAGTCCTCTTTCCATATTAAGCATGGTAGCTATTGCTTGTCTTAAGCCAGTAGCGCCTCTGGGATCACCGTATCCAAGCTTATTGCTTCTTTCTGGCCCGAGCAAAATGTGTCTAAATGCACGGGAAAGAACTTCGCAAGGAATTAGCCGTGTATCTGGGATGCCATCATTGAAATCTATGGTGTTAGAAGGTGTAGTTTGATACAAAGTTTGCGACTCTATTGTTTCTTCTAGGCTAGAAACTAGTTTGCTACCCACTTTGTTTGCACTTTCTGATGCTGTAAAGTTAGGTAAATCAGCAGAAACAAAAGTGCCTCTTCTGTTTTGAGTAGTAAGCCAGCCCTGAGCAATAAGCTCATCATAAGCCAATACAACGGTCTTTCTGTTTACCTTAAGTTTTTCAGATAAATCCCTTGTTCCTGGCATTGCCGTTGAAGGTGCAAGACGGCCTCTTTGGATTTCATTAATGATTTGTTGTGCAATTTGCAAATATACCGCAATGCCAGAAGTACTTGTAATGGTTAAATTTAGACTCCATGAACGAAGCATTTCCTATCCTTTGCAATATTAAGCTGGCAATTAACTGATTTGAAAGAACCAAATAATGGTTGTATCCAACTTATTTTTAAAAAAACTGGCTGATCTTAACCATATTGTAACTCTAAATATTGCTGGACCAGTTAGGTTATTTAAACTGGAGGGTTTATTGGCTTTTACATTCTGTTACATTGTATTCACTACTTGTTACAGCCTGGTTTGAAGGCTATGTAACAGATAGGTTTGGTTCTATTTTGAACCTTTTAACAACAATGGTTAGCAAAGGAATATTCATGGTACCACCACTAGATCATCAACTATCAGACTGGCGTAATCATGCTTTAAAGCTGGAAAATGAAGTTAAAAAAGTTATCGTCGGCCAAGATAAAGCCATTAGGTTAATGAATATTGCTATTTTCGCGCGTGGCCATGTGTTGCTGGAGGGGGGTGTTGGTGTCGGGAAGACGACATTATTACAGTCTATTGCACGCTGTATTGGTGGCGCTTATGAGCGAATTGAAGGCACTGTTGATTTAATGCCCAATGATTTAATTTATCACACCTATTTAGGGGAAGATGGAAGACCTAAAATTGATGAAGGCCCATTGTTACGCGCAGGTGAGAACTTATCGGTTTTCTTTTTTAATGAAATAAATCGGGCTAGACCTCAAGTGCATGCGCTTATGTTGCGCGTGATGGCTGAGCGACACATAAGCGCGTTTAAAAAAGAGTATCGTTTGCCGCACATGGTGGTATTTGCAGACCGTAATCAAGTAGAGAAGAACGAAACTTTTGAAATTCCATCCGCAGCCCGCGATCGTTTTATGATGGAAATACCGATTGAGATTCCCGAGGATCGAGAGTTAAGAAAATCACTGATGTTTAATGTGAAGTTTCAACATGCAGAAAATCTGACTAAGCAAGTAGAGTCTAATGTGTTGCAGTTTGATCAACTTAATAACTTTTCAGACATCCTCCAGAGCCATATTAAATCAAGCCCAACCTTAGAGGATTATGCAATCGATTTATGGGAGTCAACACAATCACCAGCTAAATACGGCATTAAAATGGACACGGTTGATGTAAATCGCCTAGTTCATACGGGTGCAAGCCCAAGAGGCATGGGCATGTTACTTAAGGCTGCACGTGTCAATGCTTGGCTGATGAATCGTGATAGCTTGTATCCTGAAGATATCCATGCGGTGTTTCATGAGTTGATTGCACATAGACTGGTGTTTAATTCAATGTATGAAAACCGCAGAACTCAGTTAGCACGTGAGTTTACAACGCAGATATTAAACACTGTGGCTGTGCCAGCACAGGCTAAAGCAGCATGATTCCTGCCTACGCCAAACCTTTTTCGTATCAAATCCCATGGAAATCCAGCAGCATTCATGCTGGAGACCACCGCGGTTCACAGCGCGGATTGGGGTTTGAATACAGAGGGAATGTCTCACTGATTGATCATCCTGACGCTAGACGCATGGATTTACGTCAGACCCTGCGTGACCCTTACGAGCAAATACAAGTTAAGCTTTTTAATCAGGATAATACGACGCCTATTTTTGCTGTATGTGACTGTTCTAGCTCAATGCAGTTCAAAGGACATGTACGTAAACTTGATTTGGCGATGGAGGTAGCTGCATCTGTTGCTTATTCAGCTTTTAATGCTGGAGATGTATTTAGCTTCATAGGATACAACCATGAAGTGCTTGAAGACTTCACCTTGCCTTTAAGTCATCACGTTTATCAATCATTTGAATTGATAGATCAGTTGAAAAATTACAAACAAATGCATATTGGGGCTGATGGCATTCTCGCAGTGCCACAATACCTTAGTCAACATCGTGGGTTGGTGTTTTGGATTTCTGATTTTCATATGCCTGTGGAGTTACTTGAGCAGGCGCTTAATGCGATGTCTATTCACCAAGTTGTCCCAGTAGTGCTTTGGGATGATCAGGAATATAAAAAACTGCCTAAGTTTGGATTTGGCAACATGCTAGATCCTGAAACGGGGATGAGTCGCAGTATTTTCTTTAGAGATTCTGTGAGAAAACAGTTTGAAGCGGCTTTTATGAAACGTAAAGAGCAGCTGGAAAACATCTTTGCAAGTTTTGATTACCAGCCAATTTACCTAAGTGAGGCCTTTAATCCTGAAGCGATGTCTGAGTATTTTGAACAATTTATGGGTTAAGTAAGGCTTTCGCATCCACCTTTAAAAAAGATATTGAAGAGTCTATGAAAAAATTTAAAAACAAGTGTTACGTGTTATTGGGGATGATTGCGATTTTTAACGGCGCAATTGCGCAAGAATCAAAAATAGCCGAAGCAAAAATTATTAGTGTGAGTAACCCATTACAGAGCCACGGCATACAAGTTGGTGATGTATTAAGCAGAAGAATTGTATTGGAAGTGAAAGCACCGTACCAACTGTCACAACAAACATTACCAATGAAGGGCGTAAGAACTAATGATGTTGAATTAAGCCAGATTAGCATTACTAAGACTGCCTCTCAAAAGGTTATCAGGTACAGCATTGATTTACGGTATCAGGTGTTCAGTGCTGTATTTGTTCCCAGCGTGTTGCAATTGCCAGCAGAAAAATTTGCACTCACTGGAGGGCCACAGGCACTGTCGGTGAACCTCCCTGCTTGGAAGTTTTGGTTTTCTCCTTTAGCGCCAAAAGGGATGAATAAAGCAAGAGAAAACATGCATATGCAATTTAAACCTACGCTAATAGATTTACAGGCACATGCAAACAAACTGCTTGTATTTTCTGGCATGTTAATTGTTGGTTTACTAGGTTTAGTATATATAAATGCAGATAAGCGCTGGTTGCCATTTATGAACGGGGCTTTTGCAAAAGCACACCGGAAACTTAAAAAACTGCCTCGTAATACAGATGGAGAGAAGCAGGCGCTAAGTTATATGCACCAAGCATTCAATCAATTACATGGTGGGAATCTATTTGCAAATGAATTGAATAGGTTTTTATCTAAACATCCATCCTTCGTGAAATTATCAAAAGAAATAGAAGCCTTTTTTGAACAGTCTAATCAATCGTTATTTGCACAGAATACTCAAAATAGCGAGCAACTGATGGCTGACTTAATGATATTAAGCCGTAGTTTACGTGATTGTGAACGGGGCGTTTGATGACATTACTAAACCCTTGGTTTCTGGTGTTATTACCGTTTGCATTTGCGCCATTTTGGCTGAAAAGCCATCAAGGTCAGATGTATTCTTGGCTAGAGATAGCGCCAGAAGATAGATTTTCAGAAATTGCTAATCACATTGTTAAAGCAATCATTACTTTACTGTTATTGAGTATTATTTTTGCGCTTGCATCGCCTCAAGGCGCAGAGAGAAAAATACAAAAAATTGGTAAAGGTGCCCAGACGGTATTGGTAATTGATCGTAGCGTGAGTATGGACAAGCCTTTTGCTGGTGACCCTACAAGTGGTGTCGCCACCGAAATCAAATCAGCGGCTGCTAGGCGTCTTATCACTAAGTTTATTAACGAGCGTCCAGACGACATGATGGGAGTGGTGAGTTTTACCAACTCGGCGTTATATAACGTAAAAATCACGAATAACCGAGATGCGATTCATTCAGCTATTAAAGCGGCGACTAGTTCAGCATTAAATCAAACCAATATTGGGTCTGGAGTAACCGCTGGTATTGCCATGTTCGACAAGATTCAAAGCTCTGGTTCTCGAGCAGTGATTTTGTTGTCAGATGGTGCAGGGAAAATTAGCCCTCGTGTTAAGCAAAAAATTGCCGAGCAACTGACTGAGAAGAAAATCAATTTGTATTGGATTGTGTTACACGAGCCAGACCAAGTCAGTATTTTCACCAAGCAAAAATTTAGAGAGGGTGAAGTCACCAGTCTTGAGCTTCATAAGTTCTTTAGTAGCCTTAAAATTAAGTACAAAGCATTTGAGGCAGATAACCCTACAACATTGCAGGCGGCTTTGCAGTATATCGACTCAAAAGAGAAAAATGTCATTCAATATACAGTGGCTGTACCTGGGCATGATTACTCAAAAAACTTAATCATCATGGCGTTGGTGCTTGCCTTACTCGTATTAATCATTAAAAACTTAAGGGTACATTCATGGCAAAATACATAAAAAACAGCAATCTTATATTTGGGTTGCTTTTCGTGGCGGGTCTGGTAGGCGCCGTATATGAAGCTTACCAATATAAGAAAATATCACTGGTAAATGATGCAATATCCACTAATCAGCAAATTAATGACAATGCTTTCCCCTACCAGCAAAAATTTGCTGCAGCTTATGAGCAAGGTAATAAACAAGATTACAAGCATGCCGTTCAGACATACGGACAACTATTAGAAGCAAATCCTTCTGTTAGTGAACAAGCAAAAATACAATTTAACATTGCAAACAATTTATTTATTTTAGGCCTTATTCGCCGAGTGAATGAGGACGGCTCATTGCAAGATGATGCAAGATACGCCTATACGCAAGCCAAAATGGCTTATGAGCAGTCGCTGCGATTAGACCCAGCGCTGGGTTCAGCAAAGTTTAACCTTAGTTTGTTGCAATCTACTTTAGCCCAGAATACAAAAATTGCGCTTAAAGAGCAGTCTGCGATGGAACTTAGCAACTTACCGATTGGATTACCATGAATAAGTTATTAAGTTGGTTAAAAAATAATTACGAAACGGTGCTCTACATAGCGGCATCAGCACTGTTATTGCTTGCTTTAATTAAGCCTGAAATTCAATTAAAGCAGGAAGTGCATAATTATCTGTTACTGGCAGATGTTTCACAAAGCATGAATGCTGAAGATGTGAAACTCAACAATCAGAATGTCAGTCGAATGGCTTACACCAAACATTTGATGACAAAAATTGTAGAGTCATCGCCATGTGGTACACATATTAGTGTCGGTGTTTTCGCTTCAGACAATGTGGCCTTGTTGATTAACCCTTTAGAGGTCTGTGAAAATTATGATGTCCTTAACGACACCATAGACCATATTGAGTGGCGGATGGCTTGGAAAGGTGATAGTCGGTTAACTATAGGCGTGCGCGCCGCGGCTACTTTATTTGACTCTTTAAATACACCAGCCAAGCTACTTTTCTTTACTGATGGTGATGAAGCACCAAAGCTTAATGTGACCATTAGACAGAACCTAGATGGCGTTCAAATAGGCAAGCATGTACTATTTGTTGGGGTTGGGGGCAAAGAGCATGTTGCTGTTCCACGTTATAACTCATTAAATCAATGGGTTGGTTTTTGGCCGTCTGGCGAAAATAACAGTACAGGTGGTGGTGTGAACTATACCGACACCAGTCAAGATGAACCAGATCCTCAAGTCGCATCTGCAGAGTATGACCGCTATCTATCTAAGCTTGAAGATGAGCACCTTAAAGAGTTAGCCACGGAGATTAAAGCGAGCTACATAGAAGGTAGCAATACACCACAGTTTTATGAGTATGTGCAGGAGCAAAAGCCAGCAGCTAGTTTTGTAACTGCATATTCTGTGAGGTGGATATATTTAATGATGGCAATTATGTTGATATTGTCTACTTATATTCCAAGTATCATAAGACGCTAATCTATAGCTACTCCACTAAACTATCCGTCATTCCCGCCTGCGCAGGAATGACGAGAGTGAAGATAAGCATTGCGAATAAACTTGTCCAACTTTAATTTACAAAACGTTGCACTTCAAGGTCGAATCCGCGACATTTAGCTCTATCGTATTGCGACTGATAAAACCAAACTTCGCAATGACTCTTTTCTTGGTGAAAACAAGTTCTGTGGTTTTATATCGAATAAAGCAACAATCCAAAATATAATCCCTAAACCAAATAGCCCTATCGTAAGTAATCCAAGTGCAATAAACGGAGCGAGTGATCATAAGCTGATATGACCGACATAGATTACCCGTTCGTCTTTAATTAATGCACTCAAAACAGCATTTACACAGAATTATTTACAGGCTCATTAATGCAGCTTGTCATATTACTTCTCGTTTGTGAGTCGATTTAAAAGCGCGGTTCAAACCTTTATCAGTTATCGATGGTATTGCAGACTATGCTTCCGCACCGCCTCTAACATCGCTGCCGCATTTTCTGGTGGTGTCCATTGTGTAATGCCATGACCTAAGTTAAATACGTGGCCATTGCCTTTACCGTAGCTTGCTAAAACACTCGCCACTTCTTTCTCAATAGCCTCAGGGGTTGATAACAAAATAGCTGGGTCAAGATTACCTTGTAACGCCACTTTATCGCCCACACGTTGACGCGCACTACCGATATCAACTGCCCAATCCAAGCCTAGCGCATCTGCGCCGATTTCTGCTTGCGCCTCAAGCCACAGCGCCCCACCTTTGGTGAATACAATGCTTGGCACTTTACGACCATCATTGGTTTTAATTAAGCCATTCACAATTTTTTGCATATAATTGAGTGAAAACTCAGTATAAGCATTGTGTGAAAGCGCACCGCCCCATGAATCAAAAATCATCACAGCCTGCGCACCTGCCATAATTTGCGCATTCAAATACTGAATCACTGTCTGCGCGGTTGTTTCTAAAATATGATGCAATAAATCAGGGCGTGCATATGCCATTTTCTTAGTGGTTAAGAAATCTGTACCGCCTTTGCCTTCCACCATGTAAGTGGCAAGTGTCCAAGGGCTGCCTGAGAAGCCAATTAAAGGTACACGGCCATCCAATGCTTTGCGGATGCTACTCACAGCATCAAACACATATTGCAGCTTTGCCATGTCTGGCACGACTAGTTTCTGAATATCAGCTTCTTGCTGTAAGGTACGCTCAAATTTTGGGCCTTCGCCTTCTTCAAAGTACAACCCCAAGCCCATTGCATCGGGCACCGTGAGAATGTCTGAGAACAGAATAGCCGCATCTAACAGTGGATAGCGGTCTAAAGGTTGCAGTGTCACATCTGTCGCAAATTGTGCATTTTTACAAAGCTGTAAAAAACTGCCTGCGGTTTTACGGCTCTCACGATATTCAGGTAAATAACGTCCTGCCTGGCGCATCATCCACACAGGCGTGTAATCCGTTGGTTGGCGCATCAGCGCTTTTAAGAATGTGTCGTTTTTTAATTGATTCATTTGATTACCTAAATAAAAAAGGACACAAAGCAGTTTTACTTTGCATCCTTTATTTTTACATTGTCATACTTTAAATTTAACTTAACGTGGCAATACAGATGAGCCCATTAAAAATTCATCTACTGCACGCGCAGCCTGACGGCCTTCACGAATTGCCCAAACCACTAAAGACTGTCCACGGCGTACATCGCCAGCAGCAAACACTTTATCTTTGTTTGTTTTGTAACTTGCATCGCCTTCCGTCGCAGCTTTGGCATTACCACGATTGTCTTTTTCTACACCAAACGCTTCAAGCAATTTTTGTACTGGTGACACAAAGCCCATCGCTAAGAATACTAAATCTGCTGGAATTGTAAATTCAGAGCCAGCGATTTCAGACATTTTGCCGTCTATCCACTCCACACGTGCACCTTTTAGTGCAACGACTTTACCGTTCTCGCCAATCAACTCTTTAGTGGTGATAGACCAATCACGGTTAGCGCCTTCTTCATGTGAGCTTGAAGTACGCAATTTCAGTGGCCAGTTAGGCCATACTAACTCTTTATTCTCTTTTTCAGGTGGTTGTGGCATCAACTCAAACTGCGTAATGCTTAATGCACCATGACGGTTTGATGTACCCACACAGTCAGAACCTGTATCACCACCGCCAATCACAATCACATGCTTACCTGTGGCTTTAATTTGGTCAGGAATAGTATCACCAGCCACTACTTTGTTTTGTGGTGTTAAAAAGTCCATCGCAAAATGTACGCCATCTAGCTCACGACCAGTCACTGGCAAATCACGAGGTTGCTCTGCACCTGCTGCTAATACCACAGCATCAAATTCAGCCACCAATGCATCAGCATTCACGTTTTCGCCAACGTGCTGATTAACACGAAACTCAACGCCTTCAACTTCCATTTGCGCCATGCGGCGGTCAATGTGCGATTTTTCCATTTTGAAATCAGGAATACCATAACGTAACAAGCCACCGATACGGCTATTTTTTTCCAATACGACAATACTGTGGCCAGCACGCGCCAATTGTTGCGCAGCGGCTAAACCAGCAGGGCCAGAACCAACTACAGCCACTTTTTTGCCAGTTTTATTTGGATTTACTTGCGGCTGAACCCAGTCGTTTTCCCAAGCTTTATCAATGATTGCATGCTCAATTGATTTAATACCAACCGCATCAGCATTGATATTAAGCGTACAGGCTGCTTCACATGGAGCAGGGCAGATACGGCCAGTGAATTCTGGGAAGTTATTGGTTGAATGCAATACATCAATCGCGCTACGCCAGTCTTGTTGATACACCAAATCATTCCAGTCAGGAATGATGTTGTTGATTGGGCAGCCCGTTGTACAAAATGGAATACCACAATCCATACAGCGTGCGCCTTGCTGCTTAGCTTGGTCATCTGTTAAATGTAGTACAAATTCTTTGTAATTCTTAACGCGATCCTGAACAGGCAAATTTGCCTCGGACAGGCGTTCAAATTCCATAAATCCCGTTACTTTACCCATACTATAAAGCCTTTTCCCAAAAGAGTCTCTTTACTTGTTTCATATTAAAAGCGACTCTAAGCCGCTACCAACGCTTTATCTTCAGCCAGCTCAATTAAGGCGCGTTTATATTCATTTGGCATCACTTTAACAAACTTGCCGCGCATGTTATCCCAATCAGCAAGCATCGCTTTAGCGCGCTCACTGCCAGTGTACTCAACGTGCTTGTTAATTAAAGCGAGCAACGTCACTTCATCAGGTTGATTCAAATGGTGCACAGCATCAGCGGCTACATTATCAACATGCTCAACTTTTTCTAAAGACACCATACCCATATTGCAACGTTTAGCAAATAAGCCGTCTTCATCGTAAACATAAGCCACGCCGCCACTCATACCCGCTGCAAAGTTTTGACCAGTTACACCTAACACCACTACGGTACCACCTGTCATGTATTCACAACCGTGGTTACCAACGCCTTCAACCACCGCCGTAGCGCCTGAGTTACGCACACAGAAGCGCTCACCTGCCACGCCGCTAAAGTAGCTTTCACCTGTAGTTGCACCAAACATCACGGTGTTACCCACAATAATGTTCTCATGTGAAACACCACGGAATGCTTTAGGTGGTTTAATCACAATACGACCGCCGCATAGACCTTTACCTACATAGTCATTACCTTCGCCTGTGAGGTCAAATGTAATGCCTTTAGCAAGGAATGCCGCAAAGCTTTGGCCAGACGTACCTGTGAAGTTCACGCGAATCGTGTCATGTGGCAAACCAGCATTACCATAACGCGTAGCTACCTGATTTGACAACATAGTACCTACAGTACGGTTAGTATTAGTGATTGGAATATCCAACACTACTTTTTCACCTTTTTCTAGCGCTGGTTTTGCAAGTGCTACCAGTTGATTATCCAATGCATTAATCAAACCGTGGTCTTGCACGTCATTGTTTTTACGTGAAACACTAGCCGGCATATCTGGCTGATGGAACACTTTGCTGAAATCTAGGCCACTAATCTTCCAATGGTCGATACCAGCTTGCATATCTAATAAATCTGGACGACCGATCAAGTCATCAAACTTAGCGATCCCCATAGAAGCCATTAACTCTCGCACTTCTTCAGCCACAAAGAAGAAGTAGTTCACCACATGTTCTGGCTGACCTGTAAAGCGTTTGCGCAATTCTGGATCTTGCGTTGCAACACCCACTGGGCAAGTGTTCAAATGACACTTACGCATCATGATACAGCCCTCTACCACGAGCGGAGCTGTCGCGAAACCAAATTCATCCGCACCCAATAAGGCACCGATCACTACGTCACGGCCAGTCTTCATTTGGCCGTCAACTTGCACCACCACACGGCCACGCAATTGGTTCAATACCAAGGTTTGCTGTGTCTCAGATAGACCTAGCTCCCATGGCGCACCTGCGTGTTTAATCGACGAAATTGGCGATGCACCAGTACCACCATCATGACCTGCGATCACGATATGGTCAGATTTTGCTTTCGCCACACCAGCAGCAACTGTACCTACACCAGTTTCAGACACTAATTTCACTGAAATAGAAGCTTTTGGATTGGCATTTTTCAAATCATGAATCAGCTGCGCCAAGTCTTCAATTGAATAAATGTCATGGTGCGGAGGAGGTGAAATTAAGCCCACGCCTGGTACTGAAAAACGCAATTTAGCAATGTACTCTGATACTTTATGACCAGGTAATTGACCACCTTCACCAGGTTTTGCACCTTGTGCCATTTTAATTTGGATTTGGTCAGCATTCGCCAAGTATTCAGCCGTCACACCAAAACGACCAGATGCCACTTGTTTAATGCTAGAGCGCATTGAATCGCCTGCTTTTAGATTGATGTTACTCTCAATCAACTTGCTACCAAGCACGTCTGCCATTGTTGAAGCATTGGCCACAGGAATAAAGCGTTTTGCGTCTTCACCCCCTTCACCCGTATTCGATTTACCGCCAATACGGTTCATCGCAATTGCCAAGGTTGCATGCGCTTCAGTTGAGATAGAACCCAATGACATCGCACCAGTAGCAAAGCGTTTAACGATTTCTTTAGCAGATTCTACTGTGTCTAAAGGAATCGCAGCACCTGCTGGTTTAATCTCAAACAAACCGCGCAACGTCATATGGCGACGTGACTGGTCATTAATTAACTTAGCGTACTCTTTGTAAGTATCATATTTGCCAGTACGTGTTGCATTTTGCAGTTTAGACACTGATTCAGGCGTCCAAGTATGCTCTTCACCACGCACACGGAAAGCATACTCACCGCCAGCTTCTAGGTTGTTTGCTAGCACTGGATCTGTACCAAAAGCTGCCGTATGCAAACGCACGGCTTCTTCAGACACTTGATCTAAACCGATACCTTCAATATTGGTCACTGTGCCAGTAAAGTACTGTTCAACAAACGCAGTATTTAAACCAATGGCTTCAAAAATCTGTGCGCCGCAGTAAGATTGGTAAGTAGAGATGCCCATTTTAGACATGACTTTATACAAACCTTTGCTCACTGCTTTTACAAAATTCTTATTGGCAGTGTAGCTATCTACGGCCATGTCTTTAATAGTCTCAAATGTGAGCCATGGACACACTGCCTCTGCACCGTAACCAGCTAATAGCGCGAAGTGATGCACTTCACGTGCTGAGCCTGTATCAACCACTAAGCCAGTGCTGGTTCTTAAGCCTGCTTTTACAAGATGCTCATGTGTTGCTGAACAAGCCAATAGGGCAGGAATCGCCACGCGATCAGCACTTACATTGCGATCAGATAAAATGAGGATATTAAAACCATTTTGAACTGCATCAGACGCCGCTTTGGTAATGCTAGCGACCGCAGCGGCCATACCAGCCTTACCTTGCACAGCAGGATAAGTGATATCTAACACCAATGATTTATATTGGTTTTGCGTTAATGTAGCAATTGCTTTTAATTGCTCCAACTCGTCCAACATCAATACAGGCTGGCTAGCTTCTAAACGCATTGGTGGGGTTGTTTCATCCACCCCCAATAAGTTTGGTTTAGGGCCAATGAATGTAATTAATGACATTACCAACTCTTCGCGAATCGGGTCGATTGGCGGGTTAGTCACTTGTGCAAATAACTGTTTGAAATAGTTGTATAAGACTTTAGGCTTAGCTGACAACACTGGCAATGCAGCGTCGTTACCCATAGAGCCAGAGCCTTCTTCGCCATTTTGTATCATTGGCTGCAAGATAAACTTGATATCTTCTTGCGTGTAGCCAAATGCTTGCTGTGTATCTAACAAATCAGCAGCTAATTCTAGATGACCATCTATTTTCGGCATGTCGCTCAAGAAGTAGCGTGATTTTTCAATCCATTGTTTATATGGTTTTGCTGTAGCAAGCTGACTCTTCACCTCAGCATCATCGATAATGCGGCCTTGCTCCATATCGATTAACAACATTTTACCTGGCTGTAAGCGCCATTTTTTAACGATTTTCTCTTGTGGGAATGTCAACACACCCATTTCAGAAGCCATCATCACGATGTCATCATCGGTTACTAAGTAACGGGCTGGGCGTAAACCATTACGGTCTAGTGTTGCACCAACCATACGACCATCAGTAAAGGCAACAGCGGCTGGGCCATCCCATGGCTCCATCAACGCTGCATGATATTCGTAGAATGCACGGCGCTCCTCATCCATTAATGGATTGCCAGACCAAGCTTCTGGAATCAACATCATCATGGCATGCGGCAAACTGTAGCCGCCAGCAACCAGCAACTCTAAACAGTTATCGAAACAGGCTGAGTCTGATTGACCTTCAGCGATTAATGGCCATAATTTTTCTAAATCTTCACCGATTACTGTTGAACGCATCGCCTCATGACGTGCCGCCATCCAGTTAACGTTACCTTGTACAGTATTGATTTCACCATTATGCGCAATCATGCGGAATGGATGCGCTAAATCCCACGCTGGGAATGTATTGGTTGAGAAACGTTGGTGCACCAAAGCCAGTGCTGAAACGATGCTTTCGTCGTTAAGGTCTTGGTAATAAACACCCACTTCGTTAGCTAGCAACATGCCTTTATAAACAATCGTGCGTGATGACAATGAAGGCATATAGAACGCCGCATTGTCTTGCAACTCAAGTGCGCGCACCGCATGTTCAATGCGTTTACGAATCACAAATAATTTACGCTCGAAAACGTTTTGGTCGGCCACTGTGCTAGAGATAAACACTTGACGCATAGTTGGCTCTACATCACGAGCGGCCTGCGCAATATTGCTGTTATCGACTGGCACATCACGCCAGCCTAGCAAGGTTTGATTTTCTTCTGCAACGATTGTTGTAAATAAGGCTTCACAGGCTTCGCGATTTTTTGGAGCTTGCGGCAAAAACACATTACCTACCGCATATTGACCAGCCGCAGGCAACTCAACACCTAGCTTAGCAGCTTCTTTGCGCATAAAGGCATCTGGCATTTGCATAAGTAAACCAGCACCATCACCCAATTTAGGATCATAGCCAGTAGCGCCACGGTGCGTTAGGTTGGTTAAAAGCTCCAAGCCTTTTTGCACGATATCGTGACTTTTCTTGCCTTTAATATGTGCGACAAAACCAACGCCACAAGCGTCGCGCTCGTTAGAAGGTCTGTATAAACCTTGTTTGGCTGGTCGCCCTGAATATAGGTCAGGATTAACTGAAGCTACATCGTCGTGTGCAGCCAGTGCGTTTTCAGAACCAATTTGCTTACTTAAATCTGTTGCCATATTATCTAATCACAAAACATTTAGCGGAACCTTCAAGTTTACCGCTAAATACCTATGAGTTCAATAAGATACAACTGAAAGATAAATATTTTTTATGAAAAAGCCATTAAAGCAAGTCGATAACGCAAAGCAAGCTTTGCGCTTATCACTATCGATTACTACCGATTAGCAATTGCCAAAAATGCTTTTTTAGCCGCCGCTAATGTAAAGGCAATATCATCATCCGTATGCGCCGCTGACACGAAACCCGCTTCAAATGCAGATGGCCCCAAATAAATACCAGCATCCAACATACTGTGGAAGAATTGATTGAAGTTTTCTTTATTAGTCTGCATCACCTCTGCAAAACTGCTAGGACATTGCTCACTAAAGTACAAGCCAAACATGCCGCCAACACTTTGTGCACTAAATACAACACCTGCTTCTTTTGCCGCTGCAACCAAGCCATCAATCAGTTTTTTGGTCTTTGCCGCTAATTTTGCATGAAAGTCTGGCGCTTGAATCAACTTCAATGTTTCCAAGCCAGCCGTCACCGCAACAGGGTTACCTGATAATGTACCAGCCTGATAAACCGCACCTAGTGGCGCCAAGCACTGCATAATGTCTTTACGCCCGCCAAATGCGCCCACTGGCAAACCGCCACCGATCACCTTACCCAAAGTCGTCATATCTGGCTTGATGCCATATAAAGCTTGCGCCCCACCTAAATGCACACGGAAACCAGTCATCACTTCATCAAAAATCAACACTGCGCCATGTTGTGTGCAAAGCTCACGCAAGGTTTGCAAGAACTCCGTATGTGGCACCACAAGATTCATATTGCCAACCACTGGCTCAATGATGACACAAGCGATCTCATCACCCGCTTTTGCGAATAATTCCTTTAATTGCTGCGTGTTGTTATACTCAAGCGTTAATGTATGAGCCGCAACCTCCGCAGGCACGCCAGCTGAACTAGGCTCGCCAAACGTCAACAAACCAGAGCCCGCTTTTACTAACAAAGCATCTGAGTGCCCGTGGTAACAACCTTCAAACTTCACGAGCTTATTGCGACCAGTAAACCCACGCGCCACGCGAATCGCACTCATGGTAGCTTCTGTACCACTACTCACCAAGCGCACTTGCTCCATGCTCGGCACCAGCTTGTTTATCAGCGCTGCCATCTCTAACTCTAAGCCTGTAGGCGCGCCAAAAGATAAGCTATTTGCGGCAACCGCTTGCACAGCACTAATCACATCAGGATGCGCGTGACCAACAATCATCGGGCCCCAAGAGTTAATGTAATCAATGTACTCTTTACCATCAACATCCCATAACTTAGAGCCCAAGCCTTTTTTAAAGAAGATTGGCGTACCCCCCACACTACGAAAGGCGCGCACTGGCGAATTGACGCCACCAGGGATAAGTTGCTGTGATTTTTCAAAAAGGGTTTGATTGGCTGAGGTCATGACATTTCGCTAATAAAAACAAAATCATATTTTAGCAGATGACGTGAAAGCTTAGCGCTTAATTTAACCTTGCAAATCAGGGAGTGTGGTTCCATATTTGCAAGGTTAAAAGGGAATTGTTCACAACAACAGCGCCCACAAATTTACAAGTCCAGCTTTGCCTGAGCAATATTGCTATGCTGTGCTCTCACTCTTGCAAAATCTAACAGTTCGGGTAGTCGAGCATTTTTACCACGCCAGTCAGTAAACATAGATTCGCCCAACAAAACATAGTGCCAATTGCAATGATCTCGTTGTTCAGCCACCAAGTTATTAATTCGTTCACACCATGCAACTGCTGCTTTTAATTTGCGCTGCACATTCGGGTGTGTTGTTTGTTGCTGCGCTTTTGTTTCAACCAAATACACGGTATTTTCAGTTCGCACTAAAAAGTCGGGAGAATAAAAAGCAGGTAAACCATCTTCTTTTACATATCTTAATCGTGCAAATGTGTGACGATTCTCGCTAATTTTACAAAAAGCTTGTACGCCAGCATCTGCTTGCGCCCACTGCATAAAGGCTTTTTCTAGGCCGCCGTTATGGCTCGGATAAGCCAGTCTCTCATAAATACACTTAGTCACTTCTATCGAGTTACTTTCACGCATCATCAAATGTGGCACCTCTGATAATTTTCGATAATGCACTTCCGTTTCGCCCGTGATATTTTTTTGCTCAGACTCAAGCAATGCCACCGCAAACACTTTACTAATATGCTCAATAACAGGCTGTAAAAGTAAAATACGCCAATTTTCATTCTCAAGTGGATTGAAGTCTTGGCCAAATAAATGCAGCCAAATGTAATCGTCCAACCAACCTGTTAACTCAGCGGTATTGACCTGCAAATAAGGGTTTGCCAAATGTGTAGCAATTTTATTGCCTTTGGGTAACGGTTGGCTAAGTGCTTGGCTGATACGTCGCGTTAATCTTGCCAAATAATCGTTATAGCCATTCACATTCATCACCGCGCCATCTACCCGGTAATCACCAAATAATGTACTGCTTGTAAATCATGCGAGATAAACGTATCACCCTTACCCAACATATTGGTCAGCTCTATTGGGGTAAGCGCGGTAAATGGTAATAATGCACTTAAATCTAAGGCTCTATGCTCCAAATGCTCTTCCGCTTCGCGCAAAATAAAGGGGATTGCGAAATCAAATGCCTCAAACCCTTCACGTAACTGCGATGCAATCACATCGCCAGTGCTGCTGGTGCTATCCGTTTCTTCCGTTGTTGTACCAGCCACACCATCTTTGGTTAAATCATCATAAAAAGATTGAAACGCAGGGTGCTCAATAATTGAGAGAATATCCAACAGACTGCTTGGTTCTTTGCTTTTGTTAATCAACTCACGGTTTTCACGTTTTAAGTCTGTATATTCCTCATCGCGCCACATTAAGCGTAAGCCGCGCCCAATGGTTTGCTCTAATAAAATCTGCGCTTGGCTAGATCGTAGCGGCACAATCACGCAAATATTATTCACGTCAAAGCCTTCACGCAGCATCAATACACTAACAATGACTCTTGGCGTAGCATGTTTATCTACACTAAATAATCGTTCACGCACTGGCGCCCAATCTTTTTCGCCTAACTCAGCTTTTTTGCCAGAATCAATAACCATCACTTCGTCAGCATTCAAGCCTTCATCTTGTAAAAACTGGCTCACCAATGGTGAAACTGTGGTGTCTTCACACACCACCAACATTTTTGGGTGTCGGCTTGGGTCTATTTTGGCAAAGTCTATTTCTAGTTTTTTAAGCTTTTGCAAGCCCGCACGCAGCATTACACGTTGGCCTTCGCTTAAAACTGCATCGCCATTTTCATCACGTTCGGCTTTAAACTCTAAAGGCAGTGCACCAATTTCTTTGCGCTTATCTAACACTAATGATTTAACCAAGCCTGCTCGCATGGCAGATTTCAAATCAAAGTCAGTAATAATATGGTTAAAGTACAGTTTGCTTTTGTTTTTACCTGAGCCAATATCGTTATAAGGCGTTGCAGAAAAATCCACCTGCACAAATTTTCTGCCTTTAGTTTCTGCAATGCGGCTTAGGCTTTTTTGCCATTCAACCTCTGTGCTTTCACCCTCTTTTTTAATGTCATGAATATGGTGCGCCTCATCGTTAAACACCATGAGTTCGGGTAAGTTTGCCAAAAAGTCCAACACGTTGCCACGCGCATAACGTCTATCTAACACATCTAAGCTATTGCCTGTGGCTCTGCCAGGCGACAAAGGCAACACGGCTTTGATGACTTGCTCAGGGCTTATATTTGCGGCAGGTGCTAATAGCTCATCAACAAACTCCTCATCGTTTAATTGCTCATCACCTTCACTTAATAAATGCCAATTGGTAATGCCTATCATGCCATTGCCCGTGGCTTTTAAACCAATTTCAATTTTGTTACACACATTGCCGCGCACAAAACCAAACACACTTTCACGGTATTGTTCAGGAATAAACAACTCAGCAAACTGCGCCACATCTGAAGTAGCAAAATCACGTGAATTATTTTTCCCAGCAACCAGCTTGCCGCAAAATGCATCTAGCAAACGCTCATACACAATTAAGCCAGGGGCGACGATTAGAAACTGGCGTGTAAATCGCTCATCTGTAATGCCTTCTGCGCTGGCCGCCGTTTTATTCAGCAATTGCCAAATCATTAACGCCTGTAACACCCAAGTTTTACCTGTACCTGTTGCCATTTTTAGGCAGTATTTGGGATGCGCATTTTTATCTTCGGCAAGCTTGCTCAGCAAATTTCCTGTGAGTAATAACTCAGGCGCCACTTGGCTGTATAAATCTTTTAGGCTGTGAGATTTCAATACTTCATGCGCCACAATTGCATTTAATATGGCCTGCTTTTGGCCTAAATGAAAATTCAATTCACTACGCGCTAGCACCATATCTTCGCCAAACCACCACTTAAGCAGCTCAGCGGTAACTGGAGTTACTAACTCAAAAATTTCAGCTTTACCAGTCTCTAACCCAACACACAGTTGTTGCGTTTTTTTAGTTAAGGCACTGGCCAGTGGCAATATGTCTTCTTTTGGCGTACTCATACCGCCTCCACCGTCACCACAACCTCAGCTTCAAAGCCAAATACATCCACCACTCGCACACACACTTTACGCACACCTGCAATGGCTGGCACATTCACTACCGCTTTAGTCACAACGCGCAATGGGTCACCGTCATTCTCAACATTGCCGCGATAATCTTGCCAAACAGACCTAAACACAATGCCATCATAATGTGGGTCAACTGCCCAATACTCAATAAGTGCTAATGGTTCTTGGTTGATAACGGCTTGCAGTTTTTCACGGTTTGCTTCGTCTAAGTTAATGGCTTCGGGCGAGAGTAATACGTAGTTTTTTAGGGTAATAGTAAGTGTTTCTTGGCTTTGCTCCCTCTCCTCTTGGGAGAGGGCTGGGGTGAGGGTTTTGCGCGTAATCGGATAAATAGTCAAATACTGCAAGCTACTAAAGCGCACTTGCCCTCGTAGCTTTTCAGCACCGCCTTTTTTCTTTAATCTATCCATTAAATCAGGCGGAATGACCAACACTTCTAAACGGCTATCATTGAGCGCGGTAATGGTTTCACCAATAGAAGGCTCAAAGTTCCAGCCCAATACCACCACTTTATCCCAGCCACCCATCAAGCTATCACGCTGGGCAATCGCTTTTTTCAAAGTAGCTGTGCCAGTGAGTTTGTTGGGTGAATCGGCTAACACTAATGTTTTATTGCCACCGTTATTCACCTGCCCTAAATTGCGCTGTGGATTATCTTCAGGTGATAATGGCAATGCACCATAGAGTGAAAGCACAATCTGCGATAAATCGCCCATGCGGAAGTTGCGCCCTAGGCTAGATTTAGCCGCTTCTACTTGATAATCACCAATCGCCTGATACAGGAATGGTTGTGCATTTAGGTCGATCAGACGCTTACGCATAATCATGCAGGCAGGTTTGCCAAGGTCAGTGGTAATCCAGCGGCGACCTAGTTTTTCTGCGACGGCGACGGTGGTGCCTGAGCCACCGTTGAAGTCGGCGACTAGGCCATTTTCTGGACAAGAAGCGCGTATCACTCTTTCAAGAACAGATTCAGGTTTTTGAGTATCGTAATCCACTGCTTCTCCGCTTTGAGCATGAATTACCCATTGTTTACCTACCCAAATATCTCCAGCTGCAATACCTTCCGTTTCATATCTTTTCAGGCGTGGCATTTTTCCACGAATTTTTACTATTCCCTCTTTCCAGCCTTCGTTAATACGGTCTTGCGACCAAATCCAGTGCTTTCCAGTTGGCGGCGCAATTATTACATCACCGAACTGTCGAGGCTCACCCTGTCCAGCCTGAGTAAAATTATCCCAAACATAGCGTAGTTCTTTCTCTTGGTCATACTCAGGAAAGCGTGAGAGCTTTGCATCTTCATCTCTTTCATCAATCTGTTTTTGAAAGTAAAAACCATCTGATTTTGAATAGATAAAAATCGTATCATGAATATTTCCAAATGCCCCTGATTGAAATTTACGTGATAACGTTTTTTGTCTTGCAATTGTGTTTAAAAAGTTGCTCTTGCCAAACACCTCATCCATTACAATTTTCACGTAATGCCCCACATGCCAATCCAGATGCACATAAATCGAGCCGCTCTCACTCAATAACTCGCGCATCAAAATCAAGCGTGGCGTAATCATGGCTAAGTAAGAAGCGGTGCCGTCTGACCAAGTATCGGAATAAGCAAACTGCTCAATCACTGTTGGTTTTTGTTCTAACTCAACGCCAGGTAGCGTCACTTTAGTGCGGTAATCCGCTTTGCTATCAAACGGTGGGTCTATGTAAATTAAATCTACCTTGCCACGCATGCTAGGCGTGGTTTCATCGCCAGCCAGCAGCGCCGCCATAGCAAGTAAGTTATCGCCATAAATTAAGCGATTTGTCCACGCATCGGTTTGTGTATTTACGGCTTTATCATCATCACCCAAAGAAGGCTGCACTTGGCCAAACAAGCCACTTTGCACAGATGACAGTGCATTTTGTTGGCGTAAATTATCTTGCCGCGCATTGGCGGTAATCCAATCTGTTGCTGCTGTATCTTTTGATGGCAATACCCACTCGCGCGTTTGCAGACTAATGCGATGACGGCTTTCTATGCTTTCTAAGATTCTTTCAGCCTCTTTACGGCCATTGGAGACAATTTCGGGAAGTTGTTCAAGCAGACTTTTAGCCATAACTAAATGTTCAAATAAAAATGAACACAAAGTTTACATTAAACTAAACATAAAGTTACTTTTATGATGCGATAAAAATTAACTTTCTGTTCATGAATATAATCTCAGATGAAAAAGCAGAATTTAGCCAACGCTTGCGTAACGCCATTGAAAAAGCAGGGCACTCATTACGTCCCGTTGATATTGAGCGTGCGTTTAATAGTCGTTATTACGGCAGGTCTGTCACCATGCAGGCAGTAAGACGCTGGTTGAGAGGGGAGGCAATTCCATCACAAGAAAAATTACAGGTACTTGCCGATTGGTTAAAAGTTGAGCCGCATATTTTACGTTATGGTGCACCTGCAATTAATGCGGTTAAGTCAAAACAAAAGCAGTGGGAAACGGCAGTGTCTTATGAAGAGCGTGAAACCTTTGAGGCTTTTTTGAACTTACCTGCGCAACAAAAGAAGATTGTGCGTGAGGTAATTTTAGCCTTTAAGCTGGCTTATCCAAATAATTGAGCGAATTGCTGTGTGGTGGCTTTTACGTCATCCAAAGTAAAATTTGGGTTAAAAATTGCATTAATCACAGCGATTGAATCGGCGCCAGCTTGTATTACTGATGGCGCATTTGTTAACGTAATACCGCCAATAGCCACTGCTGGAATATGCAATTGCGCTTTTGCTTGTTTAAATAAATCTAAGTTCGCCACAGGCGCATGTGGCTTGGTGCTAGATACAAAACAAGCGCCGAAAGCCACGTAAGTTGCACCTGCTTGCTGTGCGCTTAGGGCTAAATCGAAACGATTATAACAAGAGGCGCCCAAAATCTTATTGCTGCCCAATCTAGCCCTAGCTTCTGCCAAATTGCCGTCATCTGCACCCAAATGCACGCCATCAGCATCTAAAGTGAGGCAAAGTTTGATTGAATCATTGATGATAAAAGGTACTTGATATTGGCGGCATAAGGGCAACAAAACGCGCGCCTGCTGCGTTTTAAGCTTATGGCCTGCTAGCTTGTTGCGATACTGCAAAATACCAATACCACCTTGCAAAGCAGCCTCCACCTTAACAAGCAGGATATCCGTATCCATCTCATCTGGTGTAATTGCGTAAAGCCCTTTAATTGCCGACATGCTTGTTAGAGCCTAGTGTGTTTTCACACTACCATCACCGCTATTGATGACTGGGTCTTCTTCGTCTCGCGCCCAGAACATACGATCTGGGATGTACTGGCCCATACCAGGTCTAAAGCCATTCTTAAGGGTTTGCCATGTGTATTCTTGCGCTTCTAACACGGCTTCTTCAATGCTGAGGCCATGCGCCATACAAGCAGCAATTGCACTGGTAAGCGTACAGCCTGAACCATGATAACTGCCAGCTAAACGCTCCCATTTATAGGCCTTAATCAGCTTATCTTCGCCGTAAAGCGTATTAGTTACTTCGGTGGTGCGTTCATGTGTACCCGTAATCAACACATACTCACTGCCCATAGCTAATAAGCGCGCGGCGCTCTCATCTAATGAGGTTAATCCGACCTCTTCGGCCTCGTCTGCAAACGCAAATCTACGCGCCTCTAAACTATTAGGCGTAATTAATGTAGCTTGTGGAAACAACAACTCAACCATTGCCTCCATCATTTCATCATTACTTAAATCATCACCACGGCCAGAGGTTAAGATAGGGTCTATTAGCAAAGGGATATCGGGATAATCTGCCATGATTTCAGCAATCACCGCGATATTTTCAACTGAGCCCAATAGCCCCAACTTAAATGCTGAAACTTGCACATCCTCTAAAATTGCGCGCGCCTGATCATTAACCCAATCAGGGTCCATGGCTAATACACCATCAACACCAACGGTATCTTGCGCAGTAATTGCAGTCACCACTGACAGTGGATGACAGCCGATACTGGCGAAGGTAAGAATATCTGCCTGTAGCCCAGCACCGCTACTTGGGTCTGTACCTGCGAATGTTAAAACTGACGGGGGCGCTTGGTTTGCCATAATATTATCGCTAATCACTAAAGTTGGAGCGGGTGACGGGAATCGAACCCGCGTATCGAGCTTGGGAAGCTAGCGTTCTACCATTGAACTACACCCGCATTGATGTGTTATTTTACTGCATTTTAGCCAGCATCTGTTGCTAACCTACAACGCATTAAAACTAAAATTCTAAAGGATTCACATCCACAGCCCATCTCACCTTAGCTGAAATAGGCTCAGATCTTAATTGGTCCACTAGCTGCGTAAGCAGTTTTTGCAATGCTGGCCGCTGGGTTGAATGCATTAAAATATAAGCACGCTCCATGCCTTTCAGGCGCTCCATCTGTGGCCTGACAGGGTCGTAAGTCATGACATGCGGACTAAGCTGACGCGCCTGCTCAAATGCAAACTGTAAAAACTTCTGCACCAATGCAAAATCATGCGCCTCCGCACGTAGCAATGCAGTAAACACATACGGCGGAAACTGTACTTGCGCACGCTCTTGCAACAAATCATTAGCATAACTTGCATAATCTTGCGTGCGCAGAGCATTGAACAAAGCATGATCTGGGAATGCTGTCTGAATAATCACTTGCCCCGCTTTATCAGCGCGACCAGCACGCCCCGCAACTTGCATCAGTTGTGCAAACAAGCGCTCACTTGCCCTAAAGTCAGGGCTGTGTAGGGCGCTATCAGTATCAATCACGCCCACTAACGTTAAGTTAGGAAAATCATGTCCTTTAGCCAGCATCTGCGTGCCCACTAAAATATCTATTTCCTGATTGTGCACTTTATCTAAAATTTCGACTAAGGCATGCTTACGACTAATGCTGTCACGGTCCACCCTTGCGATGCGTGCGGTTGGGAGCAGGCTAGCCAATGTCTGCTCCAGACGCTGCGTACCGTGACCTGTCGGGTGCAAATCCGCATCACCACAGCTTGGGCATTGGTTTGGAATCCGTTGCTCATGCCCACAATGGTGGCAACGCAATTTTCTTTGTCCTAAATGCACCACCAAACGGCTACTACAGCGTGTGCAAGGCGCAATCCAATGGCATGCGGAACACAATAAGACTGGTGAATAGCCACGACGATTAATAAATAATAGCGACTGCTCTTTACGTTCCAGCCGTAAACGCAAGGCAGACACCAGCTGCGGTGTTAAACCATGCTGTAAATTGACTTTAGTCGTGTCTATACAATCAATCCTGGGCAATTGTGCGGCAGTCACAGCGCGTTGTTTTAATGTGAGCAAGCCATATTTATTAGGCTGACTAAATTTATTAGGTAAACTAATGCTAGGCGCTGCGCTTATCACCTGCACATTGCCACCCATCGCGTTGTACCAGCTTTCTAACGCGGGGGTTGCAGACCCCATCACAACTGGAATATTGAGCCGTTTTGCGCGCACCAAAGCAACATCGCGCGCATGGTAACGCATGCTATCTTGCTGCTTGTAGGAGCTATCATGCTCCTCATCAATGATAATCAGCTTTAAATTAGGCATGGGCGTAAAAATTGAAAGCCGCGTACCAATAATAATCTGTGCGGCACCCGCTTGTGCAAGCTGCCAATTATGTAAGCGCTCACTCTCGCTTAGGCTGCTATGTAAACTTACTAAGCTATATTGAGGAAGTCTTGCTCTGAACCTTGCCTCTAGCTGGGGGGTAAGGTTAATTTCAGGCACTAGTACCAAAATCTGGGCACTGATTGGTTCAGATTTTGTTACAACAGAGTCAGCCGTATTATTTTGTGCTTCTGGGTTATCTTGTGTTTCATGATTATTTTGCGACGCTTGCAAGATATGTTGCATCAAGCGTATATAAACTTCAGTTTTTCCACTACCAGTGATGCCATGCAACAACCATGCTTTAAACGCTTTAATGTCTTGCGTGATACTTGCCACGGCCTCCGCTTGCTCGTCATTCAGTGCTGGTTGCGGTGTTTCTAATATGGCAGGCACGCGCTTAATCGCCAACACTTGCTCACTTGTAGCATAGCCTAAAGTCACCAGCTCTTTTGCCGCCTTACGCGCACTCGCGGGCAGCGCATCTAGCTCCGTTTCAGTTTGAGCGTTATTTGCTTGCAAAGCTGTCAACACTTGGCGTAACACACGTTGCCTTTTAGGCATAGCCTCAAGGTCAACCTGCCTACCTAAATCAGTGATTTGGTATAAATATTGTTTACGCGAAACCGCTGGCGCCACTTGGCGCAAACGTGCAGGCAATGCTGCCAACAAAGCCTGACCAAACGGATAATGATAATAATCCGCGCTAAACTTAATCAAACTTAACACTTCAGCATCTAGCGGTGTTTCTTCAACAAAGGCTTGTGTAATTGGCTTAAGTTTCTCTATGGCAAACTCGCTGGTGTCCGCACTGGCCATCACAATGCCTATTTGATTACGGCGCCCAAACGGCACCAGTACGCGCTGGCCAATTGCTACGTGCTGATCCCCGCTTAAATAATCAAATAAGCGTGCTAGCGGCACATCAAGTGCTATTTTTAAGATGGGTTTAGTCAATGGAGGTAGGATATTGGCGTGAAAAATTTATTAGGTTTAAAAGTATTTAAGGTTAAAAAGTAAGCATAATTTGTCACCTATTATGCTGCTTTTAACGGAAATTAGCGTATTTAAACAATATTTATAATCCATTTTTTCGCATATGTGGCAACTATCTTAAATCATTAAGCTTGATGTATTCACTAACACATGATGACTAACGTGCTAATCACTAATATGGGTTAAAATACCGTTTTTAGCTTTTATGCAATTATTGTGAAAACACATCTTACCCAATTACTAACGACTGCCGCAAAAAGTATTGCGCCAGAAATGACTGACTTAACGATTATATTAGAGCGCCCAAAATCAGCCGACCATGGCGATTTTGCCACAAATCTAGCGCTCGTTTTAGCAAAACCGCTAAAACAAAACCCGCGTGCAATCGCTACTCAAATTATTGAGGCTTTGCCAGTCAGTGAATATATCGCTAAAACTGAAATTGCAGGTGCTGGCTTTATTAATTTCTTTTTAAGCCCACAATCTAAACAAGTCGTCATTAAAGACATCTTAAAAGCTGGTGAACAGTATGGCCGCAACAACAACGGCAACCATCAAAAAGTACAAGTAGAGTTTGTCTCTGCCAACCCAACTGGCCCATTACATGTAGGCCACGGACGCGGCGCAGCGGTAGGTGACTGTTTGGCGCGCTTACTCGATGCAAACGGCTGGGATGTGACCCGCGAGTTCTATTATAACGATGCTGGTGCGCAAATTGATAACCTCACCATCTCAGTGTTAGCAAGATGCAAAGGCATTTCAACTGAGCATGAAAGCTTTCCTGAAAATGGCTACCGTGGTGAATATATCAATGATATTGCAGCGGCTTTCCTAGCCAAGCATACCGTGGTTGCAGACGACATTGAAGTGACCGCGAGCGGCGATATCAATGACTTGAACTCAATTCGCACATTTAGCGTGGCGTATTTGCGCCATGAACAAGATTTAGACTTAAAAGCGTTTCAGATTAAATTTGACGTATTTTCACTAGAAAGTGCGCTTTATACGACAGGCAAGGTTGAGCAAACGGTTCAAGCCTTAATTAAAAGCGGCCATACTTACGAAGAAAACGACGCGCTTTGGCTCAAAACCACAGACTTTGGCGATGACAAAGACCGTGTCATGCGTAAAACTGATGGCGGCTACACTTACTTTGTCCCTGATGTTGCTTACCACACCGACAAGTGGAACCGTGGCTTTGTACGCGTGATTAATGAGCAGGGCGCAGATCATCACAGCACAATCACTCGCGTACGTGCAGGCTTGCAGGCATTAGATGTTGGCATCCCAAAAGGCTGGCCAGATTACGTGTTGCATCAAATGGTAACCGTGATGCGTGGTGGTGAAGAGGTTAAACTCTCAAAACGTGCAGGCAGCTACGTCACCTTACGTGATTTAATTGAAGAGGTAGGCTGCGATGCTACGCGCTACTTCCTAGCCGCGCGCCGCGCCGATTCACAATTGGTATTTGATATTGATTTAGCGCGCAGCCAAAGCAACGACAACCCTGTGTATTACATTCAATATGCACATGCGCGTATTTGCAGTGTACTAAGCCAGTGGGGTGGCGATATCAGTAGCTTGGCGAACGCCAATTTAAACCCACTAGTCACCGCGCATGAAACTGCACTGATGCAACGCTTAAGTGAATACCCAGAAGTAGTCGCCAATGCAGCAACTGAATTAGCACCGCACGTGGTAGCTAATTACTTAAAAGAATTAGCCAGTGACTTACACAGCTACTACAACGAATATAAATTCTTAATTGAAGACGAGTCATTGAAACTAGCACGCTTAAGTTTAATTAGCGCTACCCAGCAAGTCCTTAAAAATGGTCTAGATTTACTTGGTGTTGCCGCCAAAGAAAGAATGTAAGGAAACATGATGAGTAGAGATTACAAACCAAGACCAGAGCGCACGGCAAAACAAAGCCAAGGCAACCCCTTTATCACGGGCCTATTAGTAGGCTTCTTATTAGGCGTGGCCGCATCGTTAACTGTGGTCATGATGATTAAAGGCGAAGAAAGCCCATTCGCGGATTTAGCCTCTCCTAATAAACCGCTCTCCGAGAAAATCGCTGAAAGCGCCAAAGAGAAGGCTGCTAAAGAAAATGATAAAGCACAAGAAGCAAAAACTGAAACTCCAGAAACCACTGAAGATAAAACACGTTTTGATTTTTATACGATTCTGCCTGGAAGCGAGCGCCAGGTAAGCACAGAAGAAGTTAAAATTAAAGAACAAAGTGCTGAACCATCAGTGCCAAACACCTACTTTCTTCAAGTTGGCGCTTTCCAAAAAGAAGAGGAAGCTGACAACATGAAGGCCACACTAGCCTTGCAAGGCTTTGAAGCTGTGGTGCAAACCGCTACCATCCCTAACAAGGGCGTTTGGCATCGCGTCCGTGTTGGCCCACTGAAAAATCTGGAGTTCATTAACAAAACAAAAGCAGATTTAGCCATTAATGGCTTTAAGTCTGATTTAATTACAGTTAATAATGAAACCCAATAGGCTCCTGGCCTGTCTATGAACAAGGTTAGAACCGAAAGTGAATCAGTCCAAATAGATTCAATAATCAACAATAAACGTAAATAGAATCTAAAAAATTGTCAGCCAAATTCAAGATGACACGTTTTAAAATAAGACATTTATAAAATAGCTGAATGTTTAATCACAAATTTAAAGAATCGTTAACAAGGACAATATCAATGAAAAAATTATTAACCGCTTTAATGTTACTGGCCTCATTTAGCGTGATGGCAGATCCACAAATGGGCAAAGATTTTGATCGTACTGCCCAAACCATCAATACTGACACGCCTAACAAAATTGAAGTAATCGAGCTATTTTGGTACGGTTGTGGACACTGCCACAGCATGGATGCGCCACTCAATGCATGGGTAAAAAAACTACCAGCTGATGTCGTTTTTAAACGTGTACCAGGCTTGCCACAACAAGCGTGGGCACCTATGGCAAAAGCTTACTATGCAATGGAAACACTCGGTGTTTTAGAAAAATTACATGCTCCATTGTTTGAAGCTATCCACACTAAAAAAACACTTAAACCAACTGATGAAAAGGCAGCCATTGACTGGGTGACACAACAAAGTGGCCTAGATAAGAAAAAAGTTGAAGAAGCTTTTGGTTCATTTGCCACTAACACCAGCCTAAACCGTGCGGCAAATATATTCCGCTCATCTGGCGCAACAGGTGTACCTAGCTTAATTATCAATGGCCAATTCATTACCTCAAGCACTATGGCTGGTAACAATGATTTAGCACTAAAAACAGCTGACTACATCATTACTAACATCCGTGCTGACAAAGCCAAGGCAACCACCCCAGCAAAAAAGTAACAGCGTCCACACACTGGTTTAAGGCACTTTACCAAAAGCTCTTTAACTGGTGATGCGGTAAACACATGCTGGACTTCAAAACCCCCGTTTCTACCATCAGGTAGAAACGGGGGTTTTATATTTAGTATCGATATATATTTAATATTAATATAGTCATCCAGCTATAAATCAATGAAAGATAGTCATGAAAGTTTTTATCACAGGCGCATCAAGTGGAATAGGTGAAGCACTTGCATATGAATATGCAAAGCGCTATCAAAATGAAAATACTATTATTGGTTTAGCTGCTAGGCGCAGTGAGCACTTACAATTATTACAACAAACCTTAGAGGCTTGCTATAACATCAAATGCGCTATTTACCCCTTGGATGTACGCGATAGCGCTGTATTGGTGGCTGCCGCCAATGAATTCATACAACAATATGGCGCACCTAATATCGTGATTGGCAGTGCTGGTGTTAGTAGCGGCACACTCACAGAATATGCAGAAGACACAAACGCATTTCAGGCAGTCATGGATATTAACGTCACGGGGCTAGTCAATACGTTTCAACCATTTATCAACGCCATGCGCTTAGCCGCCCAACGTGGCGAGACAGCACAACTAGTTGGCATTGCCAGCGTTGCAGGCATACGCGGTTTACCAGGGGCAGGGGCTTATAGTGCATCAAAAGCCGCGGCCATCGCCTACCTTGAAAGCTTGCGTGTTGAGATGTTGCATCACAACATCGCTATTACCACCATTGCACCTGGGTATATTCGTACCCCAATGACAGACATCAACACGTATAAAATGCCATTTTTAATGGATGCGGATATAGCTGCGCACAAATTTGTGAACGCAATTGAGCGCAAAAAACGTTTTGTGGTAATCCCTTGGCAAATGGGCTGGGTAGCAAGGCTGATGCGGTTAATTCCACCTGTACTTTGGGATTTTCTTGCAAAAAATGCCCCACATAAACCACGTATTGATGTTCAATAGTTCAAGCATAGAGGTCTACGCAAAGTAGTTCGCCGAATGAAATTTCACAATATGCGGCATACTGTATATTGAGTGCGATAATGAAAAACCTGCCCTCATGCTTATTATTCCGCTGTAGGGTGGGCAACTTGTTGCCACCCTACTTGGCTATAGTGGTGTTGACCCTCTACCCCTGTTGCCATGCCGAGCAGCACAAAATGGGCGGGGGATTTCAGCGAGGACTGTCTGAGGGCTTTAGCCCGAGTTCCGCAGCTGCCCGACCTTTTGAGCAGCGCAGGGAAACCGAAGGTCATGGCATTGGGGTGTCATTTACCTTAGTTACAGATATAAACTATGTACTTATTACGCACCCAAAGTATTGGAGGCTTGTAATTGTAAGATAGAAACAAGTTACCAACACCACTTAGTATTACCTAAGTCGCATTTGACACATTATTTTTACAAGGGATGGCTGTGCTGGATAACGTGGTGCTAATTCTGATGTACAAGAAGCCATCTTATCATCTTGCAACCTTCTCTCCTTCCGAATTGCCTCGTCCTGAACTGCCTGTTGCAATATCCCAAGCTTTTGTGCTTCGATATCCAATAATTGCTGATTATAATGTCTTTGCTGCTCAAGCTGTTTCTGTTGTGCATTCAATAGTTGCTACTGTTGCTGTTGCTCCTGGAAACTATTCTCACATTCTGTAACGACACGTTTATATTGATTTACGAACGTAACACAGGTTGCTCCTAAAGCTATTGTAGAACTGAATATTAGTTTACTAAATAATAAAAACAAGAATATCTTTATGAATTGATTAAGTCGCATCAACTTTCTCCCTGTGGGCTTTAGATTTAAAAGTTTTACTTAATTACAATTAACACTTATTATCGTGCAATCGGTTTATAACGAATACGTTTCGGTTTAGCGCCTTCCTCACCCAAGCGTTTACGCTTATCAGCCTCATATTCCTGATAGTTACCGTTAAAGAACGTCCATTGTGACTCGCCCTCTGCCGCCAAGATATGCGTTGCGATGCGGTCTAAGAACCAGCGATCATGAGAGATCACTAACACACTGCCTGCAAATTCCAGCAATGCATCTTCCAGCGCACGTAATGTTTCTACATCTAAGTCGTTTGATGGTTCATCTAGCAGTAATACGTTACCACCAGAAATCAGAGTTTTCGCTAAGTGCAAACGTCCACGTTCACCACCTGACAGTTGACCAACAACTTTTTGCTGATCACCGCCTTTAAAGTTAAAGCGGCCGATGTAAGCACGAGATGGCGTTTCATAACGGCCCACCGTTAAGATGTCTGAACCGCCTGAAATCTCATCAAACACGGTTTTATCATTACTTAACACATCACGGCTTTGGTCAACGTAAGCTAATTTAACGGTTTGGCCGATGTTTACTTCTCCGCTATCTGGCTGCTCCATGCCTGTAATCATTTTAAACAGGGTAGATTTACCTGCACCGTTCGGGCCGATAATCCCAACAATCGCACCTGCTGGAATACTAAAGCTCAAGTTATCAATTAGTAAACGGTCTTTAAATGCTTTGCTCACACCATTAAACTCAATCACTTGATCGCCTAAACGCTCACCAGCGGGGATAAAGATCTCCTGTGTTTCATTGCGTTTTTGGTATTCGGCACTCGCTAACTCTTCATAACGGGCAATACGCGCCTTGCTCTTCGCCTGACGCGCTTTCGGGTTCTGACGCACCCATTCCAACTCAGTATTCAGCGCTTTACGGCGTGATGACTCTTGTGATTCCTCTAACGCCAAACGTGCTTGCTTCTGATCTAACCAGCTGGAGTAATTACCTTTCCATGGAATACCATGTCCACGGTCTAACTCTAAAATCCACTCTGCCGCATTATCGAGGAAATATCGATCATGGGTTACCGCCACCACAGTACCTGGGAAGCGCACTAAAAACTGCTCTAACCACTCTACAGACTCTGCATCCAAATGGTTGGTTGGCTCATCTAGCAGCAACATATCTGGCTTAGATAACAGCAATTTACACAACGCCACACGACGCTTCTCACCGCCAGATAACGGACCAATTTTGGCATCCCACGAAGGTAGGCGCAGAGCGTCCGCTGCGATTTCTAATTGATGCTCAACATCAGAGCCGCTCGCAGCTATGATATTTTCATAACGCGCTTGGTCTTCAGCCAACTTATCAAAGTCTGCATCAGGCTCTGCATACGCCGCGTACACTCCCTCTAGCTTTTGCTTCGCCTGCATCACCTCGCCCATGCCGCTCTCAACTTCTTCACGCACGGTTTTATTTGCGTCTAACTGTGGCTCTTGCGGTAAATACCCAATAGAAATATTAGGCTGCCACTGCACCTCACCCTCAAACTCTTTATCAGCGCCCGCCATAATGCGCAGCACAGTTGATTTACCCGAGCCGTTTAAACCCAGCAAACCAATCTTCGCACCAGGGAAAAAAGACAAGGAGATATCTTTAATAATTTGTTTTTTAGGGGGAACAATCTTGCTCACGCGGAGCATCGACATTACATATTGAGCCATGATGTTATCTTGCAAATTTAAAAATGAAAGCTTAACAGAAAGTAGGGCCACCTTGTTAAGCAACAACGCAGAGTTAAGCTTCTCTAGGTTAACAAACTTGAGCTTAAGCAACGCAAGTAGAAGCGATGGATAACGGTATAATGCATCGATTAAACCGATTCACATAACAGAACTCTTTAAGGAGTCGCGCAATGGCGCTTAAGTCAACCATTTATAAAATAGAACTGCAAATTGCAGACATGGACCGCAATTACTACGCGCAACATAATTTAACACTCGCTAAACACCCATCAGAAACTGACGAGCGCCTGATGGTACGCCTGATTGCATTTGCCATATATGCCAATGAAGCCCTTACCTTTGGCAAAGGCTTAAGCGATGACGAAGAACCAGACCTATGGGAAAAAGATTTAACCGATGCCATTCAGTTATGGATAGACGTAGGCTTACCAACAGAAAAAGACATCCGCAAAGCCTGCGGCCGCAGTAAACAAGTAGCAGTCGTTTTATACGGTGGCAGAATCGCCGATATGTGGTGGACGGCAAACAGCAAAGCACTTTTAAAATGTAACAACTTAACAGTGATTAACTTACCCGAAACAGATGAGCTCACCAATATTGCCAATAGAGGCATGAATATTAGCTGCACCATACAAGACGGACAAATCATGGTAGGCTTTGATGGTGGTACTGTGGATATCACACCTGTGAAGCTTAAAGAACCGAGTGCTTACTAATTAATGAGCTTCTGTCATTCCGTGCTCAACACGGAATCCAGTGACGCTTGAAACAAAAGACGCTGGATTCAGATTTATATCGGAATGACAATCTTCTGTGGTTTTGACTTTTAATTTTAATTTAAATTAAAGTTTGCCATCCAAACCCATTTGGAAATATTTATGCACGATTTTCTCTTGGTTATCTAACAGCCAATCAATGCTAGGCTCGTTATTCATGGCTTTTTTAATCGCATTAGCAGTCGCTTTGCGGTGAATATCAAACAAAACCTGATGGTCTAAATCGTCTTGTTCCACCACAATCGGATTTAACCACACTGATACAATAATCCCTAAATCGTTAGCTTTTTCTTTAGGAATATCGCCACAACGCACAGCATCTAACACACCATTAGCAACGGCCGCTTGTACTGTACCCATTAAAATATTAGTGTAACGCGGGTCTTTTACCGTCACTTTACTTACCATAATCGTGGCAGGGCGCACCATAATATCTGTATTCATAATCGCCAACACGCGCGTGTGACCCTTCACTTGGTCGCCTAACAAGTTGGCAAATGCAACACCCATTGGCCCCTTCATTTCACCAATTGCCACCTCAGGCTCCGCTGCTGTGCCTACAGGACCACCTGCAACTAATGCCTCACCAATGCGCATTACAATCTCATCACTCATATATTTTCCTTTAGATTTTCTGGTTTGAAGAGTCATTTTAAGTGATTTTTAAATTGACGCAATGCTACTGACTTTGTAATAACAATTTCACAGTGAAGACCTTAACGGCTTGAGACGGAATCCAGTGACATTAAACCTACATTTTCCATTAGACCATCATTTCTAATGTAAGCCATTAGCGCAAGTGAATGATTTATAATGGCTTTAGGGTCATTTTGCATGTAAAGTTGAATGCGCAATTTTAGTACGGGGCCAATCATGGGTTTTGAGC
>JAUXNQ010000035.1 GCA_030682715.1 Methylotenera sp. | reverse complement strand
ACCTACTACCCCACAAAACTGCGTCAAGCAGCGTGCAAACCATTCCAATAGGGACGAAAACACCAGCTAATCACGATATTCCAGGAGATTATGGGCAATCAAAGGGGCTTTTTTAATTTAGCTGCTTTTGCAAAGGTCTTTCACTGATTTCTTAAGAAAAATCGTCCCTATTGAAAACAATATAATAGATAGAAAACGTGCTCGAACGCCTTTATCTGCAAATAAACTCATCACCCTGCTTGCTTGGTGCGTAAGTACAGGCGGCATCAAAAAGAAGCTACCGACAATAATAATCAACACCCCTAAAAACCCCTGAACACTTGGCATCTCATTAAGAAATAGCATCGCCAGCAACATGGAGACGACCACTTTGTATGCGTTTAATGGCCCAAACACTGAAAGGTCTGTTTTAGAGAGCGAAAGCACCAAAAACATCCAACCAGCCACATCAAACAATGAGGCTAGCGATACATTTACCCAGAAATTGTAAGTTAAATGGCTGAGTTCAATCACACCTAGAAAAGGTGTAGCTAACAAGCTGAGGACACAATAGGTAGTTGCAACGATGTAAAACGGATGCAAGCCCTGATGTGACAGCTTTTTTTGATAGACATTGGACGCCAGAGAAAATATCAGGCGTCCACATACGTAAACGATTTCCACTTAATTAAGGTGTTAGCGCTACGGCATTGAAACTATAGTTAGTTAACAACTACACCAAACTTAAGATTTAATCACAGTAAGATTATTCATGTACGGTCTTAATGCTTCTGGTACGGTCACACTACCATCTGCATTTTGGTAGTTTTCTAATACAGCCACCAGTGTACGACCTACAGCCAAACCAGAACCATTTAAAGTATGTACTAACTCAGGCTTACCGCTTTCATTACGGAACCTTGCTTGTAAGCGGCGGGCTTGGAAAGCCTCGCAATTAGAGACAGATGAAATTTCACGATAAGTATTTTGCGCTGGTAACCATACTTCCAAATCATAAGTTTTAGTTGCGCCAAAGCCCATATCACCCGTGCACAATGACACCACACGGTAAGGCAAGCCTAAAGCTTTTAAGATATTCTCGGCATGCCCGACCATTTCCTCTAGCGCGTCATAGCTTGTTTCTGGATGGACGATTTGCACCATTTCAACTTTATCAAATTGGTGTTGGCGTATCATCCCTTTGGTATCGCGCCCATATGAGCCAGCTTCAGAACGGAAACAAGGCGTATGTGCGGTGAGTTTAATTGGCAGAGATTCAAACGGTACAATTTCATCGCGCACCGTATTAGTTAGTGTGACTTCTGAGGTTGGGATGAGATACAACTTGCTGTCATTATGCGCTAAAGAGAATAGATCTTCCTCAAACTTCGGCAATTGGCCTGTACCTGTTAAGGTTTCCGCATTGACCAGATATGGGGTATAGCACTCTTCGTAACCATGCTGTTCAGTTTGAGTATCGAGCATAAACTGTGCAAGCGCACGATGCATTTTGGCAATCTGTCCACGCATTAACGTGAAGCGCGCACCTGATAATTTAGCACCAGTATCAAAATCTAAACCAAGTGGAGTACCAACGTCTGTATGGTCTTTAATTTCGAAATCAAAAGAGCGTGGTGTGCCTACTTTGCGCACTTCAACGTTATCTGCTTCTGACTTACCAACAGGGACGCTTGAATGTGGCAAGTTTGGCACATTCAACAACATGCTTTGCAGCTCGGCCTGCAACTCTGCCAAACGTGTTTCTCCCGCCTTTAACTGCTCGCCCAAACCAGCCACTTCGGCCATAATGGCGCTTACATCCTCACCTTTAGACTTTGCAAAACCGATTTGCTTAGATGCATTATTGCGCTTTGCTTGTAAATCTTGCGTATTGGTTTGAACGGTTTTACGTTCCTGCTCTAACGCACTGAATTTAGCCGCATCAAACTCAAAACCACGCGCTTGTAACTGGCTTACTACGCCATCTAAATCATTTCTTAATGCTTGAATGTCTAACATTTAATGTTTCCTAAAAATTTCTTAAATCTTTTTTGCCACAGATGAATGCTGATAATGACGGTTTCGCTATATCAGCAATAATATCTAAAATCGCTAAAATAATGAGTTGGTTTTATCTGTGTGTATCCGTGTTAATCAGTGGTTAATCTATTTCTTTGCTTTTTTATCAAGCTCACGCAAATGTGCTAATTTTTCCGCTATTTTACCCTCAAGACCACGTGGCGTGGGAGAGTAAAACTGTTGCGCTGGTAAATCATCGGGAAAGTAACTCTCCCCAGCAGCATATGCGTTTGGTTCGTTGTGAGCATAACGATACTCTTTACCGTAATCTAAGGCTTTCATCAGCTTAGTGGGCGCATTTCTTAAATGCAATGGCACTGGGCGAGATTTATCCTGTGCAACAAAGGCCTTCGCTTGGTTATAAGCCATGTAAGCGGCATTACTTTTTGCGGCTACTGCCAAGTAAATGACTGCATTTGACAATGCCAACTCCCCCTCTGGCGAGCCAAGGCGCTCATAAATCTGGCAAGCTTCTAGCGCCATGGTCTGTGCACGCGGATCTGCGATCCCAATATCTTCAACCGCCATCCGCACAATGCGTCGCCCAAGGTAAAGCGGGTCTGCACCGCCATCAATCATACGTAAAAACCAATATAAAGCGGCATCAGGGTTAGAGCCGCGTACTGATTTATGCAATGCAGAAATTTGGTCGTAAAATGCTTCACCACCTTTATCAAACCGACGTAGCTTGCTTGCCATGGTGGTTTGCAAAAATGCTTCATCAATTTCAGATATCCCTGCACCTTGCGCCGCGTTAAATAAACCTTCTGCAAAGTTGAGCAGTCGCCTTGCATCACCATCAGCATAGGCCAACACTTGCTCACGTACTTCTGGTGCGATAGTTAACTCTGCAGCTACTAGCTGTTGTGCGCGGTCAAGCAATAAGGACAGCTCCGCTTCTGAAAGTGAGTTAAGCACAAACACCTGTGCTCGGCTCAGTAGCGCACTATTTACCTCAAAAGATGGATTCTCAGTAGTGGCACCAATAAAGGTAATCAGGCCACTTTCAACGAAAGGCAAAAATGCGTCTTGCTGACCTTTGTTAAAGCGATGCACTTCATCTACAAAAAGTATCGTCTTACGCCCATGCTGCTGCAAGGTTAGCTCTGCACGCTCTACAGCTTCGCGAATATCTTTAATGCCAGATAGCACGGCAGAAATTGGAATAAACTCAGCATCTGCGGTATTGGCAATCAACCGCGCCAAAGTGGTTTTACCCACACCTGGCGGTCCCCATAAAATCATAGAGGGCAACTTACCAGACTGAAACGCTAAACGTAAGGGCTTACCAATACCAAGCAAATGCGACTGCCCTACAACCTCATCCAAGGCCTTAGGGCGTAATCGCTCAGCCAATGGTGCATCTGGTGTGTTGGGTGTAAATAAACTATTCAAAATAAATTGGTATCTTTCACCACCTGCTACTCACCAACCACATCAACACCTTTAGGCGCTTTGAATAAAAATGACTTTTCATTAAGTGATGGGTTCACTTCTACGTTGGTAAACACAATTTTTGTATGGTGACCAAAACTATCTAACAATGTCATTTCTTGAATTTGGTTGTCTTTAAAACCTAATAATATCTTCTCAAAACCAGACTCTTTATCTTTAGGTTGTGCGCTCACCCAATCTAAACTATCTTTATTATCTGCATTAGTCAGTGTGAAGCTCTCTTCAATCGCTTTTCCACCAGCCAATAAAGCTGCGGGGCTAGAGCCAAGTGCTTTAGTGGTATCACGGACGGTTACTTGCGCTAGCTCAGTATCATATAGCCACACCTGCTTACCATCACTGATAATTTGCTGCTCATAAGGTTTGTTGTAATCCCACCTAAATTTATTAGGTCGCTTAAGTTGCATGGTGCCATGCACTTCCTGCACTTTACGCCCTTGCCTATCCGTCACTGTTTGATGAAAATTTGCACGAACCGACTGCGTTTTTTCATAGAACATCTTCACACTATCCATGCCGTCTGCCTGTGCAGTTTGCACCACTAGCATAACAGGCAATACAAGCAGATTTTTTATCAGCTTGGAGTACAAAGAAGTAAGGTTTTTGGGTTTTATCATGTTCATTAAATTCAAATTCATTAAATTGAAAGTGTCATTTCTTTTAAAAGTTAAGGCTCTCAAAACTAGGGTTCTCAAAGCCAAGGCTCTAAAACTAAGGTTCACAAGACTAAAATTCTCAAAACTAGGGCTCATGGTGTGGCGCTAATACTTCGCGGTTGCCGTTACTCTGCATTGCCGAAACCAAGCCTGCACGTTCCATATCTTCAATTAAACGTGCCGCACGGTTGTAGCCAATGCGCAGTTGGCGCTGTACAGAAGAAATACTGGCTCGGCGCGATTTAAGCACAATACCAACGGCTTCATCATAGAGTGGGTCAACTTCAGCCCCTCCATTTCCAGAAGCGCCCGCTACAAAATCACCACCACCCTCTTCAGTTTCATTAGTTAGAATACCATCAATGTAATTCGGTTCACCTTGGGCTTTAAGATAATCAACCACTTTATGTACTTCTTGGTCAGATACAAAAGCACCATGAATACGCGTTGGGTAACCTGTGCCTGGTGGCATATATAACATATCCCCTTGGCCCAATAAGGCTTCTGCACCCATTTGATCAAGAATCGTGCGTGAATCGATTTTGCTAGACACTTGGAAAGAAATTCGCGTTGGCACGTTAGCTTTAATCAAGCCAGTAATCACATCAACTGATGGGCGTTGCGTTGCTAACACCAAGTGAATGCCAGAAGCACGGGCTTTTTGTGCTAAACGCGCAATGAGTTCCTCTACTTTTTTACCTACTACCATCATCAAATCAGCCAACTCATCAATCACCACAACAATTAATGGCATTTCTTCTAACGGCTCAGGTTCATCTGGCGTTAAGCTAAATGGATGCGGAATTTTCTCTCCAGCTTTATCTGCTTCTTTAATCTTTTGGTTATAACCAGCAAGGTTACGCACACCTAGCATAGACATCAATTTATAGCGCCGCTCCATCTCCGCTACACACCAATTTAAAGCATTTGCTGCTTGGCGCATATCCGTAACAACTGGCGCTAATAAATGCGGAATACCTTCATAGACTGATAGCTCCAACATTTTAGGATCGATCAAAATCATACGTACTTGGCTGGCATCAGCTTTATAAAGCAAACTTAAAATCAGCGCGTTAATGGCAACAGACTTACCAGAACCCGTGGTACCCGCCACCAGTACGTGCGGCATTTTAGCCAAGTCAGCTACAGCAGGTTTTCCACCGATGTCTTTACCTAAAGAAATAGCCAATGGTGAATGTACATCGGCATACGCTTGACTACCCATAATTTCAGATAAATACACAATCTGACGTTTAGGGTTAGGAATCTCTAAACCCATGCAGGTTTTGCCTGGAATCGTCTCCACTACACGCACGCTGACCACAGATAAAGCACGCGCTAAGTCTTTCACCAGATTAGTCACCTGACTACCCTTAACACCCGCAGCAGGCTCTAGTTCATAGCGCGTAATCACAGGCCCTGGTAAAGCAGTTAACACTTTCACTTCAATGCCAAAGTCCATCAACTTACGTTCGATTAAACGCGAGGTGAAATCTAATGTTTCAGTAGATGGTAACTCAACAGTACCAGATGGTTCATCCAACAAATGTATCGGTGGCAATGGCGTATCTGGATGCGTATCAAACAATGGCACTTGTTTTTCTTTTTGCACACGGGCACTTTGTGCAATTTCAAGCACTGGTGTTTCAATTTGCACAGGCTCACGATCAACCACACGCTTACGTTCACTTTTTACGTATTCCATGCGCTCTTGCTCTACTGCTTTACCTGCTTTTCTATCTTGCCAATCTTGCCATTTAAGTTTGATAAACGCATAGCTAGCAATCAAAAATGCACCAAATTTCTCGGTGATACTGATCCAAGACCAACCCGTGAACAAGCTAAACCCAACCACAAACATGAGCAATAACAACATGCTAGAACCAGTATAGCCAAACAAGCTACGCAAACCAGCATCTACGGCAACCCCTAACATGCCGCCTGAACTATCAGGTAATAATGCAGGTAGTTTAATCAAGTGCCCCGCCTCTAATGCACTTGAAGCAACAAGCAATAAAGCAAAACCGAAAAAATTAAACAGTAAAAATGGCTTTTCGCTTTGATCAACAGCTTCTAACGTTAAATAGACAAACCACATGGCATAAAAAGCTAAGACTGCCCACCACCAAGCTGAAAAACCAAACACGTAAAGTAATAAGTCTGAAATCCAAGCGCCTACACTACCACCACTATTTTGGATAACAGCACTCTCTGGTGCAATGTGTGACCAAGAAGAATCATTAGGATTATAGGTAAAAAGAATGACGGTAATATACAGCCCAATGAGTACCAAACCTAACCACCAAGCTTCTTTAATGAGCGTATTAGCTAGGGCATTAGATTTAATTACTTCAGCTTCACGGCGAGCATTAACTGGTTTAGATTTTTTGAAAAACAAGATAAACCTTTAACGTATTTTAAGTGTCAGATTTAATTATAGCAGTATCAAAGTCGCTGCGTAGGGATTAGAATATCATTCTCAATTATGAATCATAAAACGTTGTAAGACCTTGAACAAAGGTCGCATCAGGAGTTCAGTATGGATATTGGCATTAAAGAAGAAGATAGAAAAAATATTGCGCAAGGTCTTTCACATCTTTTAGCAGATACTTACACCTTATATCTAAAAACCCATTACTTTCATTGGAACGTGACTGGCCCAATGTTTAACACGCTACATTTAATGTTCGAAACGCAATATACCGAACTAGCGCTCGCTGTGGATTTAGTCGCTGAGCGTATTCGTGCGCTAGATGTATACGCACCAGGCACTTATCGTGATTTTGCAAAACTAAGCTCTATTAAAGAGTCTGATTCAGTGCCTAAAGCACAAGACATGATTGCTGAACTCGTGGCTGGCCACGAAGCAGTGTGCAGAACAGCTCGCACGGTGTTTCCTAGTGCCGATGCAGCCTCAGACGAGGCCACTGCAGACCTACTCACACAGCGTTTACAGGTACATGAAAAGACAGCCTGGATGTTACGTAGCTTGTTAGAAAAATAACAAAGCACTTTCCGCTATAAGCCCAGCTAAGTAGCAGAATGTTAACTACTTAGCTGGTCTGAACTCTAAAAAGTGCTTAGATAATATGCTGTTTACTTGAAAAACAGATCAATACCCCAACATTAAAAACTCAATATTAATCAAGAAAGCAATACACTATGGCAACACGTCACGCCAAACTACTTATTTTGGGCTCAGGTCCTGCAGGCTACTCAGCTGCTGTTTACGCTGCACGCGCCAACCTTAAACCAGTGTTAATTACTGGCATTGCTCAGGGCGGCCAACTGATGACCACCACTGAGGTTGATAACTGGCCAGCCGATGCCGATGGCGTGCAAGGCCCAGAGCTGATGGCGCGTTTCCAAAAACATGCAGAGCGTTTTAATACTGAAATGATTTTTGATCATATTCATACTACACACCTCAAAGAAAAACCAATTCGTTTAGTGGGTGATAGTGGCGAATACACTTGCGATGCGTTGATTATTGCGACTGGTGCCTCTGCAAAATACCTAGGCCTGCCAAGTGAAGAGGCATTCTCAGGTAAAGGTGTTTCTGCATGTGCAACCTGCGATGGATTCTTTTACAGAAACCAAGAGGTCGCCGTGATTGGTGGCGGTAACACTGCAGTTGAAGAAGCTTTATACCTAGCGAATATTGCAAGCAAAGTAACACTAGTGCACCGCCGCGATAAATTCAAAGCAGAAGCTATTTTGGTCGATAAACTCATGGCTCGCGTGGCTGAAGGTAAAATCGTACTAGAAACATTCGCTACGCTAGATGAAGTGCTTGGTGACAACACTGGCGTGACTGGTATGCGCATTAAAAATGTAAATGACGGTAGCACTAAAGACATTGCATTACAGGGCGTATTTATTGCAATTGGCCATAAGCCAAATACTGATATCTTTGAAGGCCAACTCGAGATGGAGGGCGGCTACATTGTGACGCAAATGGGTCGTGCTGGTAACGCAACAGCCACTAGCGTGCCAGGCGTTTTTGCCGCAGGCGATGTGCAAGACCATATTTATCGCCAAGCAGTGACTAGTGCAGGCACAGGTTGCATGGCAGCACTAGATGCAGAGCGTTATTTAGATCACGCGAAATAAGTGATTATTTGAAATAAGTATGATGAGGGCGGTAACCTTACCGCTCTCATTTACTCAATAGAGCTATCAACATTGTGGAAGACGCTAACGACAACGAAGTTGACCTGTTTTTAGAAGCAGTTAAAGATGCGCGCCCACTCAAACCAAAACGCGTTCACCACGCACCACTACGCCCGAAACCAATCCCAAAACAACTCATTCGCGATGAGCAACAGGCACTGGCTGACTCGTTAAGTGACTACTACATCCCAGCGCATGATTTAGAAACTGGTGAAGAGTTACTTTACCTACGTGATGGCCATGCTCCTGACATTTTAAGCAAATTACGACGCGGCCATTGGGTAATACAAGCGGCCATTGACCTGCACGGCTTAATCAGTGACGAAGCAAGGCTTTACGTTGCCACTTTTTTAAACGACTGCAAAAAACGTGGCATCCGCTGTGTACGTATTGTGCACGGCAAAGGCTTAGGCTCACGGAACCGCGAGCCCGTGCTTAAACATAAATTACGCGGCTGGCTAATGCAGCGTGATGAGGTGATTGCCTATGCAGAAGCACGCCGACAAGATGGCGGCAGTGGCGCAGTAATCGTGCTGTTAAAAGCCTAAAATAATGACAAATCAAACTTTATTACAAATACTGAAAATAGTTTAAATACACCAAATATTATTCAGACTGCGCGCCAACCAAGAGGCAATGAGCTACCTCTTGATTTCAACCTAAAGCCAACCTCTATCTTGGCATGTAAAAAATAGACTTTTGGGTGACTCGCTCTTTACTACCTAATGCTTCAATTTCAAACATAATAGGATGTGTGCCGCTTCGTACCGCGCCGTCGGGTAATTGTAAGCTCACTGCCACCAATCGCTCATTGGCAGGGTCTACCGTGAATTGATTTTTTGATGCCATTGCCAGGCCTTCTAAACCACTCACAGTGACATGATAGGATTCAGCTACTTCCGTAACATTAGTGATTTGTAATTGATAGACGTTCTCTATCTTACCGCCAGCAACCAACCTAGACATTACGCCACGGTCGCGGTTCACATCTACCTTAAACGCAGGTCGCATGGCTAATGATGCAACCAAACCAGCCGAAAGAAGCAACAATAGCGCACTATAGATAAGCACTCTTGGACGTAGTATCTTTTGTATGACTTGATGTTTTGTCCAATGCTGAGCAAGGCCGTTTTGAGTAGTGAAACGAATCAGACCGCGCGGATAGTTCATCTTATCCATAATGCTGTTGCATGCATCTACACATAGCCCGCAACTAATGCACTCATATTGCAAACCATTACGGATATCGATACCTACTGGACATACTTGCACGCAAAAGTTGCAATCAATACAGTCACCCAAACCTTCTTGTTTTGCATCTACTTTTCTAGAGCGACCACTACGTGGCTCCCCACGCTCCTGATCATAAGTGACAATTAGCGTGTCATTATCAAACATCGCACTCTGAAAACGTGCGTATGGACACATATGCTTACATACCTGCTCACGCAAAAAACCTGCGTTACCATAAGTGGCTAAGCCATAAAAGAAAATCCAGAATGTTTCCCAAGGGCTTAAACGAATCTGAATAATGCTATCGAACAAATCTCGGATGGGTGAAAAATAGCCTAAAAACGTAAACCCTGTCACCATTGAGAAACTGATCCAAGCAAAATGTTTTAGGGACTTTATGTAAAGTTTTTTAAAGCCAAACTTCATACCATCCAAACGTATACGAGCAGCTCTATCCCCTTCAATTTTACGTTCCATCCATAAGAATATCTCCGTATACACGGACTGAGGACAAGAAAACCCACACCAAAGCCTGCCTGCAACCGCTGTAAATAAGAATAAAGCTAATGCAGAAATAATTAATATGACGACTAAGTAAATCAAGTCTTGCGGGTATAACACCAAGCCAAAAATGTAAAAACGATGCGTACTAATGTCTAACAACATCGCCTGCCGTTCACCCCACTGCAACCATGGCACACCATAAAACACAATTTGTGTAATCCAAATCATCACCCAGCGCCAGTTCTTGAAGAACCCAAAAGTATTGCGTGGGTATATCTTAGATTGCGCTTCATACATCGGCATAAACCCACCTTTTGCAGGGTCACTGACAATGGGGATTATTTTTTTAGATGTGGTTTTAGCATCTGTCATTTGAGGTCCTTACTTACAATTAAATGACTCACGTTTAAATTATCAAGAGTTATTTTCAAGGTTACTTGGTAATAACTGCTTAATTTCGCTAACTTAACTTCTGAATCGGTTGACGGTATGATTTTTGATAGGTATCGGTAAATGTGCTTAAAGCTTCTAATGCCAATTGAGCATTGTGTCCTTGCTTCACCAGAAAGCTATCAAAACCGCACCTGGCCAAGTAGTAGACAGTATCAATCATCACATCACCCACAGCTCTTAACTCGCCAGTCCATCCATAGACATTTCTTAGTAACTGCGCCAATGAATATCCACGTCCATCTGTATAAGTAGGGAAATCTATCGCAATAAACGCAATATTTGCTTGGCATAATTTTTTTATCTGCTGATTAGAATCATCATCAAATTCAGCATCTGATGGGATTAATATAGAGATAGGAAATTGACGATTAGACAATGACAACTGATGCTCAAACCAAGTATCTAATGTCACCATCCAGTTTGACTCATCAGGCGGAACCGACCATGCTTTTTCATGTGCAACGCCAAAGCATTGCACATGATTCACCTCAAGTTGGCCACCGCGTATTAGGTTCATGTTACGTTCAGACATTAGACTCTCTCACTAAGTTTGAATGCTTCGAAAGTAAAGGGTCCGCATAGACATCTTTTTTGAAAGGTTCAATACCAACTCGATCAACCACATCGATAAATCGCTCAGCTTCACTTTCCCTTAGCGTTAAATATGTTTGAATTAAACGTGAAATCACATCGGGCACTTGCTCACGAGCAAATGAAGGTCCAATCACCCGACCAATTGCCGCACTTGCGCCACATTTTGAACGTTCATCGTTGTCTTTACTGGATTTTTTGTCTAAATGGAGTGCACCAGATTGCCTGCCGCCGATGGTGATTTGGTACCACTCCTCACCTGCTTTATCCACCCCCAAAATTCCGATATGACCAACATGATGATGCCCACATGAGTTCATGCATCCTGATAAATTAAGATCAAGCTCACCAATTTCGTGCACGTAATCTAAATCATCAAACCGTTCTTGAATCGCAGTTGCGACTGGAATAGAAACGGCATTAGCCAAACTGCAATAATCACCGCCCGGGCAAGCGATAATATTCGTAATTAGCCCAATATTTGGCGTTGCAAGATTAAGCATATTGAGCTCTTGCCATAAAGCATAAAGCGTCTCTGTTTTCACATCTGGCAGAATAATATTTTGCTCGTGAGACACACGTAACTCGCCAAATCCATAGCTATCAGCCATTTCAGCAAGCACCTCCATCTGGTCAGCCGTCATATCGCCAGGCGGAGAACCCGTTGCCTTCAGTGAAACTGTCACTGCAGAGTATCCTGATACTTTATGCTGATGAACATTAGTGCGAAACCATCTTGCAAACGCAGTATTAGTTGTCAAATGATGTGCCATGACGGCGTTATCATTTTCACTCACCGTGTCATAGGTAGGCCATGAAAACTTATTGGCAATACTACTTACAAATTCTTCAGTCAGCGTGTCAGCACCACCCTTAATCAGCGCCCACTGCTCATTCACCTGTTGCGCGAACACTTCTGGCGTGAGGTCTTTTACAAGAATTTTTATACGTGCTTTATATTTGTTATCTCGTCTGCCATGAAGGTTGTACACACGTAGTGTCGCCTGCAAATAAGTTAACAAATCATACCAAGCAACAAATGGATTGATGAGCTTGCCTATGATAGGCGTTCTACCCAAGCCACCTCCCACAAAGCACATAAAGCCAAAAACACCATCCTGCTCAATTGCTTGCAATCCTATGTCATGCACACCAATCGCGGCTCTATCTACTTCTGCACCACTCACTGCAATTTTGAATTTACGTGGTAAGAACGCAAATTCAGGATGCAGCATTGACCATTGCCGAATGATTTCACACCAAATAAGGGGGTTGATGATTTCATCATGCGCAACACCCGCAAAATGATCTGTTGTCGTATTGCGAATACAATTACCACTGGTTTGAATCGCATGCATCTGCACAGTTGCAAGCTTAGCCAAGATTCCTGGCACATCTTCTAGCCTAGGCCAATTGAACTGAATATTTTGTCTGGTAGTTAAGTGGGCATAACCTCTATCCCAACGCCGAGCAACATACGCTAAAGTACGCAGTTGCTTTGAGGTTAGCATGCCGTAGGGAATCGCGACGCGTAGCATTGGCGCATGTCGTTGAATATACAAACCATTTTGCAAACGCAAAACCCGAAACTCATCTTCAGTAAGCTGGCCATTTAGGAATCGTTGTGTCTGTCCTCTAAACTGGGCAACACGCTGCTCCACCAACTTCTGATCTATTTCATCATAGATATACATTTAATCACCTTAAAAATTTAGCGTTGATAAATCGCCAAATGATTATTTTTAACAGTGACTAAAGCTTAAGGTTTGGTAACAATTAATAACAGAGACAGATGCAGAGAAAAAAAGCATAACAGATGGTCTGTGACGCTATGACGATGACGAGCTCATCAAGCCAAAGACTAAAGTACCTAGCGTAGACAATGCCGCCTCAATTCGCGCATCCCAAATATGCCCATAGTTCAGCCTAATGTAATGAGTAAAATGCTTTTGAGCAGAAAATATGGGGCCTGGTGCAATACTAATGCCATTATTAAGTGCAAGCTTATGCAGCTCAAGTGCATTAATCTCATCTGGTAACTTGACCCATAAGAAATAACCACCCTGCGGTAAAGTTAAGCAAGTCCCTTCAGGGAAGTAACGCTCAATCGCTTCTACAAACTTGATTTGATTCACTAATAAGGTATGGCGTAAATTACGCAAATGCTTGTCATACCCACCTTTTTGCAGATACTTGGCAATTGCCACCTGTGCTGGCACAGATGCAGAGATGGTTGTGGTTAATTTAAGACGCGCGACCGCTTTATACCTACCAGGGACAACCCACCCAACGCGATAGCCAGGCGCAAGGCATTTAGAAAATGACGAGCAATGCATCACCAAGCCTTCTGTATCAAACGCTTTGGCTGGTATTGGACGTTTCTCACCAAAATATAGCTCGCTATACACGTCATCTTCAATCAAAGGAATTTGGTATTGCGTGATAAGCGCCACCAATGCTTGCTTTTTCTCATCAGAGAGCAAACTTCCCAACGGATTCTGAAAATTAGTCATCAACCAGCAGGCTTTAGGTTGATGCTGCTGAATAGCACGCTCCATGGCGGCTAAATCAATCCCATCCTTGGGATGGCTGGGGATTGCTACAGCACGCAAGCCAATTCGCTCTATTGATTGCAATGCTGCATAAAAAGTGGGGGACTCTATCAGAACGGTATCACCAGGGCGCGTCACCGCCATCAAACATAGATTCAATGCTTCTAGTGCACCATTAGTCACCACAATATCGTCAGTAGTCACATGCAGACCATCAATCATGTAGCGCAATGCTATCTGACGCCTAAGATTAATATCACCAGCACTTAAATTATCTACACTTGCCCAAGGATCCATCACCTGAACACTTGACGCCATGGTTTTGGCCAAACTAGCCCTCGGAAATAATAACGGGCTAGGAAACGCTGACCCCAAAGGGATAACGGTTTTAAGCCGAATAGATTCCAGCACTTCAAATACCAGTTCGCTGACATCGACTTGTGTTGATTCTAGTTGATTCAGAATAGCTGGCGCTGGCGAAGATGGGATATTCATAGTGCCGCTAGTGACAAAATATCCAGAGCGATCGCGCGCAGTAATCAATCCTCGTGCTTCTAAAAGATAATAAGCCTCTAATACAGTAGCAGCACTCACGTTGCGACTTGCACTTGCCTGCCGCACAGAAGGAAGCTTATCTCCACGGCAAAGCACACCTTCCTGAATCGATTGAGCAATAGAGTTAGCAAGTAGCTCGTAAAGTTTCATCGTTTTCCTGTTTTGCGATACCTATTGATATCATGCCACTAATAGACACCGCAATACTAGCTGAAGTTATGTTTAACTAAAGTAAGGCTACCTAAGTAATAAGGTTGGAATTTTAGCCGAACGTAACAAATCAGATGTTTTGCTACCAAACAACATGGTGCGCAATGGTGAGTGGCTGTAGCCTCCCATGATCAGCATATCGATTGTATGTTCAGCTATATATTTAGCAATTATATGTTCAGCATCACCTAGAATCATCGTTGCAACTGTTTCAAACCCAGCGCTTGTTAAGGTTGCCTGTGCCCATTCAAGGTCTTTAGTGGCATCTTTACGTTGTTTACCAGACATCAAAAGATGTATAGGCAAGCCCTTAAACAAAGGACTAGCTGCCACCATTTCAACACCTCTGCGGGTTACAACGCCACCATCAAATGCAATCAACACACGCTTAGGCTCTTTGAAGTTTTCTGTAATAGTGAGAATAGGCTTTTGCAACGCACGCACAACGCGCTCCACATTACGACCCAAATCACGTTGCGTGACTTCAGCGGACTCGCCACGGCGACCCAGCACAATTAAACGTACGCCTTCTTGCTGTTCAACTAAGGTTTCTTCTAGTTCGCCATAGCGCTGGCGTACATCTGTCGCTTGCACACCGCCTTGAACAGCGCGCTCACGCTGGCTATTAAGAAATACACGCCCAGATTCGCGGGCGGCCTTAATACGCAATTCATCTTGATCTGAAAGTTTAGTCAGTAAGTTTTGTTCCGCATTAATGCCAATTGCACCGCTGTGGTCATTATCAGTTGCCACTTCAGGATGACGATCAATAATATGTAACAATTCTAAAGGCGCATCCATGCGGCGTGCAGCCCAAGTGGCATAATCTGTGACGTAATCAGCAAAGTGCGATTGATCTAAACAAGCGAGTACTTTATTTTCGTTTTTCATCAGTATCTCCTTAATGTCCCATCAATTGTTCAACAGCCTCTGGTTTATCATGCACTGCAAAACGGTCCACCATCGTTGCGCTGGCTGCATTCAGGCCAATGACTTCAACTTGCGTATTTTCTCGGCGGAACTTAATCACCACTTTATCTAATGCGCTCACTGCGGTCACATCCCAAAAATGCGCACGACTTACGTCAATACGTACTTTCTCGATCACCTCTTTGTAATCAAATGCATTAATAAAACGGTCTGCGGAGGCAAAAAATACTTGGCCAGTGATTTTATAGTGACGCACACGACCTTCATCTTCTGATATTGAGCCAATATGCAACACTTTGCCGATATTGTTTGCAAAAAAGAAACCAGACAGTAAAACACCAACCAACACCCCTTGGGCTAAGTCATGCGTTGCAACAACAACAGCAACCGTTGCCAACATCACAACACTAAAGCTTCTAGGATTTGAGCGTAAGTCTTTCACTGAGGCCCAGTTAAAGGTACCAATAGACACCATAATCATCACAGCAACTAATGCTGCCATTGGAATACGTGCCACCCAGTCACCCACAAACACCACCATCAGCAACAAAAATACACCTGATGCAAGTGTAGAAAGTCGACCACGACCACCAGACTTTACATTAATCACAGACTGGCCAATCATAGCGCAACCTGCCATACCACCAAGAAACCCAGTGGCAATATTAGCAACACCTTGTCCAACACACTCACGGTTTTTATTACTTGAAGTATCAGTTAAATCATCCACAATAGAAGCAGTCATTAAAGATTCAAGCAAACCAACCACGGCCAATGTTGCAGAGTAAGGGAAAATAATTCGTAATGTGTCCCAATTTAACGGGATATCAGGAATTAAAAATATTGGTAAGCTATCTGGCAGTTGCCCCATATCGCCCACGGTACGAATATCTAAACCCATTATCAATGAAATTGCTGTCAACACGACAATCGTGACCAATGGCGATGGTACCGATTTAGTGATATATGGGAACAAGTAAATGATGCCTAACCCACCAGCCGTCATTGCATACACCACCCAACTTACATTGGTAAGCTCTGGCAACTGCGCCATAAATATTAATATTGCCAGCGCATTCACAAACCCGACAATGACAGCGCGCCCAACAAAGCGCATTAATGAACCGAGCCTGAACCAGCCAGCAAATATTTGCAACACCCCTGTGAGCACTGTTGCGGCCAATAGATATTGCAAGCCATGCTCTTTAACCAACAGCACAATCACTAATGCCATAGCGCCTGTGGCAGCTGATATCATGCCTGATCGCCCACCTGTAAAGGCGATTACAGTGGCAATACAGAAAGAGGCATAAAGCCCTACTTTTGGATCAACCCCAGCAATAATTGAAAATGCAATGGCTTCTGGGATAAGCGCAAGCGCAACAACAAGACCTGCAAGCAGATCGTTTCGGACATTGGAAAACCAGTCCTGACGTAATGAATTCATATTTTATTCCGTGATAAAGCGAGTTTGTGCGAAGTTGTGCTTAACTTTTAGCTAAGCACAACTATAAGTATTGAAGTTTTAAAAAACTAAGATTTTAAAAAACCAAGAGAGGATTTCTGAAGTTTACAAGGGTAGATTCCGAAGTGACTATTGTAATTTAATGACGCGATTATAGCGTTTTAGCCACTTTTCATCAAATAAAATATAAAAATATAAAATTAAATGAAAAATATTACAGACATAAGCTATTGAATAATAAGTTAATTAAAAAAATATTAAGATTATTTTAATTATTTTTTGCATTTACCCTAAATTATCTAAATTCGCTGCCGATAAAGATCTATGAGATACGGCAAGATTTAACTTAATTTATTAACCAATAAAAATTTAAGACGTAATATTAAGGGCTAACCCATGTTTAATTCTTCATTAGATGCTTACGGCGGCATTAAAATGCCAATCGCTACTCAACAAACAACAGAGGCTAGAGTTGTTGCACAAAGTAGCAGCACCAATCGTCCTGCGCTTAAGTCAGTTGAAACGACAGAAAATAGAACTTCCACTGAAGCGAATAAAGCGATGTTAACTGCCGCAGTGAATAAACTGAATGAGCTAGTGGCACCTGCATTACAAACGGTTCAATTCTCAATGGATGACGAAGCAGGCCGTATGATTGTAAAAGTGATTGACACCGCTACGCAAAAAACCATTAGGCAGATTCCTAATGAAGAGGTGTTAGCTTTTTCAAAAACCTTGGGCAGACTTCAGGGTTTAGTAGTAAGAGAACAGGCTTAAGAAGACTTTCTCTTTATCAAGTCGGGCGCGTTAGTTTTAACGCGCTGCTATGAAATGAGCATTTGCAAAATGAGCTTTTGCAAGCCGTAACAATATCGACTGCAAATGCTCAATCAGTAATATCATTCACCGAAAAGTTTTACTCAGCCAACTACTCCCCGTTACTCCCCCAGGAAACCGCCGCTTTGATGCGCCCATAAGGTCGCATACAGGCCACCTTGCTTAATCAGCGCCTGATGGTCGCCCTCTTCTACAATCCTGCCATCATCCAGCACTATCAACCTATCCATAGCTGCGATAGTAGATAAGCGATGCGCAATGGCTACAACAGTTTTCCCTTGCATCAAATCATACAAACTGGCCTGAATCGCTTGCTCGACTTCTGAATCTAGTGCACTGGTCGCTTCATCTAACAGTAAAATTGGTGCGTCTTTTAGTATCACGCGGGCAATTGCAATACGCTGGCGCTGGCCTCCTGAAAGTTTGACACCTCGCTCACCAACATGTGCGTCGTATCCCGTGCGCCCTTTAGCATCACACAAACCTAAAATAAACGCATGGGCTTCTGCGCGCTTAGCGGCATTAATCATCTCTTCTTCTGTAGCGTTTGGGCGTCCATATAAGATGTTATCGCGCACACTTCGATGCAGTAACGATGTATCTTGTGTCACCATCGCAATTTGACTGCGCAAGCTATTTTGCGTCACATCGCGAACATCTTGCCCATCAATCAATACGCGACCCTGCTCTACATCATAAAAACGTAATAACAAATTAACAATAGTAGATTTACCCGCACCAGAACGCCCAACCAAACCCACTTTTTCACCTGGTTTAATAGTTAGATTAAGCGTTCTCAATACAGACTTTTGCATACCGTACGCAAAATCTACCTGATCAAATATGATTTCACCTTTACTGATTTTTAACGCTGTTGCATTGGGCTTATCGATAATCTGCTGTGTTAATGAGAGGGTATTCACGCCATCTTGCGCAGTGCCAATATGCTCGTAAAGAGAAGTCAGCTCCCACATCACCCAATGTGAAATACCATTTAAACGTAATGCCATGGCAGTTGCCGCAGCAACGCCACCTACACTGACTTCTCCATGTGTCCACAACCATAATGCCACACCAGAAGTTGCAATCACCAACAACATATTCAAAATATGATTGGTAAACTCTACGCCCGACACATAACGCATTTGTTTGTGTACAGTGCCTAAAAACTCGCTCATGGCAGATTTGGCATAATGCGCTTCACGCCCTGCATGTGAAAACAATTTAACGGTGCTGATATTGGTGTATGCGTCAGTAATGCGTCCAGTCATTAACGAGCGCGCATCCGCCTGATTTTGAGAAACCTTAGCTAAGCGTGGCACAAAGTAGCTAAGTGAAATCACATAGCAGACCACCCATACCAAAAATGGCAGGACTACGACTGTATTAAAGTGCCCGACTACCGCTACCATCGTGACAAAATAAATCACGACAAACACTAAAATATCCGCAACAATAAACCACACATCACGTACCGCTAAGGCTGTTTGCATGACTTTTGCAGACACTCGTCCAGCAAATTCATCTTGATAAAAACTCATGCTTTGGCCAAGCATTAAACGATGAAAGTTCCAACGTAAACGCATAGGAAAATTCCCCGCTAAAGTTTGATGCTTAATCAACGTTTGCACGGCAATTAATATGGCACTGAACATTAACAAACCAGCTAAAAACAATAAGCGATGTTTCTCTGTTTGCCATAGCAGCTCTGGTGAGGATTTACTTAGCCAATCTACGACCTTACCCATCACTGCAAATAGCAGTGCCTCAAAGCCACCGATCATGGCAGTGAAGAATGTCATCACCAGAATAAATACCCGCGAACCTTTAGTGCATGACCATAAAAATGGCCATAGCGCATTAGGTGGCGGTGCGATTTCGTTAGTAGGGAAAGGATTTAATAGGTTTTCAAACCAGCGCAGCATAGGGTTCTTTTCTGTCTGCGTTTAAATAGATTGCAACAAACATACAGCTTCAGCTGCAATGCCTTCACCACGTCCAGTAAAGCCAAGCTTTTCAGTCGTGGTAGCTTTAACGTTGACTTGTGAGACTTCAACACCACAATCTGCGGCAATATTTGCGCACATCGTTACAGTATGTGGCCCCAATTTAGGCGCTTCACACATCACAGTAGCATCAATATTACTCACTACATAACCACTATTTTTAACCAAGCCTACAACATGTTGAAGTAACTGACGAGAATCAATGCCTTTATAACGCATATCTGTAGGTGGAAAGTGTTTACCAATATCACCAAGCGCTACAGCACCCAGCAAAGCATCACAAATTGCATGTAGCAATACATCTGCATCTGAGTGCCCATCCAAGCCTTTTTCAAAGGGAATATCCACGCCGCCAATGATGCACTTTCGCCCCACAACCAAAGCATGTACATCAAACCCATGACCAATTCTCATCATACTATTTCCTTTTGCATGAATAGTTCCATCAATGCCATATCTTGCGGATAAGTCACTTTCATGTTTCTTAGTGAGCCTATCACTAACTTAGGTTCCAAACCCAGTGCTTCAACCGCTTGCGCTTCATCAGTGGGAGTGCCATCAAAACTTTCTAAAGCATTGGTTAATAGGCTATAACGAAACATCTGCGGCGTTTGGGCTTGCCACAAACCTTCTCGTGGAATCGTGCTTTTTACGCGAACATCAGCATTGGATTGCTTTAATGTGTCCGCCAAAGGCAACGCAAGTAGCCCACCAACCTCGTCATTTTCTAAGCTTTCAAGTAATGTATCTAACAACGGCAATGTTAGCCCTGGCCTAGCTGCATCATGCACAAGTATCCAATCATCTACGTCAACTTGCGACTTTAAAGCATATAACGTGTTCAACACCGTCTGCGCGCGCGTTTCTCCACCTGTGTAATGTAGCTGCAATCGGCTATTAGCCACCAAATCTAAATTACGCCAAAAGTAATCTTCTGGGCTTAACGCTAAGTTAATACTGGCAATACGCGGAGAGGCAAAGAATGTCTGGATACTGTAGGAAATCATAGGCTTACCAGACAGTGGCAAATACTGTTTTGGAATAGCGGTTTCCATTCTATTACCAATACCAGCAGCTGGGATAACGATGTGAAAGCGCGCCATATTAATCAGTGAATAATTTAAAAATCATTCGCAGATTTTAACATGGTCGTCTTTAAAAGGCAGACTATTACTAAGAGCCTGCCTTTTTAGCGCTATTGCAATTTAATACAAATCAATCGTTTGTTGTAGATGGAATCTTATGAATCGTCAAATCTGCACCGTCATACTCTTCTTCCGCAGTTAGGCGAATACCAACGAATTTTTTCAATAAGCCATATATAACAAAGCCACCAATTAGCGCGACGCTAACACCTATCGCTGTGCCAATTATCTGAGACATTAAACTTACACCACCAATACCACCTAATGCTTTCATGCCAAAAATGCCCGCGGCAATGCCACCCCATGCGCCGCATAAGCCGTGCAGAGGCCAAACGCCCAATACATCGTCAATTTTCCAGCGTTGTTGTGTTAACGTAAATGTCCAAACAAATAATGCACCTGCAATAGCACCCGTTACTAATGCGCCTAGAGGGTGCATTAAGTCTGAGCCAGCACATACTGCGACTAACCCAGCTAATGGGCCATTGTGTACAAAACCTGGGTCATTTTTACCCATAAACAAGGCTACTAACGTACCACCTACCATCGCCATCAAAGAGTTCACGGCCACTAAGCCAGTAATGCCTTGAATAGATTGCGCCGACATCACATTAAAGCCAAACCAACCAACTGTCAGTATCCACGCACCGAGCGCTAAAAATGGAATATTTGACGGTGGATAAGCTTGTAATCGACCATCTTTACTATAACGACCGTTACGTGCCCCTAACAAGATAACTGCCGTGAGTGCAATCCACCCTCCCATCGCATGTACAACCACAGAACCAGCAAAGTCATGAAATGACGCGCCTGTTGTTGCTTTTAACCAATCTTGCAATCCGTAATGGTTATTCCAAGTGATTCCTTCAAAAAATGGATACACAAAACCAACAAGTGCAAAAGTAGCAAACATTTGAGGGTTAAACTTTGCGCGCTCTGCAATACCACCTGAAATAATGGCAGGAATCGCTGCCGCAAATGTCAGTAAAAAGAAAAACTTAACTAAATCAAAACCATTTTTAGCTGCTAACACTTCAGCGCCGCTAAAAAAATCTACACCATAAGCAATGCTATAACCAATAAAAAAGTATGCAATGGTCGATACTGAAAAATCTACCATGATCTTTACTAGTGCATTGACTTGATTTTTATGCCTGACGGTACCTACTTCTAAAAAGGCAAAACCTGCATGCATAGCAAGCACCATAATGGCACCTAACAATACAAATAAAACATCATTTGCTGAGACTAATGCTTCCATTTTCAATCACCTATTAATATTTTAAGCCCCGCAGATTAAGCAAATATCGCGCCAAATCATAACTTATTGTTTTGTATAGGCATCAGATTACAAATATAGAAGATGTTGCACCTAAACTGTGCCTATATAAGTGCATTGCACCAACTTTGGGCAAAATGACATTGGGATGGGGAATGTACGAATTATATTAACGTGTTGCCACTGCCTTCTTTAAGCACCATACTAGCAGCGTTAGGATTACCAGACCAAAAGTGGTAGAACTCACGCACCACCACTAAAAATAAACGGCGGCTATCATTAATTGTAAATAATGGTAAGGTAAGATCAACCGCTACGCGATACGATTTACTGTCTTTATCTGGTGCTGTACGCAAACGAATTAATAAAACTTTTGCCAACTTAACGCGGGTATCTACTAATGACTGCTCTGCACCTTCAAAGCGTAAGGCTTGGGTGTAGGCTTTTAAAGGCCAATTTTCAGAAGCTTCAAATTTTTCCGTTTCTAAGCTGTCTGATAACGTTTTAAGTGTAACCTGAACAGGCTTCCAATCAATTGGCTTAACCTCAAAACCAGAATTAATGTTTATAGCTGCAATCGCTTTAAAATCTTTCACCCAAAACGGATAAAACTCACGAGCAGTGGTGAGACTATCATGCCAGCAATCAACTGGAACTGGCACCATCACCTTTTCAACAACATCTCGATAAGTCTCCCCATTTGGCGCCTGACCGACAAGACTTGCTACCAACTGATCTAAAAACAACGATCGTTTATGCAACAACTCATTGCTAGCACCTTTAGTTTGCAACAATTTCAGATAAGCATTGATGGCTTCTTTTTCACGCATTTCATTCACTCAGTAGTGGTTCTTATTAAGAATCCTGTGAAACAATAGCTGACAATACAAAGGTTTCGCTTACAATTAAACTTTATTGTGGCGTCTACCACGCAACCTTGATATAAACGACTTAATCTAATTTAATAAATTAGCTCGTGCCATATTGTAACCCCAATAGATAAGGTTTATTGAATGACAGACGAACAAGCGCTTAATTACATGCACAATCTTCTACGTGGCATGCTTGATAAAAAAGCCTCAGACTTATTCATCTCGGCAGACTTCCCTCCTGCGATGAAAATTGATGGGAAAATGACCCCAGTTACGCAACAGAAGCTTACAGGCGAGCACACCAAAGCTTTTGCTGATGCATTGATGAATGAAAAGCAACGCACAGACTTTGCTACTGAAAAAGAATGTAATTTTGCCATTTGGCCTAAAGAGATTGGTCGCTTTCGTGTCAATGTATTTGTACAACAAGAAAAAGTAGGCATGGTGCTGCGCACCATTACAACTGATATCCCCAAATTTGATGATTTAGGATTACCCAGTACATTAAAAGAGGTCATGTTAACTAAACGTGGCTTAGTGATTCTTGTTGGAGGTACTGGCTCTGGCAAATCAACTACACTGGCTGCGCTCATTGATTATCGAAATGAAAATAGTTATGGGCATATTATTACCGTAGAAGACCCAGTCGAATATGTGCACCAAAGTAAAAACTGCTTAATCACACACCGAGAAGTTGGCAGAGATACCAACGGATGGTTTAATGCCCTCAAAAACACACTACGCCAAGCGCCTGATGTGATTTTAATTGGTGAGATTCGCGATAGAGAAACCATGGAGTTTGCTTTAGCGTTTGCAGAAACAGGCCATCTTTGCATGGCAACCCTACACGCAAACAGCGCCAATCAAGCGATTGACCGCATCATTAACTTCTTCCCAGAAGAGCGTCACGCACAATTACACATGGATTTATCACTTAATCTGCGGGCATTTGTCTCGCAACGTCTTGTTTCAAGAACAGGTGGTGGCCGTTGTGCAGCCATAGAGATTTTACTCAACTCGCCATTAATCTCTGATCTTATCCTAAAAGGTGAGACAAACATGATTAAAGAAGTCATGGCAAAATCAACAGAACTTGGCATGCAAACATTTGATCAAGCCCTCTTTAATTTATGCGAAGAAGGCCGCATTACTCAAGATGATGCCCTGCGTAATGCAGACTCCATCAACGAATTGAGACTTCGGTTTAAATTACATGGGAAGAACGCAGGCAATACAAACGATTCATCAAACTTTAATAGCTTATCGTTACATGAGGATAAGCCAGAAGAAACAGAAAAAGAACCTTTATAGAATGAGCATACATTAATGGAAACAATTTTAATTATTATACTGTTTGGCATCGGCTGGTTTTGGATAGATAGTTTAAATAAACGCGAACGTGCAATCTTATTGGGTAGCGAACTTGCAGCAAGGTTTAACTTGCAACTGCTAGATGAATCCGTAGCCTGTAGCAGAATATGGCTGGGGCGCAATCGTCGCGGGCACGTGCAACTTTTACGTACCTATGAGTTTGATGTTAGCGCCAGCGGCAATGACCGCTTGCATTGCCAACTCATGCTATTAGGTAATCAACTAGGTTACTGGCATATTCCGCCTTATCTTCAACCAGTTAATTAAACTAAATTAGCATGTACGTTGGTCGCTTCGCCCCCTCGCCCACTGGCCCGTTGCACTTTGGCTCGCTAGTAGCTGCTGTCGCGAGCTACTGTGAGGCTAAAGCTAATCAAGGCCTATGGTTAGTCCGCATGGAAGATCTGGACAAACCACGCGAGATGAAAGGTGCCGCTGATACCATCCTGCATCAACTAGAAGCGTTTGGGTTTGAATGGGATAGCAAAGTAATCTACCAAAGTAAACGGGACGAGTTTTACTCAGATACCCTACAAAAACTCAAACAACAACAGCTTATTTATCCATGTACTTGTACACGTAAAGAAATCGCTGATTCATCAAATCAAGTAGGTATTGATGGCATTATTTATCCTAAAACCTGCCTCACACACCCACTAAAAGCTAATGCGCCTAGTGCGTGGCGTATTAAAACCAGTCCAACTTTAATAAAATTCAACGATGCAATACAAGGAAATATTGAACAACACATTGCCGACCAAGTTGGAGACTTTATTTTAAAACGCGCAGATGATTTATACGCCTACCAACTTGCAGTGATAGCAGATGATGCTGCACAAAAAATCACACATGTTGTGCGCGGTGCAGATTTGTTAGATTCAACCCCTAGGCAAATATACATACAACAACAGCTTAATTACGCTACGCCCCAATACGCGCATGTACCGATTGCTAGTAATCACTCAGGTGAAAAACTTAGCAAACAAACACTGGCAAAACCAATAGAATTGGCCATGGCAAGTCAGCAACTTTATGATGCATTGTGTTTTTTAGGTCAAAATCCACCTATAGCAATCAAAGACGCCTCAATCAATGAAATATGGCGCTGGTGCGATTCAAACTGGCACTTAAGTAACATTCCAAAAATCAGACACATTTCAGTGCAAAGCTAATCTCTATTTAAACAATAATCCACTCAGATGATATTGCATTAAAGTCATTGGGTATGATGAAGCGACTCACAACTTGCTCTACTACTAACTCCCTGCTTACCTATAGTTAATCTCACAAATAACGTCATACCAGCGCAGGCTGGTATCCAGTCAAGGTGATGGTCATGAATGGTTGTTTATTGTAAAAAAGCTAGTATTAACGCAGTCTGGATTCCCGCCTACGCGGGAATGACGATGGTGAGCATTGAGGCTTCAATCTACAAATGCTGCCATTACCTAGCGGACTAGCTATAACATATAGATTAAAACTCAAGCTCTGATGAACCTACATTTTCCATTAGACCATCATTTCTAATGTAAGCCATTAGCGCAAGTGAATGATTTATAATGGCTTTAGGGTCATTTTGCATGTAAAGTTGAATGCGCAATTTTAGTACGGGGCCAATCATGGGTTTTGAGCTGAG
>JAUXNQ010000027.1 GCA_030682715.1 Methylotenera sp. | reverse complement strand
CACATCATCGCGGTTTGTAATGCAGGTAAGCTGTGCCTGCATTTTTTTCTGAGTCGCTGCATTTTTTTCTAGCAGATTCCATTTACCTTCTTCACCCCAACGGAAACCAATCGAACCATTAGGCGCAACAAAGGCCTTGGTTTTTTCATAAAAAACAATGGTTTTCCAATCTGGGTTATTAGTTTCGCCCAAGGCACCATCAAAGTCTGAAGCACGTAAAAAGCGGTCTGACACATAAGCGTCACCTTGCTTGCGCAGCATTACTTGCATCGGCAAGTCGGTATATTTGCGGGAATATTCCTGGAAGTACGGATCTTGATTATCAATGTGGAATTCTTTCAGCGCAACATGTCCCATGGCTAAAAAAGCCGCAGCATCCGTACCTTGGCGAATCGGCATCCATAGATCAGAAAATTTACAAAACTCGGCATAGTCTGGCGCCATGGCGACAATTTTCGCGCCTTTATAACGCACTTCAGAAGCAAAGTGGGCATCTGGTGTACGGGTCATTGGCAGGTTTGCACCCGTAATAATAATGTAGGTAGAGTTATACCAATCCGCCGCTTCAGGCACATCGGTTTGCTCACCCCACGTTTGCGGACTTGCTGCAGGTAAATCGCAATACCAGTCATAGAAGGATCCGCAGGCTGCTCCAATCAATGACAGATATCTGGAGCCTGCGGCGTATGAGATCATCGACATCGCAGGAATCGGTGAAAAACCAAAAATGCGGTCTGGGCCCCATTTTTTAATCGTGTAAACATTGGCGGCTGCCATGATTTCATTCACTTCATCCCACGTTGTACGCACAAAACCGCCCAAGCCGCGCACTGCGGTGTAGGCTTTACGTTTTTCCTCATCAGCTTGAATAGCAGCCCAAGCTTCCACAGGGTCTTTACCTGTCATGCGTTCAATGCGATATAAATCAAGTAAACGGCCACGTATTAGCGGATGTTTAATACGGTGTGGGCTATATAAATACCAAGAAAAAGAAGCGCCGCGCTGACAACCGCGAGGCTCATGATCTGGCAAATCATCGCGGGTACGTGGATAGTCAGTTTGCTGCATTTCAAACGACACCAAGCCATTTTTGACAAAAATTTTCCAAGAACAACCGCCTGTACAATTCACGCCATGGGTAGAACGCACGACTTTGTCGTGCTGCCAACGGTGGCGGTATGCGTCTTCCCATTCACGGTCTTCATTGGTGACAATACCGTGGTTATTAGAAAACGTCTCTTTGACTTTATCAAAAAATTTTAATCTATCCAAAAAGTGACTCATTTTTTTACTCCTATCGTTTTTTGCTGCATATTTTTCGTTCGACGAATAAAGCTACACTCATCCACCCCACACCAATCGTTACGGGTTTTTAATTTCACTGCCTGCACGTAAATAAAACCACCAATTCAATCTCAGACACAGCGCATAGAACACCGCAAAACCATACATAGCCATTTCAGGCGTACCTGCTTTGATTTGCCCCTTGATGACCTCTGGCGCGATGAAAGCACCGTAAGCAGCAACAGCTGAAGTCCATCCCAGCACAGGACCTGCCTGCACGCGGTCAAAAATCACACCCACGGTACGAAAGGTAGAGCCGTTGCCAACACCAGTCGCCGCAAACAGCACTACAAACACCACTAAAAATTGTGTGAAATAAATCTCTGGCGTAGCCGAATGGTAGGCCTGCATCATAATGTAACCTGCGTAGACTGACGCTACCACCATCACCACAGAAATAACCTGAGTGACAATAGACCCCCCTACTTTGTCAGAAATCCAGCCGCCGACTGGTCTAATTAGCGCGCCTACAAATGGACCAATCCAAGCGTAAGTCAACGCAGAAGGTGCAGCTGGATTTTTTACGTGCGTCCAAACTTGCGTAGCTACATCAAACAGATGTTGGTCACCAAAAATTACAGTAATAGACAGTGGCAACGCCATCGAAAAGCCAATAAATGAACCGAAAGTGACTAAGTAAAGTGCAGTCATAGACCAAGTATGTTTGTTATTAAAAATAGCGAACTGTTTGGCGATATTTTCTTTCATCGTACCAAATGCTGCCAGCTTCATGATGAGCAAAGTCGCGCCAATAATGAGCGGCATGGCTATCCACATATTCAACAAACCCAGCCCAGTCGGTGCTGGCAGGTACAGATAGAGACCTGCAATGGCTGGTACGAAAGCCAGTGTGTACAACCATGTGATCTTGAGGAAGGACAACAGGGTGCTCCCTGCGTCTGGAGAGATCGGTAGCAGATTTTTCATGACGAACCACGCGATCGCAGATAGCGGTAGTAGCAGTAACAACCAGACGAAACCCGCATTCTGGATATAGGTTGGTGTGCCGGCGACGATTTTGCCCAATATCCATCCGCTATCTTTCACCAGCGTAGTCGGTTCACCACCAAGCGCACCAAAAACACCCACAGTCATCACCAGCGGAATCAAAATCTGCATGGTAGTGACACCAAAGTTACCTAACCCCGCGTTGATACCCAGTGCTGTACCTTGCAAACGCTTAGGAAAAAATGTGCTGATGTTGCTCATCGAGGCGGCGAAATTACCGCCACCCACGCCAGACCATAATGCCAGCAGTTGAAACACCCACAATGGCCACTCTGGGTGTTGCAAGGCAATGCCAGTACCGATGGCGGGGGTTGCCAGCATGACGGTAGTCAGAAAAATGGTATTGCGCCCACCAGCGAGGCGAATGAAAAATGAGGCTGGTATGCGCATAGTCGCCCCTGCCAATCCGGAAATCGCTGTGAGCGTAAATAGCTCATCTTTACTGAACGGAAAGCCTAAATTGCTCATCTGCACCGTGATAATGCCCCACATAAGCCACACCGCAAAGCCGCACAGCAGGGCTGGTACAGAAATCCACAGATTACGATAAGCAATTTTCTTACCTGTAGACTCCCAAAAACTGTTGTTTTCTACATCCCATTTTTCAATATTAGTTGACATATTATTACTCCCCTAAATTTATACGGCTTGTTTTGCGGCTTGACGCTCGTGATGACGACCAATTTTCACAGGGCGCACCTCTGTCCAGTACATCCATATCAGTGACACCCAAATAATGCCGAACATCAACATAAAGGCAGAAGTTCGCACACCTGTTAAATCTAACAATGCGCCAAACATAATCGGCATTAAAAAACCGCCTAAACCGCCGGCCAAGCCTACTACGCCAGAAATAACGCCAATATTGTTTGGGTAATCATCTGCGATATATTTAAAAACCGAAGCTTTGCCGATTGCAAAGGCAATGCCCATGGTGAACATGATGACGGTGAACCATGTGGCATTAAGACCAAAGTGGAAGGTTTTCGGGCCATTAATCGTAACAATTGACACTTGTGTTTGTGGGTAAGAAAGGAAAAGCAGGCAGGTTAATGACACCCAAAGCACCCACCATGTCACAGTATGCGCACCGAATTTGTCAGAATAATAGCCGCCTACCGCACGTAGTATTCCGCCTGGAATGCTAAATGCCGCCGCCATCAGTGCGGCTGTTTTTAAATCAAAACCATATTCACCAATATAGTATTTGGTCATCCAAAGCGCGAGTGCTACATAACCACCAAAAACAATAGAATAATATTGGCTATATCTCCACACCTTGTGATCTTTAAGCACCGACAGTTGCTCGCGCATCGTGATTGCTTTTCCTACCTTGTGCGAAGGGTCAGAAAAAGTAAAAATCCAAAAAAGAATCGCGGTAATCAGCATTAACACCGCATACATTTGTGGCACCATTGTCCAGCCGAAGCCCACCACAATAATCGGCGCAACTAACTTAGTAACCGCTGCTCCAGTGTTACCTGCACCAAAAATGCCCATCGCCAAGCCTTGGCGATTTTTAGGAAACCAGCGTGCGCAATACGCAATACCCACGGTGAAAGAGCCTCCAGCAACACCCACAAATAAACCAGTGACTAGAAACTGCCAGTATTCTGTACATTTTGAAATTAAATAAATTGGAATGATGGTTGATAGCATCAAAATAAAGAACACGATGCGCCCGCCAAACCTGTCAGTCCACATGCCGAGCGGAAGTCGAATAAGTGAACCCGTCAATACGGGGGTAGCAATTAAGATACCGAACTGGGTTTCATTAAGCCCCAAAGTTTCTTTGATTGGGATGCCGATAACAGCAAACATCATCCAGATCATGAAGCACACAGTAAAAGCCAGCGTACTCGCAATAACCACCGACCATGCTTTATATTGTTGTGTTGCCATCAATTTGCCCCTTAACTTGATAATCCGTAATCATTCTTTACGGTATTGCTGTATTAAGCAGTTTAATGGCGACGTAAATGCAATCATTGATATATATCAATGTCATGTGCATCAAAAGGATAGGATGAGTGAAGTAAAAGTACTAGGTCTTTTGGCTAGTGGATCTCAGTGAGCATATTAGCGACCGCCCGTTTGAAGGGAAAAATACGATTGCCAATATGCAATGAAACACGGCGGATTAAGCGCGCTGGCAGAGCATTATTGCTATACAGTTTAGCAATAGCATGAGTGGCAAGAAACAGAGTCCGCGTAGCGCGTTTGTGTGTTTTTTCATAGCGCACAAGTAAATCAGTAGATGCGATGTTACGGCCAGACGTATATGCCACTTTAATTTCATGTGCTAATGACTCTGCACTCCGCAGACCAAAATTGAACCCATGCGCGGTGACAGGGTGCATACCCACGGCGGCGTTACCAATCAAGGCAAAACGAAGTGCCACAAAACGGTCAGTATCCACAGTAACAAGTTGATAGGCATGGCGCGTTGAAACAATTCGCATGGCACTCAGCCTGTGCTTAAAGCGCACTTCAACAGCATGATTAAAAGCCTCTTCATTCACCGCCATCAGGCCTTGAATATCATGTGCGGGCAAGGTAATTACGACTGACGAACGCATGCCCTTCATCGGCAATAGTGCCAGCGTCTGTCCATAATCAAACCATTCCCATGCCACATGTTGGTGTGAAACATCATGCTCCATCACGCAGACCATCATTGTTTTGCCAAAATCGTGCATGGACGCGGCAATGCCCATCGCACGGCGCGTTTCTGAAAAACGGCTATCTGCAGCTACGATAAGTTGCGCTTCAACAATCTCTCCATTTGCCAGCGTTAGATGTCCGCCTTAACTATCGGTACTCACTTGAATAATTTCTGCATTAGTCAACAAAGTAATGTTAGAGGACGCTTTAACCGCTTCAAAAGCAGCTTTGCGGATAAGGCAATTGGAGATGAGATAGCCCAGTTCATTTTGTTGGCTATCGCGGTGATCAATTTGCATGGCATATAGCGAAGAACCATTAAGCACGTGAGCATCACGTAATGGTGAAATGGCGCTAGAGTCTATACGTTGCTACAGCCCAAGACTTGCATAAGCTTGGCGCAATCATCCGAGATTTTCCATTTGACCCCGTCATACATGGACGCCCAATTAGACAAAGCTAAGTTTCTGCAACATTGCATAGACTAAACAACTTGACACCTTGCCCTAAAAATTTCCACAAATAAAAAAGTTACATACCCTAAATCCATTATAAATCAATCTATTGCGCTAATGGCTTCCATTAGAAATTTTGTCTAATGGAAAATCTCGGATCATTAGATAAAAATCGTTTTCCAAGGCTGACGTATATCAATAAATAGTTATTCAGCAACTACTTCAGTTAGGTTTTTTTAAGCACCAAACCATGCTCAACAGCATACACCGCTGCCTGTACGCGGCTGGCTAAGTTGAGTTTACGCAATATGCCTTGCACATGAATTTTAACGGTAGATTCAGCCAAATCAAGCGTACGGGCGATTTCCTTATTACTCGCGCCACTGGCTAGCATGGCAATTATTTCACGTTCACGTGGCGTGAGTTTTCCTAAGTTAGACGTGGTTTTAGCCAAGCTATGTTGTGGGGCGCGTATGGCGTCAGCCAGCTTACCCGCCATTTGAGCAGACATGACTGATTCACCTGCTGCCGCGCGGCGTATGGAATCCAGTAGAAAGTCCATCTCTATGTTTTTTAATAAATATCCACGCGCGCCGGCGCGTAACGCTTCCAGTAAATCATCAGCATCTTCGGACACGGTAAGCATAATCACTTGAGCTAGCGGTGCTTCCTCCCGTAGCAACGGAATAGCCTCCAGCCCACTGGTTTCTGGCATGTGTAAATCCAGCAACACCACATCTGGCTTGAGTTGCTTGGCACGCTTTACACCCTCCAAGCCATCGCCCGCTTCACCCACCACCTCAAAACCTGTTTGCCGCTCTAGCAATAGTTTGATACCACTACGAAACAGCGTGTGGTCGTCAACAATTAAAACGCGAATGGGCTTCATGTAATTTTATTTTCTTGTACAGTTTCAGGAAGTATAAGGCAAATATGCGTGCCTTCACTTAACACAGAATCAAAAGATAATACTGCGCCAATGCGGTGCGCACGTTCACGCATAATGCGCAGCCCCACGTGGCTATCGCCAGCATCTGGTGACACATCAAAGCCCACACCGTTATCATCAATTTCTATTTTGCATGGCACTGAGCAATCAAGCGTTACCTGAACTTGGCTGGCTTTAGCGTGTTTACGCACATTAGAAAATGACTCTTGCACAATGTGCATCACTTGCAGCACGTGCTCGGGTTGGAGCTCCGGTGCATTCCCACTTATTTTAAAAGCTGTTTTAATACCTGTTTGTCCTTCAAACTTCTCTAATGCACTGCGAATAGCCGTTGGTAAATCTGTGCTTCCTATGCGTGTGCGAAAGTGCACTAACAACTCTCGTACATCATCATAACTTTCCTGTACGCCTTCACGGATTTGCGCCAGCCCTTTCATCGCCTCGGCAATATGGTCTTTTTGCAAATCCTCCTGCAACAACTGCACCTGAATATTAAGAAAAGCCAACGATTGTGCAATGCTGTCATGTAGCTCCTGCGCTAATAAATTACGCTCTTCAGAAACGGCCATCTCTTTATCGAGCGCGGCAAGCTCTTTATTTTTAGCTTCAATACTGCGCGACTTTTCTTCTACGCGCTGCTCTAGAGTAGAGTAAATATCTTGCAGTTCACCTACCATGCGATTAAATCCAATGGTTAATTCGCCTAGTTCATCTTGGCTGGTCACGGGCAAACGTACATTAAAGTCTGCAGCTGCCATACGGGCTAAACCCTCACGCAGGCGCATCACTGGGCGAACTATCATGTGCGAAAACAAATACACTAACAAAATGGTCCCCACCAATGCAAGGCTCATTAAAGCAATTTGCAAGAAACGTAGTAAGGTAGTGGCGCGTGCATTACTTTGTTCTACCATACCCACTAAATTGTTAATATCAGTCACAAATTGCTCCAACTTGGGGCGGTACTGTGTTAATAACAATTGCTGCTCTGCAGTATTGCTAGCTTTAAAAATTTGCTGAATAAGTGGATGAATTGTGTTTTGCCAAGTTTGTCGCAGTTGCATCATCTGTACTTTAACATTCGCATCTTTTGGCAGTAAAAGTGGGCGCAACGGGTTACCAAGTTCAAGTTCTATTAATGTTTCTTCAAAAGAAACAACTTCTAGGTCAATGTTAGTAAGTAACTGCGCAGTGGGTTGCTTACTATATAGTTCAAGCAAATACGCAATACGATAAGATCGCATGCGCTCACGTCCAGCATCGTTAATTGCAGCGGCGCCACCTTCTAACCGCCAAGAAACAAATAATGTTGAGCCAATCGCAACCATAGCCACAAGGAAGTAAAACACCAGTAAACCGATAATTTTTTCGCGGATTTTTAGCTTAATCATCACTGGCAACATCCTCTTTGGAATACTCAACTCGGGACTCTATCATGCCTCTAAAAGCAATATATGATTAATTAACGAGTTTTAGATTGAATTTTCCTTAACTTTTTAGACACCGATTATTTATAATAAGCTACTTACACATTTAAAAAGCCACTGCTTTTTATTTATTAGTTGGCTGCAAAATCCGCTTAGTAGACTATGAAGTCTAAGGTAACGAGTGCCAAAGTTGTCGGCGAAGCCAGCTGTTTGATTGTCTCGATTGACTGTAGTGTTAAGCATGCTACTAGTATCTACGACTGGTTAGTGTAAAACCCTTTTGAGTTCACATATTCGCAAGCATGGATTAGTCCACGAATTGTTCTTATGTAATTTAGTGGCATTTGCTGACTAAACGCTAAATTGAGGAATTTAATCCAAGTTTCGATCAGCGAATCGTCTTCGCCAATGATTCTCACTAAAAAACTATGCATTCTGACGAAATATGATGACAACTCCCATATGTTCGAATTTTCGGGGATGAAAATCTGCCCTTTAGCTCCATGAGGTCTCTGAATGGCTGCATCCTAAAATTAACTAATACTGTTGGACTATGTTTCATTCTACTAGCGGCTACAGCTTGGGTTGGTAAACGTGAGCGGTTGTTTTTTGCAGTTACGCTAGGTCGACGTTGAAAATGTTACTCTGTGGGAATCTGATTTGGGATGAAAAAATCTAAACCCAATCTAATCTGACAGACACCCTAAAAATTCGGTAACTGTCAGATCAGGTCGAAGCTAGTACATTCGAATTTAAAACCTTATCACTAAAACTCTTCCCAGTCATTTTCATCTGCTGTAGATTTTGCAGATATTTTTAACTGTTTAGCAGACACGGTTTGAGTTGCAGGTCGTGCCACACCTCTAACAGCATTCCTCATTGGACTGCTAGGTGTACGCTTATTTTGAGACGTATCTTCGTCCAACTTAAACACACTTACTGCATCCGATAGGGCATTGGCCTGATCCACCAATGATTCGGCGGCTGCGGCAGCCTGTTCAACCAGCGCCGCATTCTGCTGAGTGACTTCATCCATACTGGTCACTGCAGTGTTTACCTGATCAATGCCTGTACTCTGCTCTATTGAAGCCGCAGCAATTTCACTAATGATATCCGCAACTCGCTTAACCGAAGTCACTACTTCATCCATGGTCTTGCCCGCGTTTTCAACCTGTTTTGTGCCTTCAGTAGTCTTGGTTACAGAATCAGTGATGAGCTCCTTAATTTCCTTAGCCGCACTGGCTGAACGTTGTGCAAGATTACGCACTTCGCCTGCCACCACCGCAAAACCGCGACCCTGTTCACCTGCACGTGCAGCTTCTACTGCAGCATTAAGAGCGAGAATGTTGGTCTGGAAGGCAATCCCGTCAATGACACTGATAATATCTTCTATCTTGCGCGCACTTTCATTAATGGCACTCATGGTGCTCACCACCCCGGAGACGACCTCACCTCCTTTAACTGCAACACCTGATGCCGCCACTGCCAGCTGATTCGCCTGCTTGGCATTTTCTGCATTCTGTTTCACCGTAGACGCCAACTCTTCCATGCTGGCAGCGGTTTCTTCTAAACTTGAGGCTTGCTGCTCGGTACGAGATGACAGGTCACTATTACCTGATGATATTTCACCTGCCGCCGTATTAATGGTTTCCACTGCCTCTTTTACGGCAATAATCGGTGCGACGATAGTTTCCAAGGTTGCATTGACACCCTCAACCACTTTACGGAAATCTCCCTGATGTCGTGTGGCATCAGCACGCGTAGTTATACGTCCTTCACTTGCTGCGTCAGCCAGCATATTCGCGTCACTCACCAGCGCATTAACGGCATCAATACACTGATTGAGGTTATTTTTAATGGTATTAAAGTCACCGTAGTAACTATCTGTAATTTTTACGGGGATGTCTCCATTGGAAATACGCTCCACATATTCAGCAGCCACGTTAAGAGGGCCGATCACATCATCCAGCGTACTGTTGACGCCATCAACCACTTTACGGAAGTCACCATAATGCTTGCTAGCATCGGCACGGGTTGAGAGCAACCCCTTCTTGGCTGCATCTGCCAACATAGCAGCATCTGTCACCAGCAACGTTACCGCATCAATACACTGATTAAGGTTGTTCTTAATGGTATTAAAATCGCCGTTATAGGCGCCAGTAATCTTTACAGGGATATTGCCCTTTGAAATATCATCAACATATTTGGCTGCAACATTAAGCGGGCTGATAACGGCATCTAAAGTACTGTTCACACCTTCCACAATTTTGCGGAAATCACCTTGATGCTGAGTTGCATCAGCACGGGTTGCCAATCGCCCGTCAACAGCTGCCTCTGAAAGCATCGCTGCGTCTGCAGCCATTTTATTGACCGCATCAATACACGCATTGAGGTTGTTTTTGATAGTATTAAAGTCACCGTTGTAAGTATCGGTGATTTTGGCAGGAATATCCCCTTTAGAAATACGGTCAACGTAGTTAGCCGCAACATTAAGTGGGCCAATCACAGAATCTAGGGTGGCGTTTACGCCTTCTACTACTTTACGGAAGTCACCCTGATGCTGACTTGCATCAGCACGCGTCGACAGCTTTCCTTCAACGGCTGCTTTCGAGAGCATTGCCGCATCAGAAATTAGCAATTTAACTCTATCTTGCAGAGCGCTCATTGCAGCCATGGCACTAGTGCGGTCATTGGTCGCAAGCGAAATAGTGAAACTGAGGTCACCTGTAGCCATGCGAGTAGCCGCACTATTGATGTCTCTTGGCTCACCGCCCAGAGCTCGACCAATGGAACGGACCAAGACAAAGCCAAGCCAGATCAATATAACAATGACGCCAGCCAGTGCACTGAGTGATATCATCACCGTGTCATCATAGCGTTTGACACTGCTGTTATACTCTTCGAGCGCGATATCCATCTGTAGTTTTGTCAATGCATCTAAATCTTTGTCTGCATGAGCATAAAGCTCACGCGCCTGTTCATCATACCTTTTCGTTGCTACATGATTATTTTCCCTTAACGCTATCACGGCAGGTTTCAAGCCTATATTGACGAACTTGCCACGACTTTCCGCAAATTTATCCGCCAGTATTTTTTCTTCTGGTGTCAGGTAAGTGGCCATGTATCCCTTCCATAGCTCGCCGATGATCTCTATATTGTGTTCGATAATTTCAGCTGATTTTGTGGCCACTTCTAAATTCATGACCAGTGAGGTTTCTTTTCCCTCAACATTAATATTCACTTCACTAAGCGCTGTTCTCAGCTGTGTCCGGTTTTCTTGCATGCGTTTGGATATTTCGCCTAAATCACCAAGAGGCCGCATACGATCTTCATACACAGTTTTAAGGCTGCCTTCAGATATAGATAACCCATAAAGGCCAAGTCCCGTCAGCATCACTGCCGCCAGAACTGCAAACCCGATCATGCCTGCCAAGCGCTGACTTACTTTCATAGTATTAAACTTCCTTTTTATTTTATTAACAATTGTATTTTTGACAACTTTGCCATCGCTTATCATCAAACCTTTAGCCTTACCTTCTTTAAACAAGCGGTAGGCATTGCCGGCTGCTTCAACTTGGCTCCTTGCAGGTTTTCTTCGCACTGATTCATAACCAATCGCCACTCCACGTTCAACAATTGGCGCAACATTCGCTTCTACCCAATAGAAATCACCTGCTTTGGTTCTATTCTTAACCAGTCCAGTCCACGACCTCCCAGCTTTTAGGTTTGTCCAAAGGTCTTTAAAAGCTTCTACCGGCATATCTGGATGGCGCACAACGTTATGGTTATGCCCCACAAGCTCAGCTTCGCTAAAACCACTGACCTTGATAAAATCCTGGTTAGCGTAAGTAATGATGCCTTTGAGATCTGTCCTCGTCATGATAACCATTGCATCATCAAACATAATTTCATTGCTGGTGACTGGCATATTGATTTTCATGGTAGACTCTTCCTAACTTTTCAAAATATAATATTTCATGGTTTAAGTGATTTTCTTGTGCTACCTAGAACATACTTTTAGTGAACAGCTACATCATCAATCAGCGCCATTTCTTGGCTACCCATGAGTTGCTCAATATCCACCAGAATCAGCATTTTTGACTCCAACGTAGCTAAACCCACGATATATTTATTATCAATGCTGGTGACTAACGCTGGTACTTCACGAATTTTCTCATCTTTTAGCGCTGTGACGTCTGAAACACCATCGACTACAATGCCAACCACTCTGCCACTTAGGTTCAGAATAATGACTACGGTAAATACATCGTATTCCACCTTGCTCAGATGAAATTTGATGCGCAAATCTACAATCGGCACAACCTTGCCGCGTAAGTTGACCACCCCTTTGATAAAGTCTGGTGTATTGGCGATTTGTGTTACAACGTCATATCCGCGGATTTCCTGTACTTTTAGAATTTCCAGGCCATATTCTTCAGAACCCAATATAAAAGTGAGATACTCACCTGCCGCACTTTTTGCTTTAGTATTTATTGTGCTAGTTGCAGCACCTGTATTCAGATTCATGTTGCAGCTTCCTTCATCTAATGCTAGATTTAGCTTTCATTTGTTGAGTGATCAATTTTTATAATCTTGCTGATGAGTTTTTCAAATTCCACCAACGGAACTGGCTTGCCAAACAAATAGCCCTGAAAAGTAAAGCAACCTTGGCGCTCAAGACAATCTCGTTGCGACTCGGTTTCTACACCTTCGGCGATCACGTTAAAACCAAAATTATTCGCCATACCGATAATCGTCTGAGTAATAATGGCATCACTATGATTGGTCTCAATTTCGCGCACAAAGCTCTGGTCAATTTTCAGCTGGTTGATTGGTAGCTTTTTCAGATAACTTAATGAAGAATGACCCGTGCCAAAGTCATCAATTGAGAAGTGAATGCCAAGGAGCTTCAGCGCCTCCATCTTTTCAATAGTGTCGGCAACATCCCTCAGTACTAAACTTTCTGTAAGTTCGATTTTAAGTCGTGTTGCCTTGGCACCCGTCTCTTCAAGCACCCTGCACACCTGCTCAACAAAATCAGCTTGGCCAAACTGTCGCGCACTCACATTGACAGCAAGAACCAAATGTTGGGTGAGTGGGTTTGCTTCCCATGTTTTTAGCTGCATACAGGCAGTCACCAGCACCCATAGACCAATCGGGATAATCAAGCCGGACTCCTCAGCAAGTGGAATGAACTCAGCCGGAGACACTAATCCACGCTGCGGATGCTGCCACCGCAGCAACACCTCTGCACCCAGCACTTTACTTTCGTGACCAATCTGAACGACTTGAACCTGAAAATATAGCAATAGCTGATCTTTAGGTAAGGCCTGATGCAACTCAGATAATATAGTCTGACGTTTTTCAAGCGATGCATGTACTTCTGGGTCAAAAAAACGCATGGTATTTCGGCCCGCCGACTTAGCTTGATACATGGCAACATCCGCACGTTTCAGCATTTCTTCACTTGAAGACACGGGCATGGTAAACAAACTGATACCAATACTGAGCGTGCAATGCAGCTCTTCTCCGGCAACCAAGAGAGGCTGGCTGCTAATATCCAGTATTTTTTTGCTTAATGCTTCTGCTTGCAAAGCAGCCTGATTTGCATCCTTACTCAAAATTTCCAGCACGATGACGAACTCATCACCACCCAGCCGCGCCACGGTGTCGCCTTCACGCACGCAGGATTTTAAACGCTTAGCTACCTCTATCAGCAGCAGGTCGCCAATTGCGTGCCCTCTGGTATCATTAATAAATTTAAAATTATCAAGATCAATCATGAATACTGCACCATGGTGCAGACTACGGGCACTATTGCGTAAAGCGATGTCCATGTGATCACGAAGTAGCCTGCGGTTTGGCAGATCAGTCAACGGGTCGTAGTACGCAAGCCGGTAAATGGCCTCTTTTGCCTCTTTATGTTCACTAAGGTCGGTAAAAGTGCCAATGTAATTATGAACTTTCCCTTCAGGCCCAGTCACCGCAGTGATGGTCAGCCACTTGAGGTAGATCTGGCCATTCTTACGCCGATCCCAAATCTCACCCTGCCAGAATTTCTTTTCTGCCAAAGTTTTCCACATCGCCTGATAGAATGCCTTGTCATGGCGACCTGACTTGAGAAGCGCTGTTGTTTTGCCAATAGCGTCCTCTGCGCTATAACCGGTCATTCTTGTAAAGGCACCATTGATGCGCAAGATACGGTTATTGGCATCAGAAATCACTATTGCTTCTTGCGATTCCATGGCCGCATCTGCAACGCGTAGATTACGCTCGGCCATTTTCCTGTCAGTAATGTCGCGACCCATGATGACCAGCCCTTTGCGCGTGCCGTCTTCATTGAATGTGGGCGTCTTGCGTATCTCATACTCACGCACATTGCCTGCCGCATCTATGGTGCTGTCTTCAAACACCAGTAATTTACCCACACTCCAGGTGGCTTCATCATCCGCAAAACACTTCATATGTCTCGACCGCATGTCGGGGCGCTCATCAGCAAGCTCTTTGTCAGTCTTACCTTGCCAATCAACCCCATGTAGCTGAAAAAGCGCTTTGGCAGCATCGTTAGTAATGAGCCAGCGTCCTGCGCCGTCTTTGAGAAAAATCGCATCAGGAATCGCCTCAATCAGGCAAGTAAACTCCTCATCCAACACCGCAGGAAAGTCGTAGATTTGCCTTATCATGACTTGCTCACTTTCGCCACAACCATGTCAGCAGGTTGATTGACTTGAGTTGACTTGAGTTGACTTGAGTTGACTTGAGTTGACTTGAGTTGACTTGAGTTGACTTGAGTTGACTTGAGTTGACTTGAGTTGAGTTGACTTGAGTTGACTTGAGTTGACTTGAGTTGACTTGACTTGAGTTGACTTGACTTGAGTTGAGTTGAGTTGAGTTGAGTTGAGTTGAGTTGAGTTGAGTTGAGTTGGAAACTTACGCGCGAAAGTGCATATGCGCATCATCAGCAATGAGATGATCAATGCACAGCAAACGGCTAAGCCAAAGGGAGTATCAGAAAAATTATCAAGCGACCCAAACATAATTACACCTTCCTTTGCAGGAAAAACCATCGTTTCTTTCCGTTGCCAGCGTAACCGTTGGTATCAACGGTACTAACTTAGGTAGCACTAACAGAAAATTAAACGAGGCATGTTCGGGGCCTCAAAGGCTAGGTGCCAGGGTCAGGGGCACCAAAAATTACACTTACTTATATCTTTAACAAACTCTAACTACATATTCAAAGACGGCTAACTCTATTAATATCGGCAGAAATTTAACAATCTTTAGGGTAATCCCAAAAAAACAATTCAATTACATAAAAAAGAGCTTTATCCGCCATTCCCAAGATTTAGAATCTCGAGTGAGCTCACAATTCTCATGGCAAGATCTACCAGTTTAATGTGCTGGCTACGTGCAGCCTTCCGTAGCAGTTCCATCGCCTCAACCCGCCCGATTCCCCGTTGATCCATAATGATACCAACGGCCACGCTAATTGAACGGTCAGCATCCAGCGCCGTTTGTAATTGCTGATTTTCTCCCCGTAAGCCCTGAAAATCAAGCGATCGAGACAGCGCGGTTTCTATCGCTGGTATCAGCTGTGTAATATCTACCGGCTTGACCATAAAACCCATGGCTCCGGATTTTGTAGCCTGCTTAATAATGTCCTGCTCACTATGTGCCGTTAACATAATGAACGGAATATGATGCAACTCTTCCAGCCGATCTGTTAATTCCAGCCCATTGCGGCCTGGCATACGTACGTCTAGTAGCACCAGATCAGGTCGCTCATTATTTTCGAGCCAAACTTCTGCTTCATCCACCGACTCTACAGAACTGACCAGATAACCAGCTCTAACGAGCCCGCTAGTCAGTGTAGATATAATCAGGCGATCGTCTTCCACCAACAGGAGTCGTCGCATGGCAGGCGTGAGTTGAGTGTTAGAGTTCCCCTGTGGGGTCATAATGTTTCCAGTTCTTCTTGTTCCAAGGTAATGATAGGGGGTGCCAGTTCCAGCCGGGCAATCACATTGTCATCCTGTTGCTGCCAAGACAGCGTCGCGGATTTTCGTGGCAATAGTGATGCTATCAGTTGCAGGCCTGCTCCGGTAGTAGGCAATCGCGGAAAATCGAAATCTGGCGGTAGCTTACCAGGATTAGTGATTGTCATCTGCACCATATCGGGTAAGGGTTCATGCCTAAGCGTGATGCTGACCCCTTTTTCACGATCACCATGTTTGACGGCATTGGATATCAATTCATTCAGCACCAGCGCCAGTGGCACCGCCTCGGTTTCGGTAATTCGACTGGGAATCCAGTGTGATGGAATATCCACTTTAATGGGAGTTTGCCACAAAGCTTCATTATTAGCAGCAATGGCGCTGGTCAACTCACACAACCGTACTTTTGTCTGCGCCACGCGCCCCTGCAACCCACAAAACACAGCAATGCTTTGCACCTGACTGACGGCAGTGGTGATTGGATCGGTAAATTCGGGGTGCTGCGCTGAAAAATTACGCAAAACGCCAGTGACCCCTTGTAAATTATTCTTGATGCGGTGATGCACTTCGCGCACCAGCGCATCACGGTGAGCAGACTCCTCAACAAGACGTTGCTGCTCACGCTGTTTACTTTCGGTGGTATCAGTTAGCGTAGCAACATAATTGGTCACCAGCCCATGATTATCAGCCACTGCTGTGATAGTGAGAAATTCAGGATACTCTTCACCACTCTTGCGATGGTTCCAGATTTCCCCGTGCCAGGCGCCTGTGCGGCTGATACCCTCCCACATCGCAGCATAAAAGGCTGCATCATGGCGCCCTGAACTGAGCAACCGCGGTGTTTGACCCACAGCCTCCTCCGCTGTATAGCCAGTTATATCAGTAAACGCTCGGTTGACCCGCAGAATCACCTCTTTGGCATCGGTAATAAACATGCCTACCTGGCTTTCAAAGATGGTCGCCGCAACTCTCTGTTCCGACTCAATATGTCTGCGTTCAATATGCCTGCGCTCATGAATGTTTAGCATTGTTACTTGAACTACTGACGCATTCCCTTTCGCGCTTGTGCAAAAACAATCTAATCTGACTTTGAGTACAGATCCATCTGCATGTTTCAGCGTCAGATTAAAGCTCTGCTTCGCATCACGCTGCCCAAAACACAATCCTAGAAAGAAGTGATTCCAACACTGACAATCCTCTGCTGTAACAAAACTTGTGAACGGGCAATTTATCAACTTACTGGGCTCTAATCCAAGCATCTCGGCAGCAGTTCGATTAATGGCAGATATAAAGCCTTTTTGTGTGAGTGTGAAATTTCCAACAGTGGTAGAATCATATAGATCAACACTATTCTTCTGTAAATAATTTGAGGCGATATGTGGTCTCCATTTCTCGTCATACTGCCTGATGTTCTTACTATCCTTACAATAATCCAATAGTAAAAATTTGCGCGCCACCTCTAATCGCAGCCTAAGTAAGGTTTGTCTAAGCCTCTCGAATTTGCTGGGACTCATTGGTACTTTATCAATTAATTTTTCTTTCATCTAGAATTGTTCTTTCAGGCACCGAAGGAATTTCGATTATGTTGCCGATGAAATTAAATACTCAGTCTAGGACATGCCCCATCCCATCGCAACTTGGGCATGAGCCATAACTGTTTCAAGCAAAGAAAATGTTCGTAGAGTATCTCACAAAGATACCTGAATTGATAACGGTACTGCAACTGCAGCAGAAAGCGGGAGCAGATGGCATGGAGGCTCATATTGATTTACTTAACAATAATTATAGATACGCAACATGATTGAATCCGCAGGTTATTATAATTGAATTTTAATAACTATTGAATATATAGCAGGCAACTTTTTCCCGCTTAGCCGTCATTAATTGAATCATTCGTATGGTATAAATGAAACTCTCGCGTAAGCTAAACAGCTCTTTCAGGTGTAATTGTAGGGGCAGGCTTGTTTTCAACAGAGTGAGTGTGCAACGTGATTTTTTCATCATGTGCATCTTGAAGTGCAGTAAAACCTTCCTTTAACTCATTCAATAAATTACGTTTCATGCTGATCTCTTTACGTCTAACTCTTGCTTGATTAACTCTTTCAAAATCTTTTTCTGAGCAGGTTTTAAATCATCCTTCTCATCTTTGTTATAGATGGTAAATAGCCAGAACTGTTTTCCTGCTGACCACCAATAATAAATAACACGCAGACCACCACGTTTACCTTTACCCCGTTTTGCATCAGCAAATCTAATCTTGCGTAAACCGCCAGTACCTTCAATAATATCTCCAGTTTCTGGATTCTGGATTCTGGATTCTGGATTCTCCATTAGCAAATTCTGAAAATCACAGAATCCTTGATCGAAGAGTCAAAGGAGAAAAAGAAGAGGAGATTTTTTCTGGTTATAGATCAAATACTCAAAAAAGAATTGTTTAAATTTCACTAATACTACTCAAAACGGTAGAATATCATTTTTGTGTCCTTGTAGTGAAACGGATATCACAGATTCCTCCTAAGAATCAATTACAGGTTCGATTCCTGTCGGGGACACCATGCAAAAATCTAATTATTTTGAATTATCTTAACTATTTTTGGGATAGATTTTGGATACATCAGCACTGGATTAGACTGGTTTATAAATCATTAACTTATTGATTTATAAAAATAAAAATTGAACTATCTGAAAATTCTCCTCTTAGGAGGGGGATGCTCTATCCACTGAGCTACGGGGGGGGATATCAGTGCAGCATTATAAATGCCTAGATGTGCTAAATAAAACATTACGTGATTAGAGGTAATAATGTCATACGTTTGTTAGATTGAAAAAAAACAATGTCTACATTCTGGTAGATTTATACATTATCGAACAAAATCAAACGAGAATTATTTTATGTTAATTAAGGTTTTATTCTATGTAGCGATCATAATCGTTGCATTTTTAGGCTACCGCCATTTCTCATCCCTGCAACCAAGTCTAACTATTGGTGAGAATGCCCCTGATTTCAAATTAAAAGACACTAAAAGTCGCGAACATTCTCTATCTGATTATAAAGGGAAATATGTAGTGCTCTATTTTTACCCTAAAAATGACACGCCAGGGTGTACCAAAGAAGCTTGTCAATTCAGAGATGATTTATCTAAATTAGAACAATTGAATGCTAAGGTAATTGGAGTCAGTGTTGATTCAGAAGCCTCTCATCAGAAATTTGCAGAGAAATATCATCTGCCATTCACCTTACTCGCTGATACAGACGGTAATGTAGCGGATACTTACCACGCACTTACCAACCTAATCTTCACTAAAATTGCAAAACGCTACACATTTTTGATTGATCCAGATTCCAAAATAATTAAAATCTACAATAGCGTGGATGTTTCAAATCATTCTCAGCAAATCATTGATGATTTAAGAAGCATACAAGCGACAGCAAATTAATTAACATTTGCAGTCGCTTTTAATTTGAGGTTGATTTTAGAGTCGTTAACAGGGAGAGTAAAATTCACCAACACGACAAGACATTACCTACAAACGATTATCGCTTAATCAAATGCTAATCCTGCATGTGAGTACATCTATCCAACTTAACATCACCGCTTGTATCGGTTACAAACAATCTCACTCAGATAACGATTAACAAGCATCCTTTAAAAAAGTGGTAATACGTTTTTAACGGATGCTGATTTTTAACCGAGATTTTCCATTAGACAAAATTTATAATGGAAGCCATTAGCGCAATAGATTGATTTATAATGGATTTAGGGTATGTAACTTTTTTATTTGTGGAAATTTTTAGGGCAAGGTGTCAAGTTGCTTAGTCTATGCAATGTTGCAGAAACTTAGCTTTGTCTAATTGAGCGTCTAGTTAGGTTTCAAGAGAGTATGAGCCACTTACATCCAAGAATACTACCTCGCCTAGATTCCCGCCTGCGCGGGAATGACGGGGTCAAATGGAAAATCTCGGATTATAGCTACTCCACTAAATAGTCGCCCATGAACAACTCCCAACCAATTGATTTTATTAGGTAATAGTTAACATTTGGTGGTGTGAATTTACCAGAAATGCGATAATAACGCTTTGATTTCTTGCAAATTTCAGAGTGTTTTATGGGACCTAAACGCCAGTCTCCTGCCTCCGGTGAGTTATTTCAGCAAGTGTTGATCTCGCTGCTTTGATTGACTTGGAAGTCTTTGAAACGCAATGGTTTGGGTTCTTTCCCTCTAAAACAGGACGTCCTGCCACACCGCCACGGTTGAACGCCAGCTTGCTGTATCTGCAACATACCTTTGCCTTGTCCGATGAAGCGCTGATCTGGAGCTGGGTAGAGAACCCCTATTGGCAACACTTCATGTGGTGAAACGCACTTCCAACATGAGCCGCCGATTGATCCGTCCTCACTCACCCGCTGGCGTAAGC
>JAUXNQ010000032.1 GCA_030682715.1 Methylotenera sp. | reverse complement strand
GCTTTATTTACATGCAACTTACTTCGTATAATGTATAGGAATACAAATTCAATTTAACTGCTTTTAGTGCCTATTTTTAAAAATACAGGGTTAAATTTTCGATTGGTCATCAGCCGTTGAAAGATTTTCAGGCTCCCTTCGTAAAAGCGGAGTTTTCAAAATCGTTAATGTTCCGACTTTTTATACGCCTTTCGTATCGGTTATAACCCAGCATCGGACCGCGTTTACCCATGACGATTTGAAACGGGTAATTGATACGCCAGAGCTTGCCAAACTTAGTGCCTTTCAATTTCCCATCCAGCAGCATCTGACGGACACGCCGCGTTGAGGTGTGAAACAGCTTGGAAGCTAAGTCCACATTGACTGCAACCAGCTTACCATCAAGCATAAATTCACCGTCCCTTGTCGGCTTTGGTGTTTCATAGTTTGAGGCGGAATAGTTTTTTAGCATAAGAAACCCCTGAGAGCTAATACTGGCAACGGATACAAAGGGGTTGCCAGTAAATATGTTTTAACCCGTGGGTGAAGAAGTGTGCATGTTATAAGACACGCACACTGCCTAAAACACCAGGTCAAACCCAAAACCTTAAAACCGTCGGCAGGGCGCGCAATGACCTTCAGCAAGCTACCAACCTTAACCGCACGCGATAAACTGCGCCTCAATGCGAAATGGCGCAAGTCTACATGGGGGAACCGAGTTCCCCCATACCTCATAACACCATTTAAGGCGTTTTGAAGCGTTTTTAGGGGGTTAGTCATGTTTACCCCCTAACACCAAGCGTAAAAGCGGTTTAAAGTCGATTACGTGCGCCGCTTGCCGTTTTGTATTTCGGCGTTCATAATCCGCTTGCCAGTAACGCGCCATCGTAAAGTAATGAGAAATGTAAGTGAGTTCATGTTGTCGGAAAGGTCTACCCACGGGCGACCAAAGGGTGTCACCTTTGATTACCCAACCTTTCCAAGCCGACGACAACAATGCACCATTGGCAAGGCAGCGCAGCAGCTTAAACGCAGAATAGGGGATGCGGGTCGCACCGCATTCCCAATGCGCTATCGTTCTACTGGTCACCTGAAGCAACTTGGCAACATCTTCAACACTCAATCGATTCATCAATCTAACTTCCTTAAATTTTTCTCTATCAATGGGCTTGTATGGCTTGCGTTTGTACTTTTTGCGCTTCACCAACGAAGTTGACTAGGCACAATTTTGGCGGGCGGGTAAATCCACCAATGCTTAGTCCTGACGTGTTGACGGGCACCAATAACGCGACCTTGATTGCAATATTTGCGTAGTAGATTGTATGAAAGACCGTTGCTATCAGCAAAGCTGCGCAGGCTAACTGGCTCACATTTGGAAGATTGGAAGGCAGCGTGATTAAGCCTAGATTCAGCGATAATCATAATCAAGCCGCCTTGACCAGATTTACGTCAGCTATGCGCTTGACGTAAATCTGGTCAATCCAGCTTTGCATGCGCATAAGCTTTTCTTCGGGGGACGGTTTCAGATGCTCCCAGAACACATCACAGGTGCGTTTTAGAAGCTTGGGGTTTTTGTGAGGAAATCCAGATTCATGAGCGTAAAGCCCTTCATCAATTAGTTTAGCGAGTAACTCTAATTGAAGTCTAGAAAGCTGAATATTGTAATTTTGTTGCGGTGTAGCGTTTGCCATTTTGGCTCCTTTTGGAAGAGACCAAAAGCAGGGTTGAAAATGAATAACTGTTCCGCAAAATAATATACTGTACTTCGTATAATGTATAGCGATTCAAGTTTAAATTTCCGCTTTTGGTGCATGGTTTAAAAAATACTGCGATTAAATTTTCGTTCGGTAATCAGCCGTTGAAAGATTTTCAGTCCTTTCGTTTTTTTTCTTTTGGAGTTCACTATCAAGTGTTCCGTTTATTCTTTGGCACATAATCCCTAAACAATCGACCTTCATTCTGCCTTTGAAGCATGTGTGGCCCACGTCGGCCAGTGGTTAATCGGTAGGGGTAGAGAATCTGCCATGCCTTGCCCCTTTTATTGCCAGCCAAACGACCGTCGCTTAATAATTTGCGGATGCGTCGAGTAGAAACCGAGAAATAAATAGAGGCTTTTTCAACCGTCACAAAGCTAAATTGAAACAGATTATTTGCGG